>CAZSHO010000020.1:0-41048 GCA_964607005.1 uncultured Rhodocyclaceae bacterium
CCCCCCCCCTCTTCGTTCCCACGGGCTTGTCCCCCCCCCCTACACTCTCCCGCCCGCTGCTGTCCTCCCCCCTCGGGCGCTATGCCGGCTCCGCGCCGTCGCACGTCACCGCCTCCGGCGGACTGCGGGCCACATTCGACATGCTGCGGCAGGCGCGCCGCGCCGACGTGGTGATCGTGCTGCGCAAGACTTTCCCCGTCGCCCTGCTCTGGCTGCTGCGGCGCGCGGCGCGCCGCCTCATCTTCGACTTCGACGACGCCATCTTCTGCAACAGCGACGGCTCGCCCTCGCGCACGCGCAGTGCGCGCTTCGCGGCAATGGTACGGGCCTGCGACCATGTCCTCGCCGGCAACGCCTTTCTCGCCGCCCGTGCGGCCGCCATCAATCCGGCCGTCACGCGCATCCCCACCTGCCTCGACGCCAGGCGCTATCAGGTCACGGCAAGCAAGCCGGACGATGTGCTGGACCTGGTCTGGATCGGCAGCCACTCGACGCGCAAGTACCTGGCGGAGGCGCTGCCCTGGCTGGCGGCGGCCGCGCAGCAGCTGCCGCAGTTGCGGCTCAAGATCATCGCCGATTTCGATCTGCCCGATTGCGGCGTGACCACCCTGCCGCTGGCCTGGCGCGCGGACAGCGAAGCGCACGAACTGGCCAGCGCGCACATCGGCATCGCGCCGCTGCGCGACGATGACTGGAGCCGCGGCAAGTGCGCGCTGAAGGTACTGCAGTACATGGCGGCCGGCCTGCCGGTGGTGTCGTCGAAAGCCGGCGCGAATGCGGAAGTGATCGAGGACGGTGTGCATGGCTTTCTTGTCACAACCCCGCAGGAATGGGCTGCACGCATCACACAGCTCGCCGGGGATGACGATCTGCGCCACAGGATGGGCGAAGCGGGACGCCGTCGCGCGGCGACTGACTATTCCATCGAACCGGTTTTCGCGCGGCTGCGTTCCGTAGTCGCAGCGCTTGCCTGATCCGGCACGGCGACGATCACCGCATCCCCCGCCTTGTTGGCGAAGCGCTGCACGGGCTGCAGATGATGGGCCGCCAGCCATTCGTCAAGACCATCGTCCTTGCGCGACGCTTCAACGGCAACCATGTCGATGCGTTTCTGTGCCAGCGCCACGCCCAGCTCCGCACGGTCCTGGCCGACGGCCTGCGCAGCGCGCCAGCCGGCGTAATAGGCGATACGCGCATTGTCGACCCCGACACGCGCCGCATCGGGGACATGAGCACCCAGCCAGCGCCCGGCCTCGACGATGTGCGTCTTCGGCGGCGAGAAGGAGACGACATTCGCCACCATGGTCAAAAATGCCAGCAGCAGAATGAATGGCCTCCAGCGTGGCAGCAGGCGTAGCAGCCCGAGCAGGCCGGCGGCCAGGAGCGGCACCGCCAACAGGTCAAGCATGCTCACGTAGCGTGCCGAGAGAAAGAAATTCTGCGTGACGAAGGCAAGCAGGGCGAGGATATGGCAGAGGAAGGCCCAGGCCAGCAGCGGCCAGCGCGCCAGCAGCCCGCGCAGCGGCTGCCGGCTGATGGAATAGGCAAACGGCACCAGAAATACGCCAAGCAGCTTGAGAAACTTGATCGGCACGAGACTCGCCAGCCCGAAGAAGAGGATGTAGCCGGCCTCTTCGCGCGAATACTTGAAGGGAAAGACGTGTTCCGACATGCGTGCGGCCGCTGCGTGAAAGATCTGCAGTTTTTGCAACGGATCGATCGCCGCCAGATAAGCTACCAGCCGCGCCGGCAGCGGCACCAGGCCACTGCCAAAGAGCAGCACACCGAGCGCAGCGCCCGTTAGCGGCAGCGCACTGATCATCAGCACGCGGCGCATGCGCTGGCCGGTGGGTGCGCTGAAGCACTGCCAGCACATCAGCGCCGGATAGAAGACGACCGCCTCGAGACGGAACAGCATGGCGATCGCCAGCGCCCCCTGACTGGCCAGCGCCTGTGACCAGCGACCGGTCGCCTCCCAGCGCAGCGCCCACCAGAAGGCGAGCAGGCTGAAGCACCAGAAGCCGTATTCGCGCAACAAATCGGACCGGTAGCCGTTGTAGGCCGGCAGCGCCAGAGCAACGAGGCAGGCGAGCCAGGCCGCTTCGGGCATGCGCTGGCGAGTGAGGGCGACGAGCAGCGCGCAAGCCCCCGCGAGGAAGAAGGCATTGAGAAGATGTCCGGCGCTCTCCGGCGAGAGGCCACTCAGCCAGGACAGCCCGGCCATCAGGAGCGGCAGAAACGGCCAGTCGAAGCCTCTGCCCAGCACCCCGATTCCCTGATCGAGCAACGACCGCGCTATTTCGACATAGAGAATGCCGTCACGATTGAGCAGCGCACCCTGGGAGTGGGCGATCCACGAGAGCAGCAGGCTGCCGACGAAGGCGACAACCAGTGGCGCCGTCCGGCCGTTGTGCGCGGGCAGGCTCATTGCGTCACCGTCCCGCCTGCAGGCCCTTGCGCCGTAGCATAGACCGTCACCCGCGCCGGACCCTTGCCCTCGGCCGGCCAGCGGAACACTTCCTTCATGGCCGGCCCGCCAGGACCGAACAGGCGCGGGAAATCCTTCGGCGACTCGACCGCGAGCAGGACCGGCGCCGTGCCGTCCACCAGACGCAAAGCCGTTTCCTCATCGATCCATACATTGAAGGTGCCCAGCCCAAGCTGCAGCGTCACCGGCGTATCGAGATGGCGGATATGGCGTGCATCGAGGCCGCTCGCCGCCAGCGCCTGTCCGGCTTCCTGCGCGGCGACGCTGAGGCGCACCGCCTTATTGCGCGGCGCTTTCTCGTGATAGGACCACCAGGCGGTGGCGAGCAAGAGCAAAGTCAGTCCTGACAGGACGGCGCCCGTCAGACGCACACCGAACCGCCCGGCCCAGTGCGCCATCTCGCGCCCGGCGAGCAGGGCGGCCGCCGGCCACAGCGGCAGCAGCAGATCACCGCGATGATGCGAGCCGAGCGAAAAAAGCACGATGCCGCCCACCAGCCAGCAGAAGAGGAAACGCTCGAAGCGCCGCTCGCTATCGTCCCGGGCCGGATGGCGCAGGACACGCCACAATCCGGCCAGCGCGAACAGGCTGAAGGGCAGGAAGCGGGCGATGAAATACAGCGTCGGCTTGAGAAGATTGCGCCCCGGATAGCCGCCCTTGCCAGCACCGGTGGCCTGGCCGATCAGCTCTTCGAAGAAGAGCTTGTGCACCAGCGGCTCACCCGCCGCGACGATGGCCGGAATCAGCCAGCCCAAAGTCAGCAGCAGGAACACGGCGATGCCGATGCGGTGCGAGCCGGCCAGTCCTGGCGTGGCCGGATCACCGCGCCGTTGCCAGAACCAGGCAAAGAGCCCCATGGCGGCCAGCACCAGACCGAGCGGCCCCTTGGTCAAGGTGGCCAGCGCCGCGAAAAACCAGAACACCAGCCAGCCGCCGCCCCGCTCCCAGGCGCGCTGCGCGCCCAGTGCGGCAAGTGCCACCAGCAACGCAAACAACCCATCGGTGCGCACCAGGGCGACGTGCTTGGCCATCATCGGTGCCAGCACCAGGGCCAGCCCCGCCATCGCACCCGCGGTCAGACCAAAACGCCGCCGCCCCGTCTCGAACACCAGTAGCACCAGGGCCAGCACGGCGAGCGCCGAGGGCAAAGCCAGCGTAAAGCGGTTGATGCCGCCCGCTTCGGCAAATGCCGCAGCAATCCAGGTGTGCAGCGGCGGCTTGGACATGATGCGCCCGCGCACATCCTGCTGCACCAGCCAGTGGCCTTGCCAGACGACATCCATGACATAGCCGACGTTGCGGTCTTGCGCGTCATCCTCGAGATTGGACGGGCCGGTGAGGCGGATGGCAAACAACACGATCACCAGCGCAGCGAGCAGCAGTCGCCAACCGCACGCGGCATTGCGCAGGGCCGTGCCCATCAGCGCTTCCCTGCCTTTCCCGTACGCCGCCGCCAGAGCAGCCAGGCACCGAAGAGCAACACCGCGGCAGCCGCGGCCAGTTTGCCCAGTGCATCGATGGCGCGCTCATCGACCACACCGCTACCCGCCAGTGCGGCGACGATGCCCTGCGGCAGATAGCCGATGAAGGTGCCAAGCAGAAAGGCGCGTGTGCCGACCTCGCCCAGCGCCAGCCCGCCATTGATCATCAGGCTGGTGAGCGGCAGCTGGCGGATCATGATGACCGCCCTCACCGACGCGGAGGCGCGAAACGCGCGGCCGACGAGACGATGGTGGCCAAAACGCTGCTGAAACCAGCCGCGCCCGCCGTGGCGCACCGCCCAGAAGGTGATCCAGGAGCCGATCAGTGCGCCGGCCTGCGCCAGCGCCAGTCCCCACCAGAAACCAAAAGCGAGACCACCGAGCACATAGAACATCAGGCGCGGCAACCCCACGGCCACCAGCACGAGAACGATGCCGGCATAGGCCAGTTCGGCCCAGAGATCGTCGCCCGAGAGATAGGCGCGCAGATGCCGGATGTCACGCACGAAGGCGCCCAGCGGCGTGAAATACAGCAGCAGGAAAATCGTGGCGGCAACCGCCAGCAGGATCAGCAGGCGGCGCAGCTCGCGCGAAAAGCCGGGAGTCGCCGCATCGAGCCCGATCTCGCTCTCGGCTTCTTCCGGGAGATCTTCCCCGGAGGAGGCGCTCATTTGTGCGGCCCTTGCTCCAGAACGCGTGCCTCGTCTTCGAGACGCCGGGCCGGCACCGCGCGCGCGGCGAACCAGCGCACGCCGAAGCAGTCACGGATGCCGCGCCAGAGCCGGTTGTGCACGCCGTACTTCGACACGCCGCGCAAGCGCGGGCGATGGTTCACCGCCGTCTCGGCAACCGTGAAACCCTTGATGCGCAGCAGTGTCGGCATGAAGCGGTGCAGACCGTTGAACACCGGCAGCTCGCGCACGCAGGTGGCGCGCACGACGCGCACACCGCAGCCGCTGTCGCTGACCATATCGCCAGTGATCCAGTTGCGAAAACGGTTGGCGACGCGTGAAGAAAATTTGCGAATGAAGTTGTCCTGGCGTTTGGCACGCACACCGGTGACACAATCGACATCGAGCCGGTGCGCTTCATCGAGCATGCGCGGCAGGTCGGCCGGATCGTTCTGGCCATCGCCGTCCAGCGTACCGATCCATTCGCCGCGTGCAGCATCAAAGCCCGTAGCAACGGCGGCGCTCTGGCCGAAGTTGCGGCGGTGACACAGGCTGCGCACGAGACCATCGGTCTGCAAAGTCAGCGCCCGCAGCACGGCGCCACTGTCATCCGTGCTGGCATCATCGACAAAGATCACTTCGAAGGATTCGACCCGCCCCTGAAAGGCGGCCTGGATCTCGCGCACCATCGGCTCGATATTCTCCGATTCATTGAACACCGGAATGACGATCGAAAAATTGAGGGACGTCTGCATAGGCGGCTGCGCGAAAAATGCGAATGATACAGGAAGGACAGTGGCTTAGCCCGCGCTCCGGTCGAGCAGCCGGCCGAAGCGCCGATAGTCTTCCGGCCGCGGCGTGCGCAGATGGCTTTTCAGCCCCACCCACAGAACAACGGGCAGCAGCCAGGGCTGCTTCCTGCGCATCCTTCGCCAGAAACGCCGAAGATAGCGGCGGAAGTGGCGACGCAGGTCGTCCTGCGCAAGCAGGCCCTCGTGCTCGGCAATGAACTTGCCGAAGGTGTGAAACTGCGCGCCGAGCATGCGCACGCGCCGGCGCAGGGTGTTGCCCGGATGCTTGCGATAGCTCGCCAGCACTTCCGGCACGCGGGCAATGGCGTAACGTGCCGAGAGACGCAGCCAGCAGTCGATGTCCTCCAGGGCCAGCGTGCGGTCAAAGCCACCAATGGCCAGGAAGACTTCACGGCGCAGCGCCACGGTCGGATTGATGATGAAGTTGTCGCCCAAAAAAAGAACGCGCCAGGCTTCACGATCCGGCCCCGGCACCGGACGCGGCCTTTGCCGGCGGCGCCCATGCCGCTGTCCCTTCTCGTCGATGATGTCCGCATCGGCATGCACCAGCGCCAGATCGGGACAGTTCCACTCGGCAATCGCCTGCTGGATGCGTGCGATCTTGCCAGGATGGAGCACGTCATCCGAGCCGAGCAGGTGCACCCATTCGCCCTGGCAAGCCGCAATCACGGCATTGGAGGCGGCGCTCACCCCCTGGTTTTCCTGGCGCTCCAGCACGATGCGGCGAAAGCGCGCCCGATGCGGTTCGAGAAAGCGGCGGGCAATCTCCAGCGTATCGTCCTGCGAGCCGTCATCGATCAATACCAGCTCCAGTTCGGCATAGGTCTGCGCGCAGACCGAGGCGAGACAGGCCTCGATGAAGGCAGCGTGGTTGTATGCCGGAATAGCCACACTGACGAGGGGGAGGACCATCCCCCCATCCCCCTTCCCGAGGAAGGGGGTGACGGTGGTTCGCGGGCTTCCCCCGCTCCCTGTTTCAGGCTGCGCCGCCCTTGGGACGGCCCGGCGGGCCGCGCTCACTGCTTCCCGGCCAGCAGCATGGTCTGCACGGCGACGAAGGGTTCGAGCAGGCGCGTCGGCATGTACCAGCGACGGTAACGTCCCTTCATGTGGCTGCCCAGGGCGAGCGTTGACCAGCCGCAGTCGCGCACGGTCTCCTCGATACTGCCGCGCGTGAAGAAATGCAGGTGGGTGCGGTCCATGATGCCATCATCTTCGTAGCGAAACTCGCCCTTGAAGAGCAGTGGCAGGGACACCTTGTAGTGGCGCACGTTGGGCACCGAGAGCAGCAGCTTGCAGCCGGGCGCCGTACGTCCGGCCAAGAGGCGCAGGGCGGCCCAGGGATCGGCCAGGTGCTCGAGCACGTCGGCGAGGATGACCAGGTCGTACTCTGCCCAGGGCACCTCCTCCGCCACCGATTCGAGCGAGCCCGCCCAGACCTGGCGCAGGCGCGATCCGGCCAGACGCGCTGCCGCGAAATTCAGCTCGACGCCATCGCAGGCGCCGATGCGGCCCTCGCGCAGCAGCCCCGCACCGAGCAAACCCGCAGCGCAGCCAATGTCGAGCGCCGTGCCGAAGCGGCCGTGCGGGCGCAGGAAGGCGAGCAGTTCGGGCCGCTCGGCCGCGTAGTAGTCGGCGATCCCGTCTGTCTGCATGGGGTGTGCCGGTCACTTCGTGACCAGCACATCCTCCATGACGAGATAGCGCAGGTCGGAGCCGAAGAACATGTCGAGCGCATCGGCCGGAGAACAAATCATCGGTTCGCCGCGGCGATTGAGCGAGGTGTTGAGGACGACGCCGTTGCCGGTGAGCTTTTCCATCTCGACCATCAGGTCGTAATAGCGCGGGTTGTGCTCATGGCGCAGCACCTGGGCGCGTGCCGTGCCGTCTTCGTGCACCACCTCCGGCACGCGCGTCTTCCACTCTTCCGCCACCGGAAAGGTGAAGGTCATGAAGGGTGAAGGGTGATCGGAACCCAACATCTGCGGGCCAACGGTGTCGAGCATCGACGGGCAGAACGGCCGCCAGCGCTCGCGGAACTTGATCTGCTCGTTGATGCGATCGGCGACACCGGCCACGCTCGGGCAGCCGAGGATGGAGCGCCCACCCAGCGCGCGCGGGCCGAATTCCATGCGGCCCTGAAACCAGGCGACCGGCTGGCCATCGGCGAGGAGCCGCGCAATGCGTCGTGGCACTTCAACATCGCCGTTCGGGATCTGCTGCCAGGCCGGCTTCGACGGATGCGCTGCGCAGGCGGCGATGACTTCCTCGTTAGTGTAGGCCGGGCCGAGATAGACGTGCTCCATCTTCTCCACCGGCACACCGCGCGCCGCCGAGACATAAGACGCCGCGCCCACCGCCGTGCCGGCGTCGCCCGAGGCCGGCTGCACGAACAGTTCCTTCACGTCGGGCCGCGCGAGGATGCGCTGGTTGAGCTTGACGTTCAACGCGCCGCCGCCGGCAAAGGCCAGACGGCCGGTCTCGCGCAGGATGTCGCCGAGATAGTGCTCGAGCATGGCCAGCGCGAGATCCTCGAACAGCTTCTGCATGCTTGCCGCGTAGTGGATGTAGGGATCGTCGGCGACATCCCCCCGCCGGCGCGGGCCGAGCCAGTCGATCAGCTTGGGCGAGAAGTAGTAGCCTTTGCCCTCCTCCTTGTAACGGCGCAGGCCGATCACGTTGGCGTATTCGGTGTTGATGACGAGCTCGCCCTTCTCGAATTTCGCCAGGCGCGAGAAATCGTACTTGCCCGCATCGCCGTAGGGCGCCATGCCCATCACCTTGTATTCGCCGTCGAGCATCTCGAAGCCGAGAAATTCGGTGAGGGCACCATAGAGGCCGCCGAGCGAATCGGGGTCGTGGAACTCCTTGATCTTGTGGATGCGGCCATTCTCGCCATAGCCGAAGAAGGTCGTTGCGTACTCACCCTTGCCGTCGATACCGAGGATGGCGGTCTTCTCGCTGAAGCCCGAGCAGTGATAGGCGCTCGAAGCATGCGCGAGGTGATGCTCGACCGGCACGAGTTCGACGCGATCGAGCTCGAAGCCGAGCCAGGCCAGACAGTCGAGCACATAACGCCGATAGCGACGATAGCGGCGGTTGCCGTTGAAGAGCGCATCAAGCGAGCGATCCGGCGCATACCAGTAGCGCTTCGCATAATGCCAGCGGGCCGGTCCGCACAGGCTGACCGGCGCGAAGGGAATCGCCACGGCATCGACCTCATGCGGGCGAATGGCGGCGAACTCGAGGCAGAATTTCGCCGCTTCATACGGCATGCGCCCCTTGGCATGTTTGTCACGCAGGAAGCGCTCCTCCTCGGCGGCGGCAACCAGCCTGCCGTCGACATAGAGTGCGGCGGAAGGATCGTGGCCGAGCGAGCCGGACAGGCCGAGGACGGTCAGCGTCATGCGCTCAGGCCTCCCAGGCGACCAGGAAAGCCTGCCAGTGGGGCTGTTTCAGTCCCTCCAGTGTGCGCCGCACCAGGGCCATCTCCGCAGCGAAGGCGGGCCCGTCGAGAATTCCGCGCAGGCGCTGAAAATGCAGGAAGACGAGATAGGTATTCACGGCATCGGTCTCGCAGTAGTCGCGGATCTCGTCGCTGCGCCCTTCCTGCCAGGCGCCCCACACCGCGCTGCCGTCCATGCCGAGCTTGCCGGGCAGGCCCATCAGTTTCGCCAGTTCGTCGAGCGGCGCGTTGGCGCGCGGCTGGTAGAGCGCCAGCAGATCCATCAGGTCGAGATGGCGGCTGTGATAGCGGCTCAGATAGTTGTTCCACTTGAAGTCGCGGCTGTCCTTGTAGTCGCCCTCGCCCTGCTCCCAGTAACGTGGCGCGACAACACCGTGGATGAGGCCGCGATAGTGCAGCACCGGCAGGTCGAAGCCGCCGCCGTTCCAGGAGACGAGCTGCGGGGTGAATTTCTCGATGCCGTCGTAGAAGCGCTGGATGATCGCGGCCTCGGCGAGCTTCGGTTCGGCGAGCGACCAGACACTGAAGCGATCCGCCTCGCGCAACGCACAGGAGATGACGGCAACGCGCTGCAGGTGCAGCGGCAGGAAGTCGCTGCCACTGGCGGCACGCCGTTTCTGGAAGGCGAACTCGGCCACCTCGCTGTCGGGCAGATCCGCCGGCAGCTCGTTGAGCTTGCGAATGCCCGCCACATCGGGAATCGTCTCGATGTCAAAAGCCAGGATCGGGGTCATTTCACGGCTTCGGATCTGGATTGCCCGGCCGGATCCGCTGGCGCGGGTTTGTCCGGCACGGACGGGTCTTGCACAGGCGTGTCTGCCACCGTGTTGTCATGGGCTTCCGGGAAATAGACATGGAGATTCACGCAGCCGCCCAGCAGGGCGGCGAGGAACGGCAGCAGGAGTTTCGTTTTCATTCGATGAGGACACCGGGCCGACCGGCAATCACCTCGCGGATGCGCGCCACCAGCGCCTGCCAGTCGATGTGCCGATTGTAGCCGATGATGCTCACCGAGGGCATGCCGGTACCGCGCATGAGCACCACCCCCTTGCCCTCGTGCTCGACGCCATCGAGCAGGCAGACGCCGTTTCTCAATGCACAACCGAAACCGATTCGCTCATAGCCGAGGCTGAAGCCGGAACGCGCGGGCATGCGCTCGAGCGCCCTGGGCTCGCCCGCCTCGCCCAGCGCGGTAATGTCCTTCAGGGCGCCCAGGCTCAGGGTGCGCGGATAGTCGCCATCGCTGCTGGCGATGCGTGCGTCGAATTTCAGCGGCTGCCAGCCGAGCATTTCCAGGTTGTTCAGATCGGCATCGAAACGCCCTTCGATGGTGCCAAAGGCGAAGGTGCGCGTGAGCATGCCCAGATCGAGGTTGCGCGCGGTGACATCGGCGATGAGACGCCGCGCCTTGCTGAACGGATCGATCAGCCGCAGTTGATAAACGATGATGCCGCCATCGAACACCTCGATGCCGAGCGCGCCATCGAGGCGCAGCTCACCCGGCTGGTAGGCGATGCGCGGAATGCGCGCCGTCAGGCTGCCGGCCATGACGGGCAGTTTGAGCGCGCGCGAGAGCTTGGGCATCGAAACCTCCTCGATGCCCCCTTCGAAGGCGCCGTTCCACCCGGACTGACTTTTGCTCAGGCGCAGGCTGTCGATGACGAGGCGGCCATCGAGCATCGGAATCGTCAGGTCCGTCACCGACGCGCCGTTGCCGGCGATCTTCAGCGGCAGCGTGAAGCCCCCCAGCGGCAGGTCACCGAGCCGGCCGCTCCCGACGCCGATTTCGGCTTCGCTCGCGGCATCCGCCTCCCAGGGGATTTGCGCGTTCACGCCGCGCAAGGCGATGTAGCCGGTGTCGTCGGCCAGACGGGCGTCCTCCAGCCCGACATAGAAGCGGCGCAACTGCCGCTCCTGCCACTCGGCGGAAATACGCCCCTGTCCGCTGACCTCCCAGCGCGGAAAACCAAGCGACACCAGCCAGGGCTGCAGCCAGTCGCGCATCGCGGCCGACAGATCGATGCTGTCCGTGATGAAGCCGCCGCCACGGGCCTCGCCCTGCACGCGATCCCAGTCGAGACTGGCTGTGACGGTGCCCAGGCCATCGACGTCGAGACGCGCCAGGGTGACCGCCAGGCTTTTCGCTTCGAGCCGGCCTTCGGCCGTCATGCGGATACCGGCCTGGCGCCGCCAGGGAGATCGCCACAGCTCACCCTGCGGCCAGTCCAGACGGGCGTTCCAGTCCCAACCCGTCTTGTGATGTACGCCCGCCGCATGCACGGTGAAGGCGATCCGCTCGCCGCGAATGTCTCCCTCGCGACTGGCGAAATGGATGTCCTGCGCCGCAAGATCGAGTTCGGCCCGGTCTCCTTCGATTTTCAGGGCGAGATCGACGCGACCTTGCGGCTTCCAGGCGCGCAGACGCTTGACGAGCGGCGAGAAGGCGACGGCCTCGGCCCCTTTCAGGGAGAAGTCGAGAAAGCCGTCGTTGCGCCAGTGCAAAGAGAATGGCAGCGCGGGGCGGTCGGCGCCGCGCTCGTCCTCGCGCCGCAAGCTGCCTTGCGGGCAATCGAGCCGGCGGCCATCGAAGAAAAATCCAGCGCAGTGCAGGCGCAACGCCCGGTATTCGCTACCGGCGATCTTCAGTCTGCCGATACGGATGTCTGCCTCGCCCTGGTGCGCCGCATCGAAGGCGATCACCACCCCGGCTGCTTCGAAGGCCTCGTGGCGGATCTCGCCCAGGGCGAGCGTCACCTGTGCCGCACCACAGGGCGGCACCGCCAGAAAAGTCAGTCCTGACAGGACGGCGGCACGCAACATCCTCCCTGCTCCGATCCGCCACGGGGAGGATGACGGCCTGCAAACCGGACGCCGCGCAGTGGCTGGATTTTTCTTGCCCCTTTCCCCGGGAAAGGGGTCGGGGAGGCGGGTCGTCATCTCAGGCAGGAAAGACACCCGTCGACAAATAACGGTCGCCGCGATCGCAAACAATGGTGACGATCACCGCATCGCGCACCTGGCCGGCCAGGCGCAGCGCCACCGCCATCGCGCCGCCAGAAGAAATGCCGGCGAACAGCCCCTCCTCGCGCGCCATGCGCCGCGTCATCTCCTCGGCTTCGGCCTGGCTGACGTTTTCCAGGCGATCGACGCGACGCGGGTCGAATATCTTTGGCAGATACGCCTGCGGCCACTTGCGGATACCGGGAATCTGCGCACCGTCCTCGGGCTGGCAGCCGATGATCTGGATATCCGGATTCTGTTCCTTCAGATAGCGCGAGCAGCCCATGATGGTGCCGGTAGTGCCCATGCTGGAGACAAAGTGCGTGATGCGGCCCTGCGTATCACGCCAGATTTCCGGCCCGGTCCCTTCGTAATGGGAGAGCGGATTGTCCGGATTGGCAAACTGGTCGAGGACGCTTCCTTTGCCCTCGGCGACCATGCGATCGGCCAGATCGCGCGCCATCTCCATACCGCCGCTTTGCGGGGTGAGAATGATCTCGGCACCGAAAGCACGCATGCTCTGACGCCGTTCGACAGAGAGGTGATCGGGCATGATCAGCACCATTTTGTAACCGCGCAGGGTGGCCGCCATCGCCAGGGCGATGCCGGTGTTGCCGCTGGTCGCCTCGATCAGCGTATCACCCGGCTTGATGTCACCGCGCGCCTCGGCACGCTGGATCATCGACAGCGCCGGCCGGTCCTTCACCGAGCCGGCCGGATTGTTGCCTTCCAGCTTGGCGAGAACGAGATTGCCACGCGCGTCGATCTCGCTGCCCGGCAGGCGTTTGAGCTGCACGAGCGGCGTATTGCCGACGCAATCATCGAGAACCTTGTTCATGAGGTCAGCCTTTGCCGGACATAACGCGTGACACCCTCCTCCACCGTGGCGAAGGACGCCTCATAGCCGGCTTCGCGCAGTTGCGTGATGTCGGCCTCGGTGTAGCTTTGATACTTGCCGCGCAGCTCGGCGGGAAAGGGAACGTATTCGATGAGGCCGCTCTCCTGCAACTGCACCAGCGTCAGCGCCGGCTCATTGGCAGCGGCGCGACAGGCATTCACTGTGGCGACGGCGACATCGTTGAATGACTGCGAGCGGCCGCTGCCGAGGTTGTAAATCCCCGAATGACCCTGATCGAGGAAATGCAGATTCACCTTGACGACGTCTTCGACGAAGACAAAGTCGCGACGCTGCTCGCCGTTGGCAAAACTGTCACTGCCCTCGAACAGTCGCAGCTTTCCTTCGGCGCGATACTGGTTGAAGAAGTGGAAGGCGACCGAGGCCATACGCCCCTTGTGCGCTTCGCGCGGGCCATACACGTTGAAATAGCGAAAGCCGCAGACCTGTGCATGAAAGTCAGTCTCGGCAAGACGGCGCCGCACCATCTGATCGAAGAGGAATTTCGAATAGCCGTAGATATTGAGCGGCGCTTCGTACTCGCGCGATTCACGAAACACATGACCGGCGCCATACACCGCCGCCGAAGAGGCGTAGAGCAGCGGCACTTCCTGATCGAGGCAGAAATCGAGGACATCGAGGCTGTAGCGGTAGTTGTTCTCCATCATGTAGCGCCCGTCGCTCTCCATGGTGTCCGAGCAGGCGCCCTGATGGAACACCGCCTCGATGGCACCATCGAATTCGCCGGCGACCAGCGTTTCGATGAAGGCCTCCTTGTCGATGTAATCAGCAATCTCGCAGTCGACGAGATTGCGGAACTTGTCGGCACGCTTCAGGTTGTCGACGGCGATGATGTCGGTGACGCCGCGCGCATTGAGCGCCTTGACGAGATTCGCACCGATAAAACCGGCTGCGCCGGTGACGATGACATACATGGATGCTGCTCTTCCTTCTTCAAAGGGAGTGTTCGAGTTCCGCGCGCGTGGCCACGGCGGTGCCAAGTTTGCCCACGACGATGCCCGCTGCGCGGTTGGCCAGGCGCACCGCATCGGGCAGGCTCGCACCGCTGGCAAGCATCACCGCCAGGGTGGCAATGACGGTATCACCCGCACCGCTGACATCATATACCTCGCGCGCCTGCGCCGGCTCATGCAAGGGGCTCTGCCCGGCATCGCCCGTGCGAAACAGCGTCATGCCCTCTTCGCTGCGCGTCACCAGCAGCGCCTGCAGATCTAGCTCGCGCAGCAGTCTGCCCGCACGCCCGCTCAAATCCTCTTCATCCTTCCACTGGCCAACGACCTGGCGCAGCTCGGCACGGTTGGGCGTGAGCAGCGTGGCACCGGCATAGCGGGCATAGTCCTCGCCCTTCGGGTCGACCAGCACCGGCTTGGCGGCCGCACGGGCGAGCCGGATCATTTCGCCGATATGGGCCAGTCCGCCCTTGCCGTAATCGGAGAGCAGCACCACATCGCACTCGGGAAGCATGCGCTCGAACTCGGCCAGCTTGGCGCGCAGGATTTCATGGCGCGGTGCCTCCTCGAAGTCGACACGCAGCAGTTGCTGCTGGCGACCGATCACGCGCAGCTTGATGGTCGTCGACAGCTCGGCATCCTCGTGCAGGCTGGCACCGATTCCCTCCGCGGCCAGCAGCCGCTGCAATGCCTGTCCGGCCTCATCGACACCGACCACCGAGAGCAGTCGCGCGTGGGCACCGAGCGCCGCGCAGTTGCGCGCCACATTGGCAGCCCCGCCCAGACGCTCTTCCGTACGCTCCACCTTCACCACCGGCACCGGCGCTTCGGGCGAGATGCGACTCACCTCGCCGAACCAGTAGCGATCGAGCATGACATCACCCACCACCAGAACGCGGGAGCGGGAAGTCTCCGGGATATTCATTCTGGATCCATCCGTAGAACAGCGCCGCCAGGCCGCCTCAAGGCGGGGCGACAGGTTTGTCGAACGAACAGGCACGCATGTCTGCCCGCGCGGCGTCCCGCACTGTACGGGCACTGCGGGCGAGAAGCCAGGGACGGGATGTGTTGCATCATGGTCTTCCGATCGGACGGTAATCGATGCCGGCCGCACGCACCGTCGCAGGATCGTAGAGGTTGCGCCCGTCAAAAATCAACGCAGTCTTCAGCAGATGCCGGATTTCGGCAAAGTCGGGACTGCGGAATTCCTTCCACTCGGTGACGATCACCAGAGCATCGGCGCCGTCCAGGGCAGCCAGCGGCGAGTCGGCATAATCGATCCCTGGCTCGCTGCCGAAGATGCGCCGCGCCTCATCCATCGCCACCGGATCATAGGCGCAGATACGGGCACCGCGCCCGAGCAGATCGGCAACAACCCGCCGGCTGGGTGCCTCGCGCATGTCATCGGTATTGGGCTTGAAAGCCAGACCCCAAAGCGCGAAACGGCGGCCGGCAAGATCCTCGCCAAACTGCTCGACGATCTTCGCACCGAGCACGCCCTTCTGGAACTCGTTGGCCTGCTCGACCGCCGCCAGCACACGCAGCGCGCTTCCCGCTTCGGCCGCCGTACGGTTCAAGGCCTGCACATCTTTCGGAAAGCAGGAGCCGCCGTAGCCGCAGCCGGGGTAGAGAAACTGGTAGCCGATGCGCGGATCGGCGCCGATGCCCTGGCGCACCTGCTCGATGTCGGCGCCCAGTTTCCCGGCCAGATTGGCCAGCTCGTTCATGAAGGAGATGCGCGTGGCCAGCATGGCATTCGCGGCGTATTTGGTCAGTTCAGCCGAGCGCACATCCATGACGATGAGCCGGTCATGACTCCTCTGGAACGGCGCATAGAGCTGGCGCATCAGCTCGATGGCACGCGGCTCCCCGGCCCCGACGATGATGCGATCCGGACGCATGAAATCCTCGATGGCTGCACCTTCCTTGAGAAACTCCGGATTGGAGACAACGCTGAATTCGATCTGCCGGCCACGTACCGCCAGCTCTGCGGCAATCGCGGCACGCACCTTGTCGGCGGTCCCCACCGGCACGGTCGATTTGTCCACGATTACCTTGTATTCGTTCATGAGACGCCCGATCGAGCGCGCGGCGGCCACGACATACTGCAGGTCGGCCGAGCCGTCTTCGTCAGGTGGCGTGCCGACAGCGATGAACTGGATGAGCCCGTGCACCACCGCCTCGCTGACATCGGTGGTGAAACGCAGGCGTCCGGCTGCACGGTTACGCGCCACCCGCTCGAGCAATCCCGGTTCATGGATCGGCAGGCCGCCGGCGTTGAGAGTGGCGATCTTGCCGGCATCCAGATCAAGACAGAGCACCTCGTTACCGACCTCGGCCAGGCAAGTGCCGCTGACGAGGCCGACATAGCCGGTACCGACGACGGTAATCTTCATGGCACCCGCGCCGGGTCACCCCGGAAGCACGACCAGTCGACACATCGGCAGCCGCACGACGGCTGAACAATCCTCTCTCCTCTTCCTCGGGAAGGGAGGGCGGGAAAGGTAGGCGTGCAAATATTCATGGCGTCAGATCGAATTCTTCTGTCCGCTTCGGCGGATAGCTTTCCCAGGCGCCACATCCGGGACAGCGCCAGTAGAACTGACGCGCCTTGAAGCCGCAATGGTCGCAGCGGTAGCGTGCCAGCTTGCGGGTGTAGTCATGAATCAATTTTTTCATCATCTCGAGATCGTCGCGCCGCCCGGCGGGTGCCGTCAGCAATTGCGCCTCGAGGAGCTTATCGAGGCCAAGCAGAGTCGGGTTGCGCCGCAATTCGTCCTTGACCAGCTGGCAGGCGGTCTCAGGCCCCTCGAATTCAAGGGCGGCCCGGAAGACGGCATCGAGCAGATCGAGCGAGGGATGTTCGGTAAGGTAACCGCGCAACAGCCGCAACCCCTCGCTCCCCCGGCCGAGCTTGCGGCAGGCTTCCAGCAGCCGCGTTGCAACGAGTGACAGATAAACCGGATTTTGCTGCTCGATACGTTGCCAGGCTTCAATGGCCCCCTCAAGGTTGCCGGTCCCGGCGTGAAGATCCCCCATCAGCAGGTTGGCGCGTACCGACTTGCGATGTGTCGCCAGCGCATCTTCCAGCAGCCTGTGGGCCTCCTGCGGATGCGAATTGTTGATTTCGGTCGCCGCCAGTTCGCAGTAGAAATTGGCGATCTCCATCTGGCGCAAATGTCCGGAATGGCTCGGCAACTGACGGGCAATTTCGATCGCCTTGCGCCATTCTTTCTCCTGCTGGTAGATCTCGAGCAGAAAATCCACAGCGGCTTCGTTCTGCTGCGTACCGAGCAGGCCGGTGAAGATTTCCTCGGCCCGGTCAAGGAGGCCCGCCTTGAGATAATCGTGGCCCAGCTCGGCGAGCGCCAATTGACGCTGGTCCTCGCGCAGCCCCTCGCGCTCGACGAGGTTCAGATGCATGCGGATCGCCCGGTCGGCCTCGCCGCGGCGGCGAAACAGATTACCCAGGGCAAAATGCAGCTCGACCGTCTCCGAATCGACCTTGGTCGCCTCGAGAAAGGCATCGATCGCCTTGTCGGGCTGCTCATTGAGAAGAAAGTTGAGTCCCTTGAAATAAGATTTCGGCAGGCTCTGCGATTCGCGCACGATATGCCGGATATCTACCCTGGCCGCCAGCCAGCCCATGAGGAAGATCAGGGGGATCGCCAGCAGCCACCAGAGGTCGAATTCCATGAGCGAATGTCGCTGATCGTATTGTTCGGTTCGTCTGTTACTGAAGCTTCGCGTGCGCATCCAGCTGCCGGCGCAGGCGTGTCAGCTCCCGACGCTGCATCAGATAGGTGCCCAATGCCGCAGTGACACCGGCGAGTGCCCCTGCCGCGAAAAACAGCAGCAGGACGGCAACCAGGGGAAAATGCCAGCTCGAGCCAAAGAAGAAATGCAAAGTGATGATGCCGCTATTCTTGACGGCAAAGCCAAGCAAAACGAAAAACAGAAGAATCCGCAACAGCCAGACCAGAAATTTCATGTCGCTCCATTCGGTGCATCCGGTCCGATGCACCTGAAACGAAGTTCAGAGAAGGCCAATGTCCGCGTCAGCGGGCGTTATGCCGGAACTGAAAAGGGGGCGGCATCGACCGATGCCGCCCGGTTCATCCGGTTCGGCGCAACCAGTCAGGCAATCTGATCAACCCGCTCGCGCAACTCCTTGCCGGCCTTGAAGTGCGGGACATATTTCTCGGGAACCTGCACTTTTTCACCGGACTTCGGATTGCGGCCAATACGCGGAGGTCTGTAATTCAACGCAAAACTGCCGAAGCCACGAATCTCGATGCGATCGCCGCGGGTGAGCGCGGCGGTCATTGCATCGAGAATCATCTTGACGGCAAAATCGGCGTCCTTGGCGACCAGTTGCGGAAAACGACCGGCCAGATTCGCGATGAGTTCCGATTTTGTCATGGTTGCCTTGTACCGTTATTGCTGGGAGCCACCACCCAGCTTGGCCTTGAGTAGCGCCCCAAGATTGGTCGTGCCGCTGGAGGCGGACGATTCGCTCTGCAGCTTCTGCATCGCCTCGTTCTGCTCGGCCTGATCCTTTGCCTTGATCGACAGGTTGATCGAGCGCGTCTTGCGATCAACGTTGATGATCATGGCGTCCAGCACGTCACCTTCCTTGAAGAGCGTACGCAGATCCTCGACACGTTCGCGTGCCGCCTCGGAAGCGCGCAGATAGCCTTCGACTTCATCGGAGAGCTGCACCACGGCACCGCGCGCGTCAACGCTCTTCACCGTCCCCTTGACGAGGCTGTTCTTGTCATGTGTCGCGATGAAATTGGTGAAAGGATCGCCCTCGAGCTGCTTGATGCCCAGAGAAATACGCTCGCGCTCGACATCGATGGCCAGCACCATGGCCTCGATCTCGTCACCCTTCTTGAAATTGCGCACGGCTTCCTCGCCCAGGGCGGACCAGGAAAGGTCGGAGAGGTGCACCAGACCGTCGATGTTGCCGGGCAGACCGATGAAGATACCAAAATCGGTAATCGACTTGATCTGGCCACTGACCTTGTCGCCCTTCTTGTGATTGATCGAGAAATCGTCCCAGGGGTTCGACTGGCATTGCTTCATGCCGAGTGAAATGCGGCGGCGGTCTTCGTCGATCTCGAGGATCATCACCTCGACCTCGTCACCGAGCTGAACGACTTTCGACGGGTGGACGTTCTTGTTGGTCCAGTCCATTTCGGAGACGTGCACCAGACCCTCGATACCCTGCTCGACCTCGACAAAGGCGCCGTAGTCGGTAAGGTTGGTCACCTTGCCGAACAGACGCGTGCCCTGCGGGTAGCGGCGCGAGATGCCGACCCACGGATCTTCGCCCAGTTGCTTGAGGCCGAGGGAGACACGATTTTTCTCCTGATCGAACTTGAGCACTTTGGCCTGCACCTCGTCTCCGACATTGAGCACTTCGGAGGGATGACGCACGCGACGCCAGGCCAGATCGGTGATATGCAGCAGGCCATCAATACCGCCCAGGTCAACGAACGCGCCGTAGTCGGTGATGTTCTTGACGATGCCTTTGACGACAGTACCTTCCTTCAGGTTGGCGAGCAGTGCTTCGCGTTCCTCTCCCTGCGTGGCTTCCAGCACGGCACGGCGCGAGACGACGACGTTGTTGCGCTTGCGATCAAGCTTGATCACCTTGAATTCGAATTCCTTGCCTTCATAGGGCAGGGTGTCCTTGACTGGACGCACATCGACCAGCGATCCGGGCAGGAAGGCACGAATGCCATTGGTCATGACGGTGAGGCCACCCTTGACCTTGCCGTTCACGACGCCCTTGACCAGGATGCCCTCATTGAGCGCCTTCTCCAGGTCGTTCCAGGCGGCAATGCGCTTGGCCTTCTCGCGCGACAGGCGCGTCTCGCCATAGCCGTCCTCGAGCATCTCGATGGCCACGCTGACGTAATCGCCGGGCGCGACTTCCACTTCGCCCCGGTCGTTGCGAAACTCGTCGATGGTGATGAAGCTCTCGGATTTGAGTCCGGCATTGACGACCACAAAATTCTGGTCGATACGGACGACTTCAGCAGTGATGACTTCTCCTGCGCGCATTTCCTGACGCGACAGGCTTTCTTCAAAAAGGGCGGCAAAGCTTTCCTGGCCGGCGGCCGGAGTCTGGGTTGCAGTTGACATGAATGAATAACCTAACGCCGCCGAAAAGGGACGGCTCCTGTTGGTTGAAGAAAAACGCCGCAACGCACGAGAACACGCACTACAACGCACGGACGTGGGAGTAAGTTCCCGCATCCTCGGGGGCGATAACTCATCCGCCCGGCCGGGTAATGCCTGTCTGTCAGGGTTGCGACACCTGGATCACGGTCATCCCCGGGCTTCGGCCCGCACCGTGATCTCTGGCAGAACCTGCCGGGCCCATTCGACGATCTGTTTCACGGCCTCATCGACCGTGATGTCCGTCGTATCAAGCAGCTCGGCATCTGCGCCTCTCTGCAAGGGGGCGGCCGCACGCGCACTGTCACGCGCATCACGCTCACGCAGATCCTGCAAAAGGGCGCTCATGTTAACAGACATTCCTTTTTCGATCAACTGTTTATAACGCCGCTCCGCTCGTGCCTCGACACTTGCGGTGAGAAACACCTTGAGCGCCGCCCGGGCAAACACGACCGAACCCATGTCGCGCCCCTCGGCCACCAGGCCCGGGGGCTGACGATAGGCGTGCTGGCGCGCCAGGAGGGCCTGACGCACCCGCACAAACGCCGCCACCCGGGAGGCACCGGTCGAGCATTCCTCGCTGCGGATGGCCTCGCTCACCTCTTCACCCGCGAGCAGGATGCGCCCGGCCTCGAAGCTCGCCGGCAGACGGGCAGCCAGTTGCGCCAGCGCCGGCTCGTCATCGAGTGCTACCCCGGCGCGCAGCGCGGCCAGTGCCACCAGGCGATACAGGGCGCCACTGTCCAGATAATGGAATCCGAGTTGCTGCGCCACACGGGCAGCCACCGTCCCTTTGCCCGAGGCGGAAGGGCCATCGATGGCGATCACCGGCGCCACCAGCGCGACAAAGCGCTCGAAATACTCCGGAAAGGTCTTGTTCACGCACTTCGGATCGTTGATGCGCAGCGCAACGCCCCCCAGGCTGACCAGCGAGAAACACATCGCCATGCGGTGATCGTCGTAGGTATCGATGCTGACGTTCTGCCGCAAAGTCAGTGCCCGTGAGACGGCGCCAGCCGGCTCACTCGTAGGCCCCGCAACGGCACCAGCCGGCTCACTCGTAAAATCTGCAACGGCACCCGCCGGCCCGCCCGCCGTCACCCCCGTGACGGCGATGAAATCCGCACCCTCCCCGACCATGGCGCCCAGTTTGCGCAACTCGGCCGCCATCGCCGCGATGCGGTCGGTCTCCTTGACCCGCCAGCTGGCGATATTGCGCAAGCGCGTCGTACCTTCGGCAAACAGGGCAACAATGGCAAGAGTCATCGCCGCATCGGGAATGTGGTTGCAATCCAGATCAATGGCGCGCAAGCGTCCATGAAGTGGCGCGCGCGCCTCGATCCAGTCCGGCCCCATCGTCACGCTCGCCCCCATGGCCACGAGTGCATCCGCAAAACGCACATCGCCCTGGATGCTGTCCTGCCCCACTCCCTCAACCCGTACCGGCCCTCCGGCAATGGCTCCGGCAGCAAGGAAATAGGAAGCGGCGGAGGCGTCCCCCTCGACAAACACGGTGCCCGGACTGCGGTAACGCGATCCGGCCGGAAGAGTGAAACCGTTCCCACCCTCACGCACGGCTGGAACGCCAAAGCGTTCCATCAGACTGAGCGTAATGTCGACATACGGCCGGGAAATAAGCTCACCCACCACCTTCACCATCGCCCCTGTTCCAGCAAGCGGCAAGGCCATCAGCAAAGCGGTGAGAAACTGGCTGGAGGCCTCGCCCCGCACGCTCACGCGGCAATCCGGGCGTGTCGTCGCCGGCAGGATTTCCAGGGGCGGAAACCCCTCCTTGCCCAGATAGCGAATCTGCGCACCCGCCTGGCGCAGGGCATCGACCAGATCGCCAATCGGGCGCTCGTGCATGCGTGGCACGCCGGACAGCCGATAATGCCCGCCACAGAGCGACAGTACCGCGACAAGCGGTCGAAAGGCGGTGCCGGCATTGCCAAGAAACAGCTCGGCCTGCTTCACGGCAAAGACGCCTCCTGCACCACAGACAATGATATTGCCCCCCTCCTTGCGCCAGGCAATCCCGAGCGTGGTGAGCGCTTCGAGCATGCGGGCGACATCGTCGGAATCAAGCAGGCCATGAACGATGGTCTCGCCTTCGGCCAGTGCGGCAAGCAACAGATACCGATTGGAGAGGCTCTTGGAGCCAGGCAGACGGACTACGCCTGCGGCCCGTCTGGCCGGATGAAGATCGAGGTATTCCATCCCGTCAGTCAAGCTTGCCTTCGGCCCAGGCGCGGCGTATCAGGCGTGCTTCGGCAAAAATGGATTCCAGTGCGATCGCATCATTATCCTGCACGGCCAGGCGCAGGGCTTCGAGTTGCTGCTGATACTGTTCCAGTTCGACCAGCAAGGCATCCTTGTTGGCGATACAGACATCGCGCCACATCTGAGGATCACTGGCGGCAATACGCGTGAAATCCCTGAAGCCACTGGCTGCATAGCGAAAAAATTCTTCACGGTTCTCGCGTTGTGCCAGATCATGCACCAAGGCATACGAGAGCAAATGCGGGAGATGGCTGACAGCGGCAAAGATCCGATCATGGCGCGCAGGAGTCATGTCATGCACGGTGGCACCGCAGGCTTCCCAGGCGGCGCGCACCCGCACGATGGCTTCACTTCCATTTTCCGGCAAGGGTGTCAGGACCACTTTGCGCCCATCGAACAGATCCGCCCGGGCCGCCCCTGCACCACTGTTTTCCGCCCCGGCAATCGGGTGCGCCGGAACGAAACGCGACAACTGTTCCGGCAGAAAACGACGGACTGCTGCTACAACATCATTTTTGGTGCTGCCGGCATCGGTGATGACGGTTTGTACGCCAAGATGTGGAACCATGGCCATCATGATGGTCGGCATCTGGCCCACAGGGGCTGCCAGCAAAACCATGTCGGCATCGGACAAGGTGGGTGCATCAAACCCGCCCACCCGGTCGATCAGACCCAGACGCAATGCCTCGTCGAGCGATGCACGCGCCTGGTCAATGCCGATGATTTCATCCGCGACACCGGCCTTGCGCAAAGCCAATGCAAAGGATCCGCCGATCAGGCCAACACCACAGACGACGACCTTGCCGAGGTGAAAAGCCACGGTTCAGCCTACTCGGACAATGCCTTGTCCAGCGCATCAAGGAAGCGGGAGTTTTCTCCTTCAAGACCGATCGTCACGCGCAAGTGCTCGGGCAGGGCATAGCCGCCGATCGGCCGCACGATGACGCCCTGCTTGAGCAGCGCCGTATTCACCCGGGCGGCATCCCCGACCTTGAACGTAATGAAATTGCCATGCGCGGGAATATGCTCGAGACCCAGCCGCTTCAAGCCGGCAATGATCTGCTCCATGCCACTGCGGTTTTGCTCATAGCTTCTGGCAAGGAAGGCATGGTCTTCCAGTGCGGCCATCGCTCCGGCCAGCGCCAGATTGTTGACGTTGAAGGGCTGGCGCACGCGCTGTATCAGATCGGCGATCTGCGCAGTCGTAATGGCATATCCGACACGCAGGCCGGCCAGACCAAAAATCTTGGAGAAAGTCCGCGTGATGACCAGGTTCGGAAATTCCTTCACCCAACGAACCGTATCCACCCGGTCGGCAGCAGGCAAGTACTCGTTATAAGCTTCATCGAGCACGACGACAACGTCTTTGGGTACGGCCTGCAAAAACGCCTTGATTTTTGCCGCCGGCAGGAAATTGCCGGTCGGATTGTTCGGGTTGGCAATCCAGACGAGCCGGGTATCCTCGCGAATCGCCGCGCGCATGGCATCCAGATCGTGACCATAATCCCTCGCCGGTGCAACGATACATTCACCTCCCGCAGACATGGTGGCGAGCGGGTATACCGCGAAGGCATGCTTCGAGAACACCGAAGAGCGGCCCGGCGCGAGAAAGACACGAGCAACGAGATCGAGCACGTCATTCGAGCCATTGCCGAGGACAACCTGTTCCATGTCAACCGCAAAGTGTCGGGCCAGCCGTGCCGTCAGATCGTACTGATCCGGATAGCGCTCCAGCCCGCCCATTGCCGCCTGGATGGCCTCGCGCGCACGCGGACTCATACCCAGCGGATTTTCATTCGAGGCAAGCTTGATGATTTTTTCAACCGGAATATTGATCTCGCGCGCCAGCTGCGTGATCGGCTTGCCCGGCAGGTAGGGCGAAATGGCACGAATATAGGGCGGTGCAAGTTCAGCAATGCTCATGGTCAATCCCCTCCCGAATCAGATAAAAATTCCTTGACGGTACTCAGACGGCAGCCATCGGATACGAGCCGAGCACCTTGACAAAAGCGGCCCGCTCCTCCAGTTCGGCAAAGGCCTTCGCCACCGGTTCATCGCTCTGGTGGCCGAGTACGTCGATATAGAACACGTATTCCCACAGTCCCGTACGCGAGGGCCGCGATTCGAACTTGCTCATGGAGACGCCATGCCTGGCCAATGGCTCGAGAAGCGTAAAGGCTGCACCAGCCTTGTTTTGCGCGGAACATACGAGCGAGGTCTTGTCCCTGCCGGAAGGTCCCGCATCATGCAGCCCGAGGACAAGGAAACGGGTAGTGTTATTGGGATCATCCTCGATATCCCGAGCAAGCAGATTCAGAGCATAGCGGCTGGCCGCCGCCTCACCGGCAATCGCACAGGATTGGGCATCTTCGGCAGCCATACGCGCCGCCTCGGCGTTGCTTGCCACAGGAACCCTAGGCAAGTCCGGCAAATGACGATTGAGCCACTCGTGGCACTGGGCCAGAGATTGGCTGTGCGAGTAAAGCCGCTTGAGTTGATCCATTCCAGCCGACCTGGAGAGCAGGTGCTGATGGATGCGCAGCATGACTTCCCCACAGATTCTGATAGGCATCTGCATCAGCAGATCAAGTGTGCGGCCGACGGCCCCTTCGGTTGAATTTTCGACGGGAACCACACCATAATCGGCATTGCCTGATTCAACTGCGCGGAAAACATCATCGATGGTTGGCAAGGCAGTAAAGTTCGGTGCCGCACCAAACTGCTTTTTGGCCGCACTTTCCGTGAACGTGCCTTCAGGACCGAAATAGGCAATACGCAGAGGTTGTTCCAGCGCCAGACAGGCCGACATGATCTCGCGGAAAATCCGCCTGACCGTTGATTCGCCAAGTGGCCCCTGGTTCAGGGAAGCAATTCGCCCAAGCACCTGGGCCTCGCGTTCCGGACGATAGACGACCGCCCCGCCCTTGACACGACCAATCTCGTGCGCGATCTGCGCCCGGCGCGATAACCGTTGCAGCACCTCTTCGTCGAGGCGATCAATTTCCGCACGCAGCCGTTGCAGTTCCTCGCTCATCGTTTACACAGGGAGGTAGCGTACGGCAAGAACACCCTCGATACCGGCAATGGAATCGATCGCCTCCTGCGGAACGACGCTATCGACATCCACCAGGGTATAGGCGATATCGCCACGTGATTTGTTCATCATGTTGTTGATGTTCAGATTGGCTTGGGCCATCGTGGTCGAAATCTGGCCAACCATATTCGGCACGTTTGCATTGACGATGGCGATGCGGAAATTCGACTCACGCGGCATGACGGTATTGGGGAAATTGACGGCATTCTGTACATTACCGTTCTCCAGATAGTCACGCACCTGATCCACCACCATGGCAGCGCAGTTGTCCTCCGCCTCACGCGTGGAGGCGCCCAGATGAGGTAGCGCGACCACCCCGGGATGCTGATTGACTTTCACACCGGGAAAATCGCAAACATAGACACCCAAACGTTTTGACTCCAGGGCGTCCAGGACGGCCGCTTCATCCACCACGCCTTCCCGCGAAAAATTCAACAACACTGCATCTCGCCTGACATGTTCGAGCAATTTCTCATTGACCATTTTCCGCGTTGCATCGACCAGCGGAACATGCAAAGTGATGAAATGCGAGTGCTTCATGACGTCGGCCACGCTCTGCGCCTTCTTCACTTGGGCGGGAAGACTCCAGGCGGCATCCACGGTGATCTCCGGGTCATATCCCATCACATCCATGCCCAGCTTGATGGCGGCATCGGCAACCAGACAACCGATCTTGCCCAGGCCGATAATCCCGAGGGTATGGCCGGCAAGCTCAAAGCCGGCAAAGTTCTTTTTGCCGTCTTCCACCTTCTTCTCCATATCCGGATCGCTGGGATCAAGTCCAGAGACAAAACGCATGGCTCCGGTCAGATTTCGCGCCGCCAACAACATGCCGGCCAACACCAATTCCTTCACGGCATTGGCATTGGCTCCTGGTGCATTGAAGACCGGCACACCACGCTCACTCATGGCCTTGACCGGTATGTTGTTGGTACCGGCTCCTGCGCGGCCAATCGCCCGAACAGATGGTGGAATTTCCAGTTTGTGCATGTCCGCCGAGCGCACCAGGATGGCGTCCGGTTGTGACACGTTCTTGCCCACCGAGTAATACTCATCTGGCAGGCGCTCCAGCCCTGCGTGTGAAATCTGGTTGAGTACCAGAATCTGGAAATTCCTAGCCATGTTTGGCCTCGAACTCTTTCATGTAATCAACCAGCGCCCTGACGCCTTCGATGGGCATGGCATTGTAAATGGACGCGCGCATGCCGCCGACCGAGCGATGCCCCTTCAACTGGACCATCCCGCGCGCCTTGGCGCCCTTGATGAATTCATCGTCAAACTCAGGCTTTTTCAGGGTAAACGGGATATTCATCAATGAGCGGTCGGATTGCGCCACCGGACTGACAAAAAACTGGCTCTGATCAAGGTAGGCATACAGGACTGCAGCCTTCTCCCGGTTTCGCTTTTCCATGGCGGCCAGCCCCCCCTGCTGCTTGATCCACTGAAACACCAAACCAGCAATGTAGATCCCATAAGTGGGTGGCGTGTTGTACATCGAATCGTTTTCGCTGTGAGTTTTGTAATCAAGCATGACCGGTGTCTTGGACTGTGCATGACCAATCAAGTCCTCGCGAAGAATGACAATGGTCAGTCCGGCTGGACCAATGTTTTTCTGGGCACCCGCATAAATCATGCCGAATTTACTGACATCCACCGGGCGGGACAGGATATTTGACGACATGTCGCAGACGAGCGGAACGTCACCCGATTCCGGCGTCCAGTGAAACTCGACACCTCCGATCGTCTCGTTGGCGGTGTAATGAAGATACGCCGCATTTTTGTCCGACTGCCAGGTTCCTTGGGCTGGCGCATAGGTGAACTGCCTGTCTTCACTCGATGCAACCACATTCACCCGACCATACTGTTTGGCTTCCTTGATGGCTTTTTTAGCCCACTCCCCCGTATTGACATAATCGGCACTCTCCCTGCCACGCAACAGATTCATCGGAATCATCGAAAACTGCAGGCTGGCTCCCCCTTGCAGGAAAAGCACCTTGTAATTGTCTGGCACGCCCAGCAATTGCCTCAGATCGACTTCCGCCTGTGCTGCAATCCCCATGAATTCCTTGCCGCGATGACTCATTTCCATGACTGACTGGCCACTGCCGTGCCAATCAATCATCTCGTCTGCCGCTTGCTTGAGAACGACCTCCGGTAAAGTTGCCGGCCCCGCACTGAAATTAAAAATCCGTGGCATTTGCTTGTCTCCTGATGCTAAAACATAACAGTTGGATTGGATATTGATTTGTGTACTGTATACATCTATTTTTTTCTTGTCACGACCCTTTTTAATTATTGCATTGCACAAGCCGTGACATTGTCAATCGGAACTTGGGGTGTCGCGAGGGGACGGATCGCTATCGATTTCGCTTTCGTTCTCCACTACCTTTTCGATACCCGCCAGCTTCGTGCCGTCATCGAGATTGATCAGCGTCACTCCTTGGGTAGATCGGCCCATCTCGCGAATGTCGCTCACTAGCGTCCGGATCAACACCCCTCCGGTGGAGATCAGCATGAGTTCATCGACATCACTAACTAGGACCGCACCGATCAGGCTACCGTTGCGGTCCGAGGCCTGAATGGCAATCATGCCCTTCGTTCCCCGGCCATGACGGGTATATTCGGCAATCGCGGTGCGCTTGCCGTAGCCGTTTTCTGTTGCGGTCAGCACGCTTTGCTCTTCTCCCTTGGCAACCAGCATCGAGATGACGCTCTGCGTTGATTCGAGCATCATGCCCCGCACACCCCGGGCTTCGCGGCCCATGGGGCGAACATCCGCCTCAGCAAATCGGACAGCCTTGCCGGCATTTGAAAATAGCATCACGTCAAAATCACCATCGGTGATCGCCACGCCAATCAGATAATCTCCTGCATCAAGATCAACTGCAATGATTCCGCTCTTGCGCGGGTTTGCAAACGCCGAAAGCGGAGTTTTCTTGACCGTTCCAGCCATGGTTGCCATGAATACGTAATGTCCCTCATCAAACTCCTTGACCGGGAGAACAGCGGTGATTTTTTCACCATCGGCCAGCGGAAAAAGATTGACGATCGGCTTTCCCCGACTCGAAAAGGACCCTTCCGGAACCTCATATGCTTTTAACCAATACACACGGCCCCGATTCGAAAAACAGAGGATGTAATCATGCGTATTCGCGACGAACAGATGGTCGACAAAGTCGTCCTCTTTCATGGCAGTCGCCTGACGACCGCGACCACCCCGGCGTTGCGCCCGGTAATCATCCAGCACCTGACGCTTAAAGTAGCCGCTATGTGACAGGGTAACGACCACATCGGCGGGGGTGATCAGATCCTCAAGGCAAAGATCTTCAGCATTCACAACGATCTCGGAGCGACGATCATCACCAAATTGATCCAGAATCGATTGAAGTTCCGCTCCGATGATGTCGTTGATGCGCTTCGGACTGGACAGAATATCGATCAAGTCGGCAATCTGGTCCATGACTTCGCGGTATTCAGCAAGAATCTTGTCCTGTTCAAGACCGGTCAAACGTTGCAGGCGCAACTCGAGAATCGCTTGCGCCTGCGCTTCGGATAAGCGATATCCGGTCTCAGCTAAACCAAACTCTGAAGGCAAATTATCCGGGCGCGACAATTGCGCATCAACACGCGCAAGCATTTGCCCAACCAGTGTTGAATGCCATACACGCGTCATCAGGCTGCGTTTCGCTTCAGGTGGGGTTGGCGCCGCCTTGATGAGCGCAATCACCTCATCAACGTTGGAAAGCGCTACAGCCAACCCCTCAAGCAGGTGACCGCGCTCGCGAGCTTTACGCAGCTCGAATACCGTCCTGCGCGTCACAACCTCACGACGATGCGCAAGAAAAGCCTCAAGCATCTGTTTCAGGTTGAGCAGGCGTGGTCGCCCTTCGTCGAGGGCCACCATATTCATGCCGAAGGTGTCCTGAAGCTGGGTCATCTTGTAGAGATTGTTGAGAACAACCTCAGGCACCTCACTGCGCTTCAACTCGATGACCACACGCATTCCGGATTTGTCCGACTCATCCTGAATGTGGGAGATGCCTTCCAGCTTCTTTTCGTTGACCAGTTCGGCGATCCGTTCGAGAAGGGATTTTTTATTGACCTGATAGGGCAACTCATCGACGATGATTGCTTGCCGATTGCCGGTATCCAAGTCTTCAAAGTGGGTTCTTGCCCGCATGATGATGCGCCCGCGTCCTGTCAGATAACCTTCACGCACCCCCGCCGTACCATAAATGATTCCCGCAGTCGGGAAATCAGGCGCGGGAATGAATCCGATCAATTCATCGATACTCAATTCAGGATTGGCGAGCAAGGCCAGGCAGCCATTGACCACTTCTTTCAAATTGTGCGGCGGAATATTCGTGGCCATTCCGACAGCGATACCAGAACTTCCATTGATCAGAAGATTGGGAATACGCGCCGGAAGAATAAGTGGCTCGTTTTCCGAACCGTCATAGTTGGGTCCGAAATCCACCGTTTCCCTATCGATATCGACAAGCAATTCATGCCCGATACGCGCCATGCGAATTTCCGTGTAACGCATCGCGGCAGCGTTGTCGCCATCGACAGATCCAAAGTTGCCCTGCCCGTCCACCAGCATGTAGCGCAGGCTGAAATCCTGTGCCATACGAACGATGGTGTCATAAACGGCGGTATCTCCGTGCGGATGGTATTTACCGATCACGTCCCCGACGATACGGGCGGACTTCTTGTAAGCCCTGTTCCAGTCGTTCGACAGTTCGTGCATGGCAAAGAGCACGCGCCGATGAACCGGCTTGAGTCCATCACGCACATCAGGTAACGCCCTGCCCTTGATCACGCTCATGGCGTAGTCAAGGTAAGAATGACGCATTTCCTCTTCAAGGCTGACGGGGAGGGTTTCTTTGGCGAATTGAGCAGTCATCGGGATCAGAGGAATGGAAAACGAGTCGGGAGCAGTCGCGAGATTGAAATTAGTGGAAGTGCCGCAGAATGGAGAATGAATACTGAAACACTGGTAAATTTGCTGATTCTAGCATGTTGAATATGCTAATCCTGATACCGCAAACTCCAGAGATTGCTATTGCCTCCCCGGGTTTGCGGCAGCCAAATGTCGTCTGGATAACAAGTTGTAGGTCATTGGTTTTTGTGCTTAAATCACTTGGAGACGATGATATTGCGGAACAAAAGCAGATATTGTCGGAACGGATTATTTAATACTCTTTAATATCTGCTAAAGCTTAAAAGTTCCCGGCTCAAGGTTCAAAAAATGCACTAAAAGGTGCTTAATGCCGACAAAGTCATCGTCTTTCCTCGACGACCCGTCACCCTTGGTGACTGTCATGTAGAAGAATGAACTGAAAATGAAATACAACATCGGGAGATCGCCATCTTGAAGAATATTTACTTACAGGCATTACTGACCGCTTTTGTTGGAATGTCAGTCTCAACCGCCCAAGCTCAGACACCCAATAATGATGGCTATCTCTTTGACACGCGCGGTGTCGTTGCTAAAAGCGGATATGGCCTTTGCTGGAAGACAACTCGCTGGACGCCCTCCATGGCCATTGCAGAATGCGATCCGGACTTGAGCAAAAAACCCGAGACCGCCCCGATTGCCGGGAAGTCGGCACCCCCCGCACCCAAGCCATGCAATTTCTCGTACGCATTGCAAAGTGATGCAACCTTTGCCTTTAACAAGGCAAGCCTTGACGTTGCAGGCAAAGAGCAACTTGACAAGAACGTCATTGCAAAACTAGATAACTGTGCCAGTATTAAACTCCTGCTGATCACCGGCCATACCGATCGTATTGGAAGCCACACTGCAAACCAGAAACTCTCGGAGAAAAGGGCCGAAACAGTTAAAGCCTATCTGTTCAGTAAAGGCGTCAAGGCGGATGCGACTGAAACCCTGGGCGCCGGAAAAACCCAACCCGTACCCGGAGTCAAGTGCGACGACAAGCAATCGCGCAAAAAACTGATTGAATGCCTTGCTCCCAATCGTCGTGTTGTTGTTGAAATCCAAGGCCCTGGAAAATAAGTTTAACTCCCTGCAGAAACCCCGCAAATCGCGGGGTTTTTTTATGTATGGCAGAACAGATTGATTTGCTGATTAAGCCACGCTGGCTCATTCCAGTCGAGCCACACGGGGCCGTTCTTGAGGCGCATGCGGTCGCCATTCAGGCAGGAAAAATCATTGATGTATTGGAGTCACAGGAGGCAGACCGCCGCTACCGTCCTGTGAACCATTTAAATCTGCGCGAACATGCGCTGATTCCCGGTCTGGTGAATCTTCACACGCACGCAGCAATGTCTTTACTTCGCGGCTTTGCCGACGATTTGCCCCTCATGGAGTGGCTCACAAAGCATATCTGGCCCGCAGAATCAAAGCACGTTTCGGCGAATTTCGTGCGTGACGGCACACTGCTGGCGTGTATCGAAATGCTGCGCGGCGGAGTGACCTGCTTCAACGACATGTACTTCTTCCCTGAAGCTGCTGCCGATGCCGCATTACGTCTGGGAATACGCGCAGTCCTTGGTCTGGTCGTCATGGAATTTCCCACAGGATATGCCACGGATGCCGTTGACTACATTAACAAAGGACTTGCCGTACGCGACCATTATCGAAATAAGCCCACTATTTCGTTCTGTATCGCGCCACATGCCCCCTACACCGTATCTGACAAGAGTTTTGAGCATATCGGCATACTGGCTCATCAACTTGATTTACCTATTCACATACACCTACATGAAACACGTGCAGAAATCGAAGAGAGCCTTTCATTGCATGGCTTGCGGCCCATTCAACGCCTCAACCGTTTGGGCCTGCTCGGTCCTGAACTGATCGCCACTCATGCAGTACATGTCGACGAGAACGACATGGCGCTTCTTGCTGGAAATAATTGCTCTATCGCACACTGTCCAACCTCAAACATGAAGCTTGCAAGCGGAATAGCTCCAATCAGTCTCATGGCCGATCAGGGTATCGTCGTCGGGCTGGGCACGGACGGCGCAGCCAGCAATAACCGCATCGATATTTTTCAGGAAATGCGTCAGGCGGGGCTGCTCGCTAAGGTGAGTAGCGGCAACGCCCAGAACCTGCCTGCCCGTGAATTATTGCGCATGGCCACTTTGAATGGGGCAATAGCTTTGGGACTCGGCGATCAAATTGGATCAATTCAGGCAGGCAAGCGGGCTGATCTTTGTGCAATCAGATTCAACTCAGTAGAGACAAGTCCTTGTTATGATCCTGTCTCTCATCTCGTATACGCTGCAGGCCGAGAACATGTCAGCCATGTCTGGGTGGATGGGGATTTGCTGGTTGAGAATGGAACGCTCTGCCGATATGACACAACCCAATTGCTTGAAGTCATGAAATTGTGGCAGAATAAACTTATCGCTTGATCCAACAGAGCAAAGACATAAATAGTGAAATAGAGTATCCTCGGTGATCGATATTGAGGGTCAATGCTGGTTTATTACGCTATTCAAAGTTTTGTAGAACAGGCGCTTTTTTAAATTTTGTGTTCTAATTCGCAGGTAACATCTCTTTCTTTCCGCACTATAAACGAGGGGAAACATGAACAAACAACTTTCGAAAATCACGCTTCTGGCGACCCTTGGATTGAGCGCTTCCGTCGCGCTTGCTCAGGTGCCGAATAACGACGGATATCTGTTCGACACCCGTGGCGTTGTTGCCAGAAGCGGGTATGGCTTGTGCTGGAAAACCACTCGCTGGACCCCGGCCATGGCCATACCGGAATGTGATCCGGATTTGGCAAAGGCCCAACCAGCTTCACAGCAAGGGCAGCCCGCAACACCCAAGCCTGCCGCCCAGAAAGTCACGCTGGCCGCTGATGCGCTTTTCGATTTTGACAAAGCCGTTCTTCGCCCAGAAGGCAAGGGAAAACTGGATGACGTAACCGACAAGCTGAAGGGTCTGAAACTTGAGGTCATTATTGCCGTGGGCCATACCGATCGCATCGGTTCTGATAAATACAACCAGAAACTGTCTGAGAAGCGTGCCGAAGCAGTCAAGGCATATCTGGTCGGTAAAGGTGTTGAACCAAACCGTATTTATACAGAAGGCAAAGGGAAGAAGCAGCCCGTAACTGGTGACAAATGCGGCACGAGCGTCAAGAAAACCAAAAAACTCATCGAATGTCTGCAACCTGATCGTCGTGTCGAAATAGAGGTTATCGGCACCAACTGATTCAGGATATACCATGAAAAGCCCTGCTGAAGCAGGGCTTTTTCTTTTCTGAAGAGCTTCTCATGCATACCCATGCAAACCAGAATGTTGACCAGGACGAGTTAAACAAATTTGATGTTCTCGCACATCGCTGGTGGGACCCAGAGTCTGAATTCAAGCCTCTTCACAAGATCAACCCTCTACGTCTGGACTGGATTAATCAAATCATCCCCCTCCAGGATAAGAGGGTTCTGGATGTCGGATGTGGCGGGGGCATTCTGGCAGAATCAATGGCTCATCACGGTGCCCAGGTAACCGGAATTGACCTATCAGACAAAGCATTATCGGTTGCCAAATTGCACCTTATTGAAAGCGGTTTCCAGGTAAGCTACCGAAAAATATCTGCTGAGGAGTTGGCAAATGAAGCCCCTCACTCCTTTGATCTGGTAACTTGTCTTGAAATGCTCGAACATGTGCCTGATCCATCCAGGACGATCCGCGCTTGCGCTACTCTGGTCCGCCCTGGCGGACATATTTTTTTCTCGACGATTAACCGCAGTATCAAATCCTACCTACTGGCGGTGATTGGGGCTGAATATATCCTCAAGCTCCTCCCGGCGGGGACACATGACTTCACAAAATTCATACGTCCTGCAGAGCTTGTCAGATACTGCCTTGGCGCCGGGCTCCGCCCAGAAAAGATCACAGGGCTTACGTATAACCCATTGACAAAAACCTATGCCTTGGATCCAAATCCGGACGTCAATTATTTGATGTACGCCCGACGCGATGCCTGATGCCATTTTTTTCGACCTGGACGGCACGCTTGCTGATACAGCTCCAAACCTTGGTTCTGCCCTGAATCAGCTGCTCGAAGAATCCGGGATGCCCCCCTTGCCATTAGCCGTAATACGTCCTCACGTTTCCAAAGGCGTTCGCGGAATGCTGGCAGCAGGATTTTCCATTTCCACGGAGCACCCAAAATATAATGAGCTACAGACACGTTTCTTGTACTACTACGCCAACTCACTATGCGACAAAACTTCTCTTTTTGTGGGTATCGAAAACTTTCTCGCCGTCATCGAATCACAAAATATCTTATGGGGTGTGGTGACGAACAAATCCAGTCGCTACGCACTCCCGATTCTTTGTTCACTAGGGCTTGTTCGGCGCACGGCTTGTATCATTTGTGGCGACTCCGCAATCCACCCCAAGCCCGCACCAGAACCACTATTACTTGCCAGCATAATATTAGACGTTGATCCTTCCCGATGCCTTTATATCGGCGATGATCTAAGAGACATCCAGGCCGCACATGCGGTAAAAATGGGTGCCATTGCGGCGGCCTGGGGATATTTAGGCAACGACCTTCCTCTTGAAAATTGGGGTGCCGACCAAATTGTGCTCTCACCAGCTAGCTTAATCGAATTGCTTCAGTAGATTCTGTTGATATAGAATCCATATATCACATAGCCTTATTATTTAAACAAAAGCAGTTTAGCTAGCTATACGTCGTATTAATTTAGTCAAGGGGGCGACCTGGCTTCGACGTGGGTTGCAAAGCAGTGCAGTGCATGCCGAGGCCCAGTTACCTCGTAAATCCATCTGGAAAACCACAAACGCCAACGACGAGCGTTTCGCTCTCGCCGCCTAAACCCGGTGAGCGCTGCACCGGACGGCTCACGGGCCGGGTCGGGCAACCGACAGCAGCGTCATTTACGTGAGATAAGGGTGCGCCGCGCCGCGCAGCACACCACGAAAACCCAGCGGATCGCCTTGCATCAGCTCGCCGGTTGGCGGATGCCAGGTTAAATCAAACAGCCAGGCTACGCATGTAGGACTGCCTGTAGAGGACTTGCGGACGCGGGTTCGATTCCCGCCGCCTCCACCATAATGTGAAATCCCAACCCTTATCCGGTTGGGATTTTTTTTGCCCGTTCCCCCTGTGTTGGCGCGGTTTCGGGCATCTGCCTCTTGAGCGCGCCCCTTGGGAAGTCGCCGTTCCAGGCGCGCTTTCCGCCGTTTTTCTCTCTCTGTTCTCTGTTGGTCTCTTGACCGTGCAAGTGCCGAAGTCCGCTGTTTTCGTGGGTTTGAGGGTCAGCAGTTGCGTTTTTCGTTTGCATAGCGCTGGCGACCGAAAACGGACAAGTGCGGGGGCGTCACGCACCCGTAGCGGGTTGCAGTGCGATGACCGCCATGCCGACCAATGCGATAGCTGCTCCTACGAAGTCCCAGCGGGTCAGCGCAACGCCGTCGACAAAGTGCAGCCAGACCAGCGCCACGGCGATGTACATCCCACCATACGCGGCATAGGTTCGCCCGGCGGCCGTCGGGTGCAAGGTCAGCAGCCAGGCGAACAGCGCCAAGGAAAGTGCCGCAGGCAAGAGCAGCCATGCCGATTTGTCCTGCTTCACGACCAGCCAAGGCAAGTAGCAGCCGACGATTTCAGCCACCGCTGTCACGGCAAAAAGGAGGGCAATTTTCAAGAGATCCATCGTCACGCCTCCTGAAGTGCCTGGATCATCGGGCAGCGCACCTGTCCCCGTGCGGCGCAGCAGCGCTGCACCAGATCTTCCAGGACTGCCTCAATGCGGTGAAGATCGGCGAGCTTGGCGCGCACATCCGCGAGCTTGCGTTCGGCCTGTTCGCGGGCCTCGGTGCAGTGCGACCCATCCTCGAGCTTCAGCAAGTCGCCGATCTCGTCCAAGCTGAACCCTAGTCGCTGGGCCGACTTGATGAAGCGCACGCGTGCCAAATCCGGCTCCCCGTAGCGACGGATACCGCCAAGTGGCCGGTCAGGCTCCTGCATGAGGCCCTTGCGTTGATAGAAGCGGATCGTCTCGACATTCACCCCGGCGGCCTCGGCCAAGACTCCGATTGTCAGTATTTCGGTTGGTTCTTTCATAGCGCTTGACTCCGTACTTAAGTACGGAAGTAAGCTTAACCCATGAAACCAGATTCCCCCACTGAACCTCAAAGCGGCAGCGGACGCGGAGCGTTGTTGACAGGCGGTCTGGCCGCCATCCTCGCGTCCACCTGCTGCCTCGGCCCCTTGGTGCTAATCACGCTGGGTGTCTCCGGCGCGTGGATCAGCAACCTAACCCTGCTGGAACCGTATCAGCCTTTCTTCATCGGTGCGGCGCTCGTGGCACTGCTTTTCGCGTACCGGCGCATCTGGCGACCAGTTGCTGCCTGTGAGCCCGGGCAGGTGTGCGCGCTGCCACAGGCCAACCGCAGTTACAAGGCGTTGTTCTGGATCGTGGTGGCGCTGGTCATCGCTGCGCTCGGATTCCCGCTGATCGCGCCCTGGTTTTACTGAAAGGAAACTGCCGTGAAAAAACTCGTTGCCCTGGCGGCGTTGGCCGCGATGACCTCGCCCGTCTGGGCTGCCACCCAGAGCGTCACGCTGTCCGTGCCGGGCATGAACTGCGCCACTTGCCCGATCACGGTCAAGAAAGCGCTGACCAAGGTTTCCGGCGTCAGCAAGATCGACGTGAGCCTGGATCGACGTGAGGCCAGGGTCACGTTCGATGATGCGAAGGCGAACGTCGAGGCCCTCACACGCGCCACCAAGGACGCAGGTTTTCCGTCCACTTTGGTGGGAGCCGCCAAATGACGGCTGTGATCCTGGAATCGACGCTGACCTGTCCCGAGTGCGGCCACGCCAAGACCGAGACGATGCCGACGGACGCCTGTCAGTGGTTCTACGAGTGCGAGCAGTGTCACGCCGTGCTCAAGCCAAAGCCGGGTGACTGCTGTGTTTACTGCTCCTACGGCACAGTGCCATGCCCGCCGATCCAGGAGCGCGGCAAGGGCGGTTGCTGCAGTAGCTAATTACGCCAGTCGCAGCCGCTCACGCTGCTCGTCCCACCGCTGGGGAATGGCACGACGGCTGACGCTTTCCAATGTCACGCCCGCAGCCGCACCGGTAGCGCAGGCTTCAACGATGCTGGGTGCCAACTGTGCCAATCGGGCGATCCGGCTGGCACGACCCAGATCGAAGCCTTCAGCTTCAGCGATCTCAGTGATCGATGCGAAGCGCCCTTCGTCCATCAACCTTTGCCAGTGGTGCGCGAGACCGAGCGCGCGCATCAAAGGCGTTTCCTGCGCAGCCGCCTTCATCAATCGCTCGCGGCGAGCCTCGTCCAGGAACTCCTGCGGCGTGTCCAACGGCGTGATGACCTGCTTCTTCAGGCCCCGGCGCACCAGCGTCCAGGGCAGGAAGGTTTCCATCTGCACGCCACCAGCAGGCAGCGGCGTCTGATACGTCACTGGGTCGCCCTTGGCGTGGCCGCGATGCTTCTTGCTCATACGTCCTCCTCGAAGGTGGCCATGAGCTGGCGCTGGGCGTGCCAGTCGACCATCAGGCGGTTTCGCTGAAACCACATCAGCGTCAGCCGCCGTGGCTGCTTGCCCGCCATGAACTGTTCGATGATGTCGGGGGCCAGAAGGGTCAGGCGCAGCAGTTCGTTGACCACCGAGTGGTGCAGCTTCTCGGCGCGGGCGATGGCCGACCCGCTCTGCATCGCGCCGGTGTCCAGCAGGTGCTGCCAGTAAAAGGCCCGTGCCACACCGTCGAGCAGGGTCACGTCGTGGACGTTGCGCTCGTCGGTGGCCACGCGCTGGACGCCCCGGCGTCGGAACGTCAGGGGCACAAAGGTTTCCATCGACTCGTCCATCAGGCTTCGACCTCCAGCAGTTCGGCACCGATGCTGTTCGGGGCGAACTCCGCGATCAGCGCGTTCCAACCCAGTTCCCGCCATTTCACCTTGATGCCCTGCACCTCGCCGACGTGGACGAGGTCGATGCGCTCGATCATCAGGTTGGCGATGCGGTGGCGCTCCACCGGGAACAACTGATCCCACACGTCGTTGAGCCGTCCCATCGCCATCACCGTGGTGGCCTCGTCAACCTGTCCGCCGTTGCGCTGGATGTGGCGCACGACTGATGCGATTGATTCCGGGCTGGTCAGCACCGTGCGGATCTGGGCCACCACCGCCGCCTCGATCTCAGGTGCAGGCAGGCGTTCGTAGCTCTTGCCCGGTGCCCCGAACCGGCTTTCCGACTTGGACACGTAGTAGTGGTACTTGCGCCCGTTCTTGCGCGAGTAGGTCGGGTACATCCGTTCGCCCGAGGGGGCGTACAGCAGGCCGCGCAGCAAGGCGTCAGTACGCGACCTGATCTTGGTCTCCACCGACCGGGCGTGCCCATCCCTCGCCAGCACCGCGTGAACCTTGTCCCAAAGCTCCTGATCGATGATCGGCGGGTGAGCGCCGGGGTACCAGTTCCCCTTGTGCGACAACTCCCCCAGGTAGATGCGGTTGCGCAGCAGCTTGTGCAGGTACTTTTTGTCGATGCGCGTGCCCTTGCGGGTCTGGCCCTCCTGCGTCGTCCAGGCCTTGGTCGTGATGCCGTCGGCGGTGAGATTGACGGCGATCTGGGTTGGAGAACCGATGGTCAGCATCTCCTCGAAGATGCGACGTACCACCGCCGCCTCGGCCTCGTTGATGACCAGGAGGCGGTTGTCGACGTCGTAGCCCAGGGGCGGGACACCGCCCATCCACATCCCCTTGCGCTTGGCGGCGGCGATCTTGTCGCGGATGCGCTCGCCGGTGACCTCGCGCTCAAACTGGGCAAAGGACAGCAGGACGTTGAGCATCAGCCGCCCCATCGAGGTGGTGGTGTTGAACTGCTGGGTGACCGACACAAAGGACACGCCGTGGCGCTCGAACACTTCAACCATCTTGGAGAAGTCGGCGAGGCTTCGCGTGAGGCGGTCGATCTTGTAGACCACCACGATATCGATTTGGCCGCGCTCGATATCCGCCATCAGGCGTTTCAGCCCGGGCCGATCCGTGTTGCCGCCAGAGAAACCGGGGTCATCGTAGTCGTCGGCGACAGGAATCCAACCCTCGGCGCGCTGGCTCGCGACGTAGGCGTGGCCCGCCTCCTTTTGCGCATCAATGGAGTTGAATTCCTGGTCAAGGCGCTCATCCGACGACACCCGGCAGTAGACGGCGCAGCGTTTGCGCGCTTTGGGAGAGGCAATCTGGCTGGCGTCGCTCATTGCGCACCTCCCTTGCCATTCAGGCCGAAGAACAGCGGCCCCGACCAATGCGTGCCGGTGATCTGCCGGGCCACGGCCGTCAGGCTCTTGAAGGTGCTGCCCTCGTACTCGAACAGGCCATCGGCGGTGACCACCACCTTGTGCTCACGCTCGCCCCATTCGCGCAGCAGGACAGTGCCGGGCGCGAAGTTGATGTCGCGCGGACGGGCCCGCAGCTTGATCTTGGAATGCTTGGCACCAATGGCTTCCAAGCGCTGGCGGGTGTTGTTCGACAGACCGCCGAAGGCCTCCTCCTGCATCTTGTAGGCGATGCGCGACTCGATGAAGGCGCGGTTGGGATTGATGGGGCGGCTGCTGAAATACCGATCCCACACCGGCCACAGATCGGCGATGGGCAGGCTGGACAGCTCCGCGATCCGCGCAGCGACGGATGCTTGTTTCTCGTTCATCACAACTTCTCCTGTTGATAGGGGGTTGTATGAACGCGCTGGTCGGGCAGGAAGCCAAGGCCAACTTCTCTCTGTTTGGGCGCTTCTGCGACAACGGTGCGGACAATGGCGGCCGCAAGGATGGCGGTGATTTCACCAGCTCGGGCGCTGGCGGACATCTCTGCTGGAGATGCAAGTTCGATGTTCTTCATGACGGGCTCCGGGGAATAGCAACCGTCAGAAATAGTGAACCTGATCCTTCGGACAGGATGGCAACGCAGGGTAATCGGGTCAGAAAAATTGCGCGTTTACGAAACAGTTGACCGGCGCACGTCTTGGGCCTATGATCCGGGAATTAACCAATTACGCAATTAGGAAACGGCCATGCCTTTCGGAGACTTCATTCGCAAGAAGCGCGAAGAGAAGCAGATACAGATGAACGACTTCGCGCGTCAGCTTGAGATTTCACCTGCCTACTGGTCACGCATCGAGCGCAACATGGAAAAGCCGCCCAAGGACGAGCTGATCCGCAGGGCGGCAGAGATTCTGGGCATCGACCCGGACGACGCTTTTGTCGAAGCCAGTCGTCTGCCACCAGACATGCGCGAAGATGTGGCCAGCGTGGTGCGGATGTACCGCCGGGAAGTGACGGAGAAAAAGTGAATGCCGGTTCTGACCCTCGACTACCGGCATTGCGACCGCAAGCGCCCAAAATTCATCAAGCACGTTGAAATCGAAGCCATCGCCGCACAGGCCCGCCAGCAGCTAGTGGGTGTCGGTGTTGATGCCATTGCCTTCGACGCTTTGCGGCAGATCGACCGGCTGAAAGTCAACAACATCGACTTCGCGCTTGAGGTCAGCACCGAGTGCGAGGTGCATGATGAGGATGGCAACCACGTATTCGGGATCTGCGAGTACGACCCCGGTGTCCCGGACACGGCGATGGTATGCGTGTCGCCGGTCGGCGAAAAGCTCAGTGAACTGCTGGCGCTCAGCACACTAGCCCACGAACTCGGGCACGCGGTGTTCGATG
>CAZSHO010000021.1:0-40956 GCA_964607005.1 uncultured Rhodocyclaceae bacterium
CCCACCGCGCCGCTCGCCTCCCGCTATACAGAGCGGGCGGCGGCGCCGTGGATAATGCTACGCCGCAAGGCTCCACTTATCCTCCCGGAAATTCTGTCCAAATGAACAGGGCCGGCTCTAAGATCGTACTGTTCGATCATCTTGCCGATGGCCTCGCGCTTGACCTGTGGGGCTAGCGCTTTACCCCGAATACCCCCTTGAGCGCGGCGATGTCCAGATGCGCTTCGGCCAGAAGCTTCTTGAGCTTGGCATTCTCTCCCTCAAGTTCCTTCAGTCGCTTGGCGTCCGACACATCCATGCCGCCGAACTTGGCCCGCCACTTGTAGAAGGTGGCGTCAGAGAATCCGACCTTGCGGCACAGGTCCTTGATCGGCACCCCGGCATCGGCCTGCTTGAGAAAACCAATGATCTGCTCTTCGCTGTATCTGCTCTTCTTCATGTCCGTCATTCTCCATGATTTGACGGACTTCTCTCCTCTTACTTGGTACGGCAGGCAGGGGGCAGGTCAGATCGTCTTGTAGCGGGCCATGCCAGACTCCTAAAACCGAATGCCCGTTGGAGCCTTGATATTCCATTTGGTTCACAGCAGAATGCGGCCATGAGAAGACTTTTTCTACAGCGTCGTTAGGCGCCACAGGGGAGATTGATGTGACTGAGAGACAAGACCCAAAAGTTCTTGAGTTCCGCATGCAGCGGCTTCGCAAGGCACCCCGTAACTGGACTTACTGGATTGCAGGCTTCACTGCTGCGAATGGCCTTTTCCTAGCCATGCAGCACGACTTCATGGTTCTTGCGGGTCTAGCATCGCCATTCGCCATTCCGGGAGCAACGCCACACCTGATAGCTGCCGCCGCTTTTGGTGCAATCGCATACTTTTCAAGCAGATTTCCCAAACTCCCGATCCTTTCGCTTGTCGTCTACGTCGCCGACATGCTTTTTACTGCCTATGTTCAACTTTGGTCTGGCCTAGTCATGCATCTGGTGGTGCTTGTGTTTGTGGGCTTCTCGTTTCTCAGTATGCGTGCGCTAAAAGCTCTCCAAGCCCAACAGAGTGGGGTTGGCGCTTAACAATTCCGTTTACCCCCATGTTCGGTGCAATCATTCACGCACTGAACTGGCGCCGACTGGGGCAGTCCCGGCGTGCCATGGTCGCTTGGTCGTGGGCGGCATTTGTCCTTGTCGCGTATTTCAGCGTCGCCGTCTACGGAAGCGTTGCGCGGCTTAGTGAACACACCACCGGCACGTACTTGCGCTTGACCCAACTGGTCCTTCTCCCCTTTTGGTATTTTGCGGCGGCTCGCACACAGGGGAAATATATTTCGCACCAGTTGAAGGGGCAGTACTTCAGGGAAAGCTGGTTCATTCCAATTGTCGTAACCATCATCGTAATCGGTTCTCTTTACGGCTTAACGGGAGCGCTGCGGTAAGGGCTAGCGATCCCCCGCCTTGGTGATCCACCCCAAGCACTGCTTGCCGCCGGAACTGTATCGTCCCGGCACCATCCCCAGCCAGGCGGCGAAGTGCCGCCCGCAGGCAAAGTCATGCGCGTCGCCAATCGACACCACCAGCGCACTGGCTGTTGTCGGACCAATCCCGGACAACTGCATCAGACGCCGGGCAGGCCTTCCTGCAGCGTGACCGGTTCGCGCCGGATGGTCCCGGCCTTCTGCGGCAGGACGATACCCGGTCCGGACAGCAGGCCGCGTATGCGGTTGATGAGTCCGGTACGCTGCTCGACGTACCCCTGCCGGGCGCGCTACGGCTTCGCAGATCGCCGCCGCGTCGGCAGCAGCGTTCTTGCCCCGCTTGCCGAACATGCGATACGGCGCGACAAACCTGGGCGCAATCAGACACACGTCGTCACCTCACCGAGGCATTTCTCGTGCCCAGTGGTATGCGCCGGAACACGCCGCCATGCCGATCCGGCACGGCGACAAGCTGGCGGTCAGCTCCAGCAGTTTGGCCCGTTTGACCGCCGGTCGTTGCAAGACGACTTTCCCGGTTGCATCAACGCCGTGCAGCGCAAAGATGTTCTTGGCAAGATCAATGCCGAGCGTTACGATTTCCATGATTTCCCCTCCCGAGTCGAGTTGATGAGCGCTGTCAGAAACCCCATCTTGGCACTTCATTGCCGTTTCCGTGCTTATCGAGCACGGCCGGCTTGGGGCGAGGAAGTCCCTTTCATTCGTTAGCTGCCACAGATGAATTCGACGGTGCCAAAACTCCCCACTAGCATTGCCGCCTGGATCTTGACGATTCTCGGCTTGCTGTCTTTTGTCTGTGCGGTGTGGGTCAGTTTGCCAATGCTCAGGTCGTCTGGTGACGGTGAGCGCATGCTCGGGTTGTACATTGCCATTCCCCTGCTCATGCTAAGTGCGTTGCCTCTTGGCATCTGCTCTTTCAAGCAACGCCTGAGATCAACCGCCTCGTTGTGGGGATTCGGGTTATCAATTCTTGGAGTTGTCATCTGGGTATATGTGCTTTTTGTGTGAAAAAGCAGCCTGGCGATGACTGTGGGGTAAATCAGTGCTTGTGAAGAAATTGTGGTGAGCGAGCCGCAGTGGGGTACGGCCGAAGCTCGGCAGTCGGAAGGTGCTTTTTGTAGATGAGGATAGCGAATTTCACCCAGACCCCACTGCGGCACGCACAGCAGATTTGTTCACAAGCGCTCAGGCCGGATTGTCGATCTCCACATAGGGGCATTCAATGCCAAAACGCGCCTCCAGATGCGCTCCGAGCGCCTGCACGCCATAACGCTCGCTGGCGTGATGACCCACAGCCAGATAGGGCACGCCCGACTCGCGTGCCAGATGCACCGTCTGCTCGGAAATCTCCCCGCTCACATACAGATCCGCACCGGCGGCGATCGCCTGCTCGAACCAGCCCTGCGCACCACCCGAGCACCAGGCGATACGCTGCACCGTGCGCCCGCCCTCGCCCGCCAGCAAGGGCTCACGCCCCAGCATGGCCGCCAGTTGTCGCGCAATCTGCGCGGCACTGCCGCTCGCGCGCCCGAGAAAACCGATCTCCTGTTCGCCAAAACGCCCGTCGACCTGCCAGCCCATCCGATGCGCAAGTTGCGCGTTATTGCCCAGCTCTGCGTGGGCATCGAGCGGCAGGTGATAGGCAAAGAGTGCGAGGTCGTGTTCGAGCAAGGTCTTCAGACGCTTGCGGCGGATGCCGTGAATGCGCCCCTCCTCGCCGCGCCAGAACCAGCCGTGGTGCACCAGCAGCGCATCGGCGCCCTGCTCCAGGGCCGCATCGATCAGCGCCTGGCAGGCCGTCACGCCGCAAAGGATGCGCCGCAGGCGCGGACGGCCTTCCACTTGCAGGCCGTTTGGGCAATAATCGCGAAAACGTTCGCACTCGAGCAATGCGTCGAGATAAGCGGACAAGTCGGCCGCCGAAAGTTCATGATTTTGCATTCATTCGCCCCTTTATTCTTCTCTTAATCCTGCCCCGTGTCCTGACATGCAACGATTGTGGCTCATTTTCGCCCAGGCCGTGACGATCAGCCTGGCCGCACTGTTCGTCATCACCACCTTGAAGCCGCAGTGGCTGGGCGGCCCGGCGATGCCGACCATCGTCTCCTTGCAGGAGGCGGCCGGTACGCCGCGCTCCGGCACGGACCAGGCCGAATCGACCGGATCCTATGCCGCCGCTGCGCGCAAGGCCCTGCCCTCCGTGGTGCATATCTACACCAGCAAGGATGTCCAGACGCCGCGCAATCCTTTTGCCGATGATCCGGTCTTCCGCTATTTCTTCGGTGATCGCCCCGGTGGCGTGCAGCGCCAATCCGGACTGGGCTCGGGCGTCATCGTCAGCGCCGAGGGCTACATCCTCACCAACAACCATGTCGTCGAAAACATGGACGAGATCGAGGTGGCGACCAATGACGGGCGCTATCTCCCGGCACGCATCGTCGGCACCGATCCGGACACCGATCTGGCCGTGCTGCAGGTCAAGGCCGAGAACAAACTGCCCGCCATCACCTTCGCACCGGCCGAATCGCTGCGCGTGGGCGATATCGTGCTCGCCATCGGCAATCCGTTCGGCGTCGGCCAGACCGTCACGCACGGCATTGTCAGCGCACTCGGCCGCTCGCAACTGGGCATCAACACCTTCGAGAATTTCATCCAGACCGATGCAGCCATCAATCCGGGCAACTCCGGGGGGGCACTCACCGACCGTGCCGGCAATCTGGTCGGGGTGAATACCGCGATCTACTCACGCAGTGGCGGCTCCCTGGGTATCGGCTTTGCCATCCCGATCTCCATCGCCCGGTCGGTCATGGAACAGATCATCAAGAACGGATCGGTGACGCGCGGCTGGATCGGCGTCGAAGCACAGGCGATCACGCCGGAACTGGCCGAATCGTTCAAGCTGCCCGCCAGGGAAGGGGCGTTGATCGCCGGCATTTTGCGCGCCAGCCCGGCCGATCGCGCCGGCCTGCGCCCCGGCGATGTCCTCGTCTCGATCGATGCCAAGCCGGTCATTGATCCACAGCACATGCTCGGACAGATCGCCGCACTGGCTCCGGGCAGCGAGTCCCGTTTCGTCATTCGGCGCAACACTCAGGAAATGACACTCACCGTTGTCGTGGGCAAACGCCCGCCCATGCAAAACGGCCGTCGGGAATAGAATAATGCGGACCGGCCGTGCAACGAGGCACGGCCTCAACGATCGGCGTCCGCGCCCTCCGGTGGCAGCGCCACGGCGGCCGGTTTCTCGAACAGATGCGCCAGAAGAATGCCCAGTTCATAGAGCAGCCACAGCGGTACGGCAAGCATCACCTGCGAGAGCACGTCCGGCGGCGTAAAGATGGCGCCAATGACGAAGGCGCCAACGATCACATAGGGGCGCGCCTGCTTGAGCTTGGCAATCGACACGACACCGACCCTCACCAGCACGATCACCACCACCGGTACCTCGAAGGTCACGCCGAAAGCCATGAAGGTCGTCAGCACGAAGGAGAGGTATTTGTCGATGTCCGTCATCCAGGCCACCCCTTCGGGGGCGACCGCCGACATGAACTTGAACACCGTCGGAAACACCAGGAAGTAGGCAAACGACATGCCAGCGAAAAACAGCAGGACACTGGCAAGGACGAGCGGCAGCACGAGTTTTTTCTCGTGAGCGTAGAGACCCGGCGCAACGAAGGCCCAGACCTGATAGAGCACGAAGGGCAGCGCAACGAGGAAGGCCGCCAGCAACGTCACTTTCATCGGCACGATGAAGACGCCGACGACGTCGGTGGCAATCATCTGGCCGCCCTGCGGCAATGCGGCGAGCAGCGGCTGCGCCATCAGCGCATACAGATCCTTGGCCCAGGGGAACAGGCAGATGAAAACAATCAGCACTGCCGCCGAGGCGCGCACCAGACGCGCGCGCAATTCGATCAGGTGCGAGAGGAAGGAATCCTGTTGATCGGACATGTCAGCCCCGCCGGGCCGCCCCAAGGGGCTGACAAGCCCCCGCGGGGGGCAGCGAACGCAGTGAGCGTGGGGGTCGTTTCATGATCAGCCCTGGCGCGAAGCGTCATGTGACGGGCCGAAGCCCAGTTCCAGTTGCGGCGAAGCCCCGGCAGGCGTCTCGTCAGGCGGGCCGGCCGGCACCTCCCGGGCAAGGGAATCGGGCGCCGTCTCGCCAGCGCTGACTTTTCCATCCGGTTCGGCGTGCGGGGCGGCATCAAGAGCCGCAACGGTCTCGTTGAGCTCGCCTTCAAGGCCGTCGAGCTCCGAGCGAACACTGGCTTGCAGATCATTTGCCGAATCGACGATCTGCTGCTGGACATTCTTCAGTTCGTCGAGCTGCATTTCGCGGTTGATGTCGGCCTTGACGTCGCTCACGTAGCGCTGCAGGCGGCCAAGCAGATGGCCGGCTGTACGCGCCACTTTCGGCAGGCGCTCCGGCCCGATGACTACCAGCGCCACCAGGGCGATGAGCATCAGCTCGGAAAAACCGATATCAAACATGGCTGCGGAGGATGTACAACAAAAGGGAGAAGGGTGACGCGCCGACAGGCGTCAGGATCTGGTTTTTTCCCGGACTTCGCCTTCGATGGTCTGGCCACCCACCTGCTGCGGCGGTTCGGCGGCTTTCTCGGTGCCCCCCTCCTTCATGCCGTCCTTGAATCCCTTGACGGCACCCCCCAGGTCCTGGCCGATGTTGCGCAATTTTTTCGTGCCGAAAATCAGCATGACGATCACCAGAACGATCAGCCAGTGCCAGATACTGAATGAGCCCATGTTCTTCCTCCTCGAATCGGTCGGCAGTCCGCCGTGCTATTCCGCCAGCATGCCGGGCAGAACCTGCGGGCCACCCAGAATGTGAAGATGCACATGATACACCTCCTGCCGTCCGACCCGCCCGGTGTTGATGATGGAGCGAAAGCCTTCCGTCGCCCCCTGCTCGCGTGCCAGACGGCCGGCCACACCGAGCAGACGCCCGAGTGCCGCCTCGTGCCTCCCCTCGCACTCGTAGAGCGAAGCGACGTGCACCTTCGGCACGACGAGAAAATGCACCGGCGCGATCGGACGGATGTCATGAAAGGCGAATACCAGCTCGTCCTCATAAATTTTTTTGGCAGGAATCTCGCCGCGCACGATGCGGCAGAACAGGCAATCGTCCATCTCAGCCTCCGCTCCTCGATTTTTTCTCGTCGATGCCCGAGATACCCTCGCGCCGGTGCAATTCGTGCAGCACGGCATCCGGGCCCAGCTCGAAATGGGCGAGCAGCACCAGCGAATGGAACCACAGATCAGCCACCTCACGGACGATGTGCAGGCGGTCGCCATCCTTTGCCGCCATGATGCTCTCGGCAGCCTCCTCGGCGATCTTCTTGCAGATCGCATCGGTGCCCTTCTGGTAGAGACTGGCGACATAGGAGGATTCGGCGGGCGCACCGCGCCGTGCCTCGAGCGTGTCGGCAAGCCGATAGAGGACGTTCGGATCGATCATTTGTAAATCTCCCTGGGGTCCTTGAGCACCGGATCGGCAGCAACCCAGCGATCCTCTTCCAGTCTCTGGTAGAAACAGCTGCGCCGGCCGGTATGGCAGGCAATGCCGCCCGCCTGTTCCACCTTCAGCAGCAGTACGTCACTGTCGCAGTCGGTGCGGATCTCCAGCACTTTTTGCACGTGGCCGGATTCCTCGCCCTTGTGCCAGAGACGGGCGCGCGAACGCGACCAATACACGGCCTCGCCGCATTCACGCGTGCGCGCCAGCGCGTCACGGTTCATCCACGCCACCATCAGCACCGCGCCGGTGTGCGCATCCTGGGCGATCGCCGGCACGAGACCGTGTTCGTCCCAGCGGATTTCGTCAAGAATGCTCATAGCCGCACCTCGATACCGCGTGCGCGCAGATATTCCTTCGCTTCGCGCACCGTGTGCTCGCCATAATGAAAGATGCTGGCAGCGAGCACCGCATCGGCATGGCCTTCGAGCACGCCGTCGGCCAGATGCTGCAAGGTGCCCACCCCGCCGCTGGCAATCACCGGGATATCCACCGCGTCGGCCACCGCGCGCGTGAGCGCCAGATCAAAACCGTTTTTTGTGCCGTCGCGATCCATGCTGGTGAGCAGAATCTCACCCGCACCCAGCTGTTGCGCGCGCCGCGCCCACTCGACGGCATCGAGCCCCGTCCCGCGCCGCCCGCCGTGGGTGAACACCTCCCAGCGGCCCGCGCCGGCGCTCTTGGCATCGATGGCGACGACGATGCACTGCGCGCCCACGCGGGCCGAGGCATCGGCGATCAGTTGCGGATCGAGGACAGCCGCCGTGTTCATGCTCACCTTGTCGGCACCGGCATTGAGCAGGCGGCGCACATCCGCGGCAGCGCGCACGCCACCACCCACCGTGAGCGGAATGAACACTTGCTCGGCAACCTGCTCGACGACATGAAAAATGGTGTCGCGCTCTTCGGTGCTGGCCGTGATGTCGAGAAAGGTCAGCTCGTCGGCACCCTGCGCATCGTAGCGGCGCGCGATCTCGACCGGGTCGCCGGCATCGCGCAGGCCCTCGAAGTTGATGCCCTTGACGACTCGACCCGCCTTGACGTCCAGACAGGGAATGATGCGTTTGGCAAGCATGATGGCAGAGCGCCCCTGCTCAGCCCGCAGCGGGCTTGCTCCTGGCCAGCTTGTCCGCCTCGGCCTGGGCTTTTTTGAAATCGAGCGTGCCCTCGTAGATGGCGCGCCCGGTGATGGCGCCCATGATGCCCTCGTCCTCGACCTGGCAGAGCGCCTTGATGTCTTTCAGACTGGCGATGCCGCCGCTGGCGATCACCGGAATGCGCAGCGCCTGCGCCAGCCTGACGGTCGCCTCGACGTTCACGCCGCTCAACATACCGTCGCGGCCGATGTCGGTATAGACCACCGCCTCGACGCCATAGTCCTCGTATTTCTTCGCCAGATCGATGACATCGTGGCCGGTCATCTTCGACCAGCCGTCGGTGGCCACCTTGCCTTCCCGGGCGTCCAGACCAACGATGATGTGGCCGGGGAAGGCACTGCAGGCGTCATGCAGCAGGCCGGGGTTCTTGACCGCCGCCGTGCCGATGATGACATAACTGATGCCATCATCCAGATAACGCTCGATGGTATCCAGATCGCGGATACCGCCGCCGAGCTGGACGGGAACGTCTTCGCCGACGGCAGCGACAATCGCCTTGATCGCCGCCTCGTTCTTCGGCTTGCCGGCGACGGCGCCATTCAGGTCGACCAGATGCAGGCGGCGTGCGCCCTCGGCGCGCCAGTGGCGGGCCATCGCCGCCGGGTCTTCAGAAAATACCGTGGCATCGGCCATATCGCCCTGTTTGAGGCGGACACAATGGCCATCCTTCAGATCGATTGCAGGGATCAGCAGCATAGCGGTCAGGGATTCCAGTGCATGAAATTGTCAAGCAGGGCAAGTCCGTTGCCGGCACTTTTCTCGGGATGAAACTGTACGGCGAAAATATTAGCCTTCGCCACCGCGCAGGTAAAGGGCAAACCATGCTCGCAGGTGGCGACAACCTGTGTTTCGTCGGCCGCTTCGACATAGAAGCTGTGCACGAAATAAAAGCGCGCCGCCTCTTCGATACCGGCCCACAGCGGATGCGCCTGCGTCTGGTGCACTTCGTTCCAGCCCATGTGCGGCACCTTCAGACCCAGTGCGCGCATGCGCCCGGGCGCAAAGCGGCGCACACGTCCGGACAGCACGCCCAGCCCCGCCACCGCACCCTCCTCGCTCGATTCGAAGAGCATCTGCAGGCCGATGCAGATGCCCAGAAACGGCTTGGCAGCCGCCGCTTCGATGACGGCCCGATCCAGGCCGCGCGCCGTCAGCTCGCGCATGCAGTCGGGCATGGCCCCCTGCCCCGGCACGATGACGCGGTCGGAGGCGGCAACGACCGCCGGGTCGGAGGTGACCTTGACGCACGCAGCGGGCGCGACATGCTCGACGGCCTTGGCCACCGAGCGCAGGTTGCCCATGCCGTAATCGACGATGGCGACGGTATTCGCGGCGGTATTCACGACGGTATGCATAAAGTCAGTGCCGGCAGCACGGCGCGACAGATCGGACAGACACCTCCCTAGAGCGCCCCCTTGGTGGAAGGGATGCTGCCCGCCGCGCGCGCATCGGCCTCGGCCGCCATGCGTAACGCCCGGCCGAAAGCCTTGAAGAGCGTCTCGCACTGATGGTGAGCGTTCTCGCCGCGCAGACCATCGAGGTGCACGGTGATACCGGCGTGATTGACCAGGCCCTGAAAGAATTCGCGCACCAGATCGACATCGAATTCACCAATGCGCGCACGCGTGAAAGCCACGTTGAAAACCAGCCCCGGACGCCCGGAGAAATCAACGACGGCGCGTGCGAGCGCCTCATCGAGTGGCACATAGGCATGACCGTAACGACGAATGCCTTTCTTGTCGCCGATCGCCCGGGCAAGGGCCTGGCCCAGCGTGATGCCGATATCCTCGAGCGTGTGGTGGGCGTCGATGTGCAGATCGCCGCGGGCACTCACCTCGAGATCGACAAGACCGTGACGCGCCACCTGCTCGAGCATGTGATCGAAAAAGGGCACGCCGCTCGACAGGATCGAGCGGCCGCTGCCATCGAGATCGAGACGAACGGTGACTTCCGTCTCCAGGGTCTTGCGCGTGATTTCGGCTTGCCGCATGGCTGTCAGTCGAAGCGAGTCAGTCAAGCCTGCATGATAACATCGGTTTCCCTCTGAACCTTCTCGAAGCTGCGCGCATCATGAGCCGATTCTGGAGTGCCGTCACCCACGGCCTGACCCCCTACGTTCCCGGCGAGCAGCCACGCCTGCCGGACCTGATCAAGCTCAACACCAACGAGAATCCTTACGGCCCTTCGCCACAGGCTCTCGCTGCCCTGCACGCCGCCAGCGGCGATGCGCTGCGCCTGTATCCCGATCCGGATGCGAATGCATTGAAGGCGGCCATCGCCCGCCGGTACGGCCTGCGTGCGGCCCAGGTGTTCGTCGGCAACGGCTCGGACGAAGTCCTTGCCCACGTCTTTCTTGCCCTGCTCAAACATGAGCGTCCGCTCCTCTTTCCCGACATCACCTACAGCTTCTATCCGGTGTATTGCCGGCTCTACGGCATCGTCTGCGAAACCGTGCCGCTCGGCGAGGATTTCACCCTCCACCCGCACGATTACGCACGCCCGAACGGCGGCATCATCTTCCCCAACCCGAACGCACCGACCGGGCGTGCCCTCGACCGTGACGCGATCTCCTCGATCCTTGCCGCGAACGCCGATTCGGTGGTGGTGATCGACGAAGCCTACGTCGACTTCGGCGCCGAATCAGCCGTAGTGCTGATCGACCATCATCCGAACCTGCTGGTGGTGCAGACCCTCTCCAAGGCGTACTCTCTGGCCGGTCTGCGCGTCGGCTTCGCTCTCGGCGACGAAGCGCTCATCGAAGGGCTGGAGCGCGTCAAGAACAGTTTCAACTCCTACCCGCTCGACCGCCTCGCGCTGGCCGGCGCCATCGCGGCGATCGAGGACCGCACGCACCTGGAGAAAACCCGTCAACTCATCATCGCCAGCCGCACATGGCTGGCGCAGGCACTCGCCAGGCTCGGTTTCGAGGTCCTGCCCTCGCAGGCGAATTTCCTCTTTGCCCGCCACCCACAGCGGGACGCCGCAGCACTGGCTGCCGCACTGCGCGAGCGCAGCATCATCGTGCGTCACTTCCGCCAGCCGAGGATCGAGCAGTTCCTGCGCATCACCATCGGCACCGAGGCGGAATGCCAGGCGCTGGTGGCGGCGCTCGAGCGCATCCTGGTCACATAGCCTGCCAGCCGGGCCGCCCCGCTGATCGCAATCGGTCAAGACACACGACTCACAGCGACCGGGGCAGATCAAACGGCAGACGGCCCGGCAAGGAAACGCGCTTTTTATATGGACCGCACGCTCCTTGCCAAGGGTCATTCCCCTGGCAAGGAACGCAACGACGCGGGCGGCGCTTTGGGCCGCGACCCGAAGAAAACGGGCCTTAGACGAGACTCAGCTGCTCGCGCAGCAGGATGCGGCCGTTGCCCTCCTCGATCAGGCCGCGCAACTGCAGATCCTTCATGACGCGGCTCACCATCTCGCGCGAGGCGCCGATCATCTTGGCGATGTCCTGCTTGGAAATCTTGCGCAGCACCACCTGCTGTCCCTCGGCGTCTTTCTCGGCCATCTCCAGCAGCAGGCGGGCCACACGACCATAGACGTCCATCAGCGCCAGGCTCTCGATCTTGCGGTCGGCATTGCGCAGGCGCTTGACGAGATTGCGCATGATATAGAGCGAGACATCGAAATTCTCGGCCAGGCAGCGCTTGAAGTCCGTCTTGGAAATGACGATGAGCTCGCACGGCGTGCTGGCGATCACCGTCGCCGAGCGCGGGTTGTCATCGAGCACGCCCATCTCGCCGAAGAATTCGCCCGGCCCGAGGTTGGAGAGGATGACTTCGCGCCCCTCCTCGTCGGAGACCAGTACCTTGAGCATGCCCGAGAGAACAAAGTAGACAAAATCGGTACGGTCTCCGGCGTGCAGGATGGCCGCTCCGCGTGCAACCTTGCGAAACACGGCAACGCGGGCGATCGGCACCAGTCGTTCGATTGACAACGACTCGAAAATCGGCATCGTGCGCAGGGCATCGACGGTAACGTTGTGACCTTGCGGCATGTGTTTGCTCCTCCTGGCGGGACGCTTCCCGCAGCGCTTGCGGAAACATTCCGGAAAGCCGTGCCGGATCGACGGTTCTTTTATGAATGAGCGGATTATATGCTGAATCGCCCTCCTCTCCTCTCGCCGGCCGGAGCCCGGCACGTATAATGGGAACATTCTTCCAACAATTCCCGGATGACCGTCATGAACACCCCCTCGCGCCATTCCCCGCTCATCATTCTCGGCTCCGGCCCGGCCGGCTACACCGCCGCCGTGTATGCCGCACGCGCCAATCTCAAGCCGCTGCTGATCACCGGCCTTGCCCAGGGCGGCCAGCTGATGACGACCACCGAGGTCGACAACTGGCCCGCCGATGCCGGGGGCGTGCAGGGGCCGGAGCTGATGGCACGCTTCCAGAAACATGCCGAACGTTTCGAGACGGAGATCCTCTTCGATCACATCCACACCGCCCGGCTGCAGCAAAAACCATTCACCCTGGTCGGGGATGCTGGCAGCTATACCTGCGATGCGCTGATCATCGCCACCGGCGCCACCGCCAAATATCTTGGCCTGCCCTCTGAAGACGCCTTCGCCGGGCGCGGCGTCTCCGCCTGCGCCACCTGCGACGGCTTTTTCTACAAGGGCCAGGAGGTCGCCGTCATCGGCGGCGGCAACACCGCGGTCGAGGAAGCCCTGTATCTGGCGAACATCGCGAAGAAGGTCACCCTGGTGCATCGGCGCGACAAATTCCGTGCCGAGAAGATCATGATCGACAAGCTGATGGACAAGGTGAAGAGCGGCCACATTGCACTCGAACTGGACAGCACCCTCGAGGAAATCCTCGGCGACGACAGCGGCGTCACCGGCATGCGTGTGAAAAACGTCAAAAGCGGCGCAACGAGAGACATCGCCCTTGCCGGCGTTTTCATCGCCATCGGCCACAAGCCGAACACCGAGCTCTTCGAAGGCCAGCTCGACATGGAAAACGGCTATCTCGTCACACAGGGTGGGCGCACCGGCAACGCCACGCAGACGAGCATGGCCGGGGTGTTCGCCGCCGGCGACGTGCAGGACCAGATTTACAAGCAGGCGGTCACCAGTGCGGCCACCGGCTGCATGGCCGCCCTGGACGCCGAAAAACATCTCGACAACCTCGGTCTGGCATGAACTGCAAGCCGCGTGCACCCTCGGACAAGGAGCAGGCACTCTTCGCGCAAGCGATGGCCGGTGTCCGCCCCCTCCTGGACACGCGTACACATCACGAGCCGCCCCGTCCGGCCGCCGTGCCGCGCCAGCGCCTGCGCGACGAGGCGGTCGTGCTGGATGAATCGCTCCATCCGGCACCGCTCGACCTGCAACTGGAAGGCGGTGACGAGCCGTCCTTCCTGCGCCCGGGGCTGGCACACAATATCCTGCGCGATCTGCGTCGTGGCCGCTGGGTTGTCGAAGATCATCTCGATCTGCATGGTGCCACCCGCGACGAAGCACGGCAGCTTCTGGGCGAATTTCTCGCCCTCGCGCTGCGCCGGCGACTGCGCTGCCTGCGCATCGTGCACGGCAAGGGGCTTGGCTCACCCGGGCGCGAGCCGGTTTTGAAGGGGCTTGTCAAGGGCTGGCTGATGCAGCACAAGGACGTTCTCGCCTTCTGCCAGACGCGCGCCGCCGAAGGCGGCTCGGGCGCACTGCTCCTGCTGCTGCGGGCACAGCGCCGCACCGGGGCGTGAAGGCGACGACACGCGCCGTGTCATCACGACTGACTTTTCCCGGTTCACACCGTCGCGCAGCCCTCTATCTGGACGGAGGACGGGCACACGGCGGCCTGTTCTTCCTCGGCCCGTTCCTGCTCCTGGCCGCCTTGACGGCCATCGGTTTCGTCACGCGCCCGCCCACGCCGATCGACGAGACGCGCTACCTCGGCGTGGCCTGGGAGATGTGGCTGCGACACGATTATTTCCTCCTCTTCAAGAATGGCATGCCCTACAGCGACAAGCCGCCGCTGCTGTTCTGGCTGATCAATCTGGGCTGGTCGGCATTCGGCGTGACCGAGTGGTGGCCACGCCTGATTGCACCGTTGTTTTCATTGGGCAGCTTGCTGCTCACCGCCGCCCTCGCACGCCGGTTATGGCCACAGGATGCCTGCGTGCGGCGCCAGGCGGCGTGGATTCTCAGCTCCTGCCTGCTGTGGATCCTTTTCTCCACCTCGATGATGTTCGATGTCCTGCTTGCCTTTTTCACGCTGCTCGGCCTGTGCGGCGTGCTGATGGCCGCACACGGATCCTTGCGCCGGGGCTTTGCCTGGCTGGCGCTGGCCATCGGCCTCGGTGTGCTCGCCAAAGGACCGGTGATCCTCCTGCATGTACTGCCCGTCGCCGTGCTCGCGCCCTGGTGGCAGCCGGGGCTTGCATGGCGGCGTTGGTATGGCGGCCTGCTCCTCGCCGTGCTCGCCGGCGCCGGCCTCGCGCTGGCCTGGGCGATTCCGGCCGCACTCAAGGGCGGTGAGGAATACCGTCAGATGATTTTCTGGGGGCAGACGGCCGGCCGCCTGGCAAACTCCTTCGCTCACAAGCGCGCCTTCTGGTGGTACCTGCCGCTACTCCCGCTGCTCTTTTATCCCTGGCTCGTCTGGCCGACACTGTGGTGGCGCATCGCCTCGATCAAGCGCGAGGGACTCGATGTCGGCCTGCGCTTTTGCCTGGCCTGGCTGCTGCCGGTGCTCCTCGCCTTCTCGCTCATCAGTGGCAAGCAGGTGCATTATCTGGTGCCGCTGATGCCTGCCGTCGCCCTCCTTGCCGCGCGCCTGCTGACGCGTGCGCCCGGTGGCGGTTTTGGCTCGGTCGCGCTGCTGGCACTTGCCCTCGGCGCCGCCCTGTTCTGGCTGAGCCTGAATCCGGACAGGTTCGCCCTGCCCAGCGGAATCGGCGTCTTGCCGCACTGGCCCGGCCTCGCTCTCGCCATGGGTGCACTGGTACTGTGGGGTCTGGGCCGCCGGAACGATCGACGGCTGCCCCTCATGGCGATCCTGGGCGCCCTCACGGTGGCGATGCTGGAATTTCAGGCCGCAGGATATTTCTGGACGCGTTACGACATCCGGCCGATCGCCGCTGAAATCCGCCGCTTGCAGGACCGTGGCATTCCGCTCGCCAATCGCGGCATGTACCACGCTCAATATCAGTTTGCCGGACGGCTGACCAAACCAATCGATCAGATACAGCCCGAATCCGCCCTGCAGGACTGGTTCGCCCGGCATCCGCAAGGCGTGGTCATCGCCTATCTCGATCCGCGCTCCCCGGACCTGCGCCGCAACGCGCTCTTCGTCCAACCCTATCTGGACGAATACGCCCTGCTGCTCGACGCCCGCCAGGCGCGCGCACACGGTCTCATCAGATAGCCGACTCGTTGGTCTCGCCGGTACGGATGCGCACCACCTGCTCGACCGCACTGACGAAAATCTTGCCATCGCCGATACGCCCGGTGCGCGCCGCCTTGATGATGGCCTCGATCGCCTGTTCGACAATGGCATCGGCCACCACCACTTCGATCTTGATCTTCGGCAGAAAATCGACAACGTACTCGGCACCGCGGTACAGCTCGGTATGCCCCTTCTGACGGCCAAACCCCTTCACCTCGGTCACCGTAAGGCCGGTGATACCCACCTCGGAGAGCGCCTCGCGCACCTCGTCGAGCTTGAACGGCTTGATGATCGCTTCGATTTTTTTCATGTTGCCCATCCCCTCTTTTGTATCGCTGACTTGCAGCCGTCCTGACATCGTCCTGGCGGTTGCGCTCACCCTTCGTTGCCGTATTGTGCCGTAATCGGATAGCGCCAGTCCTTGCCGAAAGCACGCCGCGTCACGCGAATACCCGGCGGCGACTGGCGTCGTTTGTATTCGTTGCGACGCAGAAGGCCGATCACTTTTTTCACATCGGCTTCGGCATAACCCTGGGCAATGATCTCGCGCGGTGCCAGATCACGTTCCATGAATGCCTCGACAATGGCATCGAGAATGTCATAGGGCGGCAGCGCATCCTGATCGGTCTGGTCCGGTTTCAGCTCGGCCGAAGGCGCGCGCGTGAGGATGCGGCGCGGAATCACCGGCGCGATGGCATTGCGATGGCGCGCCAGCCGGTAGGCAAAGGTCTTGTAGACGTCCTTCAACACCGCCAGCCCGCCCGCCATGTCACCGTAGAGCGTGGCGTAACCAACCGCCATCTCGCTCTTGTTGCCGGTGGTGAGGACCAGCGCACCCGAATGGTTCGACAACGCCATGAGCAGCAGTCCACGAATGCGGGCCTGCAGGTTTTCTTCGGTCGTATCGGCCGGGTGCCTCTTGGCCGGATCGCCCAGCTGCGCCATCAGCAGGCCGGCGAGCACCTGCATCGCCGATGCAATCGGCATCTCGTCATAGCGCACGCCGAGCGCGGCCGCCAGCGCCCGGGCATCGTCACGGCTGATCTGCGCGGTATAGGGCGAGGGCATCATCACCGCACGCACGCGGTCGGCTCCCAGCGCATCGGCAGCGATCGCCAGCACCAGGGCCGAATCGAGCCCCCCCGAGAGGCCGACCAGCACGCCCGGGAAACCGTTCTTCGTCACATAATCGCGCACACCCAGCACCAGCGCGGCCCACGCTTCGGCTTCCACCGACAGCGCGGGCAGAAGCCGTCCGGGCAACAGATGGCCATCGGCGTAGTCGACAAACTCCAGCGCCTCCTCGAACTGCGGCAATTGATGCGTGAGCCGTCCCTGCGCATCCATGGCAAACGAGCCGCCGTCAAAGAGCAATTCGTCCTGCCCCCCCACCAGATTGGCATAGGCCATCGGCAGCCCCACCGCACACAGGCGCTCGCACAGTAATTCATGACGCATATCCTGTTTGCGCAGGTGATAGGGTGAGGCATTGGGCACCAGCAGCAGTTCGGCCCCTGCCGTACGCGCCGCCTCGGCCGGGCCCGGCTCCCAGAGATCGGCACAAATGATGAGACCGCAGCGCACTCCATCCACATCGAAGACGCAGGAGCGCTCGCCCGCGCTGAAGTAGCGCATCTCGTCGAAAACATCGAAATTCGGCAGCAACTGCTTGTGATAGGTCGTCTCGATGCGCCCCTTCCTCAGCACGGACGCCGCATTGTAGAGGCGGCCGTCACTGACCTGCGGATGGCCGACAACGACAGCAATATCGCCAATGCGCGTTGCAAGCATGGAGAGCATGCGCTCACACGCCATCTGAAAATCCGGACGCAGCAACCGGTCTTCGGGCGAATAGCCGGTGAGGGAGAGTTCGGGGGTAAGCAACAGACGGGCACCGCCCGCCTGTGCCCGGGCGGCCCGTTCGGCGATTCTGGCGGCATTGCCCTCGAGATCGCCGACCGTGACGTTGATCTGGGCAATGGCCAAGCGCAGCGCACTCATCAAGAAAGAAGCCCGGACAGGGTCAGTCAGGAAGGAAAACGACCTGGATTATAGCTTTTCGCCCCAACGGCCCGGCAACCACGCAAAGCCTCGAAAAATAATCTCCCCGCACCTTGACAGGGTTTTGGCCTAAATACATAATGCGAATCGTTCGCATTTGCGTTATTAATTCCATTTGTAACAATACCTGAAGGGGATTTGCATGAAAGTGAGCCATTCTTCTCTGAAACGCCTTGCCGCCGCAACCAGCCTGTCGGTCGGCCTGATGTTCTCGATGTCCGCACAGGCGCTCGAATACCCGATCGGCTCGCCACAGAACCTCGCCGGCATGGAAATCGCTGCGGTCTATCTGCAGCCGATCGACATGGAGCCGGAAGGACACATGCGAAAAGCCGCTGAATCCGACATTCACCTTGAGGCCGACATCCACGCCCTTGCCAACAACCCGAATGGCATCACCGAGGGATTCTGGGTGCCGCACCTGCTCATCAAATACGAGCTGACCAAACAGGGGACGAATGAAGTCATCAAGGGCGACATGATGCCGATGGTCGCCTCCGATGGCCCGCACTACGGCGACAACGTCAAGCTCAACGGCCCGGGCAAATACAAGGTGAAGTTCACCATCTACCCGCCCAATGCCAAGGAAAACCCGATGGGCAATCACTTCGGCCGCCACACCGACCGTGCCACCGGTGTGCGTCCCTGGTTCAAGCCGTTCGAGACAGAATGGGAATTCACCTTCGCCGGTGTCGGCAAGAAGGGGGGCTATTGATGAGACGGGCAAAACTCAAGCCACTCGTCCTCGCTCTCGCCCTGATCGGCGGCCCTGCCTGCGCCGCGCCGCCGGCTGCCGCGACAGGCGACAAGGAAGATCTCAAGGCATTGCTCACTGAAATGCGCCGCCTGGCCAATCGCGTCGAAGCCCTCGAAAAGCAGAACAAGGAGCTCGAGCAATCACTGAACAGCGATCGCATTTCCGAAAAAGACCCGGAAATCACCACGCGCCTGAAGGCGGTCGAATTCCAGACACTGGCCATGCAAAAACAGGCACGCCAGATCGAGGCGCTCGAAGGCATCAGTGTGGGCGCCAGCCTGACCGGTGTCGCGCAACGCGCCAATCGCGACGGAGTCGCCGGCAGCACCTCGCACCAGTCGCGTGCCAATTACCGTGGCGATGTCTCGGTGACGCTGCCCGGTGGCGAGATCGGTGACATCGACGGCAAGATCTTCGCTCACGTACGCTTTGGTCAGGGCAATGGCGTCGGCCTGCGTCCGACCTACACCAGCACGCCCAACAGCACCGCCTTCGAGACCAATGCCGGACCGGATGACTCCTTCGCCATTCTCGCCCAGGCCTGGTACCAGCTCACCGTGCCGCTGCCGCGCGACGGCATCAAGGCCAATTCACGCGAGCACCTGCACATCACCGCCGGCAAGATCGACTCCTTCGTCTTCTTTGACCAGAACGCCATTGCCGACGACGAATCGACACGCTTTCTCAACAACGCCTTCGTGCACAACCCGCTGCTCGACTCGGGCGGCGACATTCGCGCCGACGCCTACGGCTTCGCGCCCGGCGCTATCCTCCAGTACGCCAACGAGCACAACAAGGATCGCAGCTGGGGGCTTTCAGTCGGCGCCTTCGGCTCCGGGCCGGGATCGAACTTCTCCGGCTCGCCGTTCGAGAAGCCCTACGTCATTGCCCAGGCGGATACCACCTGGCGCTGGAACTACCTGCCCGGCAATTACCGCGTCTATGTCTGGACCAACGGCCGCGGACTCGGCTACGACGGCCTCGAGCGCCGCCACAGCGGCCTGGGCCTGTCGCTTGACCAGCAAGTCACGGACAACGTCACCTTGTTCGCCCGCTATGGCCATCAAGGTGCTGGCAAGACGCGCTTTGATCGCGCCTTCACCTTCGGCACGGAAATCACCGGCAACGGCTGGGGCCGCGGCTCTGATGCGCTGGGCGCCGCATTCGGCCTGCTGCGCACGAGCGGCGACTATCGCCGCGACTCGGCCCTGCTCGATCTCGATGGTGACGGCCTGCTCGACAGGCGCTCTTCAGGTTTCGAGCGCGTCGCCGAGCTGTACTACCGCTTCCACGTCAATAATCACCTCGAGCTGACGCCGGATTTCCAGATCATCCAGCGTCCGGCAGGGACCGACGCCGCCTCGATCAAGGTGGTCGGCATTCGCGCCAGGATCGGCTTCTGATCATGATGCGCCTGCTCGTCCTTGGTTTCCTCGCGTGGTCGGGATTGCTCGCCGGTGGCAGCGTCAACGCTGCCGGCGAGCTGCCCACCTTCGACGTCGTGGCCAGGGACGGCCGGCTCTCTCCCGAACGCCTGGAAGTGCCGGCCGGACAGCGCATCAAGCTCGTCATCCGCAACCAGGGAAAGAGTCCGATCGAATTCGAAAACCTCGGCATGCGTGTTGAAAAGGTGCTCGCGCCCGGCGCCACCTCCTTCGTCGTTCTGCCCAGGCTCAAACCCGGCGAATACGAATTCATCGATGAATTCCACATGGACACCGGCAAGATGAAAGTCATCGCCCAATAGGAAATCAAAATGTGGAATGCCCTCATCGTCGTCTGGCGCGAGAGCCTCGAAGCCATGCTGGTGATCGGCGTGCTGCTCTCGTGGATCGCACGACAGGCCGACCCGGTACCCCTGCGGCGCGGCCTGTGGACCGGTGTGGCGGCCGGTCTGGCGCTTGCCGGAGCATTGGCCTACGCCGCATTTGCCGCACAGGGCGAATTCGCCGGTGAAGCCCTCGAACAATTCCAGCTTGGCATGGTGCTGGCGGCAGCCGCGCTGATCCTGCACATGGTGCTGTGGATGCACGAACACGGACGCAACCTGAAACACGAGCTGGAACGCCAGGCCGCACAGGCCGCCGCACGCGCCGGCTTCGGCGCACTCGCCAGCATCGCCGCCGTCGCCGCACTCGCCGTGGCGCGCGAAGGCGGCGAGACCGTCATTTTCCTCTACGGCCTGGCCATGGATGATGCGCCCGGAGCGATCACGCGCCTCTTCAGCGGTGCGGCGGGCGGGCTGGCCCTGGCGGGTGCCACCGCCTGGATCGTCGCGCGCAGCGCGAAGTACCTCAACATGCGTGTGCTCTTTCGCGTCAGCGAATACCTGCTGCTGCTGATCGGTACTTCGCTTCTCGTCGCCGGCGTGGACAAGATGATCGGCCTGGACTGGCTGCCCGCCCTCGTCGATCCGCTCTGGGACACGGCCGCGTTCCTGCCCGACAACCAGGGTCCCGGACGCTTTCTCGTCGATTTTGTCGGCTACCGGGCACGCCCCGCGGCCACCGTGGTGATCGCCATCGCCCTCTTCTGGGGCTACGCCGTGTGGCGCATGAGACGCATCGACCGCGCAGCCCGTGAAAGCCACCGGCCATGACACATTCGAACATTCCGGTCGCCACCTATCCGATGCGCCGCCTGCGTCCGGCAAGCCGGCTCGCGCGCCTGGGCGACTGGATGAACGTGCACCGGCGTCTGATCCTCGGCCTGCAGTGGTTCATCGTGCTTTTCTATGCGCTGCTCGTCGTGCTGCCGGCCTTCCTGCCGCTGCCCAATCCCGAGGCACGCCTGCTCGCTGCCGATTACGGCGCCTCGACCTATGTCGATCCGGCCGGCGCACCGGGTGCCGAGGGACAGATGGCCCCCACCCTGGACAAAACACCCTATGTCGCGCAGTGGTACGAGCGTCTGGTCCTGCTCGCCCAGTATCTCTTCTGGGGCGTGTGGTGGCCCTTTGTCATCCTCTCGGTGATGTTCATGGGCCGTTTCTGGTGCGGTGTGCTCTGCCCGGAAGGCGCCCTCACCGAATTTGCCGCGCGCCACAGCCGCGGACTGGCCATCCCGAGATGGCTGCGCTGGGGTGGCTGGCCCTTCCTCGCCTTTGTCCTCACCACCGTCTATGGCCAGCTCATCAGCGTCTATGAATACGCCACGGCCACGTTGCTGATTCTCGGCGGCTCGACGGTAGCGGCGGCCCTTGTTGGCTGGCTCTACGGCCGCGGCAAGCGCGTCTGGTGCCGCTACCTGTGTCCGGTCTCCGGCGTCTTCGCCCTGCTCGCACGCCTGTCACCGTTCTACTACCGCATCAATCGCCAGACCTGGGAGAGCTACCCGCAACACACGCACGCCGTCGACTGCCCGCCGCTGCTCGACGTCAAGCATCTTGACAGCGCCGCACAATGTCACGCCTGCGGCCACTGCAGCGGCCATCGCGATGCCGCCGATCTGGCGCTGCGCTCGCCCAACACCGAAGTGCTCGCAGCAAAGACGCCACACACCAGCGAAGCGCTGCTGCTCATCTTCGGCATGCTCGGTGTGGCCATCGGCGCCTTCCAGTGGACCCTGAGCCCATGGTATGTCGCCCTGCGCCAGGCCGCGGCCACCTGGCTGATCGAGCACGATCAGCTCTGGGCGCTCGAGTCGAATGCTCCCTGGTGGCTGCTCACCCATTACCCGCAGGCGAACGACACCTTCACCTGGCTCGATGGCGCGCTGATCCTCGTCTATATCGGCGGCACGGCCCTGGTGCTCGGTGGCGCCGTGTTGCTGGGACTGACTTTGGCCGCACGCATCGCCCGCATCGACTGGCGTGCGCTCGCCCTGTCGCTGATTCCGATCGGCGGCCTCGGTCTCTTTCTCGGCCTGTCGATGATGAGCGCCAACCACCTGCGCGCCGAGGGTGTGCCGCTGGGCTGGCTGCCTGCCACACGCGCAGTCATCCTGACCGCCGGCATCCTCTGGTCGGCCTGGCTCGGCACACGCCTGGTCTTCGGCCATGCACCGAATCGCACACGTGCTTTCCTGTCATTGCCGTTGCTGGCGTTGCCGCTCTCGGCCATCGCCGGCACCTGGATCGAAATGTTCTACGTATGGTGAGCGCACCGTCCAAACCCGTACCGCCGGCAAACGCCCGCACCGGCGCACCCGCACCCGCGCAGGAACGCGCGGGGACGCGACGCGTCGATAGTGCCGAGCTGATGCGCGGTGCACGCGAACTGATCATCGCGCACGAGGGCGAGCATTACCGGCTGCAGCAAACGCGCAACGGCAAGCTGATCCTGACCAAATGAATCGAGCGGAGGGCTAAACTATGTACGTCTGTGTCTGCAACGCAGTGACTGAATCCCAGGTAAAGCAGGCCGTCGACGGTGGTGCGCGCACGCTGCGCGCCCTGCAGACGACCCTGGATATCGGGCTTGATTGCGGCCGCTGTGCGCGCTACGCGAGAGGCATGCTCAAGGGCACGGCACAGGCGACAGGGCCGCTGTGCGACAAGGACTGCGGCCATTGCCCACGGGCGTGATACCGACAGGAGAAGGCACATGAAAGGCGACAAGAAAACCCTGCAATTCCTCAACAAGGCGCTGACCAACGAACTCACCGCCGTCAACCAGTATTTCCTGCATGCGCGCATGTACAAGAACTGGGGACTGAAACGCCTGGGCAAGAAGGAGTACGAGGAATCCATCGAGGAGATGCGCCACGCCGACAAGCTGATCGAGCGCATCCTCTTCCTCGAAGGCCTGCCCAACCTGCAGGAGCTGCACAAACTGCTGATCGGCGAGAACGTGCCGGAGATGCTCGGTTGTGATCTCAAACTCGAGCACCTTGCCCGCACACTGCTCCTCGAAGCGGTTGCCCATTGCGAATCGGCCGGCGATTTCGTCACGCGCGAAATCTTCGAACACCTGCTCGAAGACACCGAAGAGCACATCGATTATCTCGAAACACAGATCGGGCTCATCGACCAGGTCGGGCTGCAAAACTACCTGCAGACGCAGATGGAGGAATAAACGCAGACTGCATCCATGCGCCCCCCGAACCCGTTCGCTGAGCATCGGGATTTCACGAGCGGCCGCTGCACGACAGGCGGCCGCTTCGTGCGGCGGGCAACACCCGGCGCAGCATCGTCCCCATTCAACCATGACCACATCGAGCCTCGATCACGCCGTCCTGCCAGAACTGACTTTTCCGCCCGCCGCCGGCTCCCTGCAGCGGCGCCGGACACGCCTGTCGCTGCCCGGACTGGCAGTCGTCGTGCTGTTGCATGTGCTGGCGCTCTGGCTGCTCGTGCGCATGAACGTGCTCAGCCTGCCGCACCCGCTGCAGGTGCTCACCGTCAGCCTGATCCAGCCGGTCGAGGAGATCAAACCGCAGGCCAAACCTGAGCCGCAGCCCGAAATCATCCCGCCGCGCCCGAAACCCGTCCGGCAGCGCCCCGTTCCGGTACAGCCCGCGCCGGTGCTGGCCGCCCCGGAAACCACGGCTGTCGCAACACCCGCCGTGGTGCCCGAGCCAACCCCCGCGCCAGTCGAGCCGGCGCCTCCTGCGCCAGTCGAGATCACCCAGCCGCGCTTCGACGCCGCCTATCTCGACAACCCCAAGCCGCCCTACCCGCCGCTCTCGCGACGCATGGGCGAACAGGGCCGCGTCGTGCTGCGCGTGCAGGTACGCGCCGACGGCAGCGCAGCCAGCGTCGAGATCGCCACGTCGAGCGGCTCGCCGCGCCTGGATGAATCCGCACGCATCACCGTGCTGCGCTGGAAATTCGTTCCCGCCCGGCGCGGCGCCGAAGCCGTTCCCGCCACAGTACGCGTGCCCGTTGTCTTTACCCTGAAGGAGTCGCTGTAATGGAATACAACCTGGGCTTTGCCCATTTTCTTGCCAGCACCGACGGCGTTGCCCGCGTCGTGCTCGGCATCATGCTGATCATGTCCGTCGGCACCTGGTATCTGATCGTCACCAAGGGCGCACGCAATTTTGTGTCGCAGCGGCGCTCGCGCGAATTCCTCGCCGCCTTCTGGAACGCACCGAATCTGGATGCCGTCGCCCACCGCCTGCGCGAGAAAGGCGTACACGAAGCCTTCTCGCATCTCGTCCATCACGGCTTCACCGCCATCGAGCAGCATCGCCTCGCCTGCACCGATTGCCGCGGCCTGATCAATGCCGGCACACCGGAAGAATTCCTCACCCGCGCCTTGAAGCGCGCCATCGGCCAGGACAAATCGCGCCTCGAATATGGCCAGACCTTCCTTGCCACGACCGCCTCGAGCGCACCCTTCGTCGGGCTCTTCGGCACCGTCTGGGGCATCTACCACGCGCTGATGGCCATCGGCATGAGCGGGCAGGGCACGCTCGACAAGGTCGCCGGTCCGGTGGGCGAGGCGCTCATCATGACCGCCATCGGCCTGGCCGTGGCGATCCCCGCCGCCATTGCCTACAACGCCTTCGCCCGCGCCAACCGCAACACGCTGGCCGAGCTCTCCTCCTTCGCCCACGACGTGTACACCTTCCTCGCCACCGGTCTGAAGGCTGCACCGCAGGACGGCGACGTGGCCGCCACCTCGGAGCGCATCCTCGCGCGCGTCGCCGCGCGCGCCAACTAGCCGGACAAGGAAGATCCCCATGAGTTTCGGAACCTTTGGCGAGCAGGATGCGGAGGGCGATCTGGCCGAGATCAACATGATCCCGCTCATCGACGTCATGCTCGTGCTGCTGGTGATCTTCATCGTCACCGCACCCTTGCTCACTCACGCCGTCAAGGTCGACCTGCCCAAGGCCAGCTCGACCCCCAACCTGACGCAGCCGGACAACGTGCAACTCGCCATCGACGGTGCCGGCCAGGTCTTCTGGAACGGCGAAACCGTCGATGCCGCCGGGCTTGAGGCGCGCCTGAAGGCCGTCGCTCCGCTCTCGCCCCAGCCCGAGCTGCACCTGCGCGCCGAGCGCACCACGCCCTACGAGAAAGTCGCCGAAGTGATGTCGGCGGCGGCACGCGAGGGCGTCACGCGCATCGGCTTCGTCACCGAACCGGCGGCCAGGCCGCGCTGAGCAAGGACAGACGCTCATGACCTTCTGAACACCGGGGGCACCCGCACCCCAAGACCGGATACCGCGGCGCCGTAGCGCCACGACTGACTTTTGTAGCATCCGCAGCCAGCCACCCCCAGGGGCAGCCAGCCAACCCGACCGGAAGCTGTCCTGCACGAGGCGTTTGCCTCCACGACGGCTTTCGAATCGACTCACATGCCCGACTGGAGAATCGAAACATCATGCGCCGACACCCTGCCCCGCCATCCTCGCCACGCCGACTCACCCTGTCTGCCGCCCTGCTCCTCGCCTTCCCGGCCTTTGCCGCCGAGGAAGGCGGCACCACGAAAACCCTGCCCGACGTGAAAGTCGAAGCCGACGCCGAAGTCTCCGCCAAGGACACCTATCAGGCGGTGACCACGCGCATCGGCAAGGGCAAACAGGAGCTGCGCGACATTCCGCAGTCCGTCACGGTGGTGACCGAGCGCCTCATCAGCGACCGCAACCTCGACACACTGAAGGAAACCCTGCACAACACCGCCGGCATCAGTTTCCTTGCCGCCGAGGGTGGCGAGGAGGACATCCGCCTGCGCGGCTTCTCCCTGCAGGCGAGCGGCGACATTTTCGTTGACGGCATGCGCGACCCGGCCTTCTACGAGCGCGACACCTTCAACTACGACCGCCTCGAAGTGCTGCGCGGCTCGGCCTCGATGCTCTTTGGTCGCGGCTCGACCGGCGGCGCGGTGAACCAGGTCGGCAAGGAGCCCTCCCTGATGAACCGCCATGAAGCCGAGGTGACCCTGGGCAGCGGCGGCTATGCACGCACTACGGGCGACTTCAACTTCAAGACCGGCGACAACGCCGCGCTGCGCCTGAATGCCATGTGGAACGGCTCGGGCACCTATGGCCTCTACGGCGCCGGTCTCGATAAAAAAGGCGTGGCGGGTGCCTACCGTTTCGGCATCGGTACGTCCGATGAATTTCTCGTCGGCCTCTATCACCTGGACAACCACAACGGCATCCACTACGGCATGCCCTGGCTGAGAAAAAGCGCCACCGATCCGAAAGTGGGGCTCGTACCGGTCAATCCGAAGAACTACTACGGTGCCGACAGTGACTACAGCGCCGGCACCGCCACCTACGGCACGCTCGGCCACACCCACCGCTTCCAGAACGGTGACGAACTGCGCACCACCTTCCGCCTCGGCCACTACGAACGCGACCAGCGCGCCAGTGCCATCCGTTTTGCCGCGGCCGCCCTGCAGCCCTTTGGCCTGGCGGTCAACCGCGGCACGCTCTCGGACGCCACCGTGCTCAACCGCGGCAGCCAGAACAAGATCCAGAATCTCGACGCCAAGACCTTCCAGAGCGACTACAGCGGCAAGTTCGAAGGGCTCGGCTTCAAGCACGCCGTACTCGCCGGCATCGATGCGACCCAGGATGATTTCATCGGCTTCAGCGCCCTGGTACCCGCCGGCATGGGCGCGCTGCTCACCAAGCCGCGCACCACGCTGGGCAACCCGGGCGACGGCGGCAGCGTCTCCGAATCGCTGCGTCTCATTCGCAAGAACCGCACGTTCGAATCGCAGGCCCTCGGTGTCTATGCGCAGGACATGATCCAGATCGCCGAACACTGGAAGATTCTCGGTGGTCTGCGCTGGGATCGTTTCGAAGGCAGCTACCGCACCTACTCGACCGCCGCCGCGACGATGGGCCGGCTCACCGCCGTGCGCGGACGCGAGGATGCGCTGTGGAGCAAGCGCTTTGGCGTGCTCTTCCAGCCGACGCCGCTCTCCTCCTTCCACTTCTCTTACGGCACCTCGTTCAACACTTCGGGGGACGCCTACCAGTTCGACGCACTCGGCTCGAACACGCCACCCGAGGGCAGCCGCAATATCGAACTGGGCGCCAAGCTCGATTCGGAAAGCGGCAACCTGAGCACGCGTTTCGCCCTCTTTCACTCGACCAAGTACAACGAGCGCAACCGCGACGAGGAATCGGTGACGCCGACCAATTACGCCCTCTCCGGCAAGCGTCACGCCGTCGGCTTCGAGGTCGACGTTGCCGGGCGCATCGGCCAGGGCTGGGAAATCTACGCCTCCTACGCCTGGATCCCGATCGCACGCATCGACAAGGGCGCCTCGGACGGCACCACCCTGCTTTCAGGCGAACTGGTGGGTGCCCGCCCGGGCCTCACCCCCAAGCACACCGGCACACTGTGGACCACCTACCAGATCAATCCGCAATGGCGCATCGGCGGTGGTCTGAACCTGCGCAGCAGCATGTCGCCACAACAGGCGCCGACGATCAAGGCGCCCGGCTACCTCACCGCCGACCTGATGGCCGAATACGCCATGGCGCGCGACCTGCTCTTCAAGCTCAACGTCAGCAACATCACCAACAAGCTGTATGCCGACGCGCTCTACCGCAGCCATTACGTGCCGGGAGCACCCCGCACGATCCAGCTATCCGCCAGTTACAAATTCTGAAACATGCAAAGAAAGAACAGGAGCACACCATGAATCGCAGACATTTCCTCTCCACGCTCGGCGCCGCGCTCGGCGCCGCCGCACTTCCCTCCTTCTCCTGGGCCGCCGCCCAGACCGGCGCCATGCGCGTGGGCGGTGGCTGGCGCATGAACGAGCGTGAATACCAGATCGGCGCGCTCGGCATCGATTGGGCCAAAGGCCAGGTCACCACCGAATTCGCCGTCACCACCCCGACGCTGCCGCACGCCATCGTGCCCGAGGCGGGCGGCGGCTTCATGGCGGTCGCCACGCGCCCGGGCACCTGGATCATCCGTGTCGACGCCAGGGGGCAGGTCATGCACCGCATCGCCGCTGCCGACGAAGGCGATGCGCGCACCTTCGACGGTCACATCATCGCCAGCCACGACGGCCAGTGGCTCTACACCGGCGAGACCGACCGCAAGACGGGCGAGGGCTGGTTCAGCGTGCGCGATGCGCGCAACCTGAAAAAAGTGGCCGAGCGTCGCACCCACGGCATCGATCCGCACCAGATCCTGGTCGATGCCGAAGGCCGGCTCATGATCGCCAATGGCGGCATCCCGCGCACGCCGACCGGTGACAAGCGCGACCTCGACCGCATGAATCCCACGCTGGTGCGCGTCGATGCGCAGACCGGCGAAAAGCTCGGCGAATGGTCGCTGCGCGACAAGCGTCTCTCGCCGCATCACATCGCCTGGAACAAGCCGCTCGGTGCCAACGGCCCGCGCCTGCTCGGCATCGGCCTGCAGGCCGAACACGACGCCCCGCACCAGCGCCAGGAGGCGCCGTTGCTCGCCGTCTGGGACGGCAAGGAACTGAAAATCCCCTCCTACATGGTGGCCAAAGGCTATGCCGGCGACGTGGCAGCCGGCCCCAATGGCGGCTTCGTCCTCACCGCGCAGCGCGCCGACCGCATCCTGCTGTGGCAGCCGCACAAGGCCGCCGATCTGATGACCATCGGCGAAGTGCAGAATCCCTGTGGCCTGTGGCCGATGGATGACGCCCCCGGCGTGGCAATCGGCGGCGGTCTCGGCCTCGCCCGCTGGCACCCGACCGAAGCGGCCGGCATGCTGCGCTGGCCCGCCGGCATGGCCGCCGGCAACCACTGGGCGATTCTGTCCTGATCCGTACGTCCGCGTCCCGCCACCCGGCCGGGTGGCGGCCCGGCGTTGCACAAGCGCCAGACCGTCACCGCGCGCCGTCCTGCCACCACTGACTTTACCGGTCGGGGGCGGTGCCCGGGACGGGCCATCGTTCCTGTCCGGTTTCTTGATCCCGATCAAATGATAACAATTATCATTTTTACTATAATCTGAGTAAAATACTCGGGTATTAGTCAACCCTTCGCCACTCGAATCACCCGGCTGGCGAATCCATTCACGGAAAGACGAATATGCGCTCACTCGCCACCCGCTCCCTCACCGCCAGCCTGACCAGCCTGGGCATGCTCGTCGCCGCTCCCGCCGGCGCCGAAGAAACACTCGCCCCGATCAACGTCACTGCCAAAGGCTACGCCGCCGAAGAGATCGAGACGCCGATCTCGACGACCTCACTCGATCGCGATGCCCTGCTCGAACGCAATGCACAGAATCCGGGCGAGGCGCTGCGTGGCGAGTCCGGGCTGGCCGTCGCCAGCGACGGCGCGCAAGGACAGAACCCGGTGATCCGCGGCCTGAAAAAAGAGAGCGTGGTGCTGATGGTCGATGGCATGCGTCTGAATTCCGCGCAGCCGGCCGGTGCCGTCGCCTCCTTCATGTCGCTCGGCCTGGCCGAGCGCATCGAAGTGGTCAAGGGACCGGCCTCGGTGCTCTACGGCACGGGCGCACTCGGCGGCGTCATCAACGTGCTGCTGCCGCAGGCACGTTTCGAACCGGGTGTGAAATTCTCCGCCGCGGCAAGCTGGGATTCGGCCAGCCGCGGCGTGCGCGGCACCGGTGTGGCGAATGCTTCCGGTGGCGATCACGCCCTGATGCTCGGCGCTTCACTGGCGCGCATCAACGACTATGAGGCAGCGGACGGGCGCGTACGCCGCACCGGCTACGATTCGGACAGCTTCATCGGCCAATACCGTTTTCGCATCGACAGCGCCCAGCAGTTGCGTCTTTCGCTACAAAAACACGTTGACGAGGACGTCTGGTATCCGGGCTCGACGAAGCCCTTCACCCATCCGATGCCGGCGGTCGCCGCGGCGGTGGCCAGCACCACCGTGCATTCGCCACGGCAGACGCGCACGCTCGCCGAGATCGGCTACAACTTCAAGGGTTCGGGCGAGAAGCCGCTCAATTTCGATGTGCGCCTCTATCGGCAGGAGACGGAACGCACCATCCATGCCTGGTCAAACCGCCTCAACCGTGACATCACGACGACCCGCGTCAGCTTCGCCACCGACGGCCTCGACGCACGCGCCGACTGGCTGCTGCACGAACAGCATCTCGTCTCCTTCGGCGCCAACTACTGGCAGATGGACGCATCCCCCAACCGCCTCACCGCCGTCCCGCCCAACAGCCTGAACTTCCGGCGCACCGATCCCTTCACGGACGGACGCATCCGCGCCTTTGGCCTCTATGTGCAGGACGACATGCGTCTGGGCAGGCTCAATGTCCTCGCCGCACTGCGCCACGATACGGTGAAGGGCGCGGCCGACTCGATCGCCAACTCCGCCAACCCGATCGGTCCGCGCAGGACCAGCAACCTGGACCGCCGCGACAGCGCCTTCTCCGGCAGCCTCGGCGCGATCTATGAACTCTCGCCGCTCCTGCGCCCCTACGCCAATCTGTCGCGCGGCTTTCGCGCCGGCGAAATGCGCGAGCGCTATGAGTCCTCGCCGCGCGGCGACGGCTATTTTTACGTTGGCAATCCGCAGACCAAACCGGAAATCGCCACCCAGATCGAGATCGGCCTGAAGGGCCAGGGCGAGAAATTCGGCTACCAGATGGCACTGTGGAGAAACCGCATCGCCGATTACATGTCGGGCATCGACATCTCCGGCACACCGCGCGCCCTCGCCCTGTGCGGACCGAACGCCGGCGCCTGCAAGGAGACGGTGAACATCAGCCAGGTCGTCCTGCACGGCTTCGAGGCGCAGGGACAATGGCAGTTTCACCCCGGCCACTGGTTGAAGAGCAGCCTCACCCTGGTGCGCGGCACCAACAAGGCGCTGCACGAGCCGCTCTTCCAGGTGCCGGCCGACCAGCTCTCGCTCGGCTGGGAAGGACGCGTCGCACCGAACTGGACGATGGATGCGACCGGCCACTTCGTGCGCCGGCAAAACCGCGTGGCCACCCTCTTCTCGCGCGGCAGCGAAGACCGCACCGGCGGCTATGCCACCTTCGATGTCGGCGCCACCTGGCGCTACCTGAAAAGTCAGTCGCTGCGACTCGGCGTGAAAAACCTTTTCGACCGGGCGTATCATGAACACCTGACCGAAGGCCGCAGCAACCAGGAGATCCACATGCCCGGGCGCAGCCTGTTCGTCGTCTGGAAAGGAGATTTTTGATGCCGCGTCTGCGCGCTCTTTTCATCGCCAGCCTGCTGGCGGCGACCACACTGCTCCCCTGCAGCGCCCAGGCCGCCGGCGAACGCCTGGCAAAGCTCGTCCTCGCCGGCCCGTTTGCCGCCGTCTCCTACCCGATGATCCGCATCGTCGAGAGCGGCGCGCTGAAGGATGTCGCCGACAGTGTCGAATTCCGCACCTGGAAAAATCCCGATCAGCTGCGCGCGCTCGCCGTCGACAAGAACTCCGGCGTCGACTTCATCGCCACACCCTCCAATGTCGCCGCCAATCTTTACAACCGCGGCGTCAAGCTGCGCCTGATCAACATCTCGGCCTGGGGCCTGCTCTGGCTCATCTCGCGCGACGCCAACCTGAAAACGCTGGCCGACTTCAAGGGCAAGGAAGTGGTCATGCCCTATCGCGCCGACATGCCCGACATCGTCTTCCAGACACTCGCCGAGAAGGCCGGCCTCGATCCGAAGAAAAATTTCACGCTGCGTTATGTCGCCTCGCCAATGGACGCCATGCAGCTTCTCATCATGCGCCGCGCCGACCACGCGGTAATCTCCGAGCCGGGCGCCTCGATGGCATTGCGCAAGACGCATTCCTTCCCGGTCAGCCTCATCGCTCCGGAACTGCACCGCGCCATCGATCTGCAAAAGGAATGGGGGCGCCTGTTCAACCGGCCGCCGCGCATCCCGCAGGCGGGCATCGCCGTGATGGGCAGATCTCTCGATAACCCGGCGCTCATCGAGCGTTTCCAGAAAGCCTATGCCGAGGGCCTCGCCTGGTGCGAAGCCAACCCGGACGCCTGCGGCGCCATGGCGGCCAAATACATCGACGCACTCACTCCTGAGGCGATCGCCGACTCGGTGCGCGCCGACCAGACCGCCTTCGTCAGCGCGCAGGACGCGCGCCCCGAACTCGAATTTTTCTACCAGCAGCTCGCCGCACGCCAGCCGGCGCTGATCGGCGGCAAGCTGCCCGACGACGGGTTCTACTACCCACCGAAAAAATGAGCCTGTTGCGCGCCTGGCTGGCTGGCCTGCCGGCCTATCTGTGGAGTGGCTGGGGCGCCATCGCCAGCCTGCTCCTGATGATCGCCGCCTGGGAGGCGGGAAGCGCCGTGTACGGCCCGCTGATCCTGCCCGATCCGGCCACCACCTTCTCGACGCTCCTTCACATGACCAACAGCGGCATGGCCTGGCCGGAGCTGGCGATCACCGCACGGCGTGCGCTGATCGGCCTTGCCCTGTCGATCGCTGCGGGCAGTCTGCTCGGGCTCCTTGCCGGCGTCTCGATGACCGCCTCGATGATGTCGCGCCCGCTCGTCACCGTACTGCTCGGCACACCACCGATTGCCTGGCTGGTGCTGGCCATGCTGTGGTTCGGCATGGGCGATGGCACGCCGGTCTTCACCGTCTTCATCGCCTGCTTTCCGATCATCTTCATCGGCGCCCTGCAAGGTGCACGCACGCTCGACGAAAACCTGAAGGACATGGCGCGCGTGTTCCGCCTGCCGCTCTCTATGAAGCTCTTCGACCTCTACCTGCCACACGTCGTCTCCTATCTCTTCCCGGCCTGGATCACCGCACTGGGCACCTCGTGGAAGGTCGTCATCATGGCCGAGCTCTTCGCCACCAATGACGGCGTCGGTGCGGCACTGGCCGTCTCGCGCTCGCAGCTCGACACGGCGACGACGCTGGCCTGGATCGGCGCCATCGTCGGCCTGCTGCTCGCCGCCGAATACCTGGTGCTCGAACCGATCAAGCGCGAAGTCGAACGCTGGCGCGAGGTGCCCTCATGAACGAAATGGAAACAGAGCCACACAACGGCGAACACCTCGGACACCCGTCACCCCCTTCCCCGGGAAGGGGGCCGGGGGAAAGGTTGTCTCCACCCCCTTCCCCGGGAAGGGGGCCGGGGGAAAGGTTGTCTCCACCCCCTTCCCCGGGAAGGGGGCCGGAGGGAAGGTTGCATCTGTCCGGCGTCGCCCACGCCTATGCCATCAAGAAGGTCATCGAGGACATCGATCTCGAACTGCCGACCGGGCGCGTCCTGGCCCTGGTCGGCCCTTCCGGCTGCGGCAAGACCACGCTGCTGCATCTGGCTGCGGGCCTGCTCACCTTGCGCACCGGCACCCTGGACAACAGCTTTCGCAATCCGGCGGTGATGTTCCAGCAACCGCGCCTGCTGCCCTGGAAGACCACGCGCGACAACATCGCGCTCGGCCTCAAGGCCGCCGGACTGGCGCAGGCCGAGTGCAGCCGCCGCGCCCGGGAAATGGGTCACAGCGTCGGCCTCGACGACGAAGCCCTCAGACATTTCCCGCACGCCCTCTCCGGCGGCATGCAAAGCCGCGCCGCGCTGGCGCGCGCGCTGGTCATCGAGCCGGACCTCCTGTTGATGGACGAGCCCTTCTCCGCCCTCGACATCGGCCTCAAGGCACAACTGCACCGACAGCTCCTCGACCATCAGGCCGAGCGCGGGCTCGCCGTGCTGATGATCACCCACGACCTGATGGAAGCGGTGCGCCTGGCCGATCACATCCTGGTGATGGCGAGCAATCCGGGCCGCATCGCCCATCGCATCGAACTCACCGTACCAGCGCTGCGCCGCGACGATGGCTTCGTCCATCGCACCACCGCCGAACTTCTGCAAAGCGCCACCGTGCGCGCCTGCTTCGGCCTGGATGCACTCCCCGAGATCACGCCGGTCGCTGCTGCCGACATCGCCAGCCGCATTGTCGACATCGGCAGTGCCGCACCACGCGGCAAGAAAGGTTTTTCATGTTGAATCTGCCCGGTGATCCAGCGAAGGACGCAGGCCCGGGCGCAGACTGGCGGATCGGCTCGCCCCTGCACCCGGTCTGGCTGTGCGGCTTTCGCCCCTTCTTCCTCTTCGCCGCCGCCGGCATCCCGCTCTTCATGCTGCTCTGGCTGGGCTTTCTGCTCGCCGGCCTGCCGCTGCCGGCTGTGCCGGGCGGCCCTTTCGTCTGGCACGCCCACGAGCTCATCTTCGGCGTCGCCCTGGCCGCCGTCACCGGCTTCTCCCTCACGGCGATTCCCGAATTCACGACCACTGCGGATTTTCCGCGCAGCGCCGTACAGCGCCTGGCCGCGCTGTGGCTGCTGGGCCGTCTCGCCTTCTGGACGAGCGGCCTCATCGGTCTGCCCGCATTGGCCGTCAGCGCGGCCGCCCATCTGGGTCTGCTCGGCTATCTGGCCGCGCTGCTCGCTCCGCGCCTGTGGCGTGATCCGGAGCGCCGCCAGATCTCCTTCCTCTGGGCGATTGCCGCGTTGTTCGCCTGTGTCGCCGGCTTCTATGCCGAAGCCTTCCTCGACGCCAACCCGGCACGCTGGCTGCACGCCACACTCGGCGTGCTGATGATCCTCATCGTCGTCGCCTTGAGCCGTATCTCGATGCGCATCGTCAATGCCGCCATCGAGGAGCAGGCCGGTGATGAGGCGCCCGCCGAGGAATACCGTGCGCGCCCGCCGCGGCGCAATCTGGCAATTTTCTGCATTGCCCTCTTCACACTGGCCGAGCTGTTCGCCCCGAACGCGCGCCTGGGCGGCTGGCTGGGACTGGCCGCCGCCGCCGCACTCTTCAACCTGCTCAACGACTGGCACGTCGGGCGAGCGCTCTTTCGCCGCTGGGCGCTGATGCTCTACGCCATCTATGTCTTCATGGCCACGGGTTATCTGTTGATGGGCAGCGCCATTCTCTTCGACGGTGGTTTCTTCAGCGCCGGCCGCCATCTGACCGCCGTCGGCGCCATGGGGCTGGCCATCTACGCCGTGCTGTGCATCGCCGGCCGCCAGCATTGCGGCCATCCGCTCGACGAGCGGCCCTGGGTGCCGGTCGGTGCCTGGCTGATCGGCCTGGGGGCTCTCGCCCGCGCTGCCACCGCCCTGCCGGGCGTGCCCGCCGATCCGCTCTTCGCCCTCGCCGGCCTCTCCTGGGGCGGCGCCTTCGCCAGCTACCTGTGGCACATGGCACCGCTGCTCCTCGCCCCACGCACCGATGGCGGCAAGGGTTGCGAAGGCGTCATCACCTTCGAGCACAGCGTTCAGACGCACTGATGTATCAAGCGTAAAACGCCTGCCGGGCCGCACGACAGGCGCCGTCCTGCCAGCACTGACTTTTGACTGCGCGGGTTTGCCAGGCATGCCTGCCGGGCCGGTAATGGCCCGGGCGAGCACACGTTTCAATACGCCGCCGGATAGGGATACAACTCACTGAAAGCAATGCTTTGCCCGCCCGGCTGCACGATACGCACATGCTGGCGACGGAATTCGCGTGCATGACGCAGGCCGCAGGAGTGGGCGATCATGTCGATCTCGTGATTCATGTTGCGGCAGTAGTGGGCCACGCGTTCGGCCTTGTCTTCGACCACCAGGCCTCGTTGCAGGCGCGGGTTGTGGGTGGTGATGCCGGTCGGGCAGGTATTGGTGTGGCAGCGCAGCGCCTGGATGCAGCCCAGGGCGAACATGAAGCCACGTGCGGTATTGACGAAGTCAGCGCCGGCGGCAAGCGCCCAGGCGGCACGCGCCGAGGTGATCAGCTTGCCGGCGGCCATCACGCGCACCCGCCCGCGCAGACCGTTTTCGATCAATGCATCGACAACCCGCGGCAGCGCCTCGTCGATCGACAGCGCCATATGATCGGCGAGCGCCTGCGGCGCCGCTCCAGAACCGCCTTCGCCACCATCGACGGCAATGAAATCCGGTGCCGCATCGAGCCCGCGCCGATGGATTGCCTCGCACAGCTCGCGCATGAAGTTGCGCCCGCCAATCGCCGTCTTGATGCCGACCGGTTTGCCGGTCGCCTCACGCACGCGCAGCACCATGTCGAGCAGTTGATCGGCATGGGCAATGTCCGGATGACGATTCGGACTGAGTGAATCGACATGCGCCGCAATGCCGCGGATGGCAGCGATTTCCTCGGTCACCTTGATCGCCGGCAGCACGCCACCCTTGCCCGGTTTGGCACCCTGCGAGAGCTTGATCTCGAAGGCGCGCACACTCTCGTGAGCAGCCAGCTCACGCAGGCGTGCCGGGGAAAGATGTCCATCGGTATCGCGCACGCCGTATTTCGCAGTACCGATCTGCATGATGAGATCACAGCCGCCTTCGAGATGGTAGGGCGACAGACCACCCTCGCCGGTGTCGAGCCAGCAGCCGGCTGCCGCAGCACCGCGCGAGAGGGCGCGCACCGCCGGCTTTGAAATGGCGCCGTAGCTCATGCCGCTGATGTTTACCAGCGAACGGGCGAGAAACGGCTTCTCGCACCAGCCCTCGCCAATCGGCAACGGCGGAGTGGGCAACTGCTCCTCATCGAGCACGGCAAACGGCGCATTGACAAAAATCAGCGCACCGGGCTCACGCAGATTGTAGGTGGAGCCAAAGCCGATGATGCCGCCTTCGTTCTTGGCCAGCCGATAGACCCAGGCGCGCGTGGCGCGATTGAACGGCATCTCCTCGCGATCGCCACTGAAAAAATACTGGCGGAAATATTCGCCGAGCTGCTCGAAAAAATAGCGCAGCCGGCCAATGATCGGGTAATTGCGCAGGACGGTATGCTTCTTTTGCGTGATGTCCTTGATGTACCAGAACACCAGTGCCACAAACAGCAGGATCGCCAGCAAGGTGCCGGCACTGACTGAAAGAACGCTGAGCAAGCCCGACATGCGTGTCTCCCGTGCGAGTAAAATCGGCGTTCAGGATAACGTTGACCACGCCCTTCATGGAAATCATGGACATCCCGGCAACAATGGAATTTTCCGCCCCGCTTGCCGCCGCCCTGGCGCGCAACGTCGCGGCAGCACTCGAGGAAGACATTGGCAGCGGCGATCTGACGGCCTGCCTGACCCCGGACGGACGATCGGCGCGCGGCAGCGTCGTCAGTCGTGAAGTGGCGGTACTGTGCGGCAGCGCCTGGTTTGATGCCTGCTTTCATGCCCTCGATCGTTCGGCACGCATTCGCTGGCATGCGCAAGACGGCATGCGTATCGAGCCAGGCCAGACCTTGTGCGAGATCGAGGCGGACACGCGGGCATTGCTCACTGCCGAGCGACCGGCACTGAATTTCCTGCAACTGCTCTGCGGCACCGCAACCCAGACACGCCAGTATGTCGATGCCGTCGCCGGCACACAGGCACAGATCGTCGACACACGCAAGACGTTACCCGGCCTGCGCCTGGCACAGAAGTACGCGGTACGCTGCGGCGGCGGCACCAACCACCGTCTCGGCCTCTACGACGGCATCCTGATCAAGGAAAACCACATCATTGCCGCCGGCGGTGTGGCGCCCGTGCTCGAGCAGGCACGCGCCCTGGCGCCGGGGGGCGTCTTCATCCAGATCGAGGTGGAAACGCTCGCTCAGCTCACCGAGGCCCTCGCCGCCGGAGCGCGCATGGTCCTGCTCGACAACATGGATCTGACGCAGATGCGCCAGGCTGTTGTGCTCAATGAGCGCAGGGCAATACTGGAGGCATCCGGTGGAGTGGATCTGTCAAAAGTAAGAGCGATTGCCGAAACCGGGGTGGATCGCATATCGATCGGCAGCCTGACCAAGGACGTGCGCGCCATCGATCTGTCCCTGCGGCATGTCGAAGTCTGAGAACGCCGGAACGTGACCGGCTGCCTTGCCTTCCGCCTGTGAAACAGGTATAAAACCTGCACGTTCGACCTGAGTCGACCGGCTCATCAGCACACTTCAAACCAGAAATCCGGGGGCAACCCATAATGCTATTCATTCTTTACTATGTCGTCGCCATCACCGTCCTGATCCTGCATTTCACCGGCTTCCTGGCGCGCCACAACCTTGAATGGCTGATCCTGGTTCTGGCCGTGACGGTCTTCCCGGCCGTCATCTACCTATAGGGCCGTTCAAACCCGGGCGGCGATAAACGCCTTCACTGCCGCCGCATCCGCCGCCATCACCTCCACCCGCTGCGGCAAGGCTTCGATGTCCGCAAGTTCCTGCGGCCGTCCCGGCTCCATGCCGAGCGCCTCGCGGATCGTTTCGGCGAACTTCACCGGCTGCGCCGTCTCCAGCACCACCATCGGCACGCCAGCTTCGCGGTTCGCCAGCGCCACCTTGAGGCCGTCGGCGGTATGCGGGTCGATCATCGTGCCGTATTGTTCCCAGGTCGCACGGATCGTCGCCAGGCGCTCGGCATGGCTGCTGGTGCCGGAGACAAAGCGGAATTCCGGCAGGCGCGCCAGATAGGGCGTGCCGCGCAGGTCAAAGCTGCCGCCTGCATCGACCCTGGACCACCATTCCCGCACCACGGCGGCATCGCGCCCGGCCAGATCAAAGGCGAAGCGCTCGAAGTTGGAGGCCTTGGAGATGTCCATTGACGGGCTGGACGTAACGCTGGTCTCGGCCGTCGCGCGCGGACGGTACACGCCGCTGCGGAAGAACTCGTCGAGCACATCGTTCTCGTTGGTGGCGAGCACCAGCTTTGCGATCGGCAGGCCCATCATGCGTGCGACGTGGCCGGCGCAGATGTTGCCGAAATTGCCCGAGGGCACGGCGAAGGCGACGGACTCCTCGTTCGAGCGCGTCGCTTCGAAATAGCCCTTGAAGTAGTACACGATCTGCGCCGCAACGCGCGCCCAGTTGATCGAGTTCACCGCACCGATCCGGTACTGCGCCTTGAAAACGGCGTCGTTGGAAACGCTCTTCACGATGTCCTGGCAGTCGTCGAACATGCCGCGGATGGCGATGTTGAAGATGTTGGCATCCGCCAGCGAATACATCTGCGCGCGCTGGAAGTCGCTCATCAACCCGTGCGGCGAGAGCATGAAGACCTTGACGCCATGCTTGCCGCGCATGGCGTACTCGGCCGCCGAGCCGGTGTCGCCCGACGTGGCGCCGAGGATGTTGATCGACTCGCCGCGTTTTTCCAGCACGTACTCGAACAGGTTGCCGAGCAGCTGCATGGCCATGTCCTTGAAGGCCAGCGTCGGCCCGTTCGACAACTCCAGCAGGTGCAGCCCCGGTTCCAGCGTGGTGAGCGGCGTGATGTCGGATGCGTCCCTGCCCGGCCGGCACCAGCGATAGGTCTGCGCCGTGTAGGTGCGATCGACCAGCGCCTTCAGCTCGGCGGGCGGGATGTCGGTGATGAACTTCGACAGCACGGCGAAGGCCAGCGCCGGATACGGCAGCACGCGCCAGGCATCCAGCTCGGCGCGCGTCACTTGCGGATACGCTTCAGGCAGATAGAGCCCGCCGTCGGGCGCCAGGCCGCCGAGCAGGATGTCGCAGAATTCAAGCGCGGGCGACTGGCCGCGGGTGGAGATGTAGTTCATTTGTAAGCCATGTAGAACGGGAACGTTGCCGTGCCCAGGACAAGATGAGGCCTTCGGGCTTCGGGCGTATGCAGGATTGGGCCACGAAGCAGCGCTGATAGTGGTTGATCCAGCCAGCCGGAGCCATTCAACGCCTGAACGTCAGGGCTGAACTGTCGCTGTGCAGCTGCATGCAGAGCATACGCAAGAAAGGCAAGTAGCAAGGCAAAACCAACCATGAGAACAACGCCATGCCAATCCCCACGGGAAAACGAGATGAATAACCCAAAAGCCGCAAACAACGCCAATAGCGCGATCCCGGCGTAACCGATGATTCGCAGAAGGCTCATGATGCAGCAGGGCTATGGAAGGTCATCGCCGTCTCGCCGGGACTGACTTTCCCCTGGCCCATCGAGAGGAAACCCCTTATCCAGCAGCGCGCTTTTAGTCTTGCTCACGAACGCCACCTCTCAGATCACACGCACCGTCGCGCCATAGCGTGCCAGGACGGAATCCGCCGTCAGCAACTGCAAGGGTTCCGTCAGGCTTTGGGCGACGAGCATGCGGTCGAACGGATCGCGGTGATCCTCGACATTCGGCAGCGAGGCGACGGTGAGGATATGCTCGTTGCGGATATCCAGCCATTCGAAGCCATGTTTCTCGACGGATCGGACGAACTTGGCAATGTCCACCTTCAGCCGCCCGGTGGCAACCTTGATGGCGATTTCCCACAATGAAGCGCGGCTGATGAACACGGATTCGGCCTCCGTTCTTATCATTCTTTTCACATCGGCCGTAAGCCGGGGATGATTGGCTTCCCACCAGAGCACCAGATGGGTGTCGAGCAACAACCTCATTCAGCTTCTTGTTTCAGGCAATCGAACAGCTCATCGACGGGTGCATCGAAGTCATTGGCGATCCAGATTTCCCCCTCCATGCCGCCCGGCGGCGCGATCTTCCGCTTGGCTTGGACATAGGGAATCAGGCGGGCCACGGGCGTGCCTGCCTTGGCAATGACCACATCCTCTCCCGACTGAACCTGTTCGAGCAGCTTGGAAAGCCGGGTTTTGGCATCATGAATATTGACAACAGTCATGGTAGGCCTCCTGCCTTGCTTAGCTAAGTGTTAGCTTACAGGGCTTTCCTCGACCTGACAATCAGTTCAGCTCTTCCAGGCGCAGGCGCACCACCTTGCCCTTCACCACCGGCAGCGCCTCGATGCGGGCGATGGC
>CAZSHO010000022.1:0-5729 GCA_964607005.1 uncultured Rhodocyclaceae bacterium
ATGTCGCTTCCATTTGGCATTCGGCTATTTGCTCAATTGAGAACAGGCCCTAGGCTGTTTGACCACTCGACCGCCTTCTTGCACTCGCCTATGAACGCCGGTGGGTACTTGGCAATTACGGCCTGCCAGACTGGAACTGTTCTTGGATCGTTGACAATCTCGTTGTACGCCCGCTCGAACTCTTCGATGACGCCATGGGCTGGGATGTTGCCAAACTGGGGATCAATTGGGCCAAGCGAAGACTGCTTGCCCATCCAGATCTCCTTGCACGCACACGCCATCATCGTGCCGGCAGACATTGCCATTTGGGGTACGAAGCAACGTATGTCGCTGCCAAACTTGCCCCACAAGTAGTCGACGATCGATTCCGTAGCCGCGGTATCACCACCAGGTGTGTGCAAGACTAGGTCAAGGCCTTTCGACACGTCGAGGCCATTGATTGTCGTCATGAGGCCGTTCTTGTCCGTATCGTTTACGGCTGCGGCCATCCCTAACTCGGGCTTTTGTAGGAAGCCGCTGTAGTACGCAATGACATTGCGCTTCGTGTACTTTGCTAAGTCGGCAATGTACTTCCGTCGAAGAATGTCGAAAGGGCTTCCTAATTGCCCGATCTCCTTGACAAGTTCGGACCAGTTAGGCACTGCGTTCCTCCCGCTCGATCACCTTACGTGCGCCATCCTCAATTACGACCGTCTCAACGACGACCCGCGAGAGCTCCGCCGTACTTGGTCGCCCCAGGTTCGCAAGATTGACGAGTCGGTCGCGGATTTCCTCGGTGAGGCCAAGAAGCGCGTAGGTGTCGTCTATGTTGTCCATGGGCGAAGAATAGTGCATCTGAGGCCTAACGCCGCCGCTCAGGCGCGCGCGTCCTCGCGCGTCGACTGCAGCGGCTTGTTAGCCGTCCGACTCGTTTTGATTGAATGATGCGCCCACGACGCTGCTTCTAGGTTGAGGCGCACGTAATAGAAGCTTGCCATTACAAATACCAGGCCGATTAGAGAAACCCACCATGGAGCTTTTCTATATCCGACCAGCACAGTCAAGCCGAAGAGAACAGCCGCATAGAGACCGACGAACGCAAAGTACAAAGAGCTGACAAGATCTATGTACGGCACCACCTTGGTGCGAGTGTTTTCCCAGTGCGGGGCATACCCCTTCCGATTCTTAAACGCCTTTGAAGTAGCGACTATCGTGTCCGAAACTAGCTTGCGGCCTCCCTTGCCAATGAGCAGACGAATTGCAGAAAAGACAGCCACCGCAAACAGCAGAAAGAGGAATGCATTCACCCACGGCTCGTATGCACTGCCCTCAAGGTGCTCCACGATGTACTTGAGTATTGATAGTGGCGACATTGTCGATTCCCTTCGGCTAACGCCCGAGGTAACCGGCGCAAAGACCGCGCAGCGGGATTTGCGTCCGGTTGACCGAGTTGTTAGCACTCCGCCGATTGAGCGAAGTGCGCTGAACCATCTTTTAGTATCCAATATTTGAAGCGCAGGTAGTCCTCTTTGTCGCCGCGCGTGTCGTCCTTTACCTCAAGGATCTGGATCAAAGCGTAGAGACCATCTCGGTTCTGTAGAACGATGAACCTTCCAATTTCTGCGGTGCGCACCCGGCTTGTGAAATCGAGGCTATCCACCGAAGGGATGCCCTGTAGATCTACACCTCGTGGCGCCAGCGCGAGCCCACGGAGATTGGTCGAATCCGTGTAGCAATGAATTGCCGTGTTGCTAGCCTTGCTCCAATGTGTGTCGAATTCGAAGTGGCCTTCACCGATGCGGAAGTGGCCGTTGAAGCTCGAATAGTTGAAGCCAGCCTCACCACAGAGTGCTGGATTCTTTGGTGATGGCACCTGGTCGGCCCTGACGGATGCTTGAGGACGGCCGAGCTTCTCGCACACCAGTAACGCAACCTGCACAGGTGCGTGAGTTCGTAGATCGATGAAACCTGTCGTAGGCAATAGACCAGGAATCTCAGTGTCGTCGAACCGGGCAGGGAGAATGTACTCGCCGCTCTCTTCAAGTGCTCGCGACTGTGCTGCCCGACGCTCGTGGTTGCACCAAACCTTTTGCTTGTAGTGCAGCGAGACGAACATCAGCGTGTAGCGCGCCTTGTTGCGATACACGTCGGCAAGATGAACATAAAGATCCTTGCCCCATAGGTCCGCCTCTTCGTAGCGATCGTAAAACACCGACACGCCACGGGCCTTCAACTGCTCCGCGACCATCTCGACGTAGGCTCTGTCCTCACCCGCAAATGAAAGCGCAATGTCGTGTTCCACTACACGCTCCACTGGAGTGCTAACGTCGTAGGTGAGGGGGCGCCGGAGCGAAGCGGAGGGAACCCGCAAGCCCCGCTTGCGGGCGCTCCCTCTCGACCGAAGTGTTAGGGGTGTGGAGGATCAACATGCTCAGGTTTTTCAAGAAGCTCACCAAGATACTGGACGGCAACTGGATCGACAAAGACCCAGTCAGGCATTACTTCCCAGATGTGGGGAGTGACGGAGAGATAACGATTGACTGCCTCATAACTCCCAGCCCCAGGGCCAACCGCAATATGCCCACGGGAAACGAGGAGTTTTATGACTGGCGTGAAGGGGTCGCCTCGAAGTGTGTGGGTGCCTTGGTGGTAGAAGTCGACGAGTACGGACTTCGCCTCCGGTGGAAGCCCGGAAAGCTCGGCGATGATGGCTTTTTTTCGCCGTTTTCCTTGGCGCCAGGAATGAAACCACCCGCCAAGCCAACCGAGCAGCGGGGCGACAATGGCAACGTAAAGCCACTGGAACGCGCTGAAGTCGATGTCCAAGTGGAAACCCCTAACGTTGAAGTCACCGGCGCTGCGCGGCTTTATCGCGCAGCGTCCGTGTGGACTGCCGGGTTGGGCTGCATACCGTAACGCACCGATGGCGACTCATTTTCCAGTGCGAAGCCAACGGACAAACTTATTAACATAGCTATGAAAAGGAACGACGATACGCTCGTGGTGATATGCAACGGCGTAACCGAAAGCAGTAAGCGTGAGCCCGATCCGCGCGCACAGTTGCGCCCAACGGTGTGTGTAACTGGTTTCCTCAATGAAGATTTCGCTGAGGTCGTACTTCAATTCGCTCCAATAGAAGCCACGGTTGAGCCAAAAGCCGACTAGGCCGATTAGCAACAGGCAGAGACCCACAATCAGAACAATGAATGCTGCCCTTTCCGCGGGCCTCGAAAAGCGACGCAGGTAGCGAGCGATACGGCCCTCCACAGATATGGTTTTCTCAAGAGATTCATTCCTCTTCGACGACAACTGATATGCAGTAAAGATGGACACCAGACATATGATGAGTGGCACGCAGAACAGCACAAACCAACCTGCGAAAGTGTCACTGTCGCCACGGCCAAGCAGTGCTTGTGCAACACCAACCAATGGGACGGAAAGGCAGAATAGCCCAAAGATATTTCTGTGCGAGAGCTTAAATCTGAACTGACCAGCAAGAGCAAGATAAGCAATGGGGAAAAAGATTAATGTAGATGCGAAGCCGCTGCCAACAATGAACGTAAGGGTATCCATGGAAAAGAAACTTTCAAAGAAACCGACTTTGATCACGCTCACACCCTTCAAAGAGGCGATGCGGTTGTTGATCTCGTCGGCGTAGAGGTCAAAGGACATGGATATAGCTGCGAGCGCCTTGTGCAGCCCAACGCCAGCTTCAGCCGAGGCCCGTCAGGGCCGTCGGCTGGAAGCGATAGTTAGAAGTGCTGCGGACAACGGAGTAAACATGGCAAAAACCAAACCGAATAAAAATGAATTTGTGGTTCATTGCATCTTGTGCGGCAAGGATTTCAGGGTTGGAGACAAGGCCGAGTGCGGCGGAACCTACAACGGAAACAAGCTGTGCAAGACGGGTGATATACAGCGCGAACTGGATAGCAGGCTGCCAAAACAAATGCCTTCTAACTAGAAGTAGACAGCCTAAATGACGGAAAATAAACCGTCTCGCGTCGGGCTATCCTGGTTGAAAGTGAGTTAGTATTCTTATAAATCATGATGCTAGCAAAAAATAGTGGGGCCTAATCCATGAGTGCTGCTTCGTCACAGACGCCCAGGCTGCTCGACCAGGTACGGGGCAAGATTCGCCTGAAGCATTACAGCATCCGCACCGAGCAGGCTTATGTTGACTGGATTAAACGATTTATTCTGCATTTCGGCAAGCGCCATCCGCGCGAGCTGGGGGCTGCCGACGTGGAGGCGTTCCTGACGCATCTGGCGGTGGCGGGGAACGTGGCGGCCTCGACGCAGAACCAGGCGAAGAGCGCGTTGCTTTTTCTCTACCGTGAAGTGCTGGAGATGGAATTGCCCTGGCTCGACAATGTCGAGCGGGCGCGGGCGCCCAAGCGCCTGCCGGTGGTGCTCACGCGCGACGAGGTGGCGGGGGTGCTCTCGCGCCTCTGCGGCACGCACTGGCTGATCGCTAGCCTGCTCTACGGTGCGGGGCTGCGCATCCTGGAGGCGCTGCGCCTGCGCGTGAAGGATGTGGAGTTCTCGCGCAGGGAGATTCTGGTGCGCGACGGCAAGGGCTTCAAGGACCGCGTCACCATGCTGCCGGTGGCGCTGGCCGCCCCGCTCACGGAACATCTGAAGCGCGTGAAGGCGCTGCACGCGCAGGATCTTGCCGCCGGGCGCGGGGCGGTGTTCCTGCCCTATGCGCTGGAGCGCAAGTATCCGAATGCTGCGCGCGACTGGGCCTGGCAGTACGTGTTTCCTTCTGCGAACCTGTCGGTGGATCCGCGCGGCGGTGTCGAGCGTCGACACCATCTGCAGGATCAGGCCGTGCAGCGCGCCATGCGCCAGGCGGTGCGCGATGCCGGCGTGGCCAAGCCGGCCACGCCGCACACCTTGCGCCATTCCTTCGCCACGCACCTGCTCGAGGGCGGCTATGACATCCGCACCGTGCAGGAGTTGCTCGGGCATGCGGACGTGTCGACGACGATGATCTACACTCATGTGCTCAACCGCGGCGGCCGCGGCGTAAGGAGCCCGCTCGACCGGCCGGGGGCTTCCTGAAAACCGATTCGCTCGCCTTTGCCCTGCAGGGTGCATCATTTGCCGTGGCGCAGGTGCTGGCCGGGCGCGCGCTGCCCGAGGCGCTGACCGGATGCTGGCGGCACTGGCCGGATTTGCCGCCCGGTGCACGCGGGGCGATTCAGGATCTTGCCTATTCAACATTGCGTACTTATGGGCGCGGTGATTTTTTCCTTGCCCGTTTAATGTACAAGCCGCCGGTCACCGAGGTGCGTGCGCTGCTACTGGTGACACTGGCGCGTCTTGAGGCACGGCCGCAGGAGGCGCACACGATCGTCAATCAGGCGGTGGAGGCGGCGGGTGCGTCGGCGCGCGGCCGCTGGAAGGCGCTTGTCAATGGCGTGCTGCGCAGTTTTTTGCGTCGGTGCGGGGAGCTGTCTGCCGCGACCGGACAGGATGCGGTGGCACACGGGCAGCATCCGCAGTGGTGGATCGAACGCTTGCGCGGCGCCTATCCACACGATTGGCAAAGGATCCTCGAGACGGGCAACGGTCGCGCGCCGATGGCGCTGCGGGTGAACCGGCGCCGTGTCACCAGGACTGACTTTCTGGTGCGGCTGGCCGATGCGGGGATTGCCGCGCGGGCGCGAGGGGGGGGAAGCCGGAAACAAGCGAGGGCGGGAAGCGGGGGGGGGGAGGCCCGCAAAGGAGGAGGGGAGGGGACA
>CAZSHO010000022.1:5739-39870 GCA_964607005.1 uncultured Rhodocyclaceae bacterium
GTGTCTTTGGGCGGGGTTGGTGGGGTTTGCGTCCCGCTCCCTCCTCCGCCCCCCGCTACCGGTGGAGCGTCTGCCCGGCTTTGGCGAAGGGCTGGTCTCGGTACAGGATGCCGGTGCGCAGCATGCAGCACTGCTGCTCGATGTGCAGGATGGTTTGCGCGTGCTCGATGCCTGTGCGGCACCGGGCGGCAAGACGGCGCACATTCTCGAGCGCGCGCGGGTCGAGCTGCTGGCGCTCGAGGCGGACGCCGGGCGGGCCGTGCGCATCGACGAAAACCTGGCGCGCCTCGGTCTGCAGGCCGAGGTGAATGTGGCCGATTGCCGCGCACCGGATACCTGGTGGGACGGGCGCGTCTTTGATCGCATTCTCGCCGATGTGCCGTGTAGTGCGAGCGGCGTCGTGCGCCGCCATCCGGATGCCAAGTGGCTACGGCGCGAGCGCGACATCGCTCAGTTTGCCCGTACGCAGAGTGCGATTCTCGACGCGCTCTGGCGGGTACTCGCGCCCGGTGGTAAATTGCTGTACGTGACCTGTTCGCTTTTCCCGGAGGAAAACGGTCGCCAGATCGCGGCGTTTGCCGCGCGACAAGAAGATTGCCTGCGGCTGCCTATCGCCGTCGCGCTTGACTTGCAGTTGCTGCCAAACGCAGAACATGACGGTTTCTACTACGCCTTGCTGCAAAAACGCGCCTGAAAAGTGGATGAGCCGGCTCGTCGCCGGCTGGTTGTTTTTGCTGTGCGGGCTGTTTGTCGTTCTTCCCGTCGCGGCGGCCGAGATCGATGTGAAAGAGGCGCGGATCAGCCTGGGCGAAGAGGGCTGGCAACTCGATGCCGAATTCACCATCGAACTGGGGCCGCGCTTCGAGGAGATTGTCGCCCGTGGTGTGCCTTTGCATTTCATTGCCGAATTCGAGCTCACCCGCACACGCTGGTACTGGGCGGACGAGCATGTCGCCGGGCAGAAGAAAACCTGGCGCCTGGCCTATAACGCGCTGACGCGCCAGTATCGTTTGTATACCGGTTCGCTGCACCAGAGTTTCGACACCCTGAATGAGGCACTGGCCGTTCTCTCCCGGCTGCGCGACTGGCCGGTAGCCGACGAGGCGCTGCTCAAGCCGGGTGAAGCCTACAATGCTGCCGTGCGCATGAGGCTCGATGTGTCGCAACTGCCCAAACCGTTTCAGATCAATTCGATTGGCGGCAAGGACTGGAACGTCGCCGCGCAGGTGAAGCGCTGGAGCTTCACGCCGCCGGCAGTGGCGGAGAGCCCGGCCAGATGAGGATGCACGCATGAGAGCCGTGCTGCTGGTTGTGGCGGTGTTCGCGGCGATCCTGATTTTCCTGCTCGTCCTGGCCTCCTCGAACAGCACGCAGCTCGGCGTCGACTATCGTCTGCTGCTCGGCTTGAGCTTTAGCGCTGCGGCCGTGCTGCTCGGCCTGGTGCTCGCGCAGTTGCGCCGGCTCTGGCACGAACACCGGAGTGCCGTTTTCGGGTCACGTCTGAAGCTGCGCCTGATGCTGATGTTCGCCCTGATGGCTGTGGTGCCGGGGGTGCTTGTCTATGCCGTCTCGCTGCAGTTCGCCGTCAAGAGCATCGAGTCCTGGTTTGATGTGCGCGTCGACAAGGCGCTCGAAGGCGGTCTGGCGCTCGGGCGCAACGCGCTTGATTATCTGCTCGTCGATCTGTCTGAAAAAGCGCGCGTGATGGCACTCGACCTGGGTGACGCCTCGAGTACGACGCGCGCAACGTTGCTCGAACGTCTGCGCGAGCAGGCCGGCGTGCAGACGGCGACGCTGCTCACGTCCGGCGGCCAGGTGGTGGCCAGCAGCAGCGGTGAGCGCGCCCGCCTGCTGCCCGATCTGCCTTCTGTCGCGCAACTGCGCCAGGCGCGCCAGGGCATCGACATCAAGGCCGTCGAGGGTGACGCGGACAGCGGGCTGACGCTGCGTGTGTTGAAGACGGTTTCGCCACAATTGTTTTCCGGCGAGACGCAGATACTGCAGCTCACCCAGGCTGTGCCGCATGCGATCGCCGAGAGCGCCCAGAATGTCGAAGCGGCATTTCGGGATTACCAGGAACTGTCGCTCGCCAAGAGCAGCCTGAAGACCATGTACGCGCTGACGCTGACCCTCGCGTTGCTGATCTCCCTGCTAAGCGCCATTGCACTCGCTTTCCTGCTGGCGCGCCGCCTCTCCGCGCCGCTGTCGATCCTCTCGCGTGGCACCGAAGCGGTGGCTGCGGGGGATTATTCGCAGCGCGAGATTTTTTCCTCGCGTGACGAGCTCGGCGTGCTCACTCAGCAATTCAGCCAGATGACGCATCAGCTCGATGAGGCGCGTGCGCAAACCGAAAACAGCCGCGCCGAGACCGAAGCGGCCCGTGCCTATCTGGAAAGCGTGCTGGGCAATCTGTCGGCGGGTGTTCTGGCCTTTGCCGCCGATGGCGTGCTACGTGCGGCCAACGATGGCGCGCGCGCGATCCTCCATGACGATCTGGCGCATGCACAAGGCCAGCCACTCTCCGGCTGGCAGCAGCACACCGAACTGCGCGATGCGATTGTTGCCGGCAGTGCCGGGCAGACCGGTGCCTGGCAGCATCAATTCGAGATGCACAACGGCGCGGGTGTGCCGCAGACCTTGCTGCTGCGTGGCGCACGCCTGCCCCCGGCCTCGGGTGGCGGCTACGTCGTGGTGTTCGATGACATCAGCCAGCTCATCGCCGCGCAACGCTCGGCGGCCTGGGGCGAGGTGGCGCGCCGCCTCGCCCACGAGATCAAGAACCCGCTCACACCGATCCAGCTCTCTGCCGAGCGTCTGGCGCACAAGCTCGGCGAGCGGCTCGCGGACGATGATCGGGCAATGCTCGAGCGTGCCACGCAGACCATCGTCAATCAGGTCGAGGCGATGAAGAACATGGTCAATGATTTTCGCGATTACGCGCGCCTGCCGCCGCCGCAACTGACACTGCTCGATCTGAACGCACTCATCGAGGAAGTGCTCGGGTTGTATGAAACCTCGCACGCACGCATCGAGACCGAACTGGCGCAAGGTTTGCCGCGCGTGGCGGGGGATGCCACGCAACTGCGCCAGGTCATCCATAATCTCGTCTCGAATGCCCAGGACGCACTGGCCGAAGTGGCTACACCGCGCATCCGCATCGTCACACACATCGAGGGGAACAGCGTTTTTCTGTCTGTGGTCGACAATGGCAGCGGATTTCCGCGGGAGAACCTCGCGCGTGTCTTCGAGCCCTATGTGACGACCAAGGCAAAGGGCACGGGACTGGGCCTGGCGATCGTCAAGAAGATCGTCGACGAACACCGCGGGCATATCGAGATCGGCAATGGGGCGGCGGGCGGCGCACAGGTCGTCATCCGTCTGCCGTTGCCCGCCACCTGAGCGGGTGCATGTTGAACACGCAACCTTGAACGTGTATTGAGGCATTGAGAAAGCATGGCGAAAATTCTGGTGGTTGATGACGAGGCGGGCATTCGCGAGCTGCTCTCGGAAATCCTGCATGATGAAGGGCACGACATCGAGCTGGCCGAACATGCGGCGGCGGCGCGCGCCAGTCGCGCACGCACACGTCCGGATCTGGTGCTGCTTGACATCTGGATGCCCGATACAGACGGCATCACGCTGCTCAAGGAATGGGCTGCAGGCGGATTGCTCACCATGCCGGTGGTGATGATGTCCGGTCATGCGACGATTGATACGGCAGTGGAAGCCACGCGCATCGGCGCCCAGGATTTCCTTGAAAAACCGATCTCGTTGCAAAAGTTGCTGGCCACCGTCAAGCAGGTGTTGCAAAAGTCAGTCGTGGTGGAACGGCGCAGCGAACCCACACTGGCCGCACTGGGCCGCTCGGTGGCCGTGCGTGATCTGAAGCGGCGCCTCGAGCAGATCGCCCGGAAAAGCCGCATCGTCCTGCTCAAATCCGGCCCCGGCAGCCTGGTCGAGCCGATCGGGCGTCAGCTGCTGGCGCCGGGCAAATCCTGGTTCGACCTGGGCCAGCACAGCGAAGCCCTCACGCTCGACCTGCTCGAACAGATGGCCGGGGGACTGCTGTTTGCCGCGGAGCTGTCGGCGTTGTCCCGTTTGCAACAAAAAAACCTTTTGTTTGCCAGCGAGCGCCTGGAGAAGTTCGATCTGCAGCTGGTGGCCGCCAGCAGCCAGGACGTGCATGAGCTGCGGGCAAACGGATTCGAGCAGGCGCTCCTGCAGCGCCTGGCCGGCGCCAGTCTCGCCGTGCCGGGGCTGGCCGAGCTCAAGGACGACATTCCGGAATTTGCCGCGCAGATCCTCGCCTGTCTGGTGGAGGCCGGCGAAGTGCCGATGCGCAGGCTGTCGACCTCGGCGATGAACGTCCTGCGCAACCAGCCCTGGCCAGGAGGGTATGACGAATTGCGCGCGGCCGTGCGCTCTCTGGCGCTGACGGCGCTCGAAGAAGACATTACCGAGGAGGAGGTCGTGCGCCTGATGGCTCCGCACCCGACACAGGGGGTGGCCGCGGCGCTGCCGATCGAGTTGCCTTTGCGCGAGGCGCGCGATGCTTTCGAGCGGTTGTATTTCGAGCACCACCTGCGGGTCGAGGAAGGCAACATCGCACGTGTCGCCGAGAAGTCCGGGCTCGAGCGTACCAACCTTTATCGCAAGCTGCGCTCGCTCGGCATTCAACTGCGGCCCCGGGAGGACGACCAATGAAAATCATCATCCTCGGAGCTGGCCAGGTCGGCGCCTCGGTGGCCGAGAGTCTGGTATCGGAGGCCAACGACATCACCATCGTCGATACTGATGCGGCACGCCTGGCGCTCCTGCAGGCGCGGCTCGATCTGCGCAGTGTCGTCGGCAATGCGTCGAGTCCGTCGATCCTCAAGCAGGCAGGGGCCGACGATGCCGATCTGCTGATTGCCGTCACCCAGAGCGATCAAACCAATCTGTGTGCCTGCAAGATGGCCCATGTCCTGTTCCGCCTGCCTACGCGCATTGCCCGCGTGCGCTCCTCTGATTTTGCCGAATATCAGGAGCTGTTCACCACGGAGAATTTTGCCGTCGATTTTTCCATCTGCCCGGAGCAGATCGTCACCGATTACATCGTCAAGCTGATCGAATTTCCCGAGGCCTTGCAGGTACTCGAATTCGCCAACGGCCTGGTCAGCCTGGTGGCGGTGCGTGCCTACGAGGGCGGTCCGCTTGTCGGCCATCCGCTCAAGGAACTGCGTCAGCACATTCCGCAGGTCGATGCGCGCGTCGCTGCGATCTTTCGCCGCGAGAAACCGATCCTGCCCGAAGGCGACACCGTTATCGAGGCCGGCGACGAGGTCTTCTGCCTGGCTGCAACCCAGAACATCCGCAAGGTGATGCGCGAACTGAGGCGCATGGACAAGACGGTGCGCCGCGTCATGATTGCCGGCGGCGGCAATATCGGTCATCGTGTGGCGCGTGCCATCGAGTCGGATTATCAGGTGAAGGTGATCGACAGCAACAAGCGCCACGCCGCCTGGCTGGCGGAAAATGTCAGGAAGACCCTGATCCTGCAAGGCGATGCCACCGACGAGAAACTGCTCGAGGACGAGAACGTCGATCAGATGGACCTGTTTCTCGCGCTCACCAATGATGACGAAAACAACATCATGTCCGCATTGCTGGCCAAGCGCATGGGTGCGCGCCGCGTGGCGGCTCTCATCAACCGGCGCGCTTACGCCGAGCTGGTGCAGGGCACGAAGATCGACATCGCCATCTCGCCGGCGCAGATTTCCATCGGCACCTTGCTTGCCCACGTGCGCCGCGGCGATGTGGCCGCGGTGCATAGCCTGCGCCGCGGTGCGGCCGAAGCGCTCGAGCTGGTGGTGCATGGCGACCGGGATTCTTCCCAGGTCGTTGGCCGGCGCATCGACGAACTGCCCAACATCAAGGGAGCGAATATCGGTGCCATCGTCCGGCGCCTGCCCGCCGCCGAGGCATCGCGCGCAGCCACCGACAAGCCGCAATACCGTGTCATCGTCGCGCACCATGACACGGTGATCGAATCCGGTGATCACGTCATCGTCTTCGTCGTCTCGAAGAATCTGGTGCCGAAGGTCGAAAAACTGTTTCAGGTCGGCTTCGATTTTCTTTAGTTGAATATCGATGAGCAATCCGCTGGCGGTCTTTCGCGTCCTGGCGCTTGTGCTGCTGGTCTTCGCATTGACCATGCTGGTGCCCCTCGCCGCAGCCTGGGCGGGTGCTGATCCGGCGCTCAATTCTTTCCTGGCCGGTTTTGTCATCACCTTCCTTGCCGGGGGCGTGCTCTGGCTTGCCACCCGTCGTCACGTCGATGAATTGCGCGTGCGCGACGGTTATCTGCTGGTGTCCCTCACCTGGTTCGTCACCCCGGCCTTTGCTGCCATTCCGCTGATGCATTTTCTGCCCGGATTGAGTTTTACCGATGCCTATTTCGAGACCGTCTCCGGGCTGACGACGACCGGCGCAACGGTCCTCACCGGACTCGACACCCTGCCCTTCTCGATCAACCTGTGGCGCACCGGACTGGTCTTCCTGGGTGGTATGGGCCTGATCGTGCTGGTGGTGGCGATCCTGCCGCTGCTCGGTGTCGGCGGACGCCAGTTGTTTTCTGCCGAATCGCCCGGTCCGCTCAAGGAAAACCGCCTGACGCCGCGCATCGCCCATGCGGCCAAGGGTCTCTGGTTGAGTTACCTCCTGCTCGCCACGCTGTGTACCCTGGGCTTTGCCTGGGCCGGCATGAGCTGGAAGGATGCCTTCATGCACATGTTCTCGACCATGGGCCTGGGGGGATTCTCCAGCCACGATGCTTCCTTTGCCTTTTTCAACTCACCGGCCGTCGAGGCGGTGGCGATCGTGTTCATGACACTGGCCGGCATGAATTTCGCCACCCACTACATGGCGATGCAGCGGCGCACCCTGAATTACTACCGGGCCGATCCGGAGATCCGCTGGTTTGTCGGCATCCTCTACGCGAGCATTCTCGCCATCGCGCTCTATCTGTGGTTGACGGGCACTTATGCGGATTTTTCGACGTCCGTGCGCTTTGCCGCCTTCAATACCGTCTCCATCGCAACAACGACCGGTTTTGCCAACACCGATTTTGCCCAGTGGCCGTTCTTCGCTCCGCTGTGGATGCTGTTTCTCTCCAGCTTCGTCACCTGCGCGGGGTCCACCGGCGGCGGCATCAAGATGATGCGCGCCATCATCGTCTTTCGCCAGGTGATGCGCGAAGTGGTACGCACGGTCCATCCGAATGCAGTACGTGCGGTCAAGCTGGGAGATGCGCCGCTGCCCAACCAGATCGTCTTTGCCGTGCTCGCCTTCAGTTTCGCCTACATGGTGATCATCGTCTCGCTGACGCTGATCCTGGTGTTTTCCGGGCTGGACATCGTGACCGCGTTTTCTGCCGTGGTTGCCACATTCAACAATACCGGCCCGGGTCTGGGCGAGGTCGGTCCGGCCAGCACCTTCGGCGTGCTCGATGACTTCCAGACCTGGATCTGCACACTGGCGATGCTGCTCGGCCGTCTGGAAATCTTCACGCTTCTGGTAGTTTTCTCGCCGACATTCTGGAGGAAGTGATGGAGCGCCTCCTTGCCGTCCTCAATGTTTTTTCACGCATCAGCCTGATTTTCAGTCTGGCCCTGCTGTTGCCCATCATCATCGGCAGCTGGATCGGTGATGGCTCCACCGCGGCTTTCGACGAGGCTTTGTCCGGAACGCTGCTCGGCGGTGCCGCGCTGTGGTTCCTGACCCGTCGCTACCGGCGCGAGCTGCGCGCCAACGATGGTGTACTGCTGGTGGTGATGTGCTGGGTGCTGCTGCCGTTTATCGCCATGGTGCCGCTGATGATCGGCATTCCGGGTGTTGGCGTGACCCAGGCCTACTTCGAGGCCGTCTCCGGCCTGACGGCCACCGGCGCCACCGTACTCTCCGGACTGGATACGTTGCCCCCGGCCCTGAATGTCTGGCGCACCGAACTGCACTGGATCGGTGGTCTGGGCATCATCGTGCTGGCCGTGGCCATCCTGCCCATGCTCGGCGTCGGTGGGCGCCAGTTGATGAAGGCGGAAGTGCCCGGTCCGGTCAAGGAAGCCGGCATCACGCCGCGCGTGACGGAAACCGCCAAAGGTTTCTGGATCATTTATGTCGCCCTGACCGTCTCCTGCACGGTGGCATATGGATTGTTCGGCATGAGCTGGATCGATGCGCTGATTCACGCTTTCAGCACGGTCTCGCTGGGAGGGCTGTCGAGCCACGATGCCAGCTTCGCCTTTTTTGATTCACCGGCACTCGAAGCCATCACCATCTTCTTCGCACTGGTTTCCGGCATCAGCTATGTCACCCACTTTGCCGCCCTCGCCGGGCGCAGCCCGCGACCTTATGCCCGTGATGGCGAAGCGAGCTGGTATCTGGGCGTGCTGCTCGCCAGCGTGGCCCTCGTTGCCACCTATCTCTGGATCAAGGGGTATTACCCCGAATTTCTGACCGCGTTGCGTCACGCCGCCTTCAATACGGTTTCGGTGGCGACGACGCTGGGTTACTCCTCGACGGACTATTCGAAATGGCCGCTTTTCGCACCGTTGTGGATGCTCTTTCTGTGCAGTTTCGTCACCTGTGGTGGCTCGACAGGAGGGGGCATCAAGATGATGCGGGCGGTGATCCTTTTCAAGCAGGTGATGCGCGAGATCACCCATGCGGTGCATCCGAACGCGACCACGCTGGTCAAGCTCGGCCGCACGACTGTGCCGAACAAGATCATCCTCGCCGTGCTGGGCTACGGCTTCCTCTATATGATCTGCACCATCGCCTTCACGCTGCTGCTCGCCGCCAGCGGTGCCGACATCCTCAGCGCCTTCTCCGCCGCGGTGGCCTGTTTCAACAATACCGGCCCGGGCCTCGGCCTGGTCGGGCCGGACAGCACCTACGGCACCCTCAATGATTTTCAGATCTGGGTCTGCAGTTTCGCCATGCTGCTCGGGCGTCTGGAAATCTTCACCCTGCTGGTGGTGCTCACCCCGGCCTTCTGGCGCAAATAAGCGGACTGCGGCAGGTTGTCGCGACATGGCGCGACACTCGCCGGTACTGGTACACTCGGGCGATGAATACGCTCAAGAATAACCCATCTCCCCGGAACGACACCTTCCTGCGCGCCCTGCTGCGCCAACCCACCGAATACACGCCGATCTGGCTGATGCGCCAGGCCGGCCGCTACCTGCCGGAGTATTGCCAGACGCGCCGCCGGGCCGGCAGTTTCATGGATCTGTGCCGCAATCCGGATCTGGCCTGCGAGGTCACCTTGCAGCCGCTCGAGCGCTTTGCCTTCGATGCAGCCATTCTTTTTTCAGACATTCTGACCGTGCCGGATGCCATGGGCCTCGGCCTGCATTTCGTCGAGGGTGAGGGCCCCCGCTTCGAGCGGCCCTTACGCGACGAGCAGGCAATTCGCGCGCTCAGCGTTCCCGATCCGGACACCGATCTGCGTTATGTCATGGATGCTGTCGCGCAGATTCGCCGTACTCTCGACAACGCCGTTCCGTTGATCGGTTTTTCGGGCAGCCCGTTCACGCTTGCCTGCTACATGGTCGAGGGCGGCGCCTCCACTGATTTTCGTACCATCAAGTCCCTGCTCTATGGTCGTCCTGACTTGCTGCACCATGTGCTGGCAACAAATGCCAGCGCGGTGACCGCTTACCTCAACGCGCAGATCGAAGCCGGCGCCCAGGCGGTCATGATTTTCGACACCTGGGGCGGCGTGCTCAGTCACTCTGCCTACCAGGAATTCTCGCTGGCCTATCTGCGCCAAATCGTCGCCGGACTGAAAAAGGAACACGGCGGCCAGCGCATCCCGAACATCGTGTTCACCAAAGGGGGCGGCCAGTGGCTCGAAGGAATTGCCGCCATTGGCTGTGACGCCGTCGGGCTGGACTGGACAGTGGATATGGCCGCGGCACGTCAGCGCGTGGGTGACAAGGTGGCCTTGCAGGGCAACCTCGATCCGATGGTGCTTTTTTCGCAGCCGGAGCAGATCATCTCCCAGGCGCATCGCGTGCTTGATGATTTCGGCCCGGGTGCGGGCCACGTTTTCAATCTTGGCCACGGCATTTCGCAATTCACCCCACCTGACCATGTCACCGCGCTGGTCAATGCCGTGCATGAGTACAGTCGCAAGCAGAGGGCTTCGGTGTTGACGCCCCGCTAGGGAGATGCCGGACAAATGGCTGCGGCGGCATATTGGCGTTGCACGATGCGCACTTCCTCGCCTGTCCATTTGCCAGATCCCGGTTGCTCCGCATCCGGAAAGATCCGATCACACCGGCAAAGCAATTGCGAACAGGCCGCAAGCCTTGTCAGACATATTCCTACACGCCCCCCCTCTGGAATCCTTTATCAGGCGCCGAACGGCGCAATGCCACCTGCGGAATCCGCGTGGATAAATGGTTTCGCAAGAGGGCCGAATGCTTGACTTATGCACAAACCCTTGATCTCCGTGTAATTACAGGAAAAATGTGAAGGAAATTTTGACGAATATCCCAACCATTTGTTTATACATGAGAAATTTCCATGATTTTTTTCGTGTTTACGGTGGGAAATTCTCTTGACAGCCGTTCATGTTTTTTTGTAGGGAATTTCCCACAAAATTATCCACAGAAAATGTGCACACGAACAATACCCTTGTCGAGCAGTAGGTTAGCGCATATTCCAATAGTTCACAACAAGACGTGAAACCAGGCGGAAACCAGCAGGTCAATTTGCGATGAAAGCGCCCGTTGTTCGCGTTGCACTGGATGTCCCCGTCTGCGATGTATTCGATTATCTGGCGCCGGATGCCCGGGCGCAGGATGTGGGTCGGCGTGTCCGCGTGCCCTTTGGCCGCGGAGAAAAAATCGGCATCATTGTCGAGATGCCGCCACAGAGCGCCTGGGCGGAGGAAAAGCTCAAGCCGGTGCACGAGATCCTGCGCAACATGCCGCCCCTGCCGGCCGACTGGCTGGAACTGACCCGGTTTTGCAGCACGTACTACCACCATCCGCTCGGTGAAGTCATGGCTTTGGCGCTGCCCCCCCTGCTGCGCAAGCGCCAGGCGCTGCCACGCCAGCCCGATCATCGGCGCTTCGTCTTGAGTGAGGCCGGTCGCCAGGCGCTGGTGCAGTTGCCCTCGCGAAGTGTGGCCCGGCGCTTGCTCACGGCGCTTGAAATGGACGGAGCAAAAACGATACGGCAGTTGAGCGAGGTTACGGCAGCGGCCCGTCAGAAATTACCCGAATGGCTCGCCAAGGGTTGGCTGCAGGAACTGGCCCGGGCACCCGCAAGGCGGGTGGACAACGGACCGGAGTTGCTCGCCGGGCAGCGCGAAGCCCTCGACGCCGTTGGCGCATCGTTCGGCCAATTCACCTGTTTTTTGCTTCACGGCGTCACCGGGAGCGGCAAGACGGAAGTCTATCTGCGCCTGATCGAAAACGTTCTGTCTGCCGGCCAGCAAGCCCTGCTGCTCGTGCCGGAAATTGCCCTGACTCCGCAGCTCGAGGAGAGGGTGAGCGCCCGCTTTCCAGGGGCATGCCTGATCAGCCTGCACAGTCACCTTGCCGAAGGTGCGCGTGCCACCGGCTTTCTGCAGGCACTGAAGGGCGAGACCGACATCGTCCTCGGCACGCGGCTGTCGGTCTTCACACCTCTGCCGCGCCTGGGTCTGATCGTCGTCGACGAGGAACACGATACCTCTTTCAAGCAGCAGGAAGGCATGCGCTACAGCGCGCGCGACATGGCGGTCTGGCGGGCGCGCCAGTGTTCGGTACCGATCGTGCTGGGCTCGGCGACGCCTTCGCTGGAGAGCTGGGCGGCCGCGCAGGCCGGCCGCTATCGCCTGCTCGAACTGCGCAGTCGTGCCGTGGCGCAAACCATGCCGTCGGTACGTTGCGTCGATATTCGCCGTGAAAAACTGCAGGAAGGCCTGAGCGAGCACTTGCTGCGCGCCATCACCGCACGGCTGGAGCGTGGCGAACAAAGCCTCGTCTTTCTCAACCGGCGCGGCTATGCCCCGGTGCTGGCCTGCCCGGCTTGCGGCTGGGTGAGCCGCTGCCCGGCCTGCGCCGCCAATCTGGTGGTGCATTTCGCCGACGGAAAACGCGCCGGACCGCACCGGGCGCCGTCCAGTCCTGCGGGAGGAGAAGCGGGCGAAGCGAGGTTTTCGGGGGGAGGTTCCTGCCTGCGCTGCCACCACTGTGGCCGGGAGGAACGCATTCCGCTCGCCTGTCCGGCCTGCGGCAACCAGGACATCCATCCCTTCGGCCGTGGCACGCAGCGCCTGGAAGAGACACTGGGCACGCGCTTTCCCCGGGCGCGCATCCTGCGCGTCGATCGTGACAACACGAAAAGTCAGTTGCGGTGGCACGGCGTGCTGGAGGCCATCCACCGCGGCGAGGCCGACATTCTGATCGGCACGCAGATGCTGGCCAAGGGGCACGACTTCCCGCAGCTCACGCTGGTTGGCGTACTCAATGCCGATTCGGCACTATTCGCTGCTGATTTTCGCGCGCCGGAACGCCTCTTCAGCCAGCTCATGCAGGTGGGCGGGCGCAGTGGTCGCGCCGCGTTACCCGGAGAAGTGCTGATCCAGACGCAGTATCCGGATCACCCGCTCTACCGCAGTCTGGTGGATCACGATTTTGCCGCCTTTGCCGAAGAGCAACTCGCGCAACGACGCAGCACCGGACTGCCGCCCTTCAGCCATCAGGCCCTGTTGCGCGCCGAGGCGCCGCAATTGAGCCAGTCGCTCGAATTTCTCAAGGCGGCCGTTGAACTTGGCAAGGCGCTTGCCGTCGACACCATCACGCTCTACGACGCCGTGCCGATGCGACTCTACCGGCTGGCGCATCTGGAGCGCGCGCAACTTCTCGTCGAGTCGCCCAGCCGGCCCCGCCTGCAGGGTTTTCTTGACGAATGGTTGCCCAGAATCCGCTCCATGAAATACCCGCGTGCGTTGCGCTGGCATATCGACATCGACCCCCTCGAATTGTGAAAAGCCATTCCCTGACGTCCAACACCCTTATCGGGGTGACGGCTATCTTTATCGTCGCCACCGGCAATTTCACTTTTTTCGGCAAGGTGTTGCAGACCTATGGCCTGCAGCCGTCCACCCTGCTTCCGCTTGCCTCGCTCGTACTGGCAACCTGGGCGGTGACGGTCTTGCTGCTGCTGCCCTTCGGTTTTGCCCGCCTGTGCAAGCCGCTGCTGATGCTGTGTCTGCTGGCAAGCGCACTGGCGGCGCATTTCATGGACAGTTATGGCGTGGTGATCAATGCCGCCATGCTGCGCAATGCCGCACAGACCCAGTTTGCCGAGGTGCGCGACCTGATCAACCCGGGGCTCTTCGCCGATTTTCTGCTTCTCGGCGTGCTGCCGGCATTCCTCATCGCACGCGTCGAGATCCGCTGGTGCGGCTGGCGCCGCGAGCTGCTGGCACGGCTGAAATTCCTTGCACTGATCATGTTGATCCTCATCGTGCCAGGTCTCCTGCTGGGCAGCTTCTACGCCTCTTTCCTGCGCGAGCACAAAGCCTTGCGCGCCTATGCCAATCCGGCGTATCCGTTGTATTCACTGGCCGTCTTGGGCGCCAGCCAGGTTCGTGCCGCCCATCCCGGACCGCTCGTTCCTGTCGGTGAGGACGCACATATTTCACCGCAAGACCCGCATCACGAGCTGATCATCCTGGTCATTGGCGAGACGGCGCGCGCCGATCATTTCTCGCTCAACGGCTATATCCGCGAGACGAATCCGCTTCTCGGCAGGGAGGATATCGTCAGCTTCACCGATTTCACCGCCTGCGCCACTTCGACAGCGGAATCCCTTCCCTGCATGTTTGCCCTGAACGGCAAGGATGGTTCGGGGAAGGAAAATCTGCTCGATGTGCTGCAGCGCGATGGGGTCAACGTGCTCTGGCTGGACAACAATTCTGACTCGAAAGGTGTGGCGTTGCGTGCCGATTACCGGAATTTCCGTTCTCCCGGAAACAATCCGCTATGCGATGAGGAATGCCGTGATCCGGGCATGCTGCAACCCTTGCAGGGCTACATCGATGCGCATCCGGAGCAAGACATCTTCATCGTCCTGCATCAGATGGGCAATCATGGGCCGGCCTATTACAAGCGCTATCCGAAAGCCTTCGAGTTCTTCAAGCCGGCCTGCCAGGACAGCGATCTGAGCCGTTGCAGCCGGGAGGAGATCATCAATGCCTACGACAATGCTGTGCGTTATACGGATTATTTTCTGGTGCAGGCCATCAATCTGCTGAAGAAAAACGACGGGGCTTTCGAAACGGCACTGTTCTATGTCAGTGATCACGGAGAATCGCTTGGTGAAAATGGCGTCTACCTGCATGGGTTGCCGCGCGCCATCGCCCCGCGCGCCCAGTTGCACGTGCCGGCGATCCTCTGGTTTGGCAGACATTTTGACGGGATCGATCGTCCCGCACTGCTTGCCCGGCGCCATCAGGCGTTTTCTCATGAAAACATGTTTCACACGATTCTCGGCCTGTTCGAGATCGAAACGCATGTCTATCGCCCGCAGCTGGATTTGCTCAATGGCAGCCGCAAGCCGGAGACATCAACCGGTGGTCTGTCCGGGCACTGATTCCGTCTGCTGGAATTTTGAGGGTGGCCGCTCCAGACATGCCCGCATGCACCTCAGCGCCCCGGAAAGCCGCGTCCTGTCCCGCCTTTTCGGCCAGACCGCGTCAGCCTGTCTGTCCTCGTTTTCAGAGAGAGGCGACCGGGGAAGCGGGAGTGTCAGGCGGCCGGATGGCGGCGCAGCCAGGTGATGCGGTCGTCGAGTTTTTTCAGCCAGTTGGGGGGCAGGCCGGGAAGCGTGCGCAGCCGCGCCAGTTCGGCCGGATCCGGCCGGTGGGCGTGATAGGTGAACCAGAGCTGGCGCAGGGTGACCGGCTGCGGTGCGCGCTCGATCAGGGCGAAGTCATCCCCCGCGGCGATCATGCCGGATTCGACGACGCGGTAGTACCAGCCGGCGATGCAGTGTTCGGCGACCTGGCGCAGCAGATTGTCCTCGTCGAATTTGTGGTTGATCTTCCAGCAGGGCTGACGGGGTTGCGTCACCTGCACGGTGGCCGTCCCAATGCGAAAAAGGTCACCGACGCACACCGTGTCCTCGTCCCAGCCGTGGGTCGACACGTTTTCGCCGAGACTGCCGGGGATGAACAGCGTGGCCTTGTCCGGAAAGGCTGCCTTGAGCCGCCCGTAGTTCTCGGCGGCGTAGTGGTGCAGCGCCTTCCACGGTCCGCCATGCACGCGACGGTCGGCCTGTTCGTCGCCGGCGAGCCCTTCGGGGCCGAGCCGGACCGGGCCGGTAAGCGCCTGCTTGAAGATGCCGGAAGGATGGCCCTCGGGCGGCAGCGGACGGATGCCGCCGACGAATACCGCATCGAGGTGCGTCATGGCTGCAACTGCAGGGCGGCCCGATGCGTTTCAGCAAGGCGGTCGAGACGTTTCACGGTCATGCCCAGATCACGCAGGCGGCCGTTATCGAGGCCGTAGATCCAGCCATGCACGGCGAGCGTCTGGCCGCGTTCCCAGGCATCACGCACGATGGTGGTCTGCACGACGTTGGCAACCTGTTCGATGACGTTGAGTTCACACAGGCGGTCAACCGCCGCCTCATCCGCCAGCGGCGCCAGCAGGGCGGCGTGACGCTCGCGCACATCCTGGATGTGGCGCAGCCAGTTGTCGATGAGACCAAGGCGATCACCGAAGAGCGCCGCCCGCACGCCACCGCAGCCATAGTGCCCGCAGACGATGATGTGCTTGATCTGCAGGACGTCGACGGCAAACTGCATCACTGACAGACAGTTCAGGTCGGTGTGTACGACGACATTGCCGACATTGCGATGGACGAACACTTCACCGGGCGCCAGTCCGGTGATCTGGTTGGCCGGTACGCGGCTGTCGGAGCAGCCGATCCACAGGTATTCCGGATGTTGCAGGTGGGCGAGCTTGTCGAAGAAAGCGGCGTCCTGCGCCAGCATCCGTTCGGCCCAGGCGCGGTTGTTTTCGAAGAGGTGATGCAGTGGCATTTGACTACCATCCCCCCGCCCCCCTTCCCCAGGAAGGGGGTGACGGTCGTGCGCCGCTTCGCGGCTTCATGTTGTTGGCTGCGCTGTCCTTGGGACGGCCCGGCGGACAACGCTCCTGGTGAGGATTCTAACAGCGGGCCGTATAATCTCTACCCATGCTGATCATCTTCAAATCGAAAGCTGCCGGCGATGTCATGATGTTTGGCGACGTTGCCCATGCCTTCATGGAAATCATGGGCAAGGCGCCCGAGCCCAGGGGCATCATTACCGTCGAGCAGCTGTCCGACGCGATCGCACGGCTCAGGGGCGCGGTGACGCAGGACAAGGCGGAGAACCCCGTCGTCGATCACGACGAGCGCATTTACGAGAAGACGCCCGAAGGCGGCAAACGCGAGTATGTCAGCCTCGCGCGCCGCGCCGTGCCGCTCATCGAGCTACTTGAATATTCCCTGAAGGAAAAAGTGCCGGTGACCTGGGGCGTCTGAGCCCGCAGCCCGCCGGCACTGGCGCGAAGCGTTCCCGCTGCGCGCGTCCTTTCCCCACTACTTCTTGAAGACCACCGCGCCGGATACGTTGCTGCCACCAGGACCGCCAAGGGTGGAGGAGCCGAAGGCGTAGGTTGCCCCCGCACGTTCTGCATTCGGACCGGCAAAGAAGCCCTGGATGGCATCACCAGAGGGAACGATGCCTGTGCAGGAGGACGCGCAGCCCGTGCCGCTGCTGGTGATGGACGACGAGGTTCCGAGAAAGCCGACAGTGCCGTATTGAGCGGCCGAGCCATTGATCATAAACGTCTCGCCGGCAACCGGAATGCTCAGGCTATAGGTGAGAGTGCCGCCAGACGCGCCGGTGAAATTTGCCGTCAGCGAGCCAGTCACTGAATTGGGTGCACCAGCGGTGTACGCTCCGGAATAGGCGACGGCAACCGGAGACGTCGAAGCATAGACGTTGTAGGTTCCGGTAATCGGCGTGATGCTGGGATTGGGCGCATTCGTGACCAGGTTGCCGACATAGGCGAAATTGGTCATCGCATAGGAGTCCCAGGTACCCCCCGTCCAGCGTCCCCAGGCGATATAGCCGTCGTTGCCGTAGTCGACGACGGTGCCGCCGGAAACGTTTGGCGATAACGTGGAGTCGACGAACTGGGTGAGCTTGCCGGAAGGATCAAAAGTGAGCGCTCCGCCCAGCCAGCCGCCGCCGGAGCCAAGCATCGGCATCATATAGAATCCGGCCAGCATGCCGTTGCCACTGGCCAGCGGTGGCAGTGACGGGGTAACCTGAGGTGTGGGTGACTGCGGCAGATACTCCGGCTTTCCTTCCTTGTCGGTGTCATTGCCGGTAATCAGGGTTGCGATCGGCTCGGGCGGCGGCGGCGGGATTTCCGCCTTCTTGTCGACCATTACGGGTTTGGTGCTCAAGTCAGGCACGAAGGCCGTCTCGCCACTGTTGAGAATCAGGCAGCCGGCGGCATTGCAGACTTCCGTGCTGCCCTCTCCGGTGGTCGTTGTGATGTTCTGGTTATTGCCATAGGCCACGGAATATTCCGTGCCGCGGATGCCGATGGTGGCAACGGTGGTGGTCACCTTGTAGTGCTCACGGTGGGTTTTTCCGACAAGGCCGGATATGGTGCGCATGGCGCCTTTTATCAGGCTGAAGAAGCCCTTCTCGCTGCCGTCCGCCTTGCCGTTGAACTGGTATTCGTCGATACGGAACTGTGTCTGCGGCGCCAGTGCCATCAGCGCACCATCCGAAAACCGCAGCTGGGCGCGGCCGCTTCCGGTATCGACAAGCTCGCCGGCGGCCACTTCGGCGCCTTTGGCGAGCGGCCGGCTGCGCCCGTCCGCTGCGATCGCCTTGACATTGCCGATCGCAAAATCGATACGGGCCGCCGCAGCCTGTGCCAATGCAGGAACCAGCAAGGTCGAGACGAGGGCGAGGGAAATTGCGGAACTACGCGCTGTGGTCTTCAGCATGATGATTGTTCTCCCAAATGACGGCATGTGAGCGCAGGTGCTGCAAACTTCGTGCGATTGACGATTGACCGTGTGACGGCATGCCGCAACGTCGCACAATCGTATGGAAATATGCGGAAATCGTAAGTGCACCGGAATTGCCTGTCAAATATTCAATGCCCGTCTGTCGCTTTTGCCCGACAGACGGGCATCCAAGGCGATACGAACGACGTGCTTTTCGAAGGCAATCCGCCTTTTCGCCTTGGCGCTTCCTCAGAGCACCGGTGCCAGCCAGCGTTCCATTTCAGCGAGCGGCAGGCCCTTGCGCCGGGCATAGTCCTCGAGCTGGTCACGGCCGATCTTCGAGACGGCGAAATAACGTGATTCCGGGTGAGCAATGTAATAGCCCGAGACCGAGGAGGCCGGCTGCATGGCGAAGGATTCGGTCACCGCGATGCCGGCACGTGCCGTGGCCTCGAGCAGGGCGAAGAGCGGCCCTTTTTCGGTGTGATCGGGGCAAGCCGGGTAGCCGGCGGCCGGACGGATGCCGCGATAGTCTTCCCGGATCATCTGCTCGACACTCAGGGCTTCGTCCGCCGCATAGCCCCAGAATTCCTTGCGCACGCGCAGGTGCAGGTGCTCGGCGAAGGCTTCGGCGAGGCGGTCGGCGAGCGCCTTCAGCAGGATGATGCTGTAGTCGTCATGCCGGGCACGGAATTCCTCTATTTTTTTCTCGATGCCGATGCCGGCCGTCACGGCGAAAGCACCGACGTAGTCGGCCAGACCGCTTTCTTTCGGGGCGACGAAATCCGACAGACACAGATTCGGCTTGCCTGGCGGGAGCACGTGCTGCTGGCGCAGGTGGTGCCAGGTGAGCCGTACCGTCCGGCGTGTCTCGTCGGTATAGAGCTCGACATCGTCGCCGACGGCATTGGCCGGGAACAGGCCGAAGACGCCATGGGCCGTCAGCCATTTTTCCTCGACGATACGCTCGAGCATGGCCTGGCCGTCGGCAAAGACCTGGCGTGCCGTCTCGCCCACCGTCGGGTTGTCGAAAATCGCCGGATAGGCGCCGGCCAGATCCCACACCTGGAAAAACGGCGACCAGTCGAGGCAGGGCACGATGCGGGCAAGGTCGTAATCGGCCAGCGTCTGCAGGCCGAGCGTGTGCGGCCTGGGTGCGGCCTGGCCATCGAAGCGGAAGCGGTTGGCGCGCGCGTGCTCCAGATCGAGCATCGGCCGGGCAGTCTTGCCGGCGTGCTGCTCGCGCACTTTGGCGTAGTCGTTGGCGATCTCGGTGACGAAGGTGGCGCGCTTGTCCTGCGAAAACAGTCGGGTGACGACGCCGACCGCACGCGAGGCGTCGGGCACATAGACCGTGACGCCTTCGTAATGCGGTGCGATCTTGATGGCGGTGTGGGTACGCGAGGTGGTGGCGCCGCCGATCAGGAGCGGCAGGTCGAAGCCTTGACGCTGCATCTCGGCGGCGACATGCGCCATTTCCTCGAGCGAGGGTGTGATGAGACCGGAGACGCCGATGGCCTGTGCGCCGTGCTCCTTGGCCGCGTGCAGGATTTTTTCCGTCGGCACCATGACGCCCAGGTCGACGACCTCGTAGCCGTTGCAGCCGAGCACCACGCCGACGATGTTCTTGCCGATGTCGTGCACGTCGCCCTTCACCGTGGCGACGACGATCTTGCCTTTCGAGGTGGCGCCGCTTTGCAGTTTTTCCGCCTCGATGAAGGGAATGAGATGGGCCACCGCCTGCTTCATGACGCGGGCGGACTTCACCACCTGCGGCAGGAACATCTTGCCGGCGCCGAAGAGATCGCCGACGATGTTCATGCCGTCCATGAGCGGCCCCTCGATGACCTCGAGCGGGCGCTGTGCCAGCAGGCGCGCTTCTTCGGTGTCGGCAACGATGTAGTCGGTGATGCCTTTCACCAGCGCATGGGCGAGGCGCTGGCCGACCGGTTGCTCGCGCCAGGCAAGATCGACAGCCGCTTCCTTCGCCGTACCCTTGGCGCTGGCTGCCACCTCGACGAGCCGCTCGCCGGCGTCGGGCCGGCGGTTGAGCACGACATCTTCGACGCGCTCGCGCAGCCCGGGCGGGATGTCTTCATAGACGCCGAGCTGGCCGGCATTGACGATGCCCATGGTGAGGCCGGCGCGGATGGCGTGGTAGAGAAAGACGGTGTGGATCGCCTCGCGCACCGGATCGTTGCCGCGGAAGGAAAACGAGACGTTGGAGATGCCGCCCGAAGTCCTGGCACCGGGCAGATTCTGGCGGATCCAGCGTACCGCCTCGATGAAGCCGACGGCGTAGTCGTTGTGTTCCTCGATACCGGTGGCGAGAGTCAGCGCGTTCGGGTCGAAGATGATGTCTCCGGGCGGAAAGCCCGCCTGTACGAGCAGATCGTAGCTGCGCTGGCAGATGGCGATCTTGCGCGCCAGCGTGTCGGCCTGGCCCTGTTCGTCGAAGGCCATGACGACGACCGCCGCGCCGTAGCGCAGGATCTTGCGCGCCTGCTCGAGAAAGGGCGCTTCGCCTTCCTTGAGCGAGATGGAGTTGACGATGCCCTTGCCCTGCAGGCATTTCAGGCCGGCTTCGAGAACGTCCCACCTGGAGGAGTCGATCATCACCGGCACGCGCGCGATGTCCGGCTCGGAGGCGATCAGGTTGAGAAACTTCACCATCGCCGCGCGCGAATCGAGCATCGCTTCATCCATGTTGATGTCGATCACCTGTGCGCCGGCTTCGACCTGGGCGCGCGCCACCGCCACCGCCTCGGTGAACTGGTCGTTGAGGATGAGGCGGGCAAAGGCCTTCGAGCCGGTGACGTTGGTGCGTTCGCCGACATTGACAAAGAGTGAATCGTCATTGACGGTGAAGGGTTCGAGCCCCGAGAGCCGCAGCGAAAAGTCAGTCGTGGCAGGACGGCGCGGCGCCACGCCTGCGAGCGCGCGGGCGATGGCACCGATGTGCGCCGGTGTCGTACCGCAGCAGCCGCCGGCAATGTTGATAAGCCCGGCGCGCGCCCACTCGGCCAGATGCGAGGCGATCATGTCGGGTGTCTCGTCGTAACCGGTCGGCGCCAGCGGATTGGGCAGCCCGGCGTTGGGATGGGCGGAGACGGCGCAATCGCACAGACGCGCGAGCTCCTCGATGTGCTGGCGCAATTCGCCGGCACCGAGCGCGCAGTTCAGACCGAAGGACAGGGGGTTGGCGTGGCGCAGGGAATTCCAGAAAGCCTCGGCCGTCTGGCCGGAGAGCGTGCGCCCGGAAGCATCGGTGATGGTGCCGGAGATCATGAGCGGCAGGCGCCGGCCGACACTCTCGAAATATTGTTCGACGGCGTAGAGCGCCGCCTTGGCGTTCAAGGTATCGAAGATGGTCTCGACGAGGATGAGGTCCGCGCCGCCCTCGCACAGACCGCGCACCGCCTCCGTGTAGGCGGCGACCAGTGCATCGAAGGTGACGTTGCGAAAACCCGGGTCGCCCACATCCGGCGAGATCGAGGCGGTACGCGCGGTCGGTCCGAGCACACCGGCGACAAAGCGCGGCTTGTCCGGCGTGGTGTATGCATCGGCGACTTCGCGCGCCAGACGCGCACCCTCGATGTTGATTTCGTGGGCAAGCGCTTCGAGGCCGTAATCGGCCTGCGAGAGCGAGGTCGCGTTGAAGGTGTTGGTCTCGATGATGTCGGCGCCGGCGGCCAGATACTCGGCGTGGATGGTGCGGATCACCTCGGGCCGGGTCAGCAGCAGCAGGTCGTTGTTGCCCTTCAGGTCCTTGTCGTGGTCGGCAAAGCGTGCGCCGCGAAAATCGGTTTCCCCCAGCTTGTGCTGCTGGATCATCGTGCCCATCGCGCCATCGAGGATGAGGATGCGCTGGTCGAGAAGGCTGCGAAGCAATGCGCTGCGGTCGGCTTGCATGGTCATGTCCAAAAACAAATGGTGTCCTGAAAAACAAAAACCCGTTCAGCGGGAGGCGAACGGGTTGGCGAGGGACGTTCGCTTTAGCGGAATTTCGATGTCGGGCGCCCCGCAAGCTGATGATCAAATCGGCGCAGGACGTACCTTACGCCGCGAGACGCCAGGCTGTCAATTTTCCACAAGGCAAAGGGGGTTGCGGCGGGCCATTCCGGCAGGCGTGCAGTCTTCTTATTGCAGACCCGGTCCGCTTGGCTTGTATTCGATCAGTTTCTCGCTGCGCAGCACCTGGCCGGCACGATCGAAATAGGCGTTGAAGTAGACGATCTTTTCGCCGGTCTCCTCGAGCCGCCAGGACCACACTTCCTCGTCGGGCTTGAGATCGAAGCGCACGCTGGTGTCGGCATGGCCGAGCAGGCGGCGCACGGCCTCCTGCGTCATCCCCGGGACGATGCGGGCGTAGGTCGCCTCGTTGAAGGTCTGGCGCACTTCGCGCAGCTTGCCATCGGGCGCGATGAACACCATGTGGCAGAAAAAACCATTGGGCTGGCCAGAGTATTCAAGCTGGCGCGAGCCGTCCGCATCGGTCCAGCTCATGTCCGGCGGGCCGAATTGCGCCTGCACCTGCGCCTCGGTGGTGACGCCCGGCATGAGCGTATTGAAGCCGGTGTGGGCGCAGGCGGCCAGCAGCAGTGCCGACAGGGCCGCAAAGACGGCAGGGAATTTCCGGACGATGCGTTTCATGTGCGGAAGTGTACGCGGTTGCCGGACGAATACAACGGTCGGGAATGGGCAAAGGCCCTCTGCTATACTCGTTCGAAAACAGAAAGATCCCGCAAGGAAAGACCCGTCCCCGACATGAAACACCTCGAACCCAAGGAAGCGTACCAGTTTCTGCGCGAACATCCGCAGGCGGTTTTCATCGACTGCCGCAGCGAGATGGAGTTTCTCTTCGTCGGCCATCCGGTCGGCGCCCTGATGATTCCCTGGAACGACGGCCCCGACTGGGAGATCAACCCGGACTTCGTCGCTCAGGTCAAGCAGGCCGCCAGCCCCGACAAGCCGGTGGTGCTGATCTGCCGCAGCGGCCATCGCTCGGTCGATGCCGGCCTGGCGCTCGAAGCGGCCGGCTTCACCGATGTCCATAACGTCCTGCGCGGCTTCGAGGGCGATCTCGACGAGAATTTCCAGAGAGGCACGCGCGCAGGCTGGCGTTTCGATGGATTGCCCTGGGAACAGATCTGAGGTGACGCCGGCGGCACGGCGACACCGGAAATTTCCGCACGGTCTCTGGATTTTTCTCGCCGCTTTCATCGCATTGCAATTCTGGCAGGCGCGTACTCTGCATGACGGCCGCCTGCCGCCGATCCACGGCGAACTCGCCAGCGGCGGGATGCTCCATCTGGACGACCGGCTGCGCGCAGCGGGCGAGCGTCCCCTGCTTCTCTACATCTGGTCGAGCACTTGTCCGGTCTGTCGCGCCGAGGAAGGTACGATCTCCCGTATCGCCACCGACTGGCCGGTGCTGACGCTGGCGATGCAGTCGGGTGAGCGTGCCACGGTGGCGGCCTTCATGGAGGAGAGAAAACTGGCGTATCCGGCGCTGGTCGATGCGCAAGGCGAGATCGGCTGGGCGCTGGGTGTGCGCGCAACACCGGCCTGGTTCATCATCGATGGCCAACGCAACGTGCGTTTTTCCGGAGTCGGGCTGACCAGCGGCTGGGGTCTGCGCGCGCGGTTGTGGTGGGCACGCGTCTTTGCCTGAAGGCTTGCGCACGCCCCGCCCGGAGAAGCGAGGCGCCGTGTCACGACAACTGACTTTTGCCGGGGACGCCCGGGAGGAACGGACCGGGCGTGGCACCAGCGGCCACGCCGGACGGCAAGAACCTGCTCAGGTGTTGCAGAAGACAACGACGTGATCAACGTCGAGGCGGATGCCGATGTGCTCGCCAATGGCATGATCGTGATGGCTGGGCACCAGTGACAGCACATGCTGGCCACTGGGCAGGCGCAGCCGGTAGAGGAACTGTGCGCCGCGAAAGGCCTTGCTGACAATCTCGGCCCGGGTGTTCGCCGCATCGTCATGAACGACATCGTCGGGGCGCAGCAGCACCTCGGCGCGACATCCCGGATGGCCGGTTGCGCACTCGGCCGGAATGCGCCCGGCAAGAGTGCCCAGTTCGATCCGCACTTCCTGCGCGCCGAGCACCTCGCCTTCGAGAAAGGCGCCCTGACCGACGAAATCAGCGACGAAACGATTGGCCGGCCGGTGATAGAGGTTGTAGGGCGTGTCCCATTGCTGGATGCGCCCCTCGTTCATGAGGCCGATCTCGTCCGCCACGGCAAAGGCTTCGTGCTGGTCGTGGGTGACGAGAATGGCGGTGATGCCGGCACGCTTGAGGATGTCGCGCACCTCGAGCGAGAGCCGCTCGCGCAGATCACCGTCGAGGTTTGAAAAAGGCTCGTCGAGCAGCAACAGATCGGGTTGTGGCGCCAGCGCGCGCGCCAGGGCCACGCGCTGCTGCTGCCCGCCGGAAAGCTGGTGCGGATATTGCCCCCCTGCGCCGGCGAGACCGACCGTGTCGAGGAGCTGTTCCACCCGTTTGCGCCGTGCCGCGGGGGCTGACTTTTGCAGGCCGAAGGCGATGTTCCCGGCGACGCTCAGGTGCGGGAAGAGGGCGTAGTCCTGGAACACCATGCCGATGCGTCGGCGCTCCGGCGGCACATGCAGATCCGGACGACTCACCGTGACACCATCGATACGGATCTCGCCCTGGTCAATACGCTCGAAGCCGGCAATGGCACGCAGCGCCGTGGTCTTGCCGCAACCGGATGGGCCGAGCAGACAGCCGATCGTTCCCCGCCCGATGGCGCAGGACAGATTGCGGATGACGCTGTGATGGCCGTAGGCGTGCGAAACGTTTGTCAGTTCAAGAAGAGGCATGGACAGGCAATCGATTACAATTCTCATTATGCTTCAGCCCGTTCCGTCATGCACGCATCCAGTGCGGCGCTCCCAGTCCGTTTCGCAGGCAATCGCCTGAGTCTGCTCGGTCTTGTCGCCCTGGCCATCGCGGCGCTGGGGGTGATGCCGATCCTCAGTGTCTGGGCCAATCTGCTGGTTGGCGGCACGGGCGGGACCTGGGCGCATCTGGCGGCGACCGTGCTGCCCGAATACATCGCCAACACGCTCTGGCTCTGCCTGGGCGTTGGCACCGGTGTGATCGTCGTGGGCACATCCACGGCCTGGCTGGTGACCATGCATGCCTTTCCCGCACGGCGTTTTTTCGAGTGGGCCCTGGTGTTGCCGCTGGCCGTACCGGCCTATGTCATGGCCTATACCTATACCGACCTGCTGCAGTTCGTCGGTCCGGTACAGAGCGGGCTGCGTGAAACCTTCGGCTGGCAGAAAGGGGACTACTGGTTCCCGGAAGTGCGCTCGCTCGGTGGCGCCATCGTCATGTTCGTCTGCGTGTTGTATCCCTACGTGTATTTGCTGGCGCGCACGGCATTCCTCGAACAGGCCAGCGGCATGCAGGAAGTCGGCCGCTCGCTCGGTCTTGGCGCTTGTGGCAGCTTCCTGCGCATCACGCTGCCCTTGGCGCGCCCGGCGCTGGCAGCCGGTGCGGCACTGGCGTTGATGGAAACCCTGGCTGACTATGGAGCGGTAGCCTATTTTGCCGTGCCAACCTTCACCACCGGCATCTACCGCGCCTGGTTTTCGCTCGGCGACCGTGCCGCGGCCGCGCAGCTGTCGGCGGCGCTGCTTGGTTTCGTGATCCTGATCTTGCTGATCGAACGCATGAGTCGCGGCCGTGCCCGCTTCCACAACACGACCGGGCGCAATCGGCCCCTGCCGGGACAGCGTCTGTCAGGAGGCGCCGCAGTCGGCGCCTGCCTTGTCTGTGCATTGCCTCTGGCGCTGGGCTTCCTGCTGCCGGCCGGCATTTTGCTGCATATGTCGCTGACCGAGGGCGATGCGCAGTTCGGCGCACGCTTTGTGCAACTGGCCGGCAACAGTTTCACGCTGGCCGCATTGTCCGCCGTGCTCGCCGTGGTGCTCGCCGTGGTGCTCGCCTATGCCGCCCGCCTGTCGCGCGCGGCCTGGCCGCGCTGGCTGAACCATGTCGTCGGTCTGGGCTATGCCGTGCCCGGCGCGGTCATCGCCGTTGGTGTCCTGATCCCGGTCGCACGTCTGGACAACTGGCTGGCCGGGCTGGTCATCGCCTGGACGGGGAGCAGCCCCGGGTTGATCCTCACCGGCGGTATCGCCGCACTGGTGTATGCCTATCTGGTGCGCTTTCTTTCGCTCGCCTTGCAGACGGTGGAAGCGAGCCTGGTCAAGATCACGCCGAGCATGGATACGGCCGCTTGCTCGCTCGGCAGCGGGCAGGGCGAGATGCTCAGGCGCGTTCATCTGCCGCTGCTGCGCGGCAGCCTGCTCACGGCAGGACTGCTGGTTTTTGTCGATGTGATGAAGGAATTGCCGGCGACGCTGGTGATGCGGCCGTTCAATTTCGATACGCTGGCCACACAGGCCTACACGCTGGCGTCCGATGAGCGGCTGACGGAAGCATCAACCGCCGCACTGGCGATCGTTGCCGTCGGTGTGCTGCCACTGATCGCAGTCTCGCGACAGATTGCCAGGGGGAGCGCGAGGACTTCGGCCTGCTAACCCCAGACGACCCGCCAGCCCTTGCGTTCGATGTAGCGTGAGACTTCGTGGTAGGGCTTGCCGATCATCCAGTGCAACAGGGGGCCGGTCCTGATGCAGGTCCATCTCGAGCCCCGTTTGCGCCAGAGTGCTTCGTCGCGAAAAGGTGCCACCACCTTCATGACCTTGCCTTGAGCCGTTGTCGCCACGGTACACCTCCGTGTTGTTTGCGTACTGTCATTAACGGCTCAGAGCGCGGCAAACATGAGTCGGTTCCAGGCGGATTCACCTAAAATTTTTGAATTGATTCAGCTTGTTGTGTTTATGCCTCCATGCAATCAACAAGCTGGCAGCGTCGCTTCGAGCGGTTTCGCAGGAGTCCGCCTGACAGGATCAGCGCCATCCGGCACGGTCAAAAATTTTCTGGGAGAGGACCGTGTTCTTCGACAGCGTGCCGATGTTGAGCGTATCGGCCTTGAAGGTGCCGAGTGCTTCAAGGGCCGGGTTTCTCACGTTCACGGTGCTCACGGCAGGCCACTCGTTGTTGCCATTGGCAAAATAGGCCTGCGCCTCGTCACTGGCGAGGTATTCGAGGAATTTCACCGCGGCTTCCTTGTTCGGTGCCGTCTTCAGCATGCCGCCGCCCGAAACATTGATGTGTGTGCCAAAACTTTTCTGATTCGGCCAGACGACCCCCACCCTTTCCATGGCCTGCTTGTCGGCCGGCTTGTCCGAGCGCAGCAGGCGGGCGATGTAGTAGGAGTTCGAGATCGTCACACCACATTCTCCCGCCGCCACCGCCCTGATCTGGTCGGTGTCGCCGCCTTTGGGTGTGCGCGCGAAGTTGGCCACCAGGCCTTTTGCCCAAGCCTCGGTTTTTTGTTCGCCCAGATGATGGATCAGGGCGGAGCCGAGAGAAAGATTGTAGGGGTGGGCGCCGGAGCGCACGCAGACCTTGCCCTTCAGGGCCGGATTGGCCAGATCTTCATAGTTTTGTACGTCGGCCGGATTGACGGCCACCTTGTTGTAGAGAATGACACGCGCACGGGTGGAAAAGGCATACCAGCCGGGCGCACGCAGATGGGCAGGAATCCGCTCGTCGAGGAGCCGGGACTGTACGGGAGCAAACAGGCCCAGCGCATCGGCCTGCGCCAGCCGGGCGGCATCGACGGTGAGAAAGATGTCGGCCGGACTGTGACGGCCTTCATTCTTGATGCGTTCGAGAAGCTCGTCCTCCTTGCCCTCGATGCGATTGATCCTGATTCCCGTCAGCTTCGTGAAGTTGGCGTAGAGCGCTTCGTCAGTCTGGTAATGACGTGCCGAATACAGGTTGAGCACCTTCTCTTCGGCCTGGGCGGAGGCAGCGAAAGAGGCGACGAAGAAAAAGAACAGCAGGTGAATTCGCATCATGATCATCGGGAGTCCGTCGAAATTTTCAGGCCCGTCTTCGGGGAGGAGGCAGCCTGTCTGGTTGCACGCGGGGCAGAAACTGCAAAGACATTGATGATGATCCGCAAGGTTTTTCGGCGCTTCGCAATGCCTGGAACACCCGTTTTTGTGCAGAGCGGATTTCAGGCAGCGGTCATCTGTCTCATCTGTCAGGCGTCAGGCGCAGCCAGGGACCGTCAGCATCCTAACAGCAAACCCCATCAAATACAAATAATTCTCATTAACTTGTTTGAGGGGAAGCAAGTCTGACCGGTCTGTATCCTGGTCTGAATGAAACAAAGGCTTGCCGTCATCGCCTCGCCGGCGGCGGTTTTCAGCTGCCGCGGCCCTTCGTAAAGTCAGCGCCGGCAAGACGGCGGTAGTGGATGGCTTCGGCGATGTGGGTGCCGGCAGGGATCTGTGCGTCGGCGAGATCGGCGATGGTGCGCGCAACCTTGAGCACGCGGTGGTAGGCGCGTGCCGAGAGGCCGAGGCGGGCGATGGCCTGCTTGAGGAGTTCGGCACCGGCGGCATCGGGCACACAATGCGCATCGATCTCCTGGGTGGCGAGCTGGCTGTTGGGCTTGCCCTGGCGTGCTGTCTGGCGCGCGCGTGCGGCGACCACCCGCCGCCGTACGCTGGCCGAATCCTCGCCACGGCCGCGGCCTTGCAGCTCGCCCTCGGCGAGTGCCGGGACTTCGACGTGCAGATCGATGCGATCGAGCAGCGGACCCGAGATTTTTGCCCGGTAGCGCGCGACCTGATCGGGTGTGCAGCGGCAGCGCGCCTCACCCAGATGCCCGCAGGGACAAGGGTTCATTGCCGCGATCAGCTGAAAATGCGCCGGATAGTCGACGCGGCCTGTCGCACGCGCGACGCGGATGTGGCCGGATTCGAGCGGCTCGCGCAACGCCTCGAGCACGCGCCGCTCGAACTCGGGCAGTTCGTCGAGAAACAGCACGCCGTGATGCGCGAGCGAGATCTCGCCCGGCCTGGGGGTGGCCCCGCCACCGACCAGCGCCGGTGCCGAAGCCGTATGGTGCGGCGCCTGGAACGGGCGCTGACGCCAGCGTTCGAGACGGAAACTGCCATTGAGGGAATGCAGCGCTGCCGCCTCAAGCGCCTCGTCATCAGACATCGGCGGCAGGAGGCCGGGCAGGCGCGCGGCAAGCATCGATTTGCCGGTACCGGGCGGCCCGCTCATGAGCAGACTGTGGCCGCCGGCAGCAGCGACTTCGAGTGCGCGCCGGGCCTGCGCCTGACCCTTGACGTCGGCAAGGTCGGCATCGTCGGGCAGCGCCTGGACAGGTGTGCCGGCAAAGGGTTGCAAGGGCGTCTGGCCGTTCAGGTGGGCACAGACTTCGAGGAGCGACCGGGCGGGCAGGATGGTGGTGCCGCCGACCAGCGCCGCCTCGGCAGCACTTTGCGGCGGCAGGACGAAACTGCGTGCCTCGCCGCGCGCGGCCAGACACATCGCCAGCGCACCGCGAATCGGGCGCAATTCGCCGGTAAGCGACAGTTCGCCGGCAAATTCATGTTCCGCCAGATGCTTGTTGCTGATCTGGCCGGAGGCGGCGAGGATACCCAGCGCAATGGGCAGATCGAAACGGCCGGATTCTTTCGGCAGATCGGCCGGCGCCAGATTGACGGTGATGCGTGATGCAGGGAATTCGAAACGTGCATTCTGAATGGCGGCACGCACACGCTCGCGCGCCTCGCGCACTTCAAGGTCGGCCAGTCCGACAATGGTGAAGGCCGGCAGGCCGCGGCCCAGATGTACTTCGACGGTGACTTCCGGTGCTTGCATGCCGGCAAGCGCACGGCTTTTCAGAACGGCAAGGGACATGATGCCGGCCAGTGTAGTGGATGCGGGGCGGCAGACAAAACGACTTTTATTTCAGACGGCCTTCGAGCAGTTGGCGCAGCACGATGGCGTCGTTATGTTCCTCATCCTTGGCGGAATAGACGAGTGTGACCGGCCCTGCCTTGAGGCGCGCTTTCAGCTCGGCGAGCAAGGGGTTGCCCTTCAGCTCGGCGTGATAGCGCTTCTGGAACTCCGGCCATTTCTGCGCGTCATGGCCAAACCATTTACGCAATTCGGTGGAAGGGGCGATCTCCTTCATCCATTCGTCAATCGCCGCCTTCTCTTTGGTCAGGCCGCGCGGCCACAACCGGTCGATGAGAATGCGCTGGCCATCGGCCGGTTCGGCTGCGGCGTAGGCGCGCTTGAGGCGGAGCGTCATGCCGCTCAATCCGCCTTGATCGCTTCGACCTGGATGGCGAGCTTCATCTCGTCACCATGCAGGGGCAGTCCGTAGCGGATGCCGAACTCGGAGCGCTTGAAGCTGCCCGCAGCGTCGGCGCCGCACACCTCGCGCTTCAACATCGGATGAGGAATGCATTTGAAGGTGTTGATGACAAGCTTGAGCGGGTGGGTGACCCCGTGCAGCGAAAGCTCGCCCTCGACAGCGGCCGGCGCATCCCCCTTCCATTCGCTGATGCGGCCCGTATAGGTGATTTTGGGAAACTTGGCGACATCAAAGAAATCCGCACCGCGCAGATGTTCGTTGAGCTGGGCATTGCCGATGTTGATCGATGCAGGGTCGATATTCACTTCAACGGTACCGGTCTTTGCTTTGCGATCGAGAACGATCGTGCCACCGGTTTTCGTAAACAGGCCGCGCCACACCGAAATGCCCATGTGACTGGTCTCGAAACTCGGATGGGTATGGTTCGGATCGATGTTGTAGGTCTGCGCGAAGACCGGCGTAAAAGTCAGTGCTGGCAGAACGGCGAGAAGGCGGCGGATGCGCATGGCGTGGGCTCCTGAAAAGAATGATTACCTGCTGCGGTTGACGAGACGAAAACGGATACCGACCTCATCGGCGACGACCGAGGTGTCTTTCCAGGCACCGCTGCCGATGTTGAACTGCAGGCGCCGGATCGGCAGCACGCCCTCGAAGACTTGCGCGCCGGCTTCCTGTCGATAGTGTACGGGTGCCACGACTTCATGCGTCACTCCCTTGATGGTGAGCCGTCCGGTTGCGTGAAACCTGTCCTTGCCGGCGGGTGCGAGCGTGCTGCTGACGAAGATTGCCTTGGGGAATTTCGCCGCATCGAACCATTCCGGCTTGCGCGTCTCGCGGTTGAATTCTTCCGAACCCAGATCAAAGCTGGCGATGTCGATCTCGACGTGCGCCCGGCTTTCGGCCGGCTTTGCCGGGTCGAAGGTGATCTGCGCCGTGAAGCGCCTGAAATCGCCCTCCACCGGCACACCCATCTGTTTGGAGAGGATGCTCACGCGACTTTTTGTTGCATCCAGTTCGGCGCGGGCGGTGTTCGTCACGGCAAGCGACAGAAGCAGGGCGCACAGGAAAATTTTTTTCATGATTTTCGCCATGGTTTGAGGATCGGGATCATGCGCACGAGGACATCATCACGATCCAGGAAGTGATGCTTGAGTGCTGCCAGCACGTGGGTGACGACCAGCACGGCGAGCGCGAGGTTGAGCACTTGATGCACGCGTGCGAGGAGTTCGCCCAGCGCTTTGTCCCGATCGACCAGATCAGGCAGCGGGACAAGGCCCAGATAGACGACCGGCACGCCCTTGGCCGAGCTCATCAGCCAGCCCGAGAGGGGAATCACGATGAGCAGCAGATACAGCAGGTGATGGGTCGCCAGGGCTGCGAGGCGCTGCCAGGCCGGCAGGGTGTCCGGCAATGGCGGGGCCGGATGACCCAGGCGCCAGAGGACGCGCAGAAACGCCAGCATGAAGATCGTCACCCCCAGCCACTTGTGATACGAGATGAGTTGCAGCTGACGCGGCGAGAAGGGCAGCCCGTGCATGTAGAGGCCGAGCGGAAAGGTCGAGAAAATCAGCAAGGCGATCAGCCAGTGAAAGCCGATGGCGGTGCGGGTGTAAGAAGAGGCAGCCACGTGTGTGGCACGCTCAGCGCCGCGTTTCCAGCTCGGCGAGGCGGGTTTCGAGTGCCTCGAGCCGCGCGCGTGTGCGCGCCAGCACTTCCTGCTGCACTTCGAATTCTTCGCGCGGCACGAAATCGAGACGGCTGAAGAAACTGCCCAGCAGGACACGGGCATTTTTTTCCAGATCGCGTGCCGGGCTGCTGGCGGCAAGCTCGCCGAGCTTTGCGGAGAGCTCTTCAAGAAATCCTGGATTGAGCATGGTGCGGGAGAAAAATCGATGTTTGATGGTTGAGAGTATGCCGAAAAATCCGCAAAGCGGACAGCAGCGGGGCTTTCTCTGCACCGTGCCGATGCGTCAAGGCACAAAACCGGGGCGACAGCTATTGGTGCAATGCCGGGAATTTTGCAAGTTTCTGGTGCACGCCTGACACGATCGAAGTCGTGATTGTTTGCCATTCTTTTGTAAGTAAAAGATATTTTCTGTCTGGCACGGTTGCTGCATTGGCATGGGCATCTGCATCGCGTCTTGAGGAATGCGTCATGTACAAGCTATTTTTTGCGATCACGGTCAGCTCCGGCCTTCTCTCGCCTTTCGCCGCCCACGCGCAGAGCGCGCCGATGACCGACGCCACCCCGGCCAGCCCGCACACCCTGACGGCCAATCTCGGCCTCTTCAGCAGCTATCGCTTTCGCGGCATCGACCAGACCTTCGGCAAGCCGGCCCTGCAGGGCGGCTTCGACTACGCGCACGCCAGCGGCTTCTACGCCGGCAACTGGAACTCCAACGTGAATCCGGGCGCCGGCTACCCCTCGGGCAACCTGGAGATGGATTTCTACGGCGGCTGGAAGAAGACCTGGGATGGCTGGGGCCTGGATGTCGGCGCCATCCATTACTACTATCCCGGCACGGATGCGCCGGCCGCCGCCCCCATCACCAACGCCCGGACGACGCGCGTGCATGGCGGTTCGGTGAACAACAAGGAGCTCTACCTCGGCGCAAGCTGGAAGTTCCTCTCGCTCAAATACTTCCATTCGCTCGGCGACTACTTCTCGGTGCCGCACACCAGGGGTTCGGGCTACCTCGACCTGTCGGCCGCCTACGACCTGGGTGACGGCTGGGGGATCAACGGCCACCTCGGCCACCTGAACTTCCGGAACTACAGCAACGGCCGCTCCAACGGCGACTACACCGACTGGAAGCTCGGTGTCACCAAGGACCTCTCCGGCTGGGTGGTTGGCGCCGCCTACGTCGGCACTAACGCCAAAGGCAGCTGCACGCCCAACGGCGCCGGTCTGGTGCAGCCCTACTGCTTCGGCAACGACTGGACGGGGGCCACCCACACCAAAAATGCCGGGCGCGACATCTTCATTCTCTCGGTCAGCCGCACTTTCTGAAAGGAACCGCCATGAAACTCGTTACCGCCATCATCAAGCCATTCAAGCTCGACGAGGTGCGCGAAGCACTCTCCGCCGTCGGCGTGGCCGGCATCACCGTCACCGAGGTGAAGGGCTTCGGCCGCCAGAAGGGCCACACCGAGCTCTACCGCGGCGCCGAGTACGTCGTCGACTTCCTGCCCAAGGTGAAGGTCGAGGCCGCCGTCAAGGACGAACTGCTCGAGCAGGTGATCGAGGCCATCGAAAAATCGGCCAGCACCGGCAAGATCGGCGACGGCAAGATCTTCGTCTTCGACCTCGAACAGGCCATCCGCATCCGTACCGGCGAGACGGGCGACGATGCGCTTTAGGAGAAATCAGATGAAACGGCCATTCACCTGTCTGCTGCTGTTCGCCATGAGCACTTCGGCTCTGGCCGAAATCACCCAACCGCTGCGACCCGACAAAGGCGACAGCGCCTGGTTGATGGTCGCCACGGCCTTCGTCATTCTCATGTCGCTGCCCGGTCTGGCGATGTTCTATGGCGGCATGGTACGCAGCAAGAACCTGCTCTCGGTGCTCATGCAAGTCTTCGCCGTCTTCGCGCTGATCAGCCTGCTGTGGGTCATCTACGGCTACAGCCTGGCCTTCGGCGAGGGCGGTGCCGTTTTCGGCAACCTCGACAAGCTGTTCCTCCGGGGTGTCACGCCGGATTCGCTGGCGGCCACCTTCAGCAAGGGCGTCGTCGTGCCGGAGCTGATCTACGTCGCCTTCCAGGG
>CAZSHO010000023.1:0-38258 GCA_964607005.1 uncultured Rhodocyclaceae bacterium
GCTCCTCGTAGTTCAATGGATAGAACGGCCGCCTCCTAAGCGGCAGATACAGGTTCGATTCCTGTCGAGGGGACCAGCATCCGATGCACAAGCCGCACACCGAAAAGTCAGTGGTGGCAACACGGCGTCAAACCCGCCCTTCCTGCAAGGGCCAGCGTCCTTCCAGGAGTCGTTGCGCCCAATACAGCGCAGCGATGCTCTTGCCATCGGTCAGGCGACCGGTGCGAATCGCCTGGTCGGCTTCGGCGGCACTCATTTCGAGGATTTCCAGAAATTCCTCGTCATCGAGTTGATTGCCGATCTGTGTCAGCCCCCGCGCAAAAAAGATCTCGATGCGCTCATTCGAGTAGCCGATGCACGGATGCATCACGCCCAGGTGATACCAGTGCTGCGCCACATAACCGGTTTCCTCGCGCAATTCACGACGTGCTGCAGCGAGGGGCTCTTCGGCCGGATCCAGCTTGCCTGCGGGCAATTCAAGAAAAACCTGATCGAGCGGATAGCGGAACTGTCGCTCGAAGACGAGCTTGCCGTTCGGCAATTCGGCGATGATCACCACCGCTCCAGGATGATCGACATATTCGCGGCAGGCTTCACGGCCATCGGGCAAACGTACGGTATCACGCAGCACATGCAGCAAGGAGCCGTTAAAGAGCTCTTCGCTGTCGAGACAGACTTCACGCAGAGGATCGTCGTTCATGGATATCCTCGAAGATGTGCGCAAGGATCACACCGGACGGCCATCTGGCAGTCCGGTGAAGCCAAGGCGTCAATGCCCGGCAAGAAAGGCGTAAGTCGAAATGATCGAGTATTCGAGAAGGCCTTGCGGCAGGATGCCCAGAAGCGCCACGGCCAGGCCGTTGAGTGAAAGCAAAACGCGCATGTCACGCGGCGCCTCGATGGGAAGGGTGTCTGTGGGCGCCTCGAAATACATGACTTTGACGACGCGCAGATAGTAGTAGGCGCCAATCAGCGAGAAGATCACGGCATACACGGCAAGCCAGACCAGCTTCGCCGCAATGGCCGCCTGCAGAACGGCCAGTTTGGCAAAAAAGCCGATGAAGAACGGCACGCCCGCCATCGAGAACATCAGGATCAGCATCATTGCGGCAAACCACGGGCTGCGTTTGTTCAACCCTTTGAAGTCCTCGATGTTCTCGGCCTCGAAACCGGCGCGGGAGAGCAGCAGAATCATGCCGAAGGCACCCAGACTCATCAACACATAGGCGAAGACATAGAACATCGCCGAGCTGTAGGCATTGAGGGCAAAACGCGGATCACCACCCACAATCCCGGAGAGCACACCCAGCAACATATAGCCCATGTGCGAGATGGTCGAATAGGCAAGCATGCGCTTGAGGTTCTGCTGGACGATGGCCGCCAGATTGCCCAGCGTGATCGAGAGCACCGTGAGGATGATCAGCATTTGTTGCCAGTGCTCGGCCAGTTCGGCCAGCCCGGTGACCAGGATACGCATGACAATGGCGAATCCTGCCAGCTTCGGTGCCGAACCGATGAACAGCGTCACCGCTGTCGGTGCACCCTCATAGACATCCGGAATCCACATATGGAAGGGTACGACACCCAGTTTGAAGGCCAGACCGGCGATGATGAAGACGAGGCCGAACACCAGCACGGTCCGGTTGCCACCGCCCAAAGCGATGCGCTGCCCCACTTCGGCAATGTCCAGGCTGCCTACGGCACCATAGACCATCGAGAAGCCGTAGAGCAGCAAGCCCGAGGCCAGTGCGCCGAGGACAAAATACTTCATGGCCGCCTCGGTGGCGCGCGCTGATGTCCGGTCGATGGCGACCAGCGCATACAGGGACAGAGCAAGCATCTCGAGACCAAGATAGATGGTGAGGAAGTTGCTCGCCGAAATCATCACCATCATGCCGAGCGTGGCAAAGAGCACCAACGCAAAGAATTCGCCCTTGTCGAGCCCGCGCAGCGCCAGATAGTTGCGGCTATACACCAGCATGATGGCCACCGACGGATACAGGGCCAGCTTGAGGAAATCGGCGAACAGGTCGTCGATGAACATGCTGTTAAAGGTGGTCACCCCCTGGCCGTCGAGCGTCACCAGCGTGATGCCGAAAGCGGCAACCAGCGTCAATTGCGTGACGAGATAGGGCAGCCAGCGCCGCTCCTTGCCGGCAATCAGATCGATCAGCAGCACCGCACAGGCCATCACCAGGACAAAAATCTCCGCCGAGGCAGGATAGAGATCGGGCATTACGAAATTCATGTCTGATTCTTCCTTACAGCTTGGACACGGAGACGTGCTGGAGGAGGTTCTCGACCGAGGTGTGCATGACGTCGGTGAACGGTAGCGGATAAATACCCATGCCGATCACGCACAGGGCAAGAACGGCCAGGACGATGAATTCATGGGAATCGACATCCTTCATTTCGGCGACATGCTTGTTGCCGACCGGGCCATAGACCACCCGCTTGATCATCCATAACGAGTAGGCGGCGCCGAAGATGAGCGTCGAGGCGGCAGCAAAGCCTATCCAGAAATTTTCCTTGACCGCACCAAGGATGACCATGAACTCGCCAACGAAGCCGCTCGTTGCCGGCAGCCCGGAATTGGCCATGGCAAAAAGAACGAAGAAGGCGGCGAATTTCGGCATGGTGTGGACAACGCCGCCATAATCGGCAATCAGGCGGCTGTGCGTGCGGTGATAGAGCACACCGACACAGAGGAACATGGCGCCGGAGATGAATCCGTGCGAGATCATCTGCACCAGGGCACCTTCGACACCGAGCGAGTTGAAGAGGAAGAATCCCAGTGTGACAAACCCCATGTGGGTGACCGAAGAATAGGCAACCAGCTTCTTCATGTCGGCCTGGATCAGGGCGACGAAATAGATGTAGCAAATGGCGATCAACGAAAGCGCAATCATCAGCCAGGCCAGCTCGCGTGAAGCGTCCGGTGCGATCGGCAGCGAAAAGCGCAGGAAGCCGTACGCACCGAGCTTGAGCATGATCGCTGCCAGCACCACCGAGCCACCCGTGGGCGCCTCGACGTGCGCATCCGGCAACCAGGTATGCACCGGCCACATCGGCACTTTCACCGAAAAAGCCGCAAGGAAGGCGAGGAACAGATAGATCTGCGCCGTCAGCGGAATATGCAACTCATGCCAGTCGAGAATGTTGAAACTGAAGCCGGACTGGAAGAACAGCCAGATCAGTGCAACCAGCATCAGCAGGGAGCCGAGCATCGTATAAAGAAAGAACTTGAACGCCGCATAGACGCGATTCGGTCCGCCCCAGATACCGATGATGATATACATCGGTATCAGCGAGGCTTCGAAGAAAACGTAGAACAGGATGCCGTCGAGTGCAGCGAAGATGCCGTTCATGAGGCCGGACATAATGAGGAAGGCGGCCATGTACTGGGCGACCTTCTCGTGAATCACGCGCCAGCCGGCAACGACCACCAGGGGCGTGATGAAGCTGTTGAGCAGAATGAAGAGCACCGATATGCCGTCAACCCCGAGCTGATAGTTGATGTTAAAGCGCGGAATCCACGGCAACAGCTCGATGAACTGCATGTCGCTGGTCGACCGGTCGAAGCCGGTGTAGAGCGGAAGGGTGACCAGGAATCCGGCAACGGCGGCAACCAGCGCAATCCAGCGCGCCCACCCGGCCTTGCGATCCGAACCTGTGGCGAGCACCAGCAAACCTCCGGCAATCGGCAGCCAGATGGCAAGACTCAATAAGGGAAGACCAAACATTCTTGCTTTCCTAGACCCGGTTCATCCACAAGGTCAGCAGCACAAAGACGCCGATGATCATGGAGAACGCATACTGATAAACGTAACCGGTCTGGAACAGCCGGGCGATGGTGGCCAGCCAGCCGACGGTCTTCGCCGAACCATTGACCGCCACACCATCGATGAGCGCCCGGTCGCCGGCTTTCCACAACCCGCGCCCAAGCAGACGCGAGCCGCCGGCGAAGAACCAGTCGTTGAAGCGATCGAAGCCGTATTTTTCTTCGAGGATGAAGGAGATCAAACCAAATTTTTTCTTGATCACCCCGGGCAATTCGGGGCGCACGATGTACAGATACCAGGCCAGTGCGGCACCGGTCAGGCCCAGCCAGGTCGGCAGTGCCGTCAGGCCATGCAGCACCATATTCCAGGCACCATGGAATTCCTCGGCCATCCGCGCCATCGCCGGGTGCTCGGGTGCCATGAAGATCGAGCCGTCAAAGTGGCTGCCGTTCAGGGTGGGGCCGATCATCAGCCAGCCGGCAATCATCGAGGGAATCGCCAGTAGCAGCAGGGGTACGGTCACCACCCAAGGTGACTCCCTGGGCACAACCGGCCCGTGATGACCGTGATGATCATGACTGTCGTGGTCGTGCGTGACTTCGCGGAAACGCTCCTTGCCGTGAAAGGTGAAGAAGACCAGACGGAAGGAATAGAAGCCGCCAACAAATACCCCGGCAAGGAGCAATGCATAGGCAAAACCCGAGCCGGCGGTTGTCGACAGATGAATCGCCTCGAGAATCGAATCCTTCGAGAAGAAACCGGCAAAGGGCGGAATGCCGGCATTGGCCAGCGCTCCGATCAGGACGGTCAGATAGGTGATCGGCATGTACCTGCGCAGGCCGCCCATCTTGCGCATGTCCTGCTCATGATGCATGGCAATGATCACCGAGCCGGCGCCAAGGAAGAGCACCGCCTTGAAGAAAGCATGCGTGACCAGGTGGAAGATCGCCGCCGAATAAGCAGAGGCGCCCAGGGCCGCTGTCATGTAACCGAGCTGGGAGAGGGTCGAGTAGGCGACGACACGCTTGATGTCGGTCTGGATGATGGCGATGAGTGCCATGAAGAACGCGGTGATCGCACCAATGACGATGACGAACGACAAGGCAGCATCCGACAGTTCGAACAGGGGCGAGATGCGCGCCACCATGAAGATCCCGGCGGTGACCATGGTGGCAGCATGAATCAGTGCGGAGATCGGTGTCGGACCTTCCATTGAATCTGGCAGCCAGACATGCAGCGGGAACTGTGCGGACTTACCCATGGCGCCGACGAACAGGCACAGGCAGATCACCGTCACCACCAGCCAGGGTACGCCCGGGAAGAGCTCGATCGTCGTGCCGGCCAGCATCTGCGCTTGTGCGAACACGTCGGAATAGTTCACCGAGCCACAATACGCAGCAACCAGGCCGATGCCCAGCAGAAAACCGAAATCACCGACACGATTGACCAGGAAGGCTTTCAGGTTGGCGTACACCGCCGAGGGCCGGCACGACCAGAAACCGATCAGCAGATAGGACACCAGGCCAACGGCTTCCCAGCCGAAGAAGAGCTGCATGAAGTTGTTGCTCATCACCAGCATCAGCATCGAGAAGGTGAAGAGCGAAATGTAGGAAAAGAAGCGCTGGTAACTGTGGGTTCCGGCAAGGCTGCCCTCGGGCCAGTTCTCCTCGTCGTGCGCCATGTAGCCAATGGTGTAGATGTGCACCATCAGCGAGACGAAAGTGACCACCATCATCATGGTGACGGTCAGCTTGTCGATGAGAAAGCCAACGTCGAAGCGGATGCTGCCGCTGGTCGTCCAGGTATAGACCGCCGCATTGTAAATATGGCCGGCATCGACATCCTGATAAATGAACCAGGAGAGCACCAGCGCAATGGTCACGCCGATGCAGGTGACCCAGTGGGCACCGGCCCGGCCGATCACTCCGCTGAATAGTCCTGCGATGATCGCTCCGAACAGCGGCGCCAGGGGAACCCAGATTGCGTAAGGATGCATTTCCATGTTTATCCCTGCAGACTATCGATGTCGTCGACATGAATCGTGCGCAGATTGCGAAACAGCACGACGAGGATGGCAAGACCGATGGCCGCCTCGGCAGCAGCGACCGTCAGGATGAAGAAGACGAAGACCTGGCCACCCATATCATTGAGAAAATAGGCAAAAGAGACGAAGTTCATGTTGACCGCCAGCAGGATCAGCTCGATGGCCATCAGCAGGACGATCAGATTCTTCCGGTTGAGGAAGATGCCAACGATGCCGATCGCGAACAGGATGGCACCAAGAATCAGGAAGTGGCTCAGGCTGGGCATGACTTATTCCTTCTCGGCAGGCATCGAAACCAGTCGCACGCGATCCTCGCGCTTGACGGCAAGTTGATCGACAGGATGCAACTGCTTGTTGCCGCGCCGTTGCCGCAGATTGAGGACAACCGCCGCAATCAGTGCGATCAGCAGAATCACCGAAGCCAGTTCGAAGGGATAAAAATAATTCGTGTAAATGGCAATGCCCAACGTCTTGGTATTGGAACCGGCCGCTTCAGCCGGTGCCGGCATGGCATCCAGGCCAAAGCCGCGCGTCGAGAGTACGGCCACCATCTCGGCCACCATCAGCAGGGCAATCGGCCCGCCGAGCCAGAGGTTGTTCCAGAAACCCTGACGCAAGCGTTCGAGGTTGATATCGAGCATCATGACGACAAAGAGGAACAGCACCATCACCGCACCGACATAGACGACGACCAGGGCGATGGCGAGGAACTCGGCCTGCAACAGAAACCAGATGCCGCTGGCGTTGAAGAAGGCCAGCACCAGAAACAGCACGGCATGCACCGGGTTGCGCGAGGTGATCACGCGCAGGGCCGCAACGATGAGGATCGTCGAAAGAATGTAGAAAAGTACGGTCTTGAATTCCATATCGGTCAGCGGTATTTGGCATCCTGTTCGCGGTCGGCAGCGATCTGCTCTTCGTATTTCTCGCCTACGGCCAGCAACATCTGCTTGGTGTAGTAGAGATCTCCACGCTGCTCGCCATGATATTCGAGCACCCGCGTCTCGACGATGGCATCCGTCGGGCAGGCCTCCTCGCAAAAGCCACAGAAGATGCACTTCGTTAGATCGATGTCGTAACGCGTCGTCCGCCGTGAAGTCTGTCCGTGCCCGTCGTCGCGCTCATCGGAGTCGATGGTGATGGCCATGGCCGGACAGACGGCCTCACACAGTTTGCAGGCAATGCAGCGCTCCTCGCCGCTCGGATAACGACGCAGGGCATGCAGACCGCGAAAGCGATTGCTCTGCGGTGTCTTCTCTTCGGGAAATTGAACAGTAATCTTCGGTGCGAAGAAATACCGTCCGGTCAGGCGCATGCCTTTGAAAAGCTCCTTCAGGAGCAGGCTGCCGAGAAAGTCTCTGGCTCCCATGTCAGACCTCCCGCCGAACCGTCTTGGGCACGGGTAGAAAAGCAAAGCGAGCGTTGAGATGCGTCATCTCGTTCCTCACTTGAAAATGTTGAAAGGTGACACCATCCAGGTGCCAATGACGATGATCCACAACAGGGTCAGCGGCACAAAAATCTTCCAGCCCAGGCGCATGATCTGGTCGTAACGGTAGCGCGGGAAGGTGGCGCGAGCCCACAGATAAACAAACAGGAAGAAGGCCACCTTGAGCGCCAGCCAGTGAAACCCGTCGGGCAGAAAACTCACCGGCGAGAGCCAGCCGCCGAGAAACATCGTCGAAGCCAGCGTCGAGACGAGAATCATGTTGGCGTACTCGGCGAGAAAGAACATGGCAAAGGCCATGCCGGAATACTCGACCATGTGGCCGGCGACGATCTCCGACTCACCTTCCACCACGTCGAAAGGCAGGCGGTTGGTCTCCGCAATACCGGAAATGAAATAGACGACGAACATTGGCAGCAGTGGCAGCCAGTTCCAGGAAAGGAAGCCCACGCCGCGCTCGGCAAACCAGCCGCGGCTTTGCGCATGGACGATATCGGTGAAGTTCAGGCTGTTGGACACCATCAGCACCGTCACCAGCGAGAGACCCATGGCAATTTCGTAGGAAACCATCTGCGCCGAGGCACGCATCGCACCAAGGAAGGGATATTTCGAATTCGAAGCCCAACCGGCAATGATGACGCCGTAGATGCCGATCGAGGTCATGCCAAGAATGTAGAAAAGGCCCGCATCCGCATTCGATAACGCTCCTCCTTCGAAGAAGGGAATCACCGCCCAGGCCGCCAGGGCCGGTGCGATCGCCATCACCGGTGCGGTGAAGAACAGCATCTTGTTGGCGCCACTGGGCACCAGCACTTCCTTGAAGAAAAGCTTCAGACCATCGGCAATCGGCTGCAGCAGTCCGTACGGTCCGACACGGTTGGGGCCGATGCGCACCTGCATGAAGCCGATCACCTTGCGTTCGGCCAGCGTCAGGTAGGCCACACACAGCAAGAGCGGCACAAGAATGACAACAATCTTCAGCAGAACCCAGATCAAGGGCCAGACTGGCTTGACGGCGCCCCACACCGCATCCCAGGCACCGAAGAAGTTCCAGAACCACTGGAAGAACTGCAGGACGAGTTGTTCGGCCATCACGCGCGCTCCACCGTGATTTCACCGTGCATCGGGCCGAGTGCTGCCGTCAGCTCATGGGCTGCGGCGAGGCGTACGCAACCCTCCGGGACCGCCTTGTCCAGTTCCACACGCAGGGTCGCCGTACCACCAGCGCTGACTTTTGCCTGATCGCCGGCCTTCAGGCCGAGTCTGGAGAGTGTCGCGGCATTCATGCGCACGCTGGGCAGTGCGGCATCCCGCGCTTTTTGCAAAGCCGGTGCGCGCCGCACCAGCGAATCGGCAAAATAGATGGGCACTTCTGCAATCCGTTCCAGCGCCGGAGTCGAGATCACCAGATCAATCGAAAGGCCTTCACTTTGGAGCTTGAGCCGTTCTGCAACAAATTCCGGCTTGCCCCCCAGACATTCTTCGCGTACCGCTTCCGAGGTATCGTATTCGTAACCAGGCAGTTCGAGCAGGTTGCCGAGCACGCGCAACACCTTCCAGGCCGGGCGCGTCTCGCCCAGGGGCTTGGCCACGGCATTGAAGCTTTGCACCCGGGCTTCTGTATTAATGAAGGTGCCCGAGGTTTCGGTAAAGGGAGCAATCGGCAGAATCACATGCGCGTAATCAAGGGCACGGCTCTTGAAGGGCGACAGCACAACGACAAGATCAGCGCCCTTGAGTGCGGCCAGCGCCTGCTGCGGATTCGCGCTATCGAGCTCCGGTTCGGCATTGAGTACGACGTAGGCACGGCGCGGTTCGCAGAACAGGCGCGAAGCGTTCAAGCCGTTTCCACCCGGTACGGCCTTGGCCAGATAGGCGCCGACAGAGTTCGCCGCCTCGCCCAGATAGCCAAAACGTGCGCCAGTCAATTCCGCCAGCTTTTGCGCGAGCATGTGCAAGGCAGCGGACTGCACATGCTGCTGGGCAAAATTACCAAGAAAAATCCCCGCCTTCTCGCCACTGGCAAGGCTCACGGCAATCGCTTTGGCCGCCGCGGAAGGCTGCACATTCGGCAGTGACGCATCGAGGGTCACTCCCTTCGCATCGGCCACTGCCTTGACAATGCCGGCCAGCTCGGCCACCAGGGCCGAGGGCGCCACAATCGATTTGGCTGCCAGCGGGATCAGCGGGTCATCGTCGGTCACATGCAGCAGACTCAGTCGCATCTGCTTTTTGGCGGCCTGGCGCAGGCGCTGCGCAAGCAAGGGGTGGTCCTTGCGCAGGAAACTGCCGATGACCAGTACGCGATCCAGCTCGGCAAACCCGGCGATGCGCATGCCCAGCCAGGGCGTGACCCCCTGGCTGTCGAGAGAAAAGTCGGTCTGGCGCAGACGGCAATCAACATTCTCGCTACCGAGGTCACGCAACAATTTTTGCAGCAGATACAGTTCTTCGAGCGTGGCATGAGGCGAAGCGAGGGCGCCCAGCGCCGCCGCACCATGCTCATGAATCACACGCTTGAGGTCCGTGCCGACGAATTCCAGCGCTGTTTGCCAATCCACCTCGCGCCAGCCGTCACACTGGCGAATCATCGGCTTCGTCAGGCGACCATGTTCTCCTTGTGCATTGAGGCCTTCGTAGGAGAAACGATCCTTGTCGGAGAGCCAGCACTCATTGATGTCCTCGTTGTCAAAAGGCAGCACGCGCAGCACCTTGTCGTGCTTGGTCTGGACGATGAGGTTCGAGCCCAGGCCATCGTGCGGGCTGATCGAGCGGCGCCGCGACAGCTCCCAGGTACGTGCCGCAAACCGGAACGGTTTGGACGTCAGCGCACCCACCGGGCAGATATCGATGATATTTCCCGAGAGCTCGGTATCCACCGTTTCCTCGATGAACGGCATGATCTCCGAATGTTCGCCGCGAAACGCCTGGCCGATCTCGCGCAGGCCGGCAATCTCTTCGGCAAAACGCACGCAGCGCGTGCAGTAGATGCAGCGCGTCATCTCGGTGCCGACGAGCGGGCCCATGTCCTTGTTGCTCACCACGCGTTTTTCTTCCTGATAGCGCGAAGAGCCCTCGCCATAACCGACCGACAGATCCTGCAACTGGCACTCGCCACCCTGATCACATACCGGACAATCCATCGGATGATTGATCAGCAGGAACTCCATGACGCCCTTCTGGGCATGGACGGCGAGTTGCGAATGGGTCTGCACCTTCATGCCCTTGGTCACCGGTGTGGCGCAGGCAGGCAGCGGCTTGGGTGCCTTCTCGACCTCGATCAGACACATACGGCAATTGGCGGCAATCGAGAGTTTCTTGTGGTAACAAAAATGCGGAATGTAGATGCCGAGCTTGAATGCGGCATCCAGCACGGTGCTGCCCTCGGCCACCTCGGTTTTCTTGCCGTCGATTTCGATGTCCAGCATGACGCTACGCCACCTTGAAGAAGTCGCTGCCGGCCCGCTGGATTTCCGGCGGTACGAGGCAGCGCTTGTGTTCGATGTGATATTCGAATTCCGACCTGAAATGCTTGATGAAACTTTGCACCGGCATCGAGGCGGCATCGCCCAGGGCACAGATGGTCCGTCCCATGATGTTGGTCGTGATGCTCATCAGCATATCGAGGTCTTCGGGACGCCCTTTGCCATGCTCGATGCGATTGACCACGCGCCAGAGCCAGCCGGTCCCTTCGCGACAGGGGGTGCATTGCCCGCAGGATTCCTCGTAATAGAAATAATCCAGGCGCAGCAACGCATTCACCATACAGGTTGTCTCGTCCATGACGATAACCGCGCCCGAGCCCAGCATCGAACCGGCCTTGGCGATGGAATCGTAATCCATCGTGCAGTCCATCATGATGTCGGCCGGCAATACGGGCGAAGACGACCCCCCGGGAATCACGGCCTTCAGCTTGCGCCCACCGCGCACCCCCCCCGCCATCTCGAGCAGATCCTTGAAGGGCAGGCCCATCGGTACTTCGAAATTACCCGGGCGATTAACATGACCGGAAACGGAAAACAGCTTGGTGCCGCCGTTATTCGGCTTACCCAGTTCGAGGAACTTCTCACCCCCCTCGTTGATGATGTAGGGTACCGAAGCAAAGGTTTCGGTATTGTTGATGGTGGTCGGCATATTGTAGAGGCCGACATTGGCCGGAAACGGCGGCTTGAAGCGCGGCTGCCCTTTCTTGCCTTCGATCGATTCGAGCAGTGCCGTCTCCTCGCCGCAGATGTAGGCGCCATAGCCGTGATGGGCATTCAGCTCGTAGCTGAAGCCGGAACCGAGAATATTCCTGCCAAGCAGATTGGCGGCACGCGCTTCATCGAGCGCTTCCTCGAAACGCTTGTAGATCTCCCAGATCTCGCCGTGGATGTAGTTGTAACCACGTGCGCACCCCATGGCATAGCCGGCAATGATCAGCCCTTCGATGACCATGTGCGGATTCCAGCGCAGGATGTCACGATCCTTGAAGGTGCCCGGCTCGCCTTCGTCGGAGTTGCAGACGACGTATTTGTCGCCCGCATGATTGCGCGGCATGAAACTCCACTTCAGACCCGTCGGAAAACCAGCGCCACCGCGCCCACGCAGGGAGGATTTTTTCAGTTCGGCAATGATATCGTCGGGCGGGATTTTCCCCTCGATGATCTTGCGCAATGCGGCATAGCCGCCGCGCTTCTGATACGCATCGAGACGCCAGCCGCGCTCACCCTCTTCGGCATTGAGAATGAAGCCAAGTCCAGCCATCACTTGCACTCCTCGATGAGTGCGTCAATTTTTTCAGGCAACATGTAGCTGCACATGCGCATGTTATTCACCAGCATCACCGGCGCATCACCGCAGGCGCCCATGCACTCGCCTTCCTTCAGGGTGAATTTGCCATCCGCCGTCGTTTCGTTGAAATCGATGCCCAATTTCTGCTTCAGATAATCCGCGGCATGTACACCGCCGGACAATGCGCAGGGAAGATTGGTGCAGACGGTGATTTTGTATTTTCCGACCGGCGCCAGTTCATACATATTGTAGAAACTGGCCACCTCGAAAACTGCCACATGCGGCATGCCCAGATATTCTGCGACATCGAGCATCACCTCCCTGGACAGCCAGCCTCCCTGCTCTGCCTGCACGATGGCCAGCGCAGCCATGACAGCCGATTGCTTCTGGCCTTCCGGATATTTGGCGATTTCGCGATCAATCTTGTGAATGGCGTCCTGGCTCAGCATAGTGTTACCTGTCTGTATCACCCAGCACCAGGTCGATGGTGCCGATAATGGCCGTGGCGTCGGCGATCATGTGTCCGCGGGCCAGCTCGTCGGTGGCGGCCAAGTGCGGGAAGCCCGGCGAGCGCAACTTGATGCGATACGGTTTGTTGGCACCGTCGGAAATGGCATACACGCCAAACTCACCCTTGGGATGTTCGATGGCTGCATAGGCTTCGCCCGGTGGCACATGCATGCCTTCGGTGAACAACTTGAAGTGGTGGATCAGATCTTCCATACCGCCCTTCATCCGGGCGCGCGGCGGCGGTGCAACCTTGCGGTTATCGGTGATGACCGGTCCGGCGCCTTTTGCAGAATCGTTACGCAGCCAGTCGATGCATTGCCTGACAATGCGGTTGGCCTGGCGCATTTCCTCGATACGCACCAGATAGCGGTCATAGCAGTCGCCATTGGTGCCGACGGGAATGTCGAATTCCATGCGGTCATAGACTTCGTAGGGCTGCTTCTTGCGCAAATCCCATGCGATGCCGCAACCGCGCAGCATCGGACCGGTAAAACCCAGCGCGAGGGCGCGTTCGGGCGAGATGACACCGACACCGACGGTGCGCTGCTTCCAGATGCGGTTGTCGGTCAGCAAAGTTTCGTATTCGTCAACATAGGCCGGAAAGCGGTCGGTGAAATCCTCGATAAAATCAAGCACCGAACCTTGACGCGCCTCATTGAGCCGCTTCACCGTATCAGCATTCTTGAACTTGCTTTCGGTGTACTGCGGCATGCGTTCGGGCAGGTCACGATAGACGCCACCCGGACGATAATAGGCTGCATGCATGCGCGCGCCGGAAATCGCTTCATATACGTCCATCAGGTCTTCGCGCTCGCGGAAGGTGTAGAGCACCATGGTCATGGCGCCGATGTCGAGTGCGTGCGTGCCGATGTTGAGCAGATGGTTGAGAATGCGCGTCACCTCGTCCAGCATGACACGAATGTACTGGGCACGGACCGGCACTTCGACACCGAGAAGCTTTTCCACTGCCAGGCAGTAGGCATGCTCGTTGCACATCATCGACACATAGTCGAGCCGGTCCATGTAGGGCAGCGCCTGCAGCCAGGTCTTGGTTTCCGCCAGCTTTTCGGTGCCACGATGGAGCAGGCCGATGTGCGGATCGGCCCGGACAATGACTTCGCCGTCGAGTTCGAGCACCAGTCGCAGCACGCCATGCGCCGCCGGATGTTGCGGGCCAAAGTTGAGGGTGTAATTGCGTATCTCGGCCATCAGCGCACATCTCCGTAATTTTCCTCACGGATGACGCGTGGCGTATTCTCGCGCGACTCGATCGTCACCGGCTGATAGACGACGCGACGCTGATCGGGGTCATAGCGCATCTCGACATGGCCTGAAATCGGGAAGTCCTTGCGGAAAGGATGGCCGACAAAACCGTAATCCGTGAGGATACGGCGCAGATCAGGATGGCCTTCGAAGTGGATGCCATACAGATCAAAGGCTTCGCGCTCGTACCAATCGGCACCACTCCACACGCCAACCAGCGAAGGCAGCACCGGAAAGCTGCTGTCCGGCGCGAAGACGCGCAGGCGCAGGCGCCAGTTGTGCTCAAGGGACAGCAGATGGCAGACGGCAGCATAACGCAAACCCGTCCAGGCACCATCGCCCCACGCGGAATAATCGACGCCACTGAGATCTATCAACTGCGCAAAGGCCAGATCAGGATGGTCGCGCAGCGTACGCGCGGCCTCGAGATAATGTTCGGCCGCCACTTCCAGAGTGACTTCACTCAACGCGGTATTCAGGCTGACGATACGCTCACCAAGCCCCAGTTCTAGATTCTGGCAAAGTAATTCGAGGCGGGTGCCCATTTTCCTCTCGTCAGTCTCGTCAATTCGTTTCAACGTGCAATGGTGCTGGTGCGCCTGATCTTGTTTTGCAACTGTATCAATCCGTAGAGCAGCGCTTCAGCAGTCGGCGGACAGCCGGGCACGTAAATATCCACCGGGACGATGCGGTCACAGCCGCGCACGACGGAGTAAGAGTAGTGGTAGTAGCCGCCACCGTTTGCACAGGAACCCATCGAAATGACCCAGCGCGGCTCGGGCATCTGGTCATAGACTTTGCGCAAGGCCGGCGCCATCTTGTTGGTCAGCGTACCGGCAACGATCATCACGTCTGACTGACGCGGGCTCGGACGAAAGACGATGCCGAAGCGGTCAAGGTCATAGCGTGCACAACCGGCATGGATCATCTCGACGGCGCAACAGGCGAGACCGAAAGTCATCGGCCACATGGAGCCGGTACGCGTCCAGTTGATGACGGTATCGAGACTGGTGGTGACGAACCCTTTTTCGAGAACGCCTTCGATGCTCATGATGCCGCCTCCGCCGGGCCGTCCCAAGGAGGCGGCAAGTCAGCAACGCGGAAGCCGCGCTGCGGCTGAACAATTGTCACCCCCTTCCTTGGGAAGGGGGCCGGGGGGAAGGTGGTGAAGATCACGCTCACTCCCAGTCGAGGGCGCCCTTGGCCCAGGCATAGATATAGCCGATGAGCAGAACGCCGATGAAAATCATCATCTCGAAGAAGCCGAACAGGCGCATGCCGTCGGTTGAGACGATATCCTTGAAAATTACCGCCCAGGGGAAAAGGAAGGCGATTTCCAGATCGAAGAGGATGAAGATGATGGCGATCAGATAGAAGCGCACGTCGAACTTCATACGCGCATCTTCGAACGCTTCGAAACCGCACTCGAAGGGTGAGAGTTTTTCGCTATCGGGGCGATTAGGTGCTACCAGCCAGCCAAGCAGGATGGGAATAACTCCAAAGGCCAGGCCGACGAGAATGAAGATAAGGACGGGGAAATAATTTTCCAGCATGATCTGTACGGAACACCTTCAATCCGGTCCGTCGAGCCCTTTTTATTTCACTACCGCAAAAAAAGATCAGGTATTGGCCCGATCCCGCTCAAACCCTGGTGCCGACGGTGAGACTCGAACTCACACGGCTCTCGCCACTACCCCCTCAAGATAGCGTGTCTACCAATTTCACCACGTCGGCATCTCTTTTGATGGCACCATCCACATCACACTTGCTGCGCCACCTTGCTACAAGAAATTCTTATGACGACGCAAAAGCGGAATTATACCGGCTTTCTGCGTTGCAGCATTTGCTAATTCGGGATTTCCTTCGCTTTCGAATTCCCTTCAGATGCCGGTTGCACCGGGGTCGGTTGCGGTGCTGCAGCCGGCTCGTCCTTGGCATGATCCATGACGCTGGTCGCCGGTGCATGCGTGCGATTGGTCGCCATGTAGCTCAGCCCCAGGCTTGTCAGGAAAAAAACCGTTGCAAAAATCGCTGTCGTACGGCTGAGAAAATTCGCCGAACCGGAAGCACCGAAGAGGCTGCCCGATGCACCGCTACCGAATGCTGCGCCCATATCGGCGCCTTTGCCATGCTGAACAAGCACCAGGCCGATCACGGCGATGCCGACCAGAATATGCACTGTCAGAATTACAGAGTAAAGAATATCCATGTTTTTACCTGACCCGCGGCTTCTGCAATGCAGCCGCACAAATATCGATAAAATCCTGCGCTACCAAGGCAGCTCCACCGATCAGGCCGCCGTCGATGTCGGCCATGCCGAACAGTTCGGCCGCATTTTGCGGCTTGACGCTGCCGCCATAAAGTATCTGCAGGTCTTGGGCTACGTTCTTGTCCTGCCGGGCGATACGATCACGGATGAAAGCATGAATTTCCTGTGCCTGTTGCGCCGTTGCCGTACGTCCGGTGCCGATGGCCCAGACCGGCTCGTAGGCAATCACCGCCCTGGTAAAAGCACTGATGCCGGCCAGACGAATCACAGCATCGAGTTGCTCTGCGATCACGCTTTCAGTCACATTTTGTTCGCGCTGATCAAGCGTCTCGCCCAGACAGAGAATCGGCCGCAGCCCGCCCTGGATCGCGACCGCGAATTTTGCCGCAACCGTATCGCTCGTCTCGCCATACAGGCCGCGCCGCTCTGAATGTCCGACGATCACGTAGCGACAACCAAAGTCCGCCAGCATCGCCGCACTGACTTCACCGGTATAGGCGCCCTGCGCATGCTCCGAGAGAGTCTGAGCCCCCCAGGCAATGGCCGAACCCTTGAGCAGATCCTGCGCCTGGGACAGATACGGAAAGGGCACACACACCGCGCAATCGACCTCACCAGGCTTGCCCAACAGGGGTAACAAGCTATGCAAAAGATCACGGTTGCGGGCGAGCCCACCGTGCATCTTCCAGTTGCCTGCCACCAGTTTGCGTCGCATGAAACCGCCCGAACCCAGGAACGCCAAAAACCGCGGATTCTATCTTCTGGGTCTCTTTCGGTCAAATTTCCCGGGCCTGCGAGGCTTGTGTTTCACATCAATACCCGATCCCTGATCCGCCCCATGCATGAGTACCGTACCCCCCGCGCAAACAACAGGGCAACAGACTCCTTTGGCATGAGGTTTCGGCAATCAAAATATTTGTATCGACGATCCGGCGACGACAGCTTTCTTTGGGGACGTTCCCGATCGCCACGATCCAGGGCGCCGTTTTGCCAGCACTGACTTTTCTCTCTACGCGGATCGTTCCGCACGCCTACAACCCGGGATCGCTGATTGCAGTGCCGCGTAACGCTGTCTTCACCATGCCGGGCGTGAGCTGCGGCGCAAAAAGCTCGATGAAGGTGAAGACATAGCCGCGCAGCCAGGCGTTGCGGCGTATGCCGATACGTGTGATGGCCGACTCGAAAAGATGACTGGCATCGATGGCACGCAAACCGGTATCCGTTGCCGGATCGAAGGCCATGGTGGCAACGATGCCAATACCCAGCCCGAGAGCGACATAGGTCTTGATGATGTCAGCATCGAGTGCGGTGAGCATGACATTCGGCGCAAGCCCGTGCGCAGCGAAGGCCCGATTGATCTGACTGCGTCCGGTGAAGGCGAAGTCATAGGTGATGACCGGATAGCGGGCAATGGCCTCGAGCGTGAGCGGGTTGACGGCATGGATGGGGTGCCCGGGTGGGGCGATGACGCTGCGGTTCCATTGATAGCACGGCAGCATGAGCAAGGCCTCGCGCTCGGCGATGGCTTCGGTGGCGATAGCCAGATCCGCTTCGCCCGCAATCACCAGATCGCAGACTTCCTGCGGGCTGCCCTGGCGCAGACTGACACGCACATCAGGGTGGCGCCGCATGAACGCGCTCAGCACGGGCGGCAGCATGTAACGGGCCTGTGTGTGAGTGGTGGCTATCGTCAGTACGCCGGAGGATTCCGCACTGAATTCCTTGCCGACATTGCGCAGATTTTCAAGGTCGCCAAGGATGCGTGCAACGATCGCCAACACCTCACGACCAGGCTCGGTAAGCGCCGTCAGGCGTTTACCCTGGCGCTGGAAAAGCGGTACGCCCAGCTCGCTCTCGAACAGGCGTATCTGTTTGGAAACACCCGGTTGTGAAGTGTGCAGGGCGGCCGCAGCCTCCGAGACATTCAGGCCGCAGCGATGCACTTCAAGAACGTAACGCAATTGCTGGAGATTCACTAAAAACCCGCCTTTTTATAACTTTTGGTTATTTAATACTAACATTAAAGTATTTTTCAATTCTATAGGGGGTCGATAACATGCTTTCCCATGGATGCGGCCTACACTTTTTCCGGATTTTTCGTTGGTGCCATCGTCGGCTTGACGGGCGTCGGCGGCGGATCGCTGATGACGCCCTTGCTGGTCCTGCTCTTCGGCGTGCATCCAGCCACGGCGGTCGGCACCGATCTGCTCTATGCCGCCATCACCAAAGCAGGGGGCACAGCCGTACATGCGCGCCACCGCAGCGTGGATTGGAGCATCACTTTGCGCCTGGCCGCAGGCAGCCTGCCGGCGGCTGCGCTGACACTCTCCATCGTCGGTCTTTTTGGTCTCGATCGTGACCTGTTCTCACAGGTGATTTCCGGTGCCCTCGGTGTGGCACTGCTGCTCACCGCGGTCGCCCTCGTGTTTCGTGCGCGGGTGCAACACTTCGCCCTGTCCCGCTTCTCGGATGCCTGGCGGGCACGCTACATCGGCCGACTCACCGTGGCTTTTGGTGTCGTTCTGGGCGTGCTGGTTTCCCTCTCATCGGTCGGTGCCGGTGCACTGGGTGCGGCGACCCTGCTGTTTCTCTATCCCAAACTTCCCACCGCACGCCTGATCGGCTCGGATATCGCTCACGCCGTCCCGCTCACTCTGGTCGCCGGCCTGGGCCATCTGTTTCTCGGCAACATCGACTGGGCTTTGCTCGGCGCCTTGCTGATCGGTTCCCTGCCCGGCATCTGGCTGGGCAGCCATTTCGCTGTCAAGGTACCGGAGCGCTGGCTGCGCTCGGGCCTGGCGACCCTTCTTGCCGTCATTGGCGCCAAACTGGTTTTTTGAAAGGAAAATCGATGTCCTCCCTCAAGCCGCTCTCCAACAAAGAAGAAATCGATCATTACGAGGCCGCACTGGCAAGTTTCCTCAGCCAGGAACTCGATGCCGAGCGTTTTACCGGCATGCGCCTGCAGCTGGGTGTCTATGGACAGCGACAGGATGGTGTGAACATGGTGCGCATCAAGCTACCCGGCGGACGCCTCGATCCGGTACGCCTGTCGGCAATCGCCGATGTCGCCGAGACTTATGCACCCAAACAAACCGTCCATATCACGACGCGCCAGGACCTGCAGTTACACCACGTGCCACTGGAGAAGACCGCGCAAGTGCTGCGTCATCTTTCCTCGGCCGGTGTCACAACGCGTGAAGCCTGCGGCAACACGATCCGCAACATCACCACCTGCCCGCTCGCCGGCGTCTGCCCGCGCGAACGAGTCGATGTCACCCGCCATCTCGACGGCACGGTGGCGCATTTTCTGCGCAATCCGCTCAACCAGCAGATGCCACGTAAATTCAAGATCAGTTTTTCCGGCTGCGAGTCGGATTGCGCGCAGGGTCTGATCCAGGATCTCGCCTTCATCGCTACACGGCACAATGACAAAACAGGCTTCAAGGTACTGGCCGCCGGCGGACTGGGTCACAAACCGCACAAGGCAATCACACTGGTCGATTTTATCGAGGAAGCCGACATGCTGGCCGCCACCGAAGCGGTGATCACGTTACACAACAAATACTCGGATCGCACCAAGCGCGCCAAATCGCGCGTGAAATTCCTCGTCGACCGCTTTGGCGCGGAAGGTTTTGTCGAACGATTCAACGAGGAGTTCGTCCGTACCCGGGCCGCGCTGGCCGGCAAACCCGTACCGCGCGGCGAGTGGCGCGAACCCGGCGACGGACCTGTACCCGGAGCAGGCGCGCCGCGCGGTGTGTTTGTCCAGCGCCAGGCTGACTTGCGCGTGATACCGATCGCAGCCCCGCTTGGACAACTGACGGCGGTCCAGTTACGCGCCATCGCCGCCCTCCTCCTCGAACACGATCTCGACGATGCCCGTACGACGCAGGACCAGAACCTGATTCTTGTGAATGTCCCCGCCGGCAAGGTGACCGCATTGATCGCGCGCCTGAACGAGCTGGGACTGAAGTCACCGGAACCGGGTGATGATGTCGTCGCCTGTCCCGGGGCATCGACCTGCCGGCTTGGCATCACCACCTCGATGCATGCCGCACCGAAACTGTCTGGCGGCCAGCATGATCTGCGCATCCGTGTCTCGGGCTGCCAGAACGGCTGCGCACAGCCCGAATCGGGTGACATCGGCATCTATGGTGAAGGCAAGCGTGTGCAAGGCAAGCTCATTCCACACTATCAGATGTATCTGGGCGGCAACGGCCGCAGCGCCGGTGGCGCCATTGCCATCAAGGGCCCGTCGATCCCGGCCCAGCGTATCGAACAAGCCATGAGTCGCATACAGAAAACCTTTGCCCAGGAACGGAACGATGGCGAGAGCTTTTTCAACTGGGTGCATCGTCAGGCGCCGGAACGCTTCCAGTCCCTGCTGGCTGATCTGACGCAAGTGTCGCGCTTCGAACTGAACAAGATGGCACGCGACCATGGCGTCGAAGCGGAATTCCGCGTGCTGTCTCTGGGCGGCGGCGAATGTGCTTCAGACACCGGTGTGGCCATCGGGCGCGCATTCCTTGGGGCTGCCCATGAGCGCAGCTACCGGGAGGCATTCGTATTTCAGCGCAAATACGAGGATGCGATTGCCTGCGCTGAAGCACAGATCAAATTGCTCGGCAATGGGCTGACGGATTTCCTCGCCAAGAAAAAAACCGGGGAATTCACCGAAATCAGCGCCGTATTGCGAGAGCTGACTTTTTCACAGACACTGGGCGAACAACTTGATACGATTGCCCTGGAGCTTGGCCGCCTGACCGAGGCGACTGAAGCGGAAATCAAACAGGTATTCGCCGCCATCGATCTTTGGATCCTCGACGCGGCAACCTTGTGCAAATCTCGCGATCTGCAACTCGATCTGCGAGATGCGTTGCCACCAATTCCGGCTTCGGCCCGCAAGGAGACGCTGGCCACCGCCTGATCCGGAGCCACACCATGGACATGAAATCGATCGAACCTCCACTCGAACGCATCGACAGCGCCGTTGCACTGCTCAAGCGTATCGAGCAGGATTTTGTCCCGGCAGCGCTGGCTAATAGTCTGGGGGCTGAGGATATGGTGCTTACCGATCTGATTGTCCGCCACGCCCCGGGCATTGAGGTGTTTACCCTCGATACCGGACGCCTGCACGAAGAAACCTATCGCCTGATGCAGAAAGTGGCCGATCACTACGATATCCGCCTGCAGGTGTTCTTTCCGGAAGCGCAGGCCATTGAGTCGTTCGTGAACACGCACGGCATCAACGGTTTTTACAAAAGCGTGGAGTTGCGTAAGACCTGCTGCCAGATCCGCAAGGTCGAACCGCTCAAGCGCGCACTGCGTGGCAAGGCGGCCTGGATCACCGGTCTGCGCCGCGCACAATCGATAACGCGCCAGGCATTGCCGGAGCGGGAATTCGATGCCGATCACGGAATCGAGAAATTCAATCCGCTGGCCGCCTGGAGCGAAGCCGAAGTGTGGGCTTATCTGCGCGCCTATAGCGTCCCTTATAACGAGTTGCACGACCGTGGTTACCCGAGCATCGGTTGTCAGCCATGCACACGCGCCCTCACTCCCGGTGAGGATGTTCGCGCCGGGCGTTGGTGGTGGGAAGATCCAACCACCCGTGAATGCGGTCTGCATCCCGGCAAAAACAGCCAGGCAATCTCCTGAAACCGACAAGAATGGATACGACAACCAAGCAAGAACCCATCGTGCGCATCGATCACCTCGACTGGCTCGAAGCCGAGGCAATCCACATCCTGCGCGAAGTCGCCGGCCAATGCAGCAATCCCGTGCTGCTCTTCTCCGGCGGCAAGGATTCCGTCTGTCTGCTGCGACTGGCGGAAAAGGCCTTTCGCCCCGGGAAATTCCCGTTTCCGCTGATGCATATCGACACCGGACACAACTATCCGGAGGTCATCGAATTCCGCGACCGACGCACAGCTGAACTGGGCGAGCGGCTTATCGTACGTGAGCTGGAAAATTCCATCGCACGCGGGACTATTGTTCTCAAGTCACCTCTCGAACCGCGCAACAAACATCAATCAGTCACCCTGCTGGAGGCCATTGCGGAGTTCGAATTCGACGCCTGCATCGGCGGTGCGCGCCGTGATGAAGAAAAAGCCCGCGCCAAAGAACGCATTTTTTCCTTTCGTGACGATTTCGGCCAGTGGGACCCGAAGAACCAGCGCCCCGAGCTCTGGAATCTTTATAACGCGCGTATTCACAAAGGTGAAAATATCCGTGCTTTCCCGATATCAAACTGGACCGAACTCGACGTCTGGCAGTACATCCAGCGCGAGCAGCTGGAACTGCCTTCGATTTATTTCGCTCACGCTCGGCCAGTCGTGCGACGTAACGCGCTTCTTGTCCCCGTCACCTGCGTCACTCCGGCCATGCCCGGCGACATTGTCGAAGAACTTTCGGTACGCTTTCGCACCGTTGGCGATATTACCTGTACAGCACCCGTCGCCTCGGCTGCCGATAGCGTGGAGAAGATCATCGCCGAAACGGCAGCCACAACCATTACCGAACGCGGCGCGACACGGCTGGATGATCAGACATCCGAGGCTTCCATGGAAAAACGCAAGAAGGAGGGGTATTTCTGATGTCTGCCCGCGAATCCCTGCCCGGCCTGTCTGCCGGAAATCACGGCCTGCTGCGCTTTCTCACCTGTGGCAGCGTTGATGACGGCAAGAGCACGCTGATCGGCCGGCTGCTCTACGACAGCAAATCGATTCTTGCCGATACTCTGAGCGCCATGACGCGCACTTCGCATAAGCGCGGATTGGAAACGCTCGATCTCTCCTTACTGACCGATGGACTCCAGGCTGAGCGCGAGCAGGGCATCACCATCGATGTCGCTTACCGTTATTTTTCAACCGGGACACGCAAATACATCATCGCCGATGCCCCCGGACACGAGCAGTACACACGCAACATGGTAACAGCCGCGTCGACTGCAGACATGGCGATCATCCTCGTCGATGCCCGCAAGGGCATCCTGACGCAAACGCGCCGCCACTCCTATATCGCACACCTGGTTGGCATCCCCCACTTGCTCGTCGCCGTCAACAAGATGGATCTTGCCGACTATCGTCAAGAAGTCTTCGAGAGCATCTGCCAGGATTACCGTCAATTTGCCAAAACTTTGGGTATCAGCGATGTACACTTCATTCCGCTATCTGCCCTGGCCGGAGATATGGTAGTTGAACGGGGTGAGCAACTTTCCTGGTACAAAGGCCCGACACTACTTGATTTTCTTGAACAAGCCGCACCAGCGCACAGCCTGGTACATGAGCCTTTCCGTTTTCCGGTTCAATATGTTTGTCGTCCGCGCACTCCTGAACACCATGATTTTCGCGGTTATATGGGTCGTGTTGAGTCGGGGGACATTCAGATTGGGGACGAAGTCGAGGTGCTCCCTTCCGGATTGAAAACCCGTATCAAGGAAATCCGTCTGCTCGATGAAGCGCTTGCTATTGCGCATAGCGAACGCTCCGTTACCCTGCTACTCGAAGATGATCTGGATATTTCCCGGGGCGACATGATTGTTCGGCCCGGCCAGGTTCCGGTTTCGACCAAACAACTGAACGCCTTGGTTTGCTGGTTGGCGGAAACCGCATTGGAACCCGGCCGTAAGCTGCTCGTCCGACACACCACGCGTGAAACGCGCGCACAAGTGACAGCCATCGACTATCGCATGGATATCAACGCCCTTGATCAATCCGTCTGCGAACGCCTGGCCATGAATGAAATTGGCCAGGTCAGCATCAAATTGGCTCAACCGCTGTTTGTAGATCCATATCGCGACAATCGGGCCACTGGAGCGTTCATCCTCATTGATGAAGTGTCCAACAATACGATCGGTGCCGGAATGATCAGCTGAAGACAGTCAGGTCCGGCACTACAGCGTCCGTCAGTTCCGAATGCAACAAGGCCCGCCTGTAGCGCGGGCCTTGTCCTGAATGAATTAGCGACAACTACTCTGCCGTCTCTTCAGTGACCTCATTTGCCTTATCGACCATTTCGACAAGTGCCATCGGTGCATTGTCTCCCTGGCGAAAGCCGCATTTGAGAATCCGTAAATAACCGCCATTACGAGTGGCAAATCTAGGACCTAGTTCAGCGAATAGTTTGGTAACCATATCACGATCACGCAAGCGGTCGAATGCCATCCGGCGATTGGCCAATGATGGTTTTTTCCCTAATGTAATCATGGGTTCGACAACACGCCGCAATTCCTTTGCCTTCGGCAGAGTTGTTTTGATCATTTCATGACGCAGTAGCGAGTTGGTCATGTTGCGCAGCATGGCCAGACGATGGCTGCTGGTACGATTAAGTTTACGAAGGCCGTGACGATGACGCATGTTTTACCTCTTGTTCAAATAGCTGTCGCGTTCGACAGCTTCTCCAGACCAAACGGAGGCCAGTTTTCGAGCTTCATGCCCAGAGTAAGACCGCGTGAAGCCAGAACTTCCTTGATCTCGTTAAGCGACTTACGGCCCAGATTAGGTGTCTTCAGCAGCTCGTTCTCGGTACGCTGGATCAAATCGCCGATATAGTAAATATTTTCTGCTTTCAGACAGTTTGCCGAACGGACCGTCAGCTCCAGATCATCGACAGGACGCAACAGAATCGGATCGATCTGGCTTGGGCGCGGGGCCTCGATGGCTACGGGCGTTCCTTCAAGATCGGCAAAGACAGCAAGCTGCTCCATCAGCACACGCGCTGCATAGCGAATGGCCTCTTCCGGTTCGACAGCACCATTGGTCTCGATGTCCATGATGAGCTTGTCAAGGTCGGTACGCTGCTCGACACGCGCCGATTCGACGGAATAGGCGACACGACGGATCGGGCTAAAGGATGCATCGATCAGAATGTGACCAATGCCCTTGCTTTCACCCGTTGCCGGGCGCGTGTTGGCCGGTACATAGCCAAGGCCGGTTTCAACCTTGATCTGCATATCCAGTTTTCCGCCTGGGGCAATATGTGCGATGACATGCCCCGGGTTCACGATCTCGATGTCATGGCCTACTTCGATATCGGCGGCCGTAACAACACCCTCTCCTTGCTTGCTTAATGTCAGCAAGGCCTCGGAGCGGTTATGCATCTTGAGGACAACACCTTTCAGATTAAGCATGAGATCGACAACATCCTCACGCACTCCATCAAGTGTCGAATATTCGTGCAAGACCCCCTCAATATTCACTTCAGTCGGGGCTGCGCCTGGCATCGAAGACAAAAGGATACGGCGCAAGGCATTACCCAATGTGTGCCCATACCCGCGTTCAAAAGGCTCCATGACGACGCGAGCATGTATGGGGGAGAGGGTTTGCACATCGATGATGCGCGGTTTCAGCAGCGAAGTCGCTTGCATCTTTTTCCCTTCTGGTCTATTGCGTCAGCAAGACGCCTGGTTAGCGCGAATACAATTCAACGACCAGACTCTCATTGATCGTTGCTGGCAGATCAGTACGTGCCGGATAGGCCTTGAAGACGCCCTTGCCGGCCTTGGTATCCATTTCGATCCATTCCGGAAATCCACGCGACTCGGCTGCTTCAAGTGCTGCCTTGACACGCAGATGAGCGCGTGTTTTCTCGGCCAGCTCGACAATATCTCCAGGCCGTAGATCATACGAAGGGATATTGACACGCTTGCCATTTACCAAGACACCGTTGTGTCTCACAATCTGCCGCGCTTCTGTGCGCGAAGCTCCAAACCCCATCCGATACGCAACTGTATCAAGCCGGCTTTCCAGTAATTGGAGAAGGTTTTCGCCAGTCTGTCCCTTACGGCGGTCAGCTTCCGCATAAACTTTACGGAACTGCCGCTCGAGAACTCCATATGTACGGCGGATCTTTTGTTTCTCGCGTAATTGCACACCATAGCCAGACATCCGTTGGCCAGATTTCTGGCCATGTTGTCCGGGGGCATAAGAGCGGCGCTCAATTGCGCATTTATCAGTAAAACATTTCTCGCCTTTGAGAAAAAGCTTTTCGCCTTCTCTGCGGCATTGACGACACTTGGCATCAAGGTTGCGGGCCACGGTATAACTCCTGAGTTTCTATTCGGCTCTTAAACGCGACGCTTCTTCGGCGGGCGACAGCCATTGTGTGGGATAGGGGTAATATCTGTGATGCTGGTGATTTTCATCCCGATTGCATTAAGTGCACGCACGGCCGATTCACGACCTGGACCTGGGCCTGTAATACGCACCTCGATATTTTTCACGCCACAGTCCTGGGCGGCCTTGCCCGCATGCTCTGAAGCAACCTGGGCAGCAAACGGAGTACTTTTGCGTGACCCCTTAAAACCGGCCCCACCCGAAGTGGCCCAGGAAAGTGCATTCCCCTGGCGATCGGTAATGGTGATGATGGTATTGTTGAATGATGCATGCACATGAGCAATGCCCTCAGCCACATTTTTTTTAATTTTCTTGCGGGCCTTACCTGCTGCGGATTTGGTAACCATAATCTAGTCCTTACTTGGTTGCGCGAATCGCTTTACGCGGACCTTTCCGCGTACGGGCGTTGGTGCGGGTGCGCTGCCCCCGGCAAGGCAAGCCCTTACGATGCCGAACACCACGATAGCAGCCAAGATCCATCAATCGCTTGATACTCATGGTCACTTCACGGCGCAAATCCCCTTCGATGGTAAATTTACCGACCTCCTCGCGCAGCTTGTCCATTTGCGCATCAGTCAAATCCTTGACTTTAGTCGCGTAGGAAATGCTGGCTGCATCGCAAATCTTCCTTGCACGAACCCTTCCAACACCAAAAATGGCGGTCAATGCAATAGATGTGTGCTGGTGATTGGGGATGTTTACCCCAGCAATACGGGCCATAAGCCTAAACCTTTCTCACCTCAAAAAATGTAACCGGTTATTTTACTACTGTTGGCAGGACAGATCAACCTTGACGCTGTTTGTGGCGGGGGTCCTTGCAAATAATACGAACAACCCTCTTGCGACGGATCACCTTGCAGTGGCGACACATTTTTTTGACCGAAGCGAATACTTTCATGATATCTCCAGTAAATCTTTATTTTGCACGAAATGTAATGCGGCCTTTGCTCAAGTCATAGGGTGTCATTTGCACGGTTACCTTATCTCCGGGAAGAATACGGATATAGTGCATACGCATCTTGCCAGAAATAAATGCGTGAATGACATGGCCATTTTCCAATTTAACCTTGAAGGTCGCATTGGGCATGTTTTCTTGAACCTCACCCTGCATTTCAATAACGTCTTCCTTGGCCATACGCACTATCTGCCTGGAAGTCCAACACCTTTGAAATTTGCTTTTTTCAGGAGACTTTCATATTGGTGCGTCATTACAAAAGCCTGAACCTGCGACATGAAATCCATCGTTACAACAACAATAATCAACAGACTTGTACCGCCAAAATAAAAAGGCACATTCCATTTAAGGATTAGAAACTCTGGCAGCAGACAAACCAAGGTCACATAAATCGCACCTGAAAAGGTCAGGTGCATCAGAATTTTGTCAATATAGCGGGCAGTCTGGTCGCCTGGCCGGATTCCCGGCACAAACGCACCGCTTTTCTTCAGGTTATCTGCGGTTTCCTTTGAGTTAAAAACGAGAGCTGTATAGAAAAAGCAGAAGAAAACAATAGCGGCAGCATAAATCATGACATAAATTGGCTGTCCTGGCGAAAGTGTCGCAGCAATATCCTTGAGCCAATACATGCCTTCGCTGGAGCCAAACCAGCCAGCCACCGTTGCCGGAAAAAGAATGATGGATGATGCAAAAATCGGAGGGATTACCCCGGACATATTCAGCTTGAGCGGAAGATGAGAACTTTGCCCGCCATATATTTTGTTTCCAACCTGACGTTTTGCATAATTAACAAGAATCTTGCGTTGCCCTCGCTCGACAAAAACCACAAATCCAGTAACCAGGAATACCAGGGCAATAATAAAAATAGCACTCAATGCATGCATGGCGCCTGTCCGAACCAGTTCAAGTAGTCCGCCAATTGCATGTGGAAGACCGGCGATAATCCCGGCAAAAATAATCAGGGAAATTCCATTCCCCAGTCCACGCTCTGTGATTTGCTCACCCAGCCACATCAGGAACATGGTGCCCGTCAGTAGCGTCATGACACAGGTGACACGAAACATGAAACCAGGATCGAGAACCAATCCACCTTGTGATTCAAGGGCAATGGCAATACCTATCGCCTGCACAAGCGCAAGACCGACTGTTCCATAGCGAGTATATTGCGTAATCTTGCGTCGCCCGGACTCACCCTCCTTTTTGAGTGCTTCAAGAGAGGGAACAGCCACAGTCATTAACTGCATGACAATCGAGGCTGAAATATACGGCATGATTCCCAATGCAAAAATTGTGAATCTGGAGAGGGCTCCGCCAGAGAAAAGATTAAAGATTCCGAGGATACCGCCCTGCTGGCCCTGGAATAATTCCGCCAAGCGCACAGGATCAATACCCGGTACGGGAATATGAGTGCCAATACGATAAACAATCATCGCGCCAAGCAGGAAGAACAGGCGACGTTTCAAGTCGCCAAACTTCGCACTCTTACCTAATGAGGATGGATTGCTATTAGCCAAGATATTTTTTACGCAGAAGCAATGGTGCCGCCCAACGCCTCAATGACAGCCCTTGCTCCCTTGGTTGCCCCAATACCATTCAAGGAAAGTTTTTTGGTTAATTTCCCGGAAAAAATTATCTTTGCTGATAATGCATCCTTGGGAATCACACCAGATAGTTTCAATACCAGTAAATCGATTTCGACTAACGGTAATTTCTCCAGATCGGACAAACGTACCTCGGCATTCCTGTGATTTGTGAGCGAGACGAAACCGCGCTTAGGAAGCCGTCTTGCCAGCGGCATCTGGCCTCCCTCAAAGCCAGTCTTATGAAATCCGCCAGCACGTGAGGTCTGTCCCTTATGGCCTCGCCCTGCGGTTTTGCCAAGCCCGCTGCCGATACCGCGACCGACCCGGCGTTTTGCATGTTTTGCCCCCTTGGCAGGGCCGAGTTTATTCAGATACATTCAATCCTCACACTTCAGAAGATAAGCAACCTTGCCGATCATGCCGCGTACAGCCGGAGTATCAATTAGCTCGGCTGTTTGATTACGGCGCTTCAGCCCAAGGCCCCTAACCGTTGCCCGGTGATCCTGCTTGGTTCCCATCAGCCCTTTAATCAGCGTAACTTTGATTTTTTTATGGCCCATGAATTTACCCCTGAATCTCTTCTACAGTTTTGCCACGTTTTGCAGCAATATCGGCCGGGGTGTTCATTTTGAACAAACCATCAAGTGTGGCCCGGACGACATTGTAGGGATTTGTGGAACCAAGACATTTTGCAAGGACGTCAGTCATACCCATAACCTCGAAAACTGCCCGCATAGGTCCACCTGCGATAATCCCAGTGCCTGCTGATGCTGGTTGAATCAAAACACGGGAGGCCCCGTGTTCGCCAATAACGGCGTGATGCAATGTCCCGTTCTTCAATGGAATCTTTACTAATTTACGGCGCGCTTCTTCCATGGCTTTTTGAACGGCTACCGGCACTTCTCTGGATTTTCCCTTGCCCATACCGATACCGCCATCGCCATCGCCAACTACCGTCAAGGCTGCAAAACCGAGAATTCGCCCACCTTTGACCACTTTGGTGACGCGATTGATGGAAACCATCTTTTCGCGCAGGCCATCATCACGCTCATCGGATGTATGAGATTTCTTTGTTTGTGCTTTCGCCATTGCCAACCTCTCTTAAAACCTTAGTCCGCCTTGGCGCGCAGATTCTGCAAGCGCCTTGACGCGACCATGAAACATAAATCCGGAACGATCAAAAGCAACATTTTCAATTCCTGCCGCCCTGGCGCGTTCGGCTATAAGCCTGCCAACGAGAATAGCTGCCTTTACATTCCCTCCGTTTGGCATCTCCTTACGTACATCGGCCTCCACTGTCGATGCGGAAGCCAGAATTCTTGCGCTGTTACCATCAATGACCTGAGCGTATATATGACAATTTGAACGATGAATGCAAAGACGAATCGCTTTCAATTGAGCAATTTTGGCCCGGGTTTTGCGAGACCTACGCAGACGCGCCTGCTTTTTTTCCATTTCCGATTCCCTTACTTTTTCTTCGTTTCTTTCAGGATAATGATCTCGTCTGCATAACGAACACCTTTGCCTTTATATGGTTCTGGTGGACGGTATGCGCGTACATCAGCCGCTACCTGACCAACAATTTGCTTGCTAATTCCTTTGATAAGGATCTCTGTCTGTGATGGTGTTTCAACTTTAATGCCTTCAGGCATTTCATGGATTATCGGATGTGAAAAACCCAAGGTTAAATTAAGCTTTGAACCCTGTGCCTGCGCACGGAAACCCACTCCAACCAAAGTTAACTTCCTTTCGAATCCTTTTGAAACACCAGTTACCATATTGGCGACAAGAGCGCGCATAGTCCCGGAATACGCACTACCGTTTTCCGCTCCGGAAACGGCTTTGCACTGCAACTTGCTTCCTTCAATTTCGATACAAACAGCCGGGTGCACTGCCTGCTTAAGCGATCCAAGTGGCCCTTTGACCTGAATTTCACCAACAGACTGCGTGACTTCGACGCCTTTGGGCAACTCAACTGGATATTTGGCTATACGTGACATTATTCCCCCCTTACGCCACGATACATAACACCTCACCACCAACATTGGTGGCGCGTGCTCGTCGATCCGTCATGACCCCTTTGGGTGTCGAAACAATGGCAATACCCAGACCGTTCATGACACGAGGCAAGTCGTTCGATCCCTTATAAATACGAAGGCCAGGACGGGAAATTCGCTCGATACGCTCAATAACGGGGCGACCGGCATAGTATTTCAAGGCGATATCAAGTTGAGCTTTGCCTTCAGCGCTCCGAACAATAAAATCATCGATATAGCCCTCATCTTTCAGAACAGAAGCAATTGCCACCTTCAGCTTGGATGAAGGCATGGCAACCGAATCTTTTTGGGCCATTTGCGCATTGCGAATGCGCGTCAACATATCGGCGACCGGATCAGTCATACTCATTCTCGATCTCCCCTTACCAGCTCGCCTTAGTCACGCCGGGAACCTCTCCCCGCATAACAATTTCGCGTAACTTGTTTCGACAAAGCCCGAATTTACGAAAGTATCCGCGCGGACGCCCGGTAATCTCACATCGATTGCGCTGCCGTACCGGGCTGGAATTGCGCGGCATCAACTGAATTTTCAGGCGCGCCTCCATACGTTCCTCTTCGGATAATTTTGTGTTGTTGATGGTAGCGAAGAGCTCTGAACGCTTGTTTGCGTATTTTGCAACCATTTTTGCGCGCTTCGCCTCGCGATTCTTGAGTGAAAGTTTCGCCATGGATCCCTCAGTTTTTGAAGGGGAATTTGAAGGCTGCGAGAAGTGCCTTGGCCTCCTCGTCGGTCTTCGCAGTTGTGGTGATACTAATATTCATCCCGCGAAGAGTATCGATCTTGTCATACTCGATCTCCGGGAAAATGATTTGCTCCTTGACCCCAAGGTTGTAATTTCCTCTCCCATCAAAGGATTTACCCGATATTCCACGAAAATCCCGAATACGAGGAAGTGCAATACTCACCAGCCTGTCAAGAAACTCATACATCTGGTTACCGCGGAGCGTCACCATGCAACCTATCGGATAACCTTCACGAATCTTAAAACCAGCAATTGATTTTCTGGATTTTGTCGTGACAGGCTTTTGTCCAGCTATCTTGGCCATGTCACCAATTGCATGTTCAAGAATTTTCTTGTCTCCAACAGCCTCGCCAACCCCCATATTCAGTGTGATTTTACTGATTCGGGGAATTTCCATCACCGATTTATATCCGAATTTCGCGGTAAGCTCCGGCCTCACGGTTTGCTTATAGTAATTTTGCAAGCGTGCCATAAATTCCTTCCTACACCTCAACGGATTCGCTATTTGATTTAAAAATACGAACCTTGCGTTTATCATCAAGCACCCTGAAACCAACACGGTCAGCCTTTTGTGTTGCTGGATTCAGTAAGGCAATATTGGAAATATGAATGGGCATTTCTTTTTCGAGAATACCGCCCGGCTGCCCTTTAACAGGATTTGGTTTGGTGTGTTTTTTGACAATATTAATGCCGTCAACATGGACGCGATCATCATCAAGAACACGAAGTACCGCTCCACGCCTGCCCTTGTCTCTCCCGGAGATAACGACGACGTTGTCGCCCTTGCGAATTTTATTCATGAAAGATTCCTCTTAGAGAACTTCGGGTGCCAAAGAGACGATTTTCATAAAACGCTCGTTCCGTAATTCGCGCGTAACCGGCCCAAAAATCCGTGTCCCGATCGGCTCAAGCTTGTTGTTCAGCAATACCGCCGCATTGCCATCAAATCTGATAATCGATCCGTCCGGGCGCCGCACACCCTTGGCAGTTCGGACGACAACAGCGCTATAAATCTCACCTTTTTTTACACGCCCGCGAGGAGCGGCGTCTTTGATGCTGACCTTAATCACATCGCCAATGCCGGCATAACGACGCTTGGATCCGCCCAGCACCTTGATGCACATAATCGAGCGTGCACCCGTGTTATCGGCGACATTGAGTACCGTTTGCATTTGAATCATTTTAATTCTCCAACTTAATCGCAACTGGTGTCGCGGTCAGTCTTGGAACCCGTTCGGGTTGAATTCAATCGTGTACCGATTGACGAATAACTATTTGGTGCAATACCGCCAAATAGGACGAAGCCGCTTATTCTATAGAATTTTTTAGTGAAAATCTACAAAACGATTAAATAGTTTTTGCTTTTTCAACTATACACATGACACGCCATGTCTTGGTTTTGGATATGGGAGCGCATTCCTCGATCTGAACAATATCGCCGGCACCTGCACCAGAGCCCTCATTGTGAGCCGAATACTTCCTGGAGCGAGTGATGATCTTACCGATAGGATGCTTGACTCTCCTCTCAACCAGAACAGTCACGGTTTTTTGCATTTTGTCACTTACGATACGGCCAGTCAGCGTACGCTTTACCTTCTGAATTGCCTCATTCATTTTTTTGCCACCTTCTCACGCAAAACTGTTTTGATACGTGCGATATCCTTCCTTACCTTGCCGATTTGGCTGGTATTCTGAAGTTGCTGGGTTGCAATTTGCATACGTAATGAAAACTGTGCTTTACGCAGATCGAGCAGCTCCTTATTCAGTTCGGGAACACTCTTAATTTGAAGTTGTTTTGCCTGCATGATCAACCCACCTGACGAGCAACAAATATCGTTTCAATTGGTAATTTGGCTGCTGCAAGGGCAAACGCCTCCCTAGCCAACCCCTCATCAACACCGTCCATTTCATAAATTACTTTTCCAGGCTGGATTTCAGCAACGTAATACTCTGGGTTTCCTTTCCCGTTACCCATTCTGACCTCAGCCGGTTTTTGAGAGATTGGCTTGTCCGGAAAGATACGAATCCATATTCGCCCTCCTCGTTTTATGTGTCTGGTCATTGCCCGGCGTGCAGCTTCGATTTGTCGAGCTGTTATTCGTCCGCGACCTATCGCTTTCAGCCCGTATTCTCCAAAACTGACCTTGGTTCCGCGCGTGGCTATACCTTTATTTCTTCCTTTGTGCTCCTTGCGGAACTTTCTACGTGATGGTTGCAGCATTTTTTATTCCTTACCTTCCGGTTTTGTTACGGCTGGCTTGCGCACACGCTTAGGCGGGGCTTTGGATGGATGTGCAACGTCAGCAGTCACGATTGCTTCCGGTATCACACTGGGAGCAGTGGCAGGTGCCTTTCGTGAAGTCCGGGATTTTGTTGTGGTTTTTACTTCCCCACCATCCTCTGGCTTGACTGCAGGCCGAGCAGGTGCTTTACGGGCCCGTTTGGGTTGTTCGTCAACTGCTGGAACATCGGCTTGGACAGTTACCTGATCGCCACGGCCAATTGTTTCACCCTTAAAAACCCAGACTTTGATTCCGATAATTCCATAGGTTGTTTGGGCCTCGGAAGTGCCGTAATCAATATCCGCTCTCAGTGTATGTAAAGGTACGCGTCCCTCACGATACCATTCGCGCCGGGCTATCTCCGCTCCATTCAAGCGCCCAGAACTCATGATCTTGATCCCCTGGGCACCAAGACGCATCGCATTCTGCATTGCCCGCTTCATTGCACGGCGGAACATGATCCGCTTTTCAAGCTGCTGTGCGATTGAATCGGCAATTAACTGTGCATCAATTTCAGGCTTACGAATTTCTTCTATATTGACGTGAACCTGTACCCCCATGATTTTCTGCAACTCTGCCTTGAGGTTTTCAATGTCCTCTCCCTTTTTGCCAATGACAACTCCTGGGCGGGCAGAATACACAGTAATCCGAGCATTTTTGGCAGGGCGCTCAATAACTACGCGTCCAACCGATGCATGCGCAAGCCTTTTCTTGAGATAGTCGCGCACCTTAATGTCTTCATTAAGCATTTGCGCATAAGATTTGCTATTCGCATACCAGCGGGATCCCCAATTTTTAGTGACCGAGAGGCGAAACCCGGTTGGATGAATTTTTTGTCCCATAGTTATATATTCCTTAATTCCTTGGGGTTTTCTTTGCTGATATATCAGCAACGGTAACGTAAATATGGCAAGTCGGTTTCATGATTTTGAAACCACGTCCTTTGGCACGCGGCATAAAGCGTTTTAATACTGATCCACGCTCTACATGGATAGTCTGTACCTTTAAAGAATCGATATCTGCAGCATCATTGTGTTCTGCGTTGGCGATGGCAGACTCCAGAACCTTCTTGATAATCTTGGCGCCCTTCTGCGGAGAAAAAGTCAAAATATCTAACGCCTGCTCAACGGGTAATCCGCGAACCTGATCGGCAACGAGACGTCCCTTCTGTGCTGAGAGGCGGACGCCCCGCAAAATCGCATTGGTTTCCATCATCTTTCCCTATTTCTTAACTACAGCCTTTTTTGTCCCTGCTGTATGCCCTTTGAACGTACGTGTCAAGGCAAACTCGCCCAGTTTGTGTCCAACCATATTCTCCGAAATGTATACGGGAATATGTTGCTTCCCGTTGTGCACCGCAATTGTCAGGCCTACAAAATCCGGCAGGACAGTCGAGCGCCTGGACCAGGTCTTAATTGGGCGTTTATCGTTAGTAGCTCTAGAAGTCTCAACTTTCTTCTCAAGATGATGATCAACAAAAGGCCCTTTTTTAATTGAACGTGCCATGATGCATATTCCTTATTTCTTATAACGACGCTGGACAATCATATTGTCTGTCCGCTTATTGCGGCGCGTACGGTAACCTTTAGCAGGAGTTCCCCATGGGCTAACCGGATCACGACCCGCCGCAGTTTTCCCCTCACCACCTCCGTGTGGATGATCAATGGGATTCATTGCAACACCACGCACGGTCGGTCTGATCCCGCGCCATCTCTGCGCACCTGCCTTCCCGATCGAACGGAGATTATTCTCCTCATTCCCGACTTCACCGATTGTGGCACGGCATTCAACATGCACTCGGCGAACTTCACCTGAACGCATTCTCAACTGCGCATAACTCCCCTCTCGAGCCAACAGCTGCACTGATGTTCCTGCAGCTCGTGCAATCTGCGCGCCTTTCCCTGGAATCATCTCAATGCAGTGAATAGTGGTGCCTACAGGAATATTCCGCAGTGGCAAAGCATTCCCTGGTTTGATCGGTGCTTCGGAACCACTAATCAACTGAGTACCAACACCTATTCCCTTTGGTGCCACGATGTAACGACGCTCGCCATCGGTATAGCACAATAGGGCTAGATTGGCGCTACGGTTCGGATCATATTCAAAACGCTCGATTTTTGCAGGGATACCATCTTTATCGCGCTTGAAGTCAACGATTCGATAGTGTTGCTTATGTCCGCCGCCCTTGTGGCGAGTCGTAATATGCCCATGATTGTTACGCCCTGCCTTACTATTTTTTTTCTCAATCAGAGAGGCAATGGGGCCACCCTTATGCAGGTTGGGATTAACGACCTTAACTACTGCGCGCCGACCAGCCGACGTAGGTTTGACTTTAACGAGTGCCATTCTTTAGTCCCCCACTGCAAAATTTATTTCTTGGCCAGGTGTCAGGCTAACATAAGCTTTTTTGACATCGCTTCTGCGACCAATAAAACGCCCATGACGCTTTTCTTTACCCTTCAAATTAGAAACCTGAACGGACTTAACCTGAACCTTAAATAACAATTCAACAGCAGCTTTTATTTCCGGTTTGGTGGCATCATGAATAACAATAAAAATTACTTGTCCTTTTTGATCCGCGATGAAAGTTGCTTTCTCTGAAATTTGAGGTGCGACAAGTACCTGCAGCAGACGTTCCTGGTTGAAAGTGTTCATCCAAGTATCTCCTCGATTTTGCTCACCGCACCTTTTGTCAGTAATATATTTTTGAATCGGATCAGTGAAACAGGATCGGCTTCGCCGACCTCAAGCACCAGAACATTCGGTAAATTTCGTGATGACAAATACAAATTTTCATCAAGACTATCAGTGATCAAAAGAACAGATTCCATCCCCATCTTTTTGATCTTCTGGGCGAATTGACTTGTTTTTGGGGTGCTGACGGTAAAGTTATCAATGACAGCCAGTCGATCTTCACGTACAAGTTGTGAGAGGATTGATAAAACACCGGCACGGTACATCTTACGATTAACTTTCTGGCTGAAGTTCTCATCCGGTCGGTTTGGGAATATCCTGCCGCCACCACGCCATAACGGGCTTGACGACATGCCGGCTCGTGCACGTCCCGTGCCCTTCTGGCGCCAAGGCTTTTTAGTGGAATGCTTGACCTCACCCCGATCCTTCTGCGCCCGATTACCCGCACGGGTATTCGCCTGATATGCAACGATGACTTGGTGAACCAACGCCTCGTTAAAATCACGTCCAAACAATGTATCTGACGCATTTATGGTAGAGGACAACTCACCTTTCTCATCAATCAGTTTTAGTTCCATCGCGCCCTCTTATCCTTTGACTGCCGGACGGACCACAACATCGGTACCGCGACTGCCAGGAACCGCCCCTTTCAACAACAACAATTGGCGCTGCTCATCAATGCGCACAATAACTAGATTTTGGATTGTTCTCTGTACATCACCCAAATGACCAGCCATGCGCTTTCCAGGAAATACGCGTCCGGGATCCTGATTTTGTCCAATCGAACCTGGCTTGTTGTGTGATACCGAATTACCGTGACTGGCCCGATTTGATGAAAAATTATGGCGCTTAATTACTCCGGCAAAGCCCTTCCCCAAGGATGATCCGGTAACATCAACTTTCTGCCCAGCCTGGAATATTGCTGCAGCAATAATGTCACCGGATTTAAAGCTACCCAAGTCATCCTTTGAAACAATGAATTCCTTAAGAAGATGACCGGCTTCAACCCCTGCCTTGGCAAAATGACCAACTTCTGGCTTGCTCAAACGGGTAACCCGTCGTTTCCCGTAGGTTACTTGAACGGCAGCGTAACCATCTTTTCCGGGTGTTTTGATTTGAGTGATTCGATTGTTCGACACATCAAGCACAGTTACCGGAACGGTTTCACCATCCTCGGTAAAAATACGTGTCATGCCGACTTTACGTCCGACAAGGCCAAGACTCATTTTTTCTCCAAACCCTAGTTACGATTGACCAGGTATGGTCTATAAAAATCAGCCAGATATTGCAGTGTAATTTGGCTGACAACTCTATTCTTCAATACTATTGCAACTTGATTTCAACATCTACGCCAGCAGGCAGATCGAGCTTCATCAAAGCGTCAACTGTTTTGTCTGTAGGATCAATGATATCCATAAGGCGCAAATGAGTACGAATCTCAAATTGATCACGTGAGGTTTTATTGACATGCGGGCTTCGAAGAATATTAAAGCGCTCGATTCTGGTCGGTAACGGAACTGGACCGCACACGACAGCACCGGTTCGCTTGGCGGTATCTACAATTTCCAAAGCAGACTGATCAATCAAACGATAGTCAAACGCTTTAAGGCGAATACGAATTTTCTGGTTTTGCATAGTATAAAAATCCCAAAGAGCAATATTCAGCTTTTAGGCTGAACGTAGATTACTCGATCACCTTGGCGACGACGCCGGCACCGACGGTTCTGCCACCCTCGCG
>CAZSHO010000024.1:0-35223 GCA_964607005.1 uncultured Rhodocyclaceae bacterium
ACTCCCGCCCTCCGCCCGACGTTCCCGGTTGTTGCTCCCTCTCCCACCCCGGAAGGCTACAATCGCCTTGCGCGCCTCCTCCCCGGACACCTTCGTTGTAGCTCCCTCTCTCACCCCGGAAGGCTACAATCACCGGATCTGGCACGACCGGGCCGTTCTCGGTTGTAGCTCCCTCTCTCACCCCGGAAGGCTACAATCCGGAGCAAGCGGTAGACCACGTCGGGATGCGTTGTAGCTCCCTCTCTCACCCCGGAAGGCTACAATCAGTGGCTGACATCGCCAACGCTTTGGCCGTGTTGTAGCTCCCTCTCTCACCCCGGAAGGCTACAATCGCCGTAGACCATGGCCATCCGGGTTGCGGCGTTGTAGCTCCCTCTCTCACCCCGGAAGGCTACAATCTGGCATCGCGTAACTCCCCGTCCGGCCTTGGCCAGGCGGGGATTTTTTTGTCCGTTTCGGGTTTCAGAAAAGCAGCATCTGGCTTGCCGCGACCTTTTTTTCCTGAAAAAGCGGCATGCCGACCAGCAGTTGTATGCCGGCATACTGCTTCTCGGTGACGGTCATGCAGCGCACCGATCCCTCGGGCGGCAGGCTGTCGACGAGGCGCCTGAGATGCTTCTGCTGGGCGTCCGCGCCGTTGAGCAGCCGGCCGTAGACCGACCACTGGATCATGTCGTAGCCGTCGTTGAGCAGGAAGCGGCGGAATTGCACATAGGCGCGCTTCTCGGCCTTGGTGACCATCGGCAGGTCGAAGAAGACGAGCAGGCGCATGTATCGTCGCGTCTCGACGCCCACCTCAGCACTCCAGCCGGTGGGGCTGCAGGCCGATCAGGACGGGCAACTCCAGCTCCCGGGCGTCTTCCTCGAAGACGCGCACCAGGCTTTCCACGGCGTACTCGATAGCCGAGAGGGCGGACATCCTGCCTTGCGGCATGGCGACATCCACGCTGAGCAGCGCGACCAGGGCAGACTTGTCCGCCGGGATCAGTTCGCCTTCGGTTGCGGCTGTGCGCCTGGCGACATGCAGGTCGATGAGGGGGCGGAACGGCTCGATCAGGTCGTCGGCGAGGTTGAAGGCGTTCTGCTCGCTGTCATGGAACAGGCCGACGGTCGGATGCAGGCCGTGGGCGACCAGGCCGCGGGCGATGGCGCCGCGCAGGACGGCATAGCCGTAGTCCAGCGCGGCATTGGCCCAGCGTTCCTCCGTCCGATGGAAATCCTGTCCGAAAAGCTGCGAGAAATAGAAGGCGGCGGCTTGTCCTTCGAGGTTTGCGGGATCGCCGGAGCGCACGCGCCGGGCATAGGATTCGAGCCTATCCACGCCTTGCTTGCCGCACAGCCGCAGGCAGGTCGCCTGGTTCTCGATCTTGCGGCGCACGATGGTGGCCCAGGCCTGTTTGGCCGCCGGCCTGGCGATGCCCAGTTGCCTGCGCATCATGCGCGTCGTGCGCGAGTGGGAGAGGAAGGGCAGAAACACGCCGGCCGGCTGGTGGTTGTTGCCGGTGGCGTAGAGGCCGATGCCGTATTCGGCACAGGCCGACAACACCGGATGGGTGAGGGTGATTTCGCGGTGGTTGAGGACGATGACGGCGATGTCCTCGAAAGGCACGAAAGCGGTGTCCTCCTGCTCGATGGCAAGGGAATAATGCTCCCGCCGCAGTTTGGCGGGGCGGGAGATCATGACGCTACGCCAGACCACGGCGCTCCTCGGGAGGGGCGGGGTAGATGTTGCCGAGAGTGTCGACGTGGAATTTTTCGACGGCAACAGCAGTTTTTATACCGGTACGAATGAAGCCGTTCTTCCCAACCTGCTGACTACGGTCATGTGCCCACAAGCCTACATTCCCCGTTGAACGGTCGCAACCCGCGTAATACCCAAGCAGGACCTGCTGTTGTAACGTTACTCGCACAAGGTCATTCGGGTATAGCGAGAAATAGAAATCGCAATTGTCGTCGACGACAGTCCATTCATCCTCATCCTTGAACGCAACAATCGCCCGATTCGGCAATTCCTTCGCTACCGCGTGATGCACATAGACCGGCACGAGGTGGTATTTGCCGTCCTTCTTGTGCCTGAACACATCCACCCGCAGCATGGAGTCGTTCTTGGCGAGGCCGCCGCGCACCGGAATGCCGGAGAGCTTGTCGATCTGCAGGGTGACGCTGCGCACGATCGGGCCGGTCGGGTTGCCGTCGCGGTCGGGTTTGCGCAGCGGGTCGCCCGGCGGGAAAGCCTTCTCGCCCTTGCCGCCATGGGCTTCGAGCCGGGCGCGAATGGCCGCATAGAGCTTCTCGTTGCGCTGCGGGTCGACCAGCTTGTCCAGGTCATTCAGGGTGAGGCTGGCGAGCGGTACCTTCTGCGTGACGCTGCCCTGTGCCTTGAGCCGCTCCGGCTGGGCGTAGATGGTGTCCTTGTGCGCCGCACCGCTGTTGCGCCGCTGTGGCGCGCGGGAGACGAACAGCGGGCGCAGTGTTTCCAGTGCCTCGGGTGGATAGCTGCCGAGCGCAGAAATGCTGGCTTTCAGTTCGGCGCGATCGTCGATGTGCAGGCGCGCATCGAGTTCGTTGCGGAAATGCGGCCAGGGATCGGGAAAGTGCGCATGCAACTGCTGGAACATGGCCGGATTGACGATCTCGCCGGTTTCCACGTCGACAAAACCCTCCCGCACCTTTTCCAGTTCCCTGCGCCGCGCATAGTCGGAGAGGCGCTTGACCATGCCGTGGCTGCTGGCGGCCACGACGGCGGCGTCGAGCGCATGATGGCGGTCGCTTTCGCCACGCAGCTTGACAAGGCCCCAGCGCGCACGCAGAAAGGCCGTCATCTGGCCGCTCAACACCACGCAGCGCTTCGCTTCGCTGCCCTCGGCCAGCTTGAGGTAATTCTCGACGTAGTTCTTGAAGAAGCGACAGATGTAGCGTGTGTCGTTGAGGTTGCGTTCGCGGAATTCCTCGGCGGCCTTGCCGGCGAAGTCCTTGCGCAGCAGGCGGCTGCGCTTGGCGAGGCGGTAGGACTTGTTGGATTCGACGAAGACGACGAAATGCCGCCAGCGTTCGCTGTCTTTCGCGCCGTCGAGGTATTCATAAGGGGTCCGGTTGCCCTTGTTGCGATTTTCGCGGGCCAGCACCAGCACCTTGTTGTTCTTGCTGTCGTCGTAGCTGCGCGAGTAGGGCAGGGCGTGGTCCACCTCGGCGTAGCCGATGTCGTGCAGCACGCGGTGCAGGTCGAGCGGTTCGAGGGAATAGGCGCATTTGCCCTGCTGTTCGCGATAGAGCTGGAATTTCTCGAACTCGCGGCTTTTTGGTGGAATCCTGAATTCCTCCTCGAAGGCGGCCTTGTCCTTGTCGTTGCGCTCGCGGTATGCGTCCTGCGCTTTCTTGACCTTGTTGCGTTCGTCCAGCGGACGGGACAGGTCGCGCGCCATCTCGATGTGAACGGCGGCGGGCGAGCCGTAGCGGCGCACCAGTGCATTCAGCACCTTGCGGGCCTGGTTGATGGCGCGCAGAACGACTGGGTTGCGCGGCACGTCCAGTTCTTCGCTGAACACCATGCGGCCCTCCTTGTCGCGGCCGGCGTAGAGCGGCGGCAGGGTCTTGTGGCCGCCTTCGCCCGCCTTGCGAAGCACGCTGTGGTGGTAGCCGGCCGCGGCGCAGGCTTCATCGTAGCGCAGGCCGGCTTCCATGTGCGGCACGATCTTGCGCAGGGCCTTCAGAGATAGATTGTGGAACTTGTCGAAGCTGATTTCGGATAGCGCCTCGATCATCTTGTCGCCGCCGGGCAGATTCAACTTGTGCAGTTCGACCTCGACCTCGGCGCCGTCCTTGAAGACGGAGAGCACGCGGGTGATTTCGTCCAGCAGCGTCGGGTCGCCGCCGGTCGCGGCGCCGGCCATGCTTTGCCATTCGGTTTCGAGGCCCTTGGCCTTGAGCGTTTTGCTCAGGGTTTCCCAGGCGGGCAGTTTGACGAGGGTGTCTTTCTCCTTGTCCTCGGCGATGCCGGCGAAGTTGAAATTGTCCAGTCCTGCTTTCTTGATCAGCGCGGTGCGCAGTTGCTTGTAATCGAGTTTCGCGTTCGCGTAGCCGTAGGGCAGAGGTAACGCCTCGCGATGCTCTTTCTCGTTCAGTGGGCGTGTGACGCCGTCGACGACGATGCGCAGGTTGTTGAGGCGCGTGAGCCAGACGTGGCGCTCGGCGGTGAAGCTGGCCCTGGGGGCGCGGTATTCGTCCTTCTCGAAGGTGCATTTGCCGAGCATCTTGAGGAGATCGTTACCGGCCAGCGGGGGTTTCTGTTCCCAAAAGAGGCCGCTCTTGCGGTCGCCATTGCCGAGAATGGAAGCTTCCAGTTCCGCGCTGGTGTGGGGGTTGCCGAGTTCGCGCTGGCGCCTGAAGAGCAGCGCTAGTTCATCGGCCAGCAGGGTTCTGGAGAGTGCCTTGCCATAGTCCCCTTGCTTGTTGCGCTGCGCATCGGGAAACTCGACGAGAACCATTTCGGCGGCGCTGCGGTAGCCCTTGTCTTCCATCCGTCGCCGGGTGTCGGCCAGCCCCTGCTTGACCTTGCCGCCCTCTCCCTTGCTGTCCGCCTCGGCCTGCTTCTCCTCGGCGCGGCTGATCCAATGGAAGCCCCGGTGCTTGCACAGGTGGTAGATCACTCTGGCCCATTCGTTCCGGTTCAGGGCTCGGTCGAGACCTTCCAGGCGCAATTGCCAGAGGGAGTGCCGGAACGGGTTGTCGGGCTGGAAGAAGCGGGGGTCTTCGATCACGCCATGCCGTTTGAGCAGGCGCGCCAGCTTGGTCAGCCGCCAGGCGCGGCGGCGCAGGCGGCGGCGCATCAGTCGTGCGTTGCGGCGCACCAGATTGAGCGAGTCGCCTTCCTTGGCGGTTTCGGCCTTGTCGAAACAACGCACGCCCAGATCGACGATGCGGTTTTCGCCGAGCACGCACCAGCCGACCGAGGCGATACCGATGTCGAAGCCGAAGGTGAGCCGTTCGGGGGTCTTGTCAGCCATGTTTTTCCCCTCCATAATCATCCCCGTTGTAGTCTTCCGGGGTGAGAGCCGTTGCTACAATAAAGAATCGAAAGATTCTGCATCCGGCCCGACGGCGAACCCGTCGGGCTTTCTCTTTTTCAGGGCAGGTAAAGTCAGTCACTGCAGGACGGCGCGATCCGGACCTTCTCTTCTCCCTGCCATGCCTTGCGTAGAATCCTACGACGGTGAGCGCTGTGATGCAATTCCACAAAAGTCAGTCTTCGCGAGACGGCGAGACTCCCCGGCCCTCGGCATCAGCGGGTGGAAGAGGCTCGACTCGCGCTTGTAGAAGCCCTTGGTGTGAAAGGTTTCCTTCAGCCCGATCCTGTTTTCTGCGAAGCGGGAATTTCGACAATTCTCCTCAGGGTGCAATAATCCGGTGTGAAGGGAGTTGTCTATATGGAAGCATATGTTGCCAAACCGATCCGCAGCGATGTGCGCGTGATCTCGCTGATCGGTTTGGCGCACGGCACTTCACACTTCTTCCATTTTCTCCTGCCGCCGCTGTTTCCCTGGCTGATGCGTGATTTCGGGCTCAACTTCACCGAGGCCGGTCTCATGATGACGATGTTTTTTGTTGTCTCGGCTGCCGGCCAGGCGTTATCCGGTTTTGTTGTCGATCACATCGGCCCGCGCAGGGTGCTGCTTGCCGGACTGGCCTGTTTCATTCTGGCCAGTCTCCTGCTCAGTGTGGCCGGCAGCTACCCGATGCTGCTGGGGGTGAGCGTGCTCACCGGCATCGGCAACAGCGTCTTTCATCCGGCCGATTTCACCGTGCTCAATCGCAAAGTGAGCCAGTCCCGTCTTGGGCACGCCTTTTCCGTGCATGCGCTCTCCGGCAATCTGGGCTGGGCGATCGCACCGGCCTATCTGGCCGGCATCGCCTCGATGGGTGGCTGGCGCATGGCCGCTCTGGGCGCCACGGCACTGGCCGCCCTGGTGTTTGTCATCGTCTGGCTGCGTCGCGACATCACCCTGCTGGAGAAGGAGGAAACCAAAGTCAGTGCTGGCAGGACGGCGCCGACATTCGGCTTTCTCGCCGTGGGGGCGGTGTGGATGTCCTTTGCCTTCTTTCTTTTCACCACGGGCGCATTTGGCGCCTTGCAAAATTATGCAACACCGCTTCTGCACAATCTCTACGGGATTTCTCTTGCTGCCGCAGCCACCAGCCTGACGGCTTTCTTGTTCGGTGGTGCTGCGGGCATCGCGGCGGGAGGGGTTCTGGCCAGCCGCAACGCACCCCACGATCTGCAGATTGCGCTGTCACTGGGTGCGGCCGCCCTGATGGCGCTGGTGGTGGCCAGCGGCTGGCTGCCGGCTTGGTCGGTGACGCCGGCATTGGGTCTGATGGGCTTTTGCACCGGCGTTGCCGGTCCTTCGCGCGACCTGCTGGTGCGCAAGGCGGCCACGGCCCGTTTCGGTCAGGAGGCCTATGGCCGCATTTACGGTTTTGTTTACTCCGGGCTGGATATCGGCGGGGCGGCTGCACCGCTCATCTTCGGGCCCTTGATGGATGCGCAGTCTTTCAAGTCCGTACTGCTCGTCGTGGCATTCCTGCAGGGATGCGCGGTGCTGACGGCACTCGGAGTCGGCCGGTTGCGCGAATAAGCGCGGCTAAAAAGAAAGAAGAAGTGCGCTCCAGGGAGGGGAGGAGCGCACTCTTGCGGGCATGAGCCCGAAAATGCGACGCCTAGAAATACAGGCGCCGCTTGGAGGAAGGGGATTTTGAAGTTTTGCCCGTGGCCCGGGTATCCCCGGTTTTTTCAGTGGCGGGTACTTCGACGGCCGCGGCTTTCACCGGCTTGGGCGGCACGCTTTTTTCTTCGTTGGCGAAGCGTACCTGGCCTTCGAGAATGCAGCCGCGCATGCCGGGATTGCAGACAGCGCCAGAGACTTTCTGGCAGATGCCGTTCAGGTCATAGGGGCAGGACCAGGAGGACATGACGCTGTCTGGTCAGCAATTCAGGCGCCAGCCGCGTCGTAGAGCTGACGCACCAGCCGGTTGGCCATGCCGATGGCGACACGGCGGCGGTAGCCGGCAGCCGTGAGCGTCGTCTCCATGGGCTGGATGCACTTCTTGACCGCCTTGTCGAGCGTTGCATAGAAAGCCTCATCCGGTGCCTTGCCGTGCAGGGCGTTGAGTCCAGGCACGAAGACCGGATAGGAATTGACACCGGTGCAGGCCACGCGCAGATCGGTGATGACATTTTTTTCGCGCTTCAAGGCAACGGCGATGCCGGCGAGCGGGAAGTCGATGGCACCCCGCACGCGCACCTTGTCGTAGCCGGTGGTCCAGCCCGCCTCGAACGGCACTTCGATTGTCACCAGCAGATCGCCCGGCACCAGCTTGAGGAAGTTCATGCCGTTGTCGCCGGCATACAGTGCACCGAGCGGTTCGCGCCGGTTGCCCGAAGGACCGGTGATGTCGACTTCGGCACCGAGCACGAGCAGCGCCGGTGCGAGATCCCCGCTGTAGCAGGCCCAGCAGCGATCCGAATTCGGTGCGACGCGGCAGATATCGCCCTCGCACTTCATGCAGTATTCGTTGGCGGTACGCCAGAAATCGCTCTGGTTGTAGAAGTAGCAGCGTGTGTCCTGCATCAGGTTGCCGCCGACCGTCGCCGTGGCGCGGTGCGTTGGCCCGGCCACTTCGGCGGCGGCTTTCGCCAGCAGCGGTGCGTGCTTGCGTACGTCCGCGGAAAGGCACAGGTCCTCGAGCGTGACACTGGCGCCGATGCGCAGGCACTGACTTTCCGTCTTGATGCCATGCATTTCATCGATGCTGGAGACGTCGATCAGGGTTTTCGCCTTCTGGATGTTGCGGCGCATGTTGGGGACGAGATCGGTGCCGCCGGCGATGTAGCGGGCGTCTTCGCCTTCACGAAAGAGCGCGACCGCCTGGGCAACCGTTTCGGGCTTCTTGATGGACAGGGTTTGCATCAGACGACTCCTTCTGTAGCGACTTTCTCGCTGGTCTTTTTGCGGGCGGCCGCACGCTCGGCGCGCTCATGGGCTTCCATGGCCTCGGAGATGCGATCCGGTGTCAGCGGGATTTCATTGAACTGGATGCCGGTGGCGTCACGCACGGCATCGACCAGCGCGGCCGGGAAACCGGCGAGCGGGCCTTCACTGGCTTCCTTGGCGCCATACGGGCCGTTCGGATCGATGCTCTCGACGATGAAGACGTCGATGGGCGGCGTCTCGGCCATGGTCGGAAAGGCGTAGTCGAGGAAATTGGCGCCGGCGAGCTTGCCGTTTTCGTAGCGCATCTGCTCGCTCAGGCCCTGGCCCATACCCATGAAGACCGCGCCCTGCACTTGGCCCTCGACCGAAAGCGGATTGATGGCGAAGCCGCAGTCGAGCGCAGCCCAGACTTTGTCGACCGTGACACGTGCGGTGACCGGATCGACCGTGACCTCGACCACCTGGGCAGCGTAGGAGAAGCCCATGGTCGAGCCGACGGCACCGCCGCGGTGCTTGCCGCCCTGGAATTCGACCGGACAGGTGTAGGTGCCCTTGACGTGCAGGGTGCCGGTGTTGACCAGCGCCTCGCCACAGGCATCGGAGAAGCTGATGGCACGCGTCGGGTCGTTCTTGACCTGGTATGACTCGCCCAGGCACTCGACCTGATCCGGTGTCACTTCGAGGCGGCGGGCCGCTGCTTCCATGAGGATTTTCTTCATGTTCTTCGCAGCATCGAGGCAGGCGTTGCCGACCATGAAGGTGACGCGCGAGGAGTAGGAGCCGTTGTCCTTCGGCGTCACTGCGCTGTCGTTGGTGATGACGCGTACGCGGCGCCAGTCGACACCGAGTTCCTCGACGACGACCTGGGCGACGATGGTGGTGCTGCCCTGGCCAAGGTCTGCCGCACCGCTGAGGATGGTGATGCCGCCATCGAAATCGAGCTTGAGGACGATTGTCGCGTGCGGCTCACCGGTGAAATGCACCGGTTTTGCCGAGCCGCTGACAAAGTGCGAGCAGGCCATGCCCAGGCCCTTCCACTTGGGCATCTTGCCCTTGCGTTCGCGCCAGCCGCTGGCCGCTTCCACCTTGTCCATGCACTCGGGCAGGCCGTAAGACTCGACGCGCAGGCCGTTGAGTGTGACCGAAGGCGAGGAGAGCATATTTTTGCGGCGCACCTCGATCGGGTCCAGGCCGAGCTCATGCGCCATCTGGGTGAGCAGGGATTCGAAGGCAACCCGCGTGTTCACCGTGCCGTGACCGCGCTGGGCACCGCAGGGGATGGTGTTGGTATAGACCCGGTAGCCGTCATACTTGATGGCCGGGATGTCGTAGAGGCCGTTGATCAGGGCACCGGCATAGAGGATGGTGATGATGCCGTAGCCGGCGTAGGCGCCGCCTTGCTGCTCGACCTGGCATTCGCAGGCGGTGAGGCGACCGTCCTTGGTCATGCCGAGCTTGACACGCGTGCGACTGCCCGGACGACCACGGTGGGTGAGCAGTGATTCCTCGCGCGTGAGTTGCAAGGCGACCGTGCCGCGGGCGGCGCGGGCGAGCAGGGAGATGATGATTTCGAAGTTGAGTGTCTCGACGCGCGCACCGAAGGCGCCGCCGACATACGGCTTGATGACGCGCACCTGGGCCGTATCGACGCCCATGCACTGGGCGACGCGCTTGTGCACGTAATAGGGGACCATGCTGACGGTGTGCAAGGTGAGCTGTTCGCGGATCGGATCCCAGCTTGCCAGTGCGCAGTGGGGTTCCATCTGGGCGTGGTTGACCTCGGCGGCCAGATAGGTTTCCTCGCGCACCAGATCGGCAGCGGCAAAGCCGGCGCTGGTGTCGCCAAACTCGTTATGCACCTCACGCTCGATGTTGCCGGGCTTGTTGTCGTGCAGGAGTGTGGCGCCAGGGGCACGGGCCTCGTCGAGACTGAGAATCTTCGGCAGTTCACGGATGTGCAGGCGGATCAGCTTGAGTGCCTGGTTGGCGGTCTCTTCGTCGATCGCCGCGACGGCTGCGATCGGTTCGCCGAAATAGCGCACTTTGTCACGCGCCATCGGGAATTCATTTTGTGCGATCGGCAGGATGCCATAGGGCACATCGCAGTCCTGTCCGGTGATGATGGCGACCACGCCGGGCAGGGCGCGCGCCGCGGAGGTGTCGACTTCGATCAGCTCGGCGTGGGGCACCGGGCTGCGCAGGATTTTCCCGACGAGGGCATCGGGCGGGAACAGGTCGGCGGTATATTTGGCCCGGCCGGTAACCTTCTCGATACCGTCGAAAAGCGGAAGGCGCTCGCCGACGCCCTTGAATGGCTTCGTGCTCATGCGTGTTCTCCTGTTTTCACGTTATGGTCGGGGCAGACGGCCTGGACCGATTCGATGATCTTTGCATAACCGGTGCAGCGGCACAGATTGCCTGAAAGGGCCTCACGAATTTCTGCTTCGCCGGGATTCGGGTTGCGCCGCAGCAGGGCTTCAGAGGCCATAACCATGCCGGGAGTGCAATAGCCGCACTGGGCACCGAGATTTTCATGGAAGGAGAGCTGCAACGCGGACAATTCGCCGTTTTTCGTCTGCGACTCGATCGTCTCGACATGGCGGCCTTCGACCGAGGCGGCAAAAGTGCAGCAGGACAGACGCGGACGGCCATCGACCAGCACCGTGCAGGCGCCGCATTCGCCGCCGTCGCATCCTTGTTTTGTTCCGGTGAGGCTGAGCTGATCGCGCAGGTAGTCGGTCAGCAGCTGGTTGTCGGAGACGGCTTCTTCACGCCAGCGGCCGTTTACCTGGATGCGCATGATGCGTTTCATTTGTCTGTCCTTTCATCGCTAAAAATTCATGGCCGTAAATTTCACTGACTTCACTGACTTCACCGACCCCAAGAATACAGTCTGGATGATAGATTGAAACGCAACAATTTGCAATCAAGCAATATGCAGGGTTTTTCCTGTGGCGGCTCCTGGCTGGCCGGTTCCGGCAACCCTGACCCGTTCGGCGTGGGTAAAGGCGGTGAGGCGGTCGTTGCGGACAAAGCCGCACAGCGTGATGCCGAAGCGCCTGGCCGCCTCGATGGCCAGGGAAGACGCGGCAGAAACGGCCGCGATGACTTCCAGACCGGCCCGCCCTGCCTTGCTGACCATCTCCAGAGTGATGCGGCTGGTCAGGGCGACGCCGCAGCCGGCCAGCGGCCGGCCGGCCAGCAGGCAATGGCCGATGGCTTTGTCCAGGGCGTTGTGGCGACCGAGATCTTCGCAGAGAACAATGATTTGCCCCTGTGGATCGAAAACTGCGGCCGCATGGGTGCCGCCGGTGGCCAGCCAGACACTCTGGTGGTCGAGCATGCTGCCCATGATGGCCTCCAGCCGCTCGGGGGCGATAGACAGGCTGTTGCCTACTGCGGGGATGCGTCCGAGGATGTCCTCGATCTGTTCGCGCCCGCCACAGATGCCGCAGGAGGAGTTGACCACCACATTGCGCCGGCGCACTTCGGCTTTTTCCGGTGCGACCAGGGTCAGTTGAACGACATCGGGCTGATCCTGGCAGACGGCAAGGGATTGAATTTCTTCGATATGCCGGAATAAGCCTTCGGTAAAAGCGAATCCGGCCGCCAGGGCGAGGATTTCCGGGATGCCGCCCTCGGCCAGGATGCCCTCCTGCGGCATGAAGCCGCAAGGTGCGGGCACGGGCCGGGTCGGCGTCCACATCAGCGTGTAGGCGCCGACGCCGGCAACATCCAGCGTCAGCGGTGCTTCTTCGACAACCCGGCAGGTATCTTCACGACACACTCCCTTCTCGCAGCGCTGTACGCTGACAGCACGGGTGCCATGCTGGAGAGGGGGAGACATGGCATTTCCCGGCTCAGGCGGCCTTGCGCAGGGCCACACGCACGACGTCAGCACCGGAACCGGTGGCGTCGGTCAGTTCGAGTGACATGGGTGCGACAGTATTCAGACTGGGCGCCTTGATGTCCTTGGCGTAGGGTGTCGCCCAGAAATCGAACTGGCCGATGATCAGCAGCGTGTCGGGGCGGATGCCCTGATTCACGATGGCCGGGCCGCGCGTCGTGCGCACGGTTGACACGACTTCGACTTCATCGCCATCCTCGATGCCGAGCTTCTGCGCCGTGCGTGCATTCATGACCACACCGCGATGGCCGCGGATATTCTGCGACACCTCGTCCATCAACTGGATCGAGGTATTCCCCCCGGCATGGAACTGCATGCTCTTGGAGGTGATCAGCCAGAAGGGGAAATCTTCGGGTTTTGCGCCCTGATTGGTCAGCGCGCGCTCCCATTTGCTCGGGATGTCGTGCCAGGCGGGCAGAAATTCGTATTCTTCGAGCTGCGTATCCCACCAGTGGATATTCTGCTCGTGAAGACGACGCTCGAGTTCGCGCCCGGAGCGGGTCAGGCGCTCCTGGTAGGGCAGTTCGAAGCGCAGGTTGTACTCGGTCATCTTGGGATAGAGATACCAGTTGAGCCTGGGCCAGGGCTTGCTGAAGAAGCCGTTTTCCTTGTACCACTCGAGATCGTGGATCTCGGTACCGCCCGAGACTTCGGCGCTGGCGGCCTTGCAGGCGTGATCCCAGATTTCTTCCACCGTGTGGACTTTGTCGACGTCGAGGGAGAAGTCGAAGCCTTCGCCTTTGAGCTTGATGGTGCCAGCGCCGCGGTTGATGGCGGTGTTGTATTCCTTGATCAGGCCGACCCGGCGCGAGAGTTCTGTCGAGATCCAGGTGAAGTCGCGCGTGTCACCGCGCGGATCGACGACCGGCTGGCGCAGCACATAGCCTTGATGGTCCCAGTATTGTTCGATGTACTTGGTGCGGCCGAGGCGGATCAGCTGCATGCTTTCCAGATCGGTGGCTTCCGGCAGCAGGATGTCGGCCATCCAGTTGGTCTCGTCCACCGTGTAGGCGAAGGAAACCATGAAGGGGAAGCGCGCAATGGTCTCGATGAGTCCGTGCGTATCCCAGAAGGCAATGGCCGGGTTGGTACGGAAAGTGAACCACAGTTCCGGAAAAGCCGGATTCATGAGGTTTTTTGGCGCTTCTTTCTGCCACATCCAGGCCAGATGGGTCGGGCCCAGTGCCTGGCTCCAGGGGCCGTTGCCTGAAAGCGGCACCAGGGTGCGATGGGCATTGCGGTTGGCGGGGCGGCGTACCCAGCGCTCGGGGTCGGTCGGATTCAGGCCGTGCACCATGAAGCCGTCCTCACCGGGCTTGACACTCAGCATGCGGTCTTCATGCGGGCGATTGATGCGGATCGTCGTGCCGAGTGTGCCGCCCGGAACTTCCAGGCCACCGACCAGCACCGCCATCATGGTGCGCGACCAGCAGCAGTCAAAGGCGCCCCAGCCGTTGTTCACGGTCTTGCCCAGCGTCACGGCGACCGGGCGGTAGGGCAGGATCTGGCCGTCGACTTCGACGGTCTCGCCGATGTGGGCGTGATCGACAAATTCATTGGCGATGCGGCGGATACGCCCGGCCGGTACGTCGCAGACCTTTTCTGCCCATTCGGGCGAATAAGGCTTCATGTGTTCGAGCAGCTTGGTGAAGGAGGGTACGCCTTCGACGTCCCGATGCTGCCAGCGATCCTTGTCCGGCCCTTGTTCATAAGCTTCGGGCACGGTGAAGCGGCCTTCGAGGGCCGGGAAGGTGTCGGGGGTGTCGAAGGGGATGGCGGCATTGCGCCGGGTGTCCCACATCAAGGGCTTGCCGCTGGCCGGATCACGCAGGTAGTAGCCGTTCGGTCCGACCAGATAGGGTGAAGCCGAGCGGTCGCGCAGGAAGGGCAGGTCGAGGTCGGCAAGGCGCTCGTGAATCATCACGTGGATGAGGGCAAACATCATGGCGCCATCGGTCTTCGGCTTGATCGGCACCCATTCGGCCGAGGCTGCGGCGGTGACGCCCAGATGTGGTTCGACATACACGCGCTTGAGGCCGCGCGCACGGGCGGCTGCCTGCCGCGTGGCCGAGCAGACGCCACCGGTCACTTCAACGTTGGCGCCAAAGGAAATGATGTATTCGCAATTCGGCGTATCCGCTGCCACGGTAAAGGCGCGATGCCAGTATTCACCGTAGAGGTGCTCGGAGTGCGTGCATTTGACGCCCTGGCCAGAGCCGAAACTGTAATCGATCTGGCCCCAGGCGGACAGGAAAGCCGGGAAAGTCCCCATGTAATTGGACGGCGTACCGCCGTGGCCGAAGCTGGCGGCCACCCGCGGCAAGCCGTCGTCGTCGAGGACGCCCTTGGCGCGGATGTCCAGTAATTTCTTGGCGACGATATCGAGCGCTTCATCCCAGGAGATGGGCACGAAGCCCGGATCTTCATTCTTGCCTTTTTTGGGATTCGTCCGGCGCATCGGTGAGAGGACACGATGCGGAGAATAGGTCTTCTGGATCAGTCCGTATGCCTTGACGCAGGGCTTGCCGTCACCAGGATGGATGCCCTTGCCGGTGAAATTCGGTCCGATTTCGGTGGCGACACCGTTTTCCACTTTAACCGTCAGCAGGTCGGGTCCCGCCACGCAGTTGAAGCAGTAGGTGGGAACCCATTTTGCGTCTTTCGCGGTGTTTGATGCCATGTGACCTCCCGGGTCAAAAAGTTTCGGTAAATACGATACAAATTATAGACCTAAAAAGCATTTTGGTGTATCGGTATCCGGCAAGATCGGGCCATGCTTTCCAGCATAGCGCTCTTTGGCCGGGTCGGGCATCTTCCGGTCATGCTTGCACTTCCCCGTGGCGGAAGCAGTCGATCAGATGATCATTGACCATTCCGGTCGCCTGCATATGGGCGTAACAGATAGTGGGACCGACAAACTTGAAGCCCCGTGCCTTCAGGTCGGCGCTGAGCTGTTCGGAGACGGGTGTGCTGGCTGGAACCTGGGCCAGGGTTTTCCATCGATTGCGGACCGGTTGCCCGTCAACGAAACGCCAGACATATGCATCGAAGCTGCCGAATGCCTCCTGAACCTGCAGAAAGCAGCGGGCATTGATGATGGCGGCCCCGATTTTCAGCCGGTTGCGCACGATGTCTGGATTGTTCATCAGGCGTTCGATCTGGCGCGGCCCGAAGCGTGCGACCTGCTGCGGATCGAAACGGGCAAAGGCAGCACGGTAGGCCTCGCGCTTTCTCAGGATGGTGATCCAGGACAAGCCTGCCTGGGCGCCTTCGAGGATGAGGAATTCGAAGAGCTGCCGATCGTCATGCAGCGGCACGCCCCATTCCGTATCGTGGTAGACGGTATAGAGCGGATCGTCCCCGCACCAGCCACAACGTTGCCGGTTCATGGCAGGGTGAAGTAGAAGGTGGCACCCTTGTCGGGTGCGGCTTCGGCCCAGATCCTGCCGCCGTGGCGGCGCACGATGCGCTGGACGATGGCCAGACCGATGCCGGTACCCTCGAAACGCTTGCCATCATGCAGGCGTTGAAAGGGCTTGAAGAGCTTGTCGGCATAGACCATCTCGAAGCCGGCGCCATTGTCGCGTACGGCGAAGACTTTCTCATGGCCGTCGAAAACGGCGTAGAACTCGATGCGTGCTTCGGCCTTCTCGGCGGTGAACTTCCAGGCATTGCGCAGCAGGTTGTCGAGCAGGGCCCTGATGAGCACCGGATCGCCGTCGATCATCAGGCGCGGTTCGATCTGCCAGTCCACGGCGCGCCGTGGCTGTTGCTCTTCGAGCGAGGTGCGGATGTCATGGGCAAGCGTGCTCAGATCGATTTGCACCATGCTGATCTCCTGACGCGTGACGCGGGCCAGATCGATCAGGTCGTCGATCAGCTCGCCCATGCGTTCGCTGGCGGCACGGATGCGTGTGAGGTAGTGGCGACCATTCTGGTCGAACAGCCCGGCATATTCCTCGCCCAGCAGATGGCTGTAGCCGTTGAGCGCACGCAGGGGTGCGCGCAGGTCGTGCGAGACCGAGTAGCTGAATGATTCGAGTTCGAGATTCGAGGCTTCCAGCTCGGCCGTACGCTCCCGCACGCGCTGCTCGAGCGTCTCGTTGAGCAGACGGATTTGCGCTTCGGCCTGTTTGCGTTCGGTGATGTCATTGAAGACGACGATGGTCTTCCCGGCAACCGTGACCCCGCGGATGATGGCCGTCTTGACGTGTTCGTCCTTGCAGGTGATGTCGAGCTCCCGGGCATCGGCTTCCTGCTGCGGGTCGGGTTTTCCGAGCAATTCTTTCCATTCGGCGGCGGCGTAAGCGCGGTAGGCGGGGTCGGGATGGACGCGTTCCATCCAGTCGTCGATGCTGGAGATGTCCTCGACCTGGTAGCCGAAGGTCTCGACCATCTTGCGATTGAAGAATTCGGCGTTGCCCTGCAGGTCATTGATGGCCATGGGAACCGGACTCTGATCGACGATGTGGCGAAAGCGTGCCTCGCTTTCGATGAGGGCCGTCTCGGCGCGCTTGCGCGTGGTGATGTCATCGAACATCACAATCACCTTGTCGGCGACGATGACACCGAAGATGGACATGATCTTCTCGCTGCCGTCTTGGCAGGTGACGGAATACTCGCCCGGCTCGATTTCCCGGTCCAGCGTGATGGCCTTTTCGACCAGTCCTGCCCAGTGCTCGATGACCTTTGCCCGGTAGGCCGCGTCCGGATAGGCTTTCAGCCACCATTGTTCCATTGTCGGAATCTCTTCGAGCCGGAAACCGAAGGTTTCGACCGCCTTGTGGTTGATGAGCTCGATCGTGCCCTCCATGCCGACGATGGCCATCGAGAGCGGGTTTTGCTCGATGATGCGCCGGAATCGCGATTCGCTCTCGACCAGTGCCGTCCGGGCCGCTTCCTGCTCGGTGACATCGGAATAGGTAGTGACGAAACCGCCCCCGGCGAGAGGGAAGCCTTGCACTTCGATGATGTGCCCGTTCGGGCGGGTGCGCCTGAAGCGGTGGGGTACGACCTGGCGTGCCTGCTCCACCCTTTCGCGCACCAGAGTATCGATGTCCCCCGCGCCGTATTCACCGCGTTCGGCGTTGTGGCGCACGAAATCCTCATAACGCGCACCGCGCAGGGCCATCTCCTCGGGAAAGTCCATCAGTTTGCAGAACTGCCGGTTGAGTGCCCTCATGTTGAGGTCCTTGTCAACCACGCTGATGCCCTGGGCCATGGCATCGAGCGTGGCCTGTAGCACGGCGCTCTGGCGGGCCAGCTCGGTCTCCATCTTCTTGCGCTCGCTCATGTCGATGCCGACGCCGACGACGCCGGGTCGGCCGTCTTCGAGCTCGATGTGCTGGCCGGTGAAATAATAGGGAATGTGCGCCCCTTCGCGGGTCACCAGCCTGGCTTCGACGGCGGCCCGGCTACCGGAGAGCACTGCACCAATACGCTCTTCGATCAGCGTGCGATCCTCCCCTTCGAAAAGGTCGAGCGGATGCAGGGTTGTGGCGATGTCCTGATCGGAATAGCCGATGACGTTGGTCAGGTCACGATTCCAGAGCAGGTAGCGGCCGTTGCTGTCGAACAGATAGAAGACGCCGGGAATCGACTCGATGATGCGCTGGCGGAAATCGCGTTCGCGGCGGATCGTCTCGTGGATGGCCTCCTGGACCGAGACATCGGTGTAGGTGGTGACAAAGCCGCCGTCGGGCAGCGGTCGGCCGATGACCTCCAGCACCGTGCCGTTGGCGCGGCGGCGCCGGTCCCGATAGGGCAGGAACTGCCGGGCCTGCGCCATGCGCTGATGGATGGTCTGTTCCGTGCTATCAGTGCCGTATTCACCACGATCGGCGTTGAAACGGATGAATTCCTCGAAGGAGGCCCCCTTGTGCACGAGTGTTTCGGGGAATTCGAGAAGATTGATGAAGCGCGGATTCCATTCGATCAGTTTCAGTTCGCGATCGAAGACGCTGATGCCCTGGTCCATGTGTTGCAGGATGGTTTGCAGCAGCTGCGCCTGTTCCCGGAGACGGGCTTCGGATTCGAGCTGTTCGGTGATGTCGCGTCCGGTGCCGTGGTAGCCGACGAAATTTCCATTGCGGTCAAAGCGCGGCATGCCCCGGACTTCGACCCAGCGCGGCGCGCCCCCGGCAATGCTGTTCGGATAGCGGATCGTGTAAGGCCGGTGGGCTTCGAGCAGGGCGCGGTGGGCCGCCCATTCTTCGCTGTTTAGCGCCTCGGGCCGCGCTTCCCAGCGGGTCTTGCCCTTGACACGCGAGAAGTCCAGGCCGGCGCGGTCATGGGCCTCGCCACTGAAGCTGGTGAAGCGGAACTGCGCATCCTGCTGCCAGTACCATTCGGTGGAAATCGTTGCCTCGGCCGACAGGCGTTCCTCGTTGCCTTGCAGATCATGCAGCATGTTCCGGGCCAGATCGAGAGCCTGGCGCCGCGATTGCGCCATGACCCAGCCGAGGGCGGCGAGGAGCAGGCTGATGGCCAGGCCGCCGATACGGATCGCTTGCAGTACGGTCTTTTCCGGTTGCTGTGCCCGCCAGAGTTGGCCGGCGGAGGAGGTCAGATTCCAGTTGCGCCCGCCAAATTCCAGGTAGCTGGTGTGGACGAGAAGGTGCGCTTCCCGGGCATCGACCGTGTGGCTGTCGAAGATGTCGGGATGACCTGCCTTGCGCACCGCGCTTGAAGCCGGCGCCAGCCCGGCATCGGCAATGACGAGTCCCTCGCCGCGGGTGGAAAAACGGGCGAAGTCCTGGCCGAAGGCGCTCTGGCTGTCGATGGCCATGGTCACGAAACCTTGCAGGGCCTGGCGCCGCGCCTGGACGGTTTCGAGTGGCGCACCTTTGCGATACACCGGCGCACGCAGGACAAGTTGCGGGCTGTCGGTGCGGCTTTGCGCGATGTGGTAAGGGGGCGAGACCTGGAAGAGCCCCGTGTCGCGTGCAAGGCCGATCGCCGGGTCGTTGGCAGACTGTGTTGCGGCGTCATGCCCGAAGAGGGCGCGGTTGGCGCTCATCGGGTCGATGAAGTCGACAACCAGATAGTCGGTGCGCTCGCCTTCCGGCCGGATCATGAAATCGGCATAACCGGCCGGATCGAGGGAGTGGTCCCGGCGCACGCTGTCGATAAAGGCAGCTTTGTCCTTGTGCGCCACGAGGCGCTCGAAGCCGAGCACCTGAATGCCCGGAATGCGTGATTCAAGCCGCAGGTTGTGGCAATAGGCGCGAAAGGCGGCCCGATCGATCTTGTCGGAGACAAGGAACAGGCCTTGCAGGCCGAGAATCAGATTGCGGTAGTCGTCGAGCCGGCTCTTGATCAGCTTGCGGGTGACTTCGGCGCGCGCCTCGAAGCGCTGCTGGATGACCTGCTCGAGGTAGGCGGCAGCGATCTGATGGATGATGAGCGTGAGGATCAAGCCGACGCCAAATAGTAGAGGCGCGACGACAGCCGGAGCCAGCCTGAGCTTGAGGATCTTCGAGCGAAGTTCATCCATGGGTGCAGCTTATAATCGGCCCGGTTTGACTGCAACTTCGGGAATAACGGCAATGCAATGGATAGCTTGAGTTTCCGTGATGCGCCAGCGGGTGCCGGATCTTCTGTCTCGCCCTGGGTGATGCGCTTTGCCCGGCTGCTTGTGCCCGGTGGCGAAGTGCTCGATCTGGCCTGCGGCCGCGGCCGCCATGCGCGCTGGCTGGCCGGGCAGGGGTTTGCCGTCGAGGCCGTGGATCGGGATGCGACGGTGCTGGCCTCACTTTCTGACCAGCCGGGCATCCGGGTGCGCGAGGCCGACCTGGAGCAGGCGCCCTGGCCGTATGCCGCAGACCGTTTTGCCGGCATCGTCGTCTGCAACTATCTGCATCGTCCGCTGTTTCCGGCGCTGGTCGGGGCGCTCGCACCCGGCGGTGTCCTGATCTACGAAACCTTCATGGCGGGCAACGAGCGCTTCGGCCGGCCGTCCCGCCCGGAATTCCTGCTGCAGCGCGACGAACTGTTGACAGCCTTTGGCACTTCCTTGCAGATCGTCGCCTTCGAGCAGGGCGAACTGGCACAGCCAAAACGCTGCGTCGTGCAGCGCTTGTGCGCATTCAAGGGCAGCGCGCCGGTGCGCCTGCCCTGATGTCCCGATCAGTCCTGCGCGCGCAGCCTGAAAGTACACAATGCCAGCCACAGGCTGGCGAGGATCATCGAGGCGCCGCCGAGAAACACCAGCGCGGGTGGCGTGGTAAAGGCTGCGTGCAGGGTGACGCCCACCGGCATGAGCAGGCCGGCCAGTGCCAGCCAGGAAATCCAGCGTGCCGGCCCGGCGGGAATCGGCAGCTTGAGCAGTGTCAGGCCGACGAGCACGTTGATGAGGCCGAACAGGGTGCCGTGGGCGTGGGCGATGCGCATCTCGAAATGCAGGCCGCTGGCGTACTGGGCGATCCATTGTTCGCGCTCGGGTGCGATGTCGTGCATGTAGCCGAGAACGAAGCCGGACACCATGTAGATGCCCATGAACAAAAAGCCCCAGCCGAGATTTTTTCTGCCTGACATGATGTTCTCCTTGGTGTTGTGTCCGCTCATGGTAAATCAGGATGTCCGCCGTGGTGGAAGCCAAATCCGGAGATCCGCTCAAAGTCAGCGCTGGCAGGACGGCGCCAGCAGTCAGCATTCCGTACCCCGGCAGCGTCGTTTCGTCGCATTCCATCTGGAATCACTCTGGCAGAGCAGCTACTCTGTGAGGCCATGAAACCCGTACCGACCTTGCGCCAGATCGCCTTGATTGCCAGCCTCAATGCGCTGATTGCGGGCCTGCTCCTCGTCGTCGGTATCGGTCAGGCCTACGGCGAGAACCTGCTGATTGCCGAATGTTTCGGTTTTTCCATCTACGTGGCCAGTTTTTTTGCGTATCGATGGGAGCCGGGCAGACGCAGGCCGCTCCTCGCCCAGCTTCTCGCCGTGCCGGTTGGCGCCCTGGCCGGTGTGGGGCTGTCCGTCTGGCTGCTGGGCGCGCATGACCGCGCCTGGCTCTCGGAGATGGCCTGGACGTCGCTCTTTCTCGGTCTGTTTTTCGGTGCAGTGTTCAGTACGGTGTTTGAGCTGCGCGCACGCACGGTGCGGCTCGAGGGGGAGCTCAAGGAGCGCCAGCTGCGCGAAGCACTCGCCGGGCAGGCCCGGCTCGATGCGCAGTTGCGCATGCTGCAGGCGCAGATCGAGCCGCATTTCCTGTTCAACACGCTCGCCCATCTGTCAGCGCTGATTCGCAACGATCCGGCGTGCGCCGAGCGCCTGCTTGCCGATCTCATCGCCTGGTTGCGCGCCACCTTGCAGCGCACGCGTGCGACCGGTTCAACGCTCGGTGATGAAATCGAGCTGCTGCGCCATTACCTCGATATCTTTGCGCTGCGCCTGGGGCCGCGCCTGCGCGTGGCCTTCGATATTCCGCAAGCACTGCTCGGGCGGCCCTTCCCGCTTCTGCTGTTGCAGCCGCTGGTGGAAAACGCCCTCACCCACGGCATCGAGCCGCAGGTCGGGGGTGGGGAAGTGTGCATTCGCGCCAGTGAGGAAAACGGGCGCCTGCGCGTGACCGTTTCCGATACGGGTGCGGGATTGCGCGCGGGCAGTCAGGGCACGGGCTTTGGCCTGGAAAACGTACGCAGCCGCCTGCACGCGCTGTTTGGCGATCGGGCCGGCCTCGACGTGAGGGAAAACCCCGGGGGTGGCGTACAGGCTACGCTGGAGATTCCGGCATGAAGCCGGCTGCCCTGATCGCCGACGATGAGGCGCCACTCGCCGAGGACCTGAAGCGCCGGCTGACTGCGCTGTGGCCCGAACTGGAGATCGTCTGCGTGTGTCACGACGGGCTGTCTGCGCTGGCACGAATCGAGGCGGCCAGGCCCGCGATTGTCTTTCTCGACATCCGCATGCCGGGCTTGAGCGGTCTTGAAGTGGCCGCCCGTCTCGACTATCCCTGTCAGGTGGTGTTCGTCACGGCCTATGATCAGTATGCCCTGGCCGCTTTTGAGCAGGCTGTCGTCGACTATGTATTGAAGCCGGCCGATGATGCACGTCTGGCAAAGACCGTCGAGCGGCTCAAGCGTATGTGGGAAGAGCCCGACGTTGCGCAGCGGGCGGCCCTGATGGCGGTGCTGGCACAGTTGCAGGGAAAAGTCAGTCCTGGCGGGACGGCGCAGACAGTGCCGCTGCAATGGATTCGCGCCTCGGTGGGCGACAGTGTGCGACTGGTGTCGGTGAAGGATGTCTGCTATTTCCAGGCGACAGACAAATATACGGCGGTGATGACGGCAGGCGGCGAGCTGCTCATCCGCACGCCAATCAAGGAACTCGCCACGCAGCTGGATCCTGCAACATTCTGGCAGGTGCATCGCGGCACCCTCGTCAATGTGCATTTCATCGTAACAGCCCGCCACGATGCCAACGGACGTGTGCGCCTTGCACTGCGCGATCGGCCGGAGACGCTCCTGGTGAGTCGCAGCTACGCGCATCTATTCAGGCAGATGTAGCGGGGAAGAATATCCCCGGATGCCCGGTGTTCCTGCGCACAGGGCGGATTTTCTTATGGTGCCGAGAGGATGTTTCTGGCCAGATGCTCCAGTCCGGCCGGTGAAAGATCGTCGGTTGGGAAGCGTGACGCAGTGGAGAAACCCGTGTAATTCTTTCCCTGCGAGCGGCGATAGAGCGGGTCGTAATGCTTTGCCAGCAGTTGGGCGACCAGCGCCGACCAGTTGCCGGTATCGATGAGAGCATTCCACTGAGCCAGCGTTTCACTGCCTTGCAGCTCGCGCAGGCAGGCGAGCTTTTCCTTCAGGCGCGGCGGATCGGCAAGAAAATACGCGTAATCGTCAAGCAGAAAGGCGATGCGTGCGGCCGGCGTGGCTTCGATGAGCACGCAGGGGCTGGCACGCAGGGCGTCGAGCAGGCCATCGGGCACCTGGAGGCGGCCGATCTTGCGGCTTTCGGCTTCGACGAAGACCGGCCGATCAAAAGTCAGTGTTCGCAACACGGCGAGCAGCCGGCTCTCGAACAGCTTTTGCGAAGGCTGCACGGCGTCGGGCAGAGCCCCCAGCACCGAGCCCTTGTGCGCGGCAAGCCGCTCGAGATCGAGTACCTGCGCGCCTTGTGCGGCAAGCGCTTCGAGCAGCCGGCTCTTGCCACTGCCGGTGGCACCGGTGATAACGCGAAAGGAAAAATTTCCGGGAAGCTGCGCCAGTTCGGCGACAACATGGCGACGCCAGGATTTGTAGCCGCCTTCGAGTGTGTGCGCCGGCCAGCCGATCTGGCGCAGGATGTGGGCCAGTGCGCCGCTGCGCTGGCCGCCGCGCCAGCAATAGATGAGCGGCTTCCATGTGCGCGGCCGTTCGATAAACCTCGTCTCGATGTGTGCGGCGATGTTGCGGGCGACCAGTGCGGCGCCAAGCTTTTTGGCCTCGAAGGGAGAAACCTGTTTGTAGAGCGTGCCCACGCGCGCGCGCTCTTCGTTGGAGAGCACCGGGCAGCTCATCGCACCGGGCAGATGATCGTCGGCGAACTCGGCGGGTGAGCGCACATCGATGATCTCGTCAAATGCACCGAGCTGTGTTACGTTCGCGACACCTTGTGCTTTCATCGTTTTCATGGATATCAAACTTACGCAATTCTCCCATGGGGGTGGTTGCGGCTGCAAAATCGCACCATCCGTTCTTAGCCAGCTGCTTGCCGAAACACCGTTGCGCGCCATGCCCGGGGAGCTCATCGTCGGCACCGAGACCAGTGACGATGCAGCGGTGTATCGGCTCAATGACGAGCAGGCGCTGATTGCGACGACAGATTTTTTCACGCCGATCGTCGATGATCCTTACGACTTTGGCCGCATTGCCGCAACCAATGCGATCTCGGATATCTATGCCATGGGCGGGCGCCCGATCATGGCGCTGGCGCTGGTGGGCATGCCGCTCGACAAGCTGCCTGTCGAAGTGATCCGCAGGATACTGGCCGGTGGCGAAGCGGTCTGTGCCGCCGCCGGCATACCCATCGCCGGCGGCCATTCGATCGATGTCCTCGAACCGATCTATGGCCTCGTGGTGATGGGGCTTGTTCATCCGGACCGCGTCAAGCGCAACAGCGCGGCCTGTGCGGCAGATGCCCTGATTCTGGGCAAGCCGCTCGGTATCGGCATTCTTTCCGCCGCGTTGAAGAAAGGCTTGCTCACTCCAGAGGGCTATGCAGCAATGATCCGTCACACCACACAACTCAATGTGCCCGGTGTGCGCCTGGCCGAAATGGCGGATGTGCATGCCCTCACGGATGTCACCGGCTTCGGCCTGGCCGGTCATCTGCTCGAGATCTGCCGTGGTTCCGGCCTGTCGGCCCGAGTGCGCTTTGATCAGATTCCTTTGATCGATGAAGCGCGGGCGCTTGTTCAGGAAGGGGTGGCAACCGGGGCATCTGCGCGCAACTGGACCAGCTATGGCAGTGAGGTGACACTGCCTGATACCGCACCGCCCTGGCATGCCAGGGTGCTTGCCGATCCACAGACCAGTGGCGGATTGCTGATTTCCTGCGCACCGGGTGCCGTGCCGGCAGTACTCGCCCAGCTGCACGATGCGGGGTTCGCCGAGGCGCGGGTGATCGGCGAGCTCTGTGCGGGACCGGCAAGGCTTCAGGTCATTTGAGCAGGGGCCTGAGTACGGCCCAGACGTTGTCGAGCAGGATCGGTTGGGCAGCGGCCACCGGATGGATGCCGTCGGCCTGGAACAGTTCGCGCCGCTGTGCCATGCCCGCAAGCAGGAAAGGCACCAGTGCCGCCTTGTGGCGCCGGGCAAGCATGCCGTAGCTTTGCTCGAAATCCCGCGTGTAATCGAATCCATAGTTGGGCGGGATCTGCATGCCGACCAGCACGACACGCGCCTTGCGTGCCTGCGCCGCCGTGATCATTGCCGCCAGGTTGTCGCGCATGGCCTGGATCGGCTGTCCGCGCAGACCGTCATTACCGCCCAGCGCAATGATGACGATGGCCGGCTTTGTCTGCTCCAGCGCGGCACCGATGCGACTGCGGCCGCCGGCGGTGGTGTCGCCGCTGATGCTGGCATTGACGACGTTATAATCAAGTCGCATCTGGCGCAGTCGTTTCTCCAGAAGTGAAGGCCAGGACTGTCCTTGCGCCAGACCGTAGCCCGCCGAGAGACTGTCGCCCACCACGAGGATGTTGCCCATCGCCTGGGCTGTCAGCGAGAACGCCAGCAGGAAGATCAGCAGGATTTGAGCGAGGATTTTTTTGAGCATGCAAGCCACCGTTCCAATCATCGAGGCCGAATCGCTCGGCAAGGAAGTGCCCAGCGGTCATGGCCAGCTGGTGATTCTGCACGAGATTTCCTTCAAGGTCATGGCGGGCGAGGCGCTGGCGATCGTCGGCGCTTCCGGTTCGGGCAAGTCGACGCTGCTGGGCCTGTTGGCCGGGCTTGACGTGCCTACACGGGGCTGTGTGCGCCTGGACGGGCAGGATCTCAATGGACTCGACGAAGATGCCCGTGCTGCCTTGCGCGCACGCCTGCTCGGTTTCGTCTTTCAGTCTTTCCAGTTGCTGCCGGCACTTACCGCGCTGGAAAACGCCATGCTGCCGCTGGAACTGGCCGGACGCACCGATGCGCGCCTTGAGGCTGAACGCCTGCTTGTGCGTGTCGGCCTGGGCGAGCGCCTCGATCACGCCCCCAAACATCTCTCCGGTGGCGAACAGCAGCGTGTGGCGATCGCGCGCGCGTTTGCCGCGAAACCGAAGCTCGTGCTGGCTGACGAGCCGACCGGTAACCTCGATATGGCGACGGGGGCGGCCATCATCGACCTGATGTTCGCCATGAATGCCGAGCAGGGTACGACGCTGGTGCTGGTGACGCACGACGAAGCCATCGCACGGCGCTGCGCGCGCGTGCTCAGGCTGGACGCAGGGAGGCTGCTCGCTGCCTGATCAGACGCGAGCAGGCGATGCCGCTGCGGACCGCTGCTTCCAGTGTGGCCGGATAGTCGGAGTCGACATAATCTCCACACAGGAAGAAGTTGGTCAGGGGTGTCTCGCAACCGGGACGGTGCAGGTCGGGACGGCAGGCAAAGGTGGCGCGTTTCTCGGTGATGACCTGTGACCAGGCCGGCGGTGGCGCGATACCGGCGATCTGGCGGATCTCGGCCTGAATTTTTTCGATGAGTTTCTCCTGCGAGAGCTGCCGGTGCGGGCCGTTTGCGCTGATGACTGCGGCGAGCGTGTCCGGGCTGCGCTGGAAAAGAAAGTGCGTGAGTCCGCCCACGCCAATCATGGGAGCGGCCAGTCGCACTGGTCCCGGATAGCCCAGATAGGCGGTGAGCACCGGCTCGTAGCGGAAGGCCGCGATGTCGTCGAGGATCGGCTGCATGCGCGGCAAGCGCGTCAGCAGTGGCGCGAGTTGAAATGGTGCCACGGCGGCGACGACATGCGTGTAGCTGCGCCCGCTGGTGTCACCCTCGAGGGTGAAGCCCCAGGGGTGCCAGTCGATGCCGTGGATCATGCTCGAGCGCAGAACTTCGCCGCCGCGTGCACGAACAAAACGCTCGGCCGGCTCGGGGAAGAGGGCGGAGAAATCCGCACGCGGCAGCAGCAGGTCACTGGCAGCGCGCCCTGCAGCCAGGCTGTCACGCAGCACGTTCAGGAAGATCTGTGCCGACGCTTCGCCGGCAGGTGTATTGAGTGCGGCCACGCACAAGGGTTTCCATAAAAACCGTACAAGCTTTTCCGGTTGCCTGTGTTCGATCATCAGTTCATCGAAGGTACAGTCGCGCGTCAGGCGAAAGCCGGTGCGCTTCAGGCGATGCATGAAGCCGACTGCCGCACGCTTTTCCTGAAAGTCGAGGCCCTTCGCCTGCAACAAGGCGACGGCCAGGTGCAAAGGCGCGGGCAGCCGCGGCACGCGCAAAGTCATCTGTCCTGGATAGATGAGTTCGAGCGGGCGCCGTTCCAGGAGACTCTGCGGATCAGCGCCGACAAGATGCATCATCTGCAGCAGGCGGGTATAGGCACCGATCAGGATGTGTTGGCCGTTATCAAGCACGCGGCCGTGCACCTCGATGCGTCGTGCGCGCCCGCCGAGTTCCTGCGTTGCTTCGAAGACGCTGACTTTCACGTCGCGGTTGGCGAGTTTGGCCGCGCAGCTCATGCCGGCATAGCCGGCGCCGATGATGGCGACATGCATGGCTATTTCTTCCGCCAGGTGCGCCAGGCGATCCACAGCTTGCGGACCGGTGTGAGCGCGATGCGCCGATCCAGCACCCGGCAGCCGTCACGGCGGATTTCTTCGAGCAAAGTGCGGTAGATGGCCGCCATGATCAGTCCTGGCCGCTGCGTACGCCGGTCTATGTGCGGCAGTTGTGCGAAGGCCTGATCGTACTGCTGCCCGGCCCGCGCGATCTGGAAATCCATGAGACGCCGGAAGGCTTCGGTGTGGCGTCCCTGAAGAATGTCCTCTTCGGGCACGCCGAAGCGGGCGAGTTCGTCGCCTGGCAGATAAATGCGTCCACGCCGCGCATCCTCGCCGACGTCGCGGATGATATTGGTGAGCTGGAAGGCCAGGCCCAGATCGTGGGCGTATTTCTGCGTGCGGCGATCTTTGTAGCCGAAGATTTCGGCAGCGAGCAGGCCCACTGTGCTGGCGACGCGATAACAGTAGAGCTGCAGGGCGCGTAGATCGGCGTAGCGTGTCTGGCTCAGGTCCATTTCCATGCCTTCGATGATCTCGACGAACAGTTCCTGGGGAAGATTGAACGTGTCGATGGCGTCGCTGAGTGCCTGGGTGACCGGATGGCCGGGCCGGCCTGCGTAGGTGGCGGCCAGTTCTTCGCGCCACCAGTGAAGCCGGGTTTGCGCCAGTTGCGCGTCGCTGCTGTGATCGACGATGTCATCGACTTCACGGCAGAAGGCATAGAGGGCGGTGATGGCGCGCCGGCGCGGCGGCGGCAGAAAGAGGAAGCTGTAATAAAAGCTCGACCCGCTTGCCGCGGCCTTCTCCTGACAGTATTCCTCCGGAGTCATGGCAGAGCGAAGGTGGCGCGAAGCATCAGGGCGGGCCAGTCGCACTTGCCAATCAGGGGGCGGCGCCCGAAGACATCGCCGCGCACCCGTTGCAACTTGTCGAGCATGCGCAAGCCACTGGCAATGATCAGGCGCAGCTCGAAACCGATACGCCCGGGCAGGCGCTGCACCAGCGGGCTGCCGGCACGCATCATGGCGCGTGCGCGCTCGATCTGGAAATCCATCATCGTCGCCCAGGCGTTGTCCCAGTGACTGGCGGCAATCTGCGCCTCATCGATGCCAAAGCGCGCCAGTTCGTCCTGCGGCAGATAGACGCGCCCCTTTTCCCAGTCGATGGCGATGTCCTGCCAGTGGTTGATGAGCTGCAGGCTGCTGCACACGCCGTCCGACCAGGACTGACTTTGGGTATCGGCAATACCGTACAGATGCAACAGCAGGCGTCCGACCGGATTGGCCGAACGGCGGCAGTAGTCCATCAACTCGGCGAAATCGGCATAGCGTTTTTTTGTGACGTCCTGACCGAAGGCATCAAGAAGATCATGGAACGGGGAGAACGGTAGATCGAACGCGAGGATGGCCTGGCGCAGTCGTACGAAAACCGGATCCTCGACTGGTCGGTCGCTTTCGATGGCCTGCAACTGCTGGCGATAGTATTCGAGCGCATCAAGCCGTTGTGCATCGGTCAGCTCGCCTTCGTCGGCAAAATCATCGGCACTGCGGGCGAATCCGTAAATTGCCCTGACCGGTTCGTGCAGCCGCAATGGCAGCAGCCAGGAGGCCACCGGGAAATTTTCGTAGTGATCAACAGCCATAAAGAGAACCGGGAGAGCTGCGGTTCGGCCTGCCTTCGTCGCTCATACAGGGGTCGCCAGTATAGTGCCAATCGGGTAAAATCGCCGCACGCGAAGGTGGCGGAATTGGCAGACGCACTGGATTTAGGTTCCAGCGCCGCGAGGCGTGCGGGTTCAAGTCCCGCCCTTCGCACCAGCAACCCCACATACTCCACAGTCCCGACTAGGATCCTACATGCAGACCGAACCCCAAGCTTCCGCAGCCGCCAATCCACTGGAGCGCCGTATCGACATGACGGTGCCGATGGCGGATATCGAAAAAGAAGCGGCCCAGCGCCTGAAGAAAATCGCCCGTACGGCCAAGCAGCCCGGTTTTCGCCCGGGCAAGGTGCCTTACAAACTGATCGAGCAACAGTACGGCTTTCAGGCGCGCAACGAAGCCATCGGCGAAGCCGTGGAAAAAGCCTTCGATGACGCCGTGCGCGAGCAGAACCTGCGTGTTGCCGGTCAGCCCCGTATCGAGCCCAAGGAAGGCGGCGATGGCGCGCAAATGATCTTTTCTGCGGTGTTTGAAGTCTATCCGGACGTCAAGCTCAACGCCCTGGGCAGCCAGACCATCGAGCGACCACAGATCGAAGTGGGCGAGACCGAAGTGGACAAGACGATCGAAGTGCTGCGCAAGCAGCGCACGACCTATCATCCTGTCGAGCGGGCGGCTGAAAATGGCGACAATGTCACCATCGACTTCACCGGACGACTGAACGGGGAGATTTTCCAGGGAGGCCAGGCCAGCGATTACGGGGTGGTGCTGGGCGAGGGACGCATGCTTGCCGATTTCGAGAAGGCGATCATCGGCCTGAAGGCCGGAGAGCAGCGTACCTTCGACCTGACTTTCCCCGAGGATTATCAGGTGACAGCCCTGGCAGGCAAACAGGTTACTTTTGATGTCACGCTGAAAATTGTTTCTGCACCGCGATTGCCCGAAGTGGATGCCGATTTCGCCCGCACCCTGGGCGTCGATGATGGTGATCTGGGCAAGATGCGCAGCGAAATCCGCTCCAACCTGGAAAACGAAGTGAAAAAACGTGTCCGCGCACGCATCAAGGAGCAGGCCATGAAGGCCGTGTTTGACGCTCATCCGATCGATGTTCCGAAGGCGCTCATCGAGCAGGAATCGGCAGTGATGGTCGAAAGTGCCCGCCAGGACCTGGTGATGCGGGGCGTTGATGTCAAGAATGTCCCCGTCGAGGCGGCGTGGTTCTCCGATCAGGCCGAGCGGCGTGTCAAGCTCGGTCTGATCATTGCCGAGATGGTCAAGGCCAACGGCCTGCACGCCAAGCCGGAGCAGATCCGTGGGCTGATCGACGAACAGGCGCAGAGCTACGAAGATCCGGAAGAGGTGGTGCGCTGGTATTATTCACAACCTCAGCGCCTGGCTCAGGTCGAAGCTTTGGCGATCGAGGAGAATGTGGTGAATTGGGTGCTGGACAATACCGCGACGACGAACAAGGCCGTTTCCTTTGACGAACTGATGGGGCATTCTGCATGAATCTGGTCAATTCGGATTGGAATCCGCAGTCACTCGGGCTGGTGCCCATGGTTGTCGAACAAAGTGGCCGCGGCGAGCGTGCCTACGACATCTATTCGCGCCTGCTCAAGGAGCGCGTTGTGTTTCTGGTCGGGCCGGTCAATGATGTGACCGCAAACCTGATCGTCGCCCAGCTGCTGTTCCTTGAATCGGAAAATCCCGATAAGGACATCCATTTCTACATCAATTCACCGGGCGGATCCGTTTCAGCCGGATTGGCCATCTACGATACCATGCAGTTCATCAAGCCCGACGTGTCGACCTTGTGCATTGGTCAGGCGGCAAGCATGGGCGCGTTTCTCCTGACGGCCGGAACCAAGAACAAGCGCTTCTGCCTGCCTAATTCACGCGTCATGATCCACCAACCGATGGGCGGCTTTCAGGGGCAGGCATCGGATATTGAAATTCATGCCAGGGAAATCCTCTATCTGCGTGGGCGTCTCAACGAGATGATGGCCAGGCATAGCGGGCAGCCGATCGAGCGCATTGAGCGTGATACGGATCGTGACAATTTCCTCTCAGCAACCGAGGCGGTCGAGTATGGCCTGGTGGACAAGGTGCTGACGACACGTGCCGAAGCGGCGGCCTGACATAGCGGAGACCGATCATGGCGGACAAGAAGACCCCCGGCGAGAAGCTTCTTTATTGTTCCTTCTGCGGCAAGAGCCAGCATGAGGTCAGAAAGCTCATTGCCGGCCCCTCTGTTTTCATTTGTGACGAATGTATCGAGCTGTGCAATGACATCATTCGTGACGAGATTGCCGCGGATCACGGCGGCAAGGCCGGTAAGGGGGAGCTGCCGACACCGAAAGAAATCTGTCTCATCCTTGACCAGTATGTCATTGGTCAGGAGTCGGCCAAGCGCATCCTGTCCGTTGCGGTCTATAACCACTACAAGCGCCTGCGCCATCTGACGAAGAATGAGGAGGTCGAGCTCTCCAAGAGCAACATTCTCCTCATCGGACCGACCGGATCGGGGAAAACGCTGCTCGCGCAAACCCTGGCGCGCCTGCTTAACGTCCCCTTCGTCATGGCCGACGCGACGACGCTGACCGAAGCCGGTTATGTCGGTGAAGACGTCGAGAACATCATTCAGAAACTGCTGCAGAAATGTGACTACGAAGTCGAAAAGGCGCAGCAGGGCATTGTCTATATCGATGAAATCGACAAGATTTCGCGCAAGAGCGACAATCCGTCGATCACCCGCGATGTGTCGGGCGAGGGCGTCCAGCAGGCACTGCTCAAGCTCATCGAAGGCACCATCGCCTCGGTACCTCCTCAAGGCGGACGCAAGCATCCGAATCAGGATTTTGTGCAGGTTGATTCGACCAATATTCTGTTCATCTGTGGTGGTGCTTTTGACGGGCTGGAAAAAGTCATCCGCAATCGCACCGAACAGGCGGGCATCGGCTTTGGCGCAGAAGTGAAAAGCCATGAAAGCAAGGATGTGACCGAAACCTTGCGCAAGGTCGAGCCGGAAGATCTGATTAAATTCGGGCTGATTCCGGAGTTTGTCGGCCGCCTGCCTGTGGTGGCCACCTTGCAGGAACTGAACGAAGAGGCACTCATGGAGATTCTTGTCGAACCCAAGAATGCGCTCATCAAGCAGTATCAGAAGCTGTTCGCCATGGAAGGAGTCGAGCTTGAAGTGCGCCCCCAGGCGCTGCAGGCAATTGCCCGCAAGGCGCTCAAGCGCAGAACCGGCGCACGCGGGCTGCGCTCGATACTCGAATCCATTCTGCTCGATACCATGTACGAGTTACCCAATCTGGAAAATGTCAGCAAGGCTGTCATCGACGAGGGCATGGTCGAAGGAACCGCCAAACCCATTCTGATCTATGCCGACCAGCCCAAGGTGTCCGGCTCCAACTGATTGATTCGTACGGGATTGCCATCCCGCACTGAATTTCTTGAAAATCCTGCCGTTGACCCCAACATAGGACTGACGGCAGTCTTCACTCAACAAAAGGTGGTGCCCTATGTCAAGCTCGCTTGACCTCCCCGCAGATCATATTGAACTTCCCCTGCTTCCGCTTCGCGACGTTGTGGTCTTCCCGCATATGGTGATCCCGCTCTTCGTGGGCAGACCCAAATCGATCAAGGCACTGGAGTCGGCCATGGAGGCCGGCAAGAATATCCTCCTCGTGGCGCAAAAATCGGCTGCCAAGGACGAACCCGATGTTGACGACATGTATTCCATTGGTTGCGTCGCCAATATCCTGCAGATGCTCAAGTTGCCCGATGGCACAGTCAAGGTGCTTGTCGAAGGCAGCCAGCGGGCACATATCGAGATTATTTCTGATCAGCAGGTCATGTTTGTCGCGCAGATTACGCCGCTACCCGCCGATGAGCGCACGACCCACGAAGTCGAGGCAATGCGGCGAGCAATCATTGCCCAGTTCGACCAGTATGTGAAGCTCAACAAGAAAATCCCTCCGGAAATCCTCACATCTCTCTCCGGCATTGAAGAGGCGGGGAGGCTGGCCGACACGATTGCTGCCCATCTTCCGTTGAAGCTGGAACAAAAACAGGAAATCCTCGAGATATCCGATGTCGGCACCCGTCTCGAAAAATTGTTGGCTCAACTGGAAACGGAGCTCGACATCCTCCAGGTGGAAAAGCGGATCCGGGGCCGGGTCAAGCGCCAAATGGAAAAAAGTCAGCGTGAGTATTATCTGAATGAACAGGTCAAGGCCATCCAGAAAGAGCTTGGCGAGGGCGAAGAAGGCGCCGATCTCGACGAGATGGAAAAAAAGATCAAGGCAGTGGGCATGAGCAAGGAAGCCCAGGCCAAGGCGCAATCCGAGCTGAAAAAACTGCGGCTGATGTCACCCATGTCTGCCGAAGCAACCGTGGTGCGCAATTACATCGATACATTGGTCAATCTGCCCTGGAAGAAGAAAAGCCGGATCGGTAAGGATCTTGTCGTTGCTGAAAAGGTGCTTGAGAAAGATCACTATGGGCTGGAGAAGGTCAAGGAACGGATTCTCGAGTATCTTGCCGTGCAACAGCGCGTCGACAAGCTCAAGGCGCCCATCCTGTGCCTGGTTGGCCCTCCCGGAGTGGGCAAGACCTCACTGGGGCAATCGATTGCCCGTGCCACCAACCGGAAATTCGTGCGCATGTCGGTCGGCGGTGTGCGTGACGAAGCGGAAATTCGTGGCCATCGCCGGACCTATATCGGCTCCATGCCCGGAAAAATCCTGCAAAACATGACCAAGGTGGCTGTCAAGAACCCGTTGTTCCTGCTCGATGAAGTTGACAAGATGGGACAGGACTTTCGCGGTGATCCCAGTTCGGCGCTACTCGAAGTACTCGACCCTGAGCAGAACTCGACCTTTGTCGATCATTACGTCGAGGTCGAATATGACTTGTCGGATGTGATGTTTGTCGCCACGGCGAACACCTTGAACATTCCGGCGCCACTGCTCGATCGTATGGAATTGATTCGTCTCTCAGGTTATACCGAGGACGAGAAAATCAATATTGCCCAACGCTATCTGTTGCCCAAGCAGATGAAGAACAACGGGGTCAAGAAGGAGGAGCTCTCCGTCACAGAAGATGCACTGCGCGACATCGTGCGCTACTACACGCGCGAGGCCGGAGTCCGCAGCCTGGAACGCGAAATTTCAAAAATCTGTCGTAAGGTCATCAAGTCACTGGTGTTGAAAAAACGCCACAGCAAGGTTGTCGTCAATGCGAAAACACTCGACAAATATCTGGGTGTGCGTAAATACTCATTCGGCATGGCAGAAAAGGATAACCAGGTTGGACAGGTGACCGGACTTGCCTGGACAGAAGTTGGCGGCGAGCTGCTCACCATCGAAGCGGTGGTGCTTCCTGGCAAAGGAAAAACCATGACGACTGGAAAACTCGGCGAAGTGATGCAGGAGTCGATTCAGGCGGCCTTGTCGGTGGTACGCAAGCGCTCCAAGGCGCTTGGCATCGCCGAGGACTTCTATCAGAAGAGTGACATTCACATTCATCTGCCGGAGGGCGCAACGCCGAAGGACGGACCCAGCGCCGGAATTGCCATCTCGACAGCGCTGGTGTCGGTGCTCACCGGTATTCCGGTACGCGCCGATGTGGCAATGACCGGGGAGATCACATTGCGCGGGGAGGTGCTGCCGATTGGGGGTCTGAAGGAGAAGCTCCTGGCGGCAGTTCGCGGCGGTATTCGCTCTGCCTTGATTCCCGAGGAGAACGTCAAGGATCTGGCGGAGATCCCGGAGAACATCAAGAATGTGCTGGAGATCGTACCGGTGAAATGGATCGATCAGGTTCTCTCCCTGGCCCTGGAACATGCTCCGGAACCATTGCCTGATACACCGGAAGTAGCGCCCGTACCCACGGGTGATTCATCGTCAAAGGCAAATGTGATTGCGCATTGATGTCGGAGTGATTTTTCAGGAAAACTTCCAGATATGTTGACGCATTGCTTGACATGAACTTTTCCGGCTTGCTATAACACCCGTTCGTCTTCGTTGCGAACGTTGAATAACCAAACGACAAATCAGAGGAGGCATTTGTGAACAAGTCCGAACTCATTGAACAGATCGCCAAGTCAGCCGATATTTCCAAGGCTGCGGCGGGTCGCGCACTGGATGCCACGGTTGGAGCGATCAGGACATCATTGAAAAAAGGCGGCATGGTGACACTGGTGGGATTTGGCACCTTCTATGTTGGCAAACGTGCCGCCCGCAGTGGGCGCAATCCGCGCACAGGGGCATCCATCAAGATCAAGGCAGCTCGTGTTCCGAAGTTTCGTGCTGGAAAAGTACTGAAAGATGCTGTAAACTAGCGGGCTTTCGTCAGCACTCAATAACATCTGCTTGGGCAAGACAAAATCGGGTGCTGGGGCGACAGGGTGCTTAGCTCAGTTGGTAGAGCGTCGCCCTTACAAGGCGAATGTCGGCGGT
>CAZSHO010000025.1:0-34730 GCA_964607005.1 uncultured Rhodocyclaceae bacterium
GCCCGGGCCGTCCTTGCCAGTGTGTGGCAATCCTGAGACACTTCGTGAAAACCCAGCGGAGCGGAAAATGACAAATGGTTCGGCCGGCTTTCTCGACCGTCTGCGCAATGCAGGCGTCGATCCCGGCGACAGCGACGAGGTACGGCTCAACAAATCGCTTCTGATGTTCGCCACCGGCCTGGCGAGCGTGGCCTCGATGCTCTGGCTCGTCATCTACTGGAGCCTGGGGCCGCAGCTCTCCTCGAATCTGCCCTTTGCCTTCCAGATCCTGCTGGCGACCAATCTGGCGGTCTATATCCGCTGGGGCAATTTCGATTTCTTCCGCATGAGCCAGCTCGCGCTGTTTCTCTTCTTCCCCTTCGTCGTGCAGTGGAGCATCGGCAACTTCATCACGGCCTCGGGCATCACCATCTGGGGGCTGCTGGCGCCGGTCGGGGCGATCCTCTTCGTCGGCACGCGCGAGGCGTTCGGCTGGTTCATCGCCTATCTCTTTTTGCTGGCGCTGTCGGGCTTTTTCGATTACGCGCTGATCTCGACCGACTTGAAGGCACACCCCCAGGTACCGCTGCAAACGGCGGTGGTGTTCTTTGCGCTGAACTTCGCCGCGGTATCGACCATCGTCTTTTTGCTGCTGCGCTTTTCCATCGTCGAGAAGCAGAAAGCGCAAACGCGGCTGAATGAAGCGCACCACCTGTTGCAGATCGAGCAGGAGCGCTCCGAGCGGCTGCTGCTCAACATCCTGCCCGGTCAGGTGGCCGAGCGGCTGAAGAACAGCAACCAGACGATCGCCGACGGCTTTGCCGACGTGACGGTGATGTTCGCCGACATCGTCAATTTCACCCAGATCGCCGAGGGCATGGCACCGACGCAGGTATTCGCCATGCTCAACCGCATCTTTTCCTCCTTCGACGAGCTGGCGGAAAAATACGGGCTGGAGAAGATCAAGACCATCGGCGACGCCTACATGGTGGCCGGTGGCCTGAACAGCGGCGACACGGACTATTCGGCAGCAATCGCCGACATGGCGCTCGCCATGCGCGATCTCCTGCACGATGATTTCGTGGTCAACGAATCGCGCCTGGAGATCCGCATCGGCATCGGCACCGGACCGGTGGTGGCTGGCGTCGTCGGCAAGAAAAAATTCATCTACGACCTGTGGGGCGACACGGTGAACATCGCCAGCCGCATCACGAGCGAAGGCGTGCCCGGCATGATCCAGGTCGACCACACCACCTGGCGCCGCCTGAAGGACCGCTTCGAGTTCCACGAAGGGCAGATGATCTACCTGAAGGGCAAGGGCGAAACCGAAGTGCATCGCATCGTCGGGCGCAAGACGCGCACGGTTTGATGCGCAGGGGTTGGCGGCGGTATTGAGCAACCGCTTTCGACGCAAAGATCGCAAAGACGCAAAGAAAACTTTTGTTTTGCCCCCTTTGCGTCTTTGCGCCTTCGCGTCCTCTGTGTCAAAAGCGGTTTCCGGCTCCCACCCTCCGAAAAGCCAGTCGCGGCAGGACGGCGCTCAGTGTCCGTCGGCGCGGCGCAGTTCGAAGCAGACCCGGCCCGGCTCATTGACGGCCACTTTCAATTCGTAGCCGAACGATTCGGCGTGCCGCGCGCACTGGTAGAGCCCGATGCCCAGCCCGCTTTGCGAGGGCACCGGCGCGCGCAGCAGCTCGCGCGCCACCTCGGCGGGGATGGGTGCGCCGTCGTCGCACACCGCCAGACACACGCCCTCTTCCACGCGCAGCGACACCTCGATGAGGAGCCCGGCCTGCAACTGCCTCTTGACGAGCGCGTTCTGGATGAGGTTTTCCGCCACGCTGTTGAAGAGCACCGCCGGCACGAGCGCATGCGCGTCCGCTGCCAACGGCGCGAAGCGCGCGCCCACCCCGGCATGGCGCGACTGCAGCTCGGCCCACCAGCGCACCACCGGCACGAGCCGCACGCTCTCCTGCTCGGGCTGGCGCAGCTTGTCGAGAGTCTGCTGCAGCCGCTGGGCGATCACCGGCAACTGGCGGCGCAGCAGCGCCTGGTATTCCGGCGAATGGGTGTCGCCCTCGCCGGCGGCGCGGCACAGAGCGTTGAGCGACTGCAGGAGGTTTTTCACGTCGTGCGTCAGGCGCGCGCCGGTCTGGTGGATCGCCTTGACGTAGCCGAGCTGCTGCAGCTCCTGCGCGCGCAGGCGCGCCTCGTAGAATTCGCCGAGCAGTTGCACCATCAGGTTGAAGTGCCAGTTGAGCGCCGGACTCAAGGGCTGCTGGGAATAGATCGACACGGCGAGCGGCCCCCGGCGAAAGTCGCTGCGCGCGCCGGCGCGCCGGCCGTAATGGCCGGCACCGGTCCGGGCCGGATCTTCATCCTCACGCTCTGCCCCCGTGTCCTCCGCCGCGCCGACCTGCCACTGGCAGCCATTCACCCAGGGCAGGCGCACCATCGCCTCGAGCGAGCGGGCGAGAAATTCTTCCGGCTTGTCCTCGCGCTGCATGTTGCCGGCGAGCGCGTGCAGCCAGCGCTCGAAGGGCAGGCCGAGCGAGAGCATGTAGCGCGAGAAGAGCATGCCAAAGCCGGTGAAGCCCAGGCGCGGATTCCACGCCCAGGCCATCACCAGCAGGACGGCGCCGAAGGCGATCACCGTCACCACCAGCGATTCGAAATAGCCGCGCCGGATGAGCAGCATGCTGGCGATGCTGCCCAGCACCAGCACGGCGAGCAGCAGGAAGATGAAGGCGCTGTAGACGAAATCCACCACCTCGGCCTCACCGGCCGATTCCGGCTCGACGGGCAGCAGCGCCATCAGCGGAAAGAGAAAGGGCAAGGCGTAGAGGGCGAGCCACTGAAACTCCATCGCCGGCGCGTAGGGCGCGGGCAGCACGCGCGGCACCAGCACCATCAGCAGCAGGCTGATCAGGTAGGCGAGGATCAGGAGATAGAGCAGCTTCGTCCCGCGTCCGGCAAAAAAGAACACCTTGCCGCCGACGATGCCGGCCAGCGCCATCGTCCACAGGATCATCAGCCAGACGTTCGCCCCCCAGGCCACGCCCGCCACCACGGCGGCGATGACGGCGAGCTGCGCGGCGCTCAGGCGCTGCTCGGCGCGCACGAAGGGCTGCCAGAGGATGAACAGCCCGATGTGGGCGACCAGCAGCATGCGCCCGACGCTGCTCTCCACCCCCTCGAACAGCAGGACGTGCAGGAACATCAGCATGCCCAGCAGCAGCCAGCGGCGCTGGTTGTGCGTGAGGTGGGCGAGACCGGAAGTGCTCACTTTCATGGGCGGGACTGTCGACATGGCGACAGTATTGTCAGAATCTCGACAGTTTTCTGTGAGAAATTCACCAAATCCGCGGAAAAACGAGACTTTTTGAGCTGGCACGCGACCTGCTTATCAAAGGGCGTGCTCGATCAACAACTCAGGAGAATACCGTGAGAAAGCAACAGATGGGGTTTACCCTCGTCGAAATCGCCATCGTCCTGGTGATCATCGGCCTCCTTCTCGGCGGCGTACTGAAGGGCCAGGAACTCGTCAATAGCGCGAAGGTGAAGAATCTCGCCAACGATTTCCGCTCCATTCCGACCTTCGTCTATGCCTATCAGGACAAGTTTCGCGCTCTGCCCGGCGATGATCGGGCCGCAGAGGGCCACCTCGGGGGACCTCTGGTTACCGGTACGAACGGGAATGGCAACGCGCGCATCGAAGGCGCCTGGAACAATGGCGCAAATGGCGCCGGGTGCGGTGCGGCGCCCGGCAGCGAGTCCTGCAACTTCTGGCTGCATGTCCGCCTGGCCAATCTTGCGACGGGAACAACGGATGTCAATAGCCCGGATTATTTTCCCCGCAACGCGGAAGGCGGTCCGATCGGAATTACCGGTACTGCCCCGGTCGCCGGCTGGGCTGGCAACTATTTCGTCTGTTCCGCCAATATCCAGGGGCGCTTCGTACGCCAACTCGATACGACTATCGACGATGGCAATACCAGCACCGGCACCCTGCGGGTCATTGGTCAAGGTGAAGTTGCCAATGGCGCCTTCGTTGCTGTCACGCCAGCAGACGATGCCACGCTTTATACGGTCTGCACGTCGAACTAACCAATAACATGTCCTGCTGAAAAGCCCGCCTGTCCGGCGGGCTTTTTTCTGCCCGTTCGCAAAAGTCAGTCCTCGCAGGACGGCGGCAAACGGCCCGCGATGCCGCTCACGACCACTGCCACAGCCCTTCATAGACACGCGTGGCCGGCCCTTGCATGAGGATCGGAGCACCCGCCCCCGGCCACTCGATCTGCAACTCGCCACCGGGCAGGGTGACGCGCACGCGTGCCTCGAGCAGGCCGCGCTGACGGCCGGCGGCCACGGCCGCGCAGGCACCGGTGCCGCAGGCAAGGGTTTCACCGGCACCGCGCTCGAACACGCGCAGCCTGAGATGATCGGGCGCGAGCACCTGGGCAAAGCCGACGTTCACCCGCTCGGGGAAACGGGGGTGGGCTTCGAGTGCCGGCCCGAGTGTGGAGACCGGCGCGGCATCGACCGATGCAACGAACAGCACGGCGTGCGGGTTGCCCATGCTGACAACCGAAATCTCGACCGGCGCACCGGCGACATCGATGACATGGGTGGGCGCCGCGGCCGGGGCCAGGAAGGGGATCTGGGCAGGCAGGAATCCGGGGGCACCCATATCGACCCGGACGTTTCCGTCGTCGCGGACCTCGAGCCCGATGAGGCCGCCGGGGCACTCGACGCGAAGGTGTTGCTTGTCGGTGAGGCCATGGTCGATGACAAAACGGGCGAAACAGCGTGCGCCGTTGCCGCACTGGCCGGCTGCGGAGCCGTCGGCATTGAAGATGCGATAGCGGAAATCGGCATCGGGCCGGCCGGGGGCTTCGACGAGCAGGAGCTGGTCGAAGCCGACGCCGCAATGCCGGTCGGCCATCCGGCGAATCTGCCCGGCATCGAGATCGATCGGCGCACGCGTGGCGTCGAGCACCATGAAGTCGTTGCCCAGTCCGTGCATCTTGGTGAAGGGCAGCGGTGGCGGGCGGTGTTGCGCCATGCGTTCAGACCGCCTCGGCGCCGGACTCGCCGGTACGGATGCGGATGACCTCTTCGAGGGTGCTGACAAAAATCTTGCCGTCGCCGATGCGATCGGTATGCGCCGCCTTGATGACGGTGTCGATCACCGGGTCGAGCAGATCGTCGGTGACGGCGACTTCAATTTTTGTTTTCGGCAGGAAGTCGACGACGTACTCGGCGCCACGATACAGCTCGGCGTGCCCCTTCTGGCGGCCGAAACCCTTCACCTCGGTGACGGTGATGCCGCGCACACCGAGGGCCGAGAGCGCTTCGCGCACCTCGTCAAGCTTGAACGGCTTGATGATGGCGGTGACCAGTTTCATGGCACGGCTGTCTGGCTGCGCGGCATTCAGGGCACCCGCAGGGGGGCGCGCTTGTGCGCACTGGCGTCATAGGTGGCAAGAATGCGCGCACTGGCCTCGGCACTGACGGGCTGGCCGTGCAAGAAGGCGTCGATGTCGGCATAGCGCACGCCGTGGGCCTCTTCGTCGGGCTTGCCGGGGCAGAGCGCTTCCAGATCGGCGGTTGGCGTCTTGTTCACCAGATGGGCGGGGGCACCCAGATGACGGGCGATGGCACAAATCTGGCCTTTCACCAGCCCGTAGAGCGGGGCCAGATCACAGGCGCCATCGCCAAATTTGGTGAAGAACCCCATCACCGCTTCGGCGGCGTGGTCGGTGCCGATGACCAGGCCGCCGCAGGCATTGGCAATCGCATACTGGGCGACCATGCGCAGGCGCGCCTTGACGTTGCCCAGCACGAAATCGCGCTGCCTATCCGGCAGGGCGTGCACGGGCGCGATCGGTTCGGTGAGGGCGGTCACACCGGCTTCGATCGGCACCGTGATTTCTTCATCGGCGCGGATGAAATCGAGCGCGGCACGTGCGTCGCGCTCGTCATGCTGGACGCCATGGGGCAGACGCACGGCGATGAAACGATAGCTCCGGTCGTGCGTGCGCGCGCGCAGCCCCTCGACGGCAAGCTGCGCCAGGCGGCCGGCGAGCAGGGAGTCCACCCCGCCGCTGATGCCAAGCACCAGGGTCTTCATCCGGCTTTGTTGCAGGGTGTCCTGGAGAAAGGCGATGCGCCGTGCGGTTTCGTCGAGCAGGGCGCCCTCGTCGGCAAACGGCGGCACCACCTTGAGTGCGGCGGCAATCTCGCCCTGGCGGCTCGACACGGACGGCATCATCCCTGCGCCGATGGCATCGCGCGCCACAGCTGGGGCGTGAAATCGAGTGTGGCGAAGTGGTCGGCCAGCGTCTCGGCGCGGCGGATGCGTTCGACCTGGCCATCCGCGCGCAAGAGCAGCTCCTGCGGGCGCAGCCGGCCGTTGTAGTTGAAACCCATGGCGTGGCCGTGCGCGCCGGTGTCGTGGATCACCAGCAGGTCGCCCTCGTCAACGGGAGGCAGCGGGCGCTGTACGGCAAATTTGTCGTTGTTCTCGCACAGCGAGCCGACGACGTCGACCAGCGGATCGTCCGCCGCAGGGATCTTGCCGAGCACGTCGATGTGATGATAGGCGCCATACATGCCCGGGCGCATCAGTGCGGACATCGAGGCGTCGACGCCGATAAAGCGGCGATAGATATCCTTGTGGTTGATGGCACGCGTGACGAGCACACCATGCGGCCCGCTCATGAAGCGCCCGCTCTCCATGTACAGCGCCGGGGCATATCCCTGCTGCTGGCGGAAGGCATCGAGCAGGGCACGGGATTTTTCGCCGAGCGCTTCCAGATCGAAGGGCGCATCCTCCGGCCGGTAGGGGATGCCCAGCCCGCCGCCCATGTTGATGAACTCGAATTGGATATCGAGTATTTCGCCGATCCAGGCAATCATTTCGAGCAGCATGCGCACGGTCTGCTCGACGTAGGCATGGTTACGCTCGTTCGAGGCAAGCATGGTGTGCAGACCAAAGCGGCGCGCACCACGCGCCCGGGCAGCGCGAAAGGCATCGGGCAACTGATCGTGGGCAACGCCGTATTTGGCTTCAACCGGATTGCCGATGATGCTGTTGCCGCTGCGTGCCGGGCCGGGGTTGTAGCGAAAGCACACCAGCTCGGGCATGTGCGGCACCTTGTCGACCAGGCTGAGGTCATCGAGGTTCAGCGTGCAGCCGCCTGCCGCCGTCGCAGCGGCGAACTCCTCGGCCGAGGTGTTGTTGGAGGTGAACATGATGTCCTCGCCGCGCGCACCGGCGCGGCGGGCAAGTTCGAGCTCGGCGATCGAGCTGCAGTCAAAGCCGAAACCCAGCTCGCGCATGATGCCGAGGATGCGCGGATTGGGCAGTGCCTTGACGGCAAAATATTCGCGAAAACCTTGCACGCCGGCAAAGGCGCGCTTGAGGCGCTCGCCGGTTTCACGGATGCCGGCTTCGTCATAGAGATGAAACGGGGTGCCAAAACTGCTGGCAACCTCCGGCAGGACCGGAAACAGCCGCTGGCGAAAATCGGCGGACATGGGCATGGCAGGAAAACCTTCTGACGGGAGTGAAATTATTTGCCGAGGGCTTCGGCGATCCGCTGCATGGCCAGGCGCACATTTTCCAGGCTGTTGAAGGCGCTGATGCGGATATGGTTGCGCCCGCAACGGCCAAAGCCGACGCCTGGCGTGCAGACGACACCGGCGCGATCGAGCAGCAGGTCGAAAAATTCCCAGGAATCACGCCCGGTATCGACCCAGATATAGGGCGAGTTGTCGCCTCCGGTGCAGGGCAGGCCCATGTTGTGCAATGCGGCGCGGATGTAGGCGGCGTTCTCGAGGTAAGCATCGATGAGCGCGCGTACCTGCCGACGGCCCTCGGTGCTGAAAACCGCCTCGGCGGCGCGCTGTACCGGATAGGAGACGCCGTTGAACTTGGTGGTGTGGCGCCGGCTCCACAGGTCGTGCACCGGCACGGCATGGCCTTCATCGTCCCAGGCCATGCACTCCCTGGGCACCACGGTGTAGGCGCAGCGCACACCGGTAAAGCCGGCGGTTTTGGAAAAACTGCGAAACTCGATGGCGACCTTGCGCGCACCGGGAATTTCGTAGATCGAATGGGGCAGGTGCTCATCGCGGATGAAAGCCTCATAAGCCGCATCGAAAAGGATCAGCGCGCGGTGTTCGATCGCATAGTCGATCCAGGTCTGCAGTTGCGCGCGGCTGATCGTCGCCCCGGTCGGGTTGTTGGGAAAGCACAGGTAGATCAGATCCACCCCGGCGGCGGGCAGCGCCGGGACATAGCCATTGGCGGCCGTGCATTCCAGATAGACGAGGCCCGGATAACGCTCGCCTTCAGGTGTGCCCGTACGCCCGGCCATGACATTGGTGTCGACATAGACCGGATAGACCGGATCTGGAACCGCCACGCGTGCCGCCGCAGAAAAAATTTCCTGAATATTGCCGGTGTCGCATTTGGCACCGTCGCTGACGAAAATCTCGTCGGCCGCGATCTCGGCGCCGCGTGCCCGGAAATCATGTTCGGCAATGGCCTCGCGCAGGAAGTCGTAACCTTGTTCCGGACCGTAGCCGCGAAAACTTTGCTCGCTTGCCAGTTCATCGACTGCCTTGTGGAAAGCGGCAATGCAGGCTGGCGGCAACGCACGCGTGACATCGCCGATACCCAGACGAATGATCTCGCGCCCGGGATGCTGCGCCTGAAATGCCCGCACGCGGCGGGCGATATCGGCGAAAAGATAGTTCGCCTGCAACTTCTGGTAATGGGTATTGATCCGGATCATTTTTTCTCTTTGCATTCAACGGGGCAGACTGGTGCTGCCCATCAGGAATTCATCGACAGCCCGCGCCGCCTGCCGCCCCTCGCGGATGGCCCACACCACCAGCGACTGGCCGCGGCGCATGTCGCCGGCGGCAAACACGCCCGGCACGTTGGTGGCATAGCCGCCACGCATCTCGGTCGTCGCCCGTGCATTGCCACGTGCATCACGCTCGACACCAAAGCCGGCAAGCACGCTCTCGACCGGGCCGGTGAAGCCCATTGCCAGGAATACCAGGTCGGCCGGCCAGACTTGTTGCGTTCCCTCGATCTCGACGGGGCGTCCCTCGCGCATCTCGATGCGTACCGTCTGCAGGCCCGTGAGCTTTCCCCCCTCGCCGAGAAACGCCTGGGTGGCAATGGCGAATTCGCGCTCGCAGCCTTCTTCGTGGCTGGACGAGGTGCGCAGCCGGTAGGGCCAGTAAGGCCAGGTGAGCGGCTTGTTTTCCTGCGCCGGTGGTCTGGGCATCAGTTCGAACTGCACGACACTGGCCGCGCCCTGGCGGTTCGATGTGCCGACGCAATCCGATCCGGTGTCGCCGCCACCGATGACAATGACGTGCTTGCCTTGTGCGCAGATCTGCGCAGGCATCCTGACGCCGGCATTGACACGGTTTTGCTGCGGCAGGAATTCCATCGCGAAATGAACACCGTCGAGCTCACGCCCGGGCAGGGGCAGGTCGCGCGACTGCTCGGCGCCACCACACAGCAGTACCGCATCGAAGTCATCCTGCAGCTGCCGTGGCGAGATCGTCATGGCGGACCAGTTGGTCACCTTGCTGCCGGCGGGCAGTTCGCCAACGAGCGTGTTGGTGCGGATCGCCACCCCTTCGGCGACGAGTTGCTCGACACGGCGATCGATATGCGATTTGTCGAGCTTGAAATCCGGAATGCCAAAGCGCAGCAGGCCGCCCACCTTGTCATTTTTCTCGAACAGCGTCACGGCATGGCCGGCGCGCGCCAGTTGCTGGGCGGCCGCGAGTCCGGCCGGGCCGGAACCGACAATGGCCACCTTCTTGCCGGTCTTCATGGCCGCCGGTTGCGGCAGCACCCAGCCTTCGTCCCAGGCACGGTCGATGATGGCATGCTCGATCGACTTGATGCCGACCGGCTGGCTGTTGATGTTCAGCGTACAGGCTGCCTCACACGGCGCCGGACAGATGCGGCCGGTGAATTCCGGGAAATTGTTGGTCGAATGCAATACGGCAATGGCATTCTTCCAGTCATCGCGATACACCAGGTCATTGAAATCCGGAATGATGTTATTGACCGGACAGGCATTGTTGCAAAACGGCGTGCCGCAATCCATGCAGCGCGCGCCCTGCTGGCGCGCCTGCTCGGGACGCAGGACGTGCACGAATTCCTTGTAATGGCGCAGGCGCTGCGCAACCTCATCGTGATCTTCCTCGATGCGCTCGAACTCCAGAAACCCGGTGATTTTTCCCATGATCCGTTTCTCTATGCCCGCGCTTCAGACCGCAGCCGCGGCGGCGGCATTCGCCTGCGTCTTGCTGCCGCCCTGCTGGTCGAGCAGGGCGCGTCGATACTCGTGCGGAAACACCTTGATGAATTTCGCCTGCGCTTGCGGCCAGTGGTCGAGAATCTGCCGCGCACGCAGCGATCCGGTCGTGCGCTGATGCGCTTCGAGCAGACGCTTGAGCAGCGCTTCATCCGCTTCGCCCTGATGCAGCGCAATGCCGGCGTCCTGCTGCGCCTGTGCCGACAGCAGCGGTTCGAGCGCCACCTGGGCAACATTACAGCGGGAAGCGAATTCGCCCTCCTCATCGTAGATGTAGGCGATGCCGCCCGACATGCCGGCGGCAAAGTTGCGCCCGGTCCTCCCCAGCACGACGACCGTGCCACCAGTCATGTATTCGCAGCCGTGATCACCAGTGCCTTCGACCACCGCCGTCGCCCCCGACAGCCGCACGGCGAAACGCTCGCCGGCAACACCGCAGAAGAACGCCTCACCCGAGGTGGCGCCATACAGCACGGTGTTGCCGACGATGATGTTCTCGCGTGCCTCGCCATTGAAATCCGCATGCGGGCGCACGACGATGCGCCCTCCGGACAGCCCCTTGCCGGTATAGTCGTTGGCCTCGCCGGTGAGCGTGAAGGTGATGCCGCGCGCAAGAAACGCGCCGAAGCTCTGCCCGCCGGAACCTTCGAAGTCGATCCGGATGGTATCGTCGGGCAGGCCATCCGGATGACGCCGGATGAGCTCGCCCGAGAGCATGGCGCCCACCGTCCGGTGTACATTGCGCACACGCAGGGCAAACTTCACCGCTTCGCCGCGTTCGAGGGCCGGGCGTGCCTTGTCGATCAGGCGTACATCCAGCGCCTGGGCGAGGCCATGATCTTGCGTACTCGTATGCAGGCGCGGTATCTCGGCAGGCGCGGGTGGCAAAGCAAAAACGCGGCTGAAGTCGAGCCCCTTCGCCTTCCAGTGCTCGATGCCCTTGCGGGTGTCGAGCAGATCGGCGCGGCCGATCAGCTCGTCGAAGCGGCGGATGCCGAGCTGGGCCATGATGCGGCGTGCCTCCTCGGCAACGAAGAAGAAGTAATTCACCACGTCTTCGGGCTTGCCGGAAAATTTCTTGCGCAGCTCCGGGTCTTGCGTGGCGACCCCGGTAGGACAGGTGTTGAGATGGCACTTGCGCATCATGATGCAGCCCGAGACGACGAGCGGTGCGGTGGCAAAACCGAATTCGTCGGCGCCCAGCAGCGCGCCGATCACCACATCGCGGCCGGTTTTCATCTGGCCGTCGGCCTGCACGCGCACACGCCCGCGCAAGCGGTTGAGCACCAGCGTCTGCTGCGTTTCGGCCAGCCCCAGTTCCCATGGTGTGCCGGCATGCTTGATGGAAGACCAGGGCGAAGCGCCGGTGCCGCCGTCGTGACCGGCAATGACGATGTGGTCCGCCTTGGCCTTGGCCACACCGGCCGCCACCGTGCCGACACCCACTTCGGAGACGAGCTTGACCGACACGTCGGCGCGCGGGTTGACGTTCTTCAGGTCGTGAATGAGCTGGGCGAGGTCCTCGATCGAATAGATGTCATGATGCGGCGGTGGCGAGATCAGGCCGACACCGGGCACGGAGTGGCGCAGCCGGCCGATGTATTCGGACACCTTGCCGCCAGGCAACTGACCGCCTTCGCCGGGCTTCGCGCCTTGTGCCATCTTGATCTGGATCTGATCGGCCGAAATGAGGTAGCCGGTGGTGACACCAAAGCGGCCCGAGGCGACCTGCTTGATTTTCGAGCGCAGACTGTCGCCTTCCGCGAGGGTGTAGTCCACCTCGACGACATCACCGATGACCTCGCGCAGTTTCGTGCCGCCGCGGATCGTCTCGCCGCGCAGCTCGGCGCGGTAACGCGCCGGGTCTTCACCGCCTTCACCGGTGTTGCTCTTGCCGCCAAGGCGGTTCATGGCGATCGCCAGGTTGGTGTGGGCTTCGGTCGAGATCGAGCCAAGGGACATGGCACCTGTGGCAAAGCGCTTGACAATGTGTGCGGCCGGCTCGACTTCGTCGAGGGGGATGACGCGGGACGGATCGATGCGAAACTCGAAGAGTCCGCGCAGGGTCATGTGCCGGCGCGACTGGTCGTTGATGATTCGCGCATACTCCTCGAATGTTTCATAGCGGTTGGCGCGTGTGCTGTGCTGCAGCTTGGCAATCGCATCCGGCGTCCACATGTGCTCCTCGCCGCGTTCGCGCCAGGCATACTCGCCGCCGCAATCGAGCTGATCGGCCAGCAGCGGGTCGCTACCGAAGGCCAGCCGATGATTGCGCAGGGCTTCTTCGGCAATCTCGAAAATGCCGATGCCGCCCACCTGGCTCGAGGTGCCAGTGAAGTATTTGCCCACCAGTGCCTCTTCGAGGCCGATGGCCTCGAAGATCTGCGCGCCACAGTACGACATGTAGGTACTGATGCCCATTTTTGACATGATCTTGGACAGGCCCTTGCCAATCGCCTTGACGTAATGAGCCATGGCTTCTTGCGCATCGAGGCCCAGTCCGGGAGCCATGTCTGTCAGGGTTTCGAGGGCGAGCCAGGGATGCACCGCTTCGGCGCCATAGCCGGCAAGTACGGCAAAGTGATGCACTTCGCGCGCACTCGCGGTTTCGACCACCAGTCCGGCCGCAGTGCGCAGGCCGATGCTCACCAGGTGATGATGGATCGCCGAGAGTGCCAGCAGTGCCGGGATGGCCACCTGGTCGCGATCCATGCGCCGGTCCGTCAGGATCAGGATGTTACAGCCGGCAAGGATCGTTTCCGCCGCTTCCGAGCAGAGCGAAGCCAGGCGCGCCTCGATGCCTTCCTTGCCCCAGCTTGCCGGATAGGTGATGTCGATTTCGCAACTGCGGAATTTCCCGCCGGTACGCTTTTCGATGTGGCGCAGGCGGGCCATGTCGTCGAAGTCGAGGATCGGCTGGGCCACTTCAAGCCGGATCTGCGGATTGACGGCATTGATGTCGAGCAGGTTCGGGCGCGGGCCGATGAACGAAACCAGCGACATCACCACCGCTTCGCGGATCGGGTCGATCGGCGGATTGGTGACCTGCGCAAACAACTGGCGGAAATAGTTGTAGAGCGGCTTGCTGCGCTCGGAGAGCACGGCGAGCGGTGAATCGTTGCCCATCGAGCCGATGGCTTCCTCTGCGTTGCGCGCCATGGGTGCCAGCACGAACTTGAAGTCTTCCTGCGTATAGCCGAAGGCTTGCTGGCGGTCGAGCAGCGATTCGCGAAAATAGACAGGCTCCCTGTGCACATCGATACTGTCCAGGCGAATGCGCACATTGCCGATCCATTGCCGATAAGGCCGGGCCGAGGCGAACAGGGATTTGAGCTCTTCGTCCTCGATGATGCGCCCCTGTTCAAAATCGATGAGGAACATCCTGCCTGGCTGCAGGCGCCATTTCCTGACGATGCGGCTCTCGGCGATCGGCAGCACGCCGGCCTCGGAGGCCAGCACCACCAGATCGTCGTCGGTGACGACGAAACGTGCCGGACGCAGCCCGTTGCGATCGAGCGTTGCGCCGATCTGGCGGCCATCGGTAAAGACCATGGCGGCCGGGCCATCCCAGGGTTCCAGCATGGCGGCGTGGTACTCGTAGAAGGCGCGTCGCTGCTCGTCCATCTGTGCATGCTGCTCCCAGGCTTCGGGAATCATCATCATCACCGCATGCGCCAGCGGGTAGCCCGCCATGACCATCAATTCCAGTGCATTGTCGAAGGTTGCCGTGTCGGACTGACCTTCCATGGTGATCGGGTAGAGCTTCTTCAGATCGGCACCGAGTACCGGCGAGGTCATGACGCCTTCGCGGGCACGCATCCAGTTGAAGTTTCCCTTGACGGTGTTGATCTCGCCGTTGTGTGCCACCATCCGGTAAGGATGCGCGAGCGGCCAGGAGGGAAACGTATTGGTCGAAAAACGCTGATGGACAAGCGCCAGCGCCGAAACCACCCGCTCATCCTGAAGATCGAGGTAGTACTTGCCGACCTGATCGGCCAGCAAAAGCCCCTTGTAGATGACCGTGCGGCAGGACATGCTCGGCACGTAATATTCCGAGCTGTGGGTGAGGCCCAGGCCGGTGATCTTTGCCGAGGCGATCTTGCGGATCACATACAGCTTGCGTTCCAGCGCATCGGGCACCAGGATGTCATGGCCGCGTCCGATGAACACCTGACGCATCACCGGCTCGCGCGCACGCACGGCAGGCGACATCGGCAGGTCGCGATTGACCGGCACATCGCGCCAGCCGAGCAACACCTGCCCCTCGGCCTGGACGGCCCGCTCCAGCTCATGCACGCAGGCCTGCCGCGAAGCCGCTTCCTTGGGCAGGAAAATCATGCCGACACCGTATTCCCCGGGCGGGGGCAGGATGATCCCGAGACGGGACATTTCGGCGCGGTAGAACGCATCGGGAATCTGGATCAGCAGCCCGGCGCCGTCTCCCATCAGCGGGTCGGCACCGACCGCACCCCGGTGATCGATGTTTTCGAGGATTTTCAGTCCGTCGGCAACGATGCGGTGGGATTTGAGTCCTTTGATATGGGCGACAAAGCCGACGCCACAGGCATCATGTTCGCTATGGGCATACAGGCCCTGCTCGCTGGCTGCGCGGATTTCTTCGTGCGTGGCCATCGTGTGTCTGGCATCGGCTGTCGAGAGTTCTGTGTTACGGGCTTCCGAAGTCGCCTGGGTCATGCTGGCGCTCCACTTTCATGAAATCAGGATCGTTTGCAATCCGGAGTTCGCCACAAACCACGTCACTCCCTTGCCTGGTGCGTTGAGCAAGGTTTGTGCCAAAACGGGGCAAACTGAATTAAGGCGTGTTACAAAAGGATTTTTCCAAAGGGAAGTGCCGTTGCGGGTGGGTCTGCTGCACCAATTCCGTGCGCCAAGCCCTCTTTTTGTGCGAAAAATCCGGGGCTCTTTCAAGTCTGGTGCGCCACCTCCTCCTTCTGAACCGCGAAAGTCAGTCCCGGCGATACGGCGCCCACCACCTTTCAATCTTCGTGTTCCACATCTTCCATCTGGGCATCCAGACCGAGCTCCTTGATCTTGCGGGTCAGGGTATTGCGCCCCCAGCCGAGCAGTTGGGCCGCCTCGTGGCGGCGCCCCGCGGTGTGGCGCAATGTCTTGGTGATCATGATGCGCTCGAACTGCGGCAGGGCATGTGCCAGCAAATTGCGTTCGCCACGACCAAGCGCCTGATCGGCCCACTGCCCAAGTGCGCCTTGCCAGTCGCCGATCGGATCGGGGCTTGTTTTCGTGGCCAGCAATTCGGCCGGCAGATCACTCACCAGCACTTCACGACTGGCCGCCATCACCGTGATCCAGCGACAGGTGTTCTCCAGCTGTCGCACATTGCCGGGCCACTCCAGCCGGCTGATGAACTGCTCCGTTTCCGGTAGCAGCACACGCGGCTCGACACTCAGTTCCCGGGCGGCTTTCTGCAGGAAGAAGGCGGCAAGGCGGGCGATGTCCTCGCGCCGCTCGCTCAGACGCGGCAAATGAATGCGGATCACGTTCAGGCGATGGAAAAGGTCTTCGCGAAAACGGCCCTGGCGGACCAGCACTTCGAGATTCTGGTGTGTGGCGGCGATGATGCGCACGTCGGCCTGGATGGCGACATGTCCGCCAACACGATAAAAACTGCCATCGGCGAGCACGCGCAGCAGGCGTGTCTGGGCTTCAAGAGGCATGTCGCCGATCTCGTCGAGAAACAGGGTGCCGCCGCTGGCTTGTTCGAAGCGGCCCTGCCGTTGGGCCGCTGCGCCGGTGAATGCCCCTTTTTCATGACCGAAGAGTTCCGATTCGATCAGATCGCGGGGAATGGCTGCCATGTTCAGGGCGATGAACGGGCACAGGGCGCGCGGGCTGTGCCGGTGCAAGGCGCGTGCAACCAGCTCTTTGCCCGTGCCGGACTCACCATTGATCAGCACGGTGATGTGCGACTGCGACAGGCGGCCGATGGCGCGAAACACTTCCTGCATCGCCGGTGCCTCGCCGATCAGGCCGGTTTCCTCAAGGGTGGCTTGTGCCGGAAATGCCGGCGGGTTTTCCTGGACATGCGCGAGCGCACGGCGAATCAGCGCGACGGCGTCGTCCAGATCGAAGGGCTTGGGCAGATATTCAAAGGCACCGCCCTGGTAGGACTTGACGGCGCTGTCCAGGTCGGAGTGCGCCGTCATGATGATCACCGGCACTTGCGGGCAGGTTTGCTGGACGCGCGCGAGCAGCTCGAAACCGCTGGAGCCCTTCATGCGGATGTCACTGACGATGACATCCGGGCGGCGGGCAGGCAGCCGCTGCAAGGCCGCATCGCCGCTGTCGAAGGACACGGCTTTCAGTCCGGCCTGGGCGAGGGTCTTTTCCAGCACCCAGCGGATCGATTTGTCGTCATCGATGATCCAGATTTCAGAAGTGGGCATGGGCGAAGACTCTCTGTCCGGCGTCGGCCGCCAGCTCGAAGGGGATCAGGATTCTGAAAACGGTATGTCCAGGCACGCTGTCACACTCGATCAAACCACCATGCTGCTGCATGATGGTCTGCGCGATCGGCAGGCCCAGGCCGGTACCTTGCGAGCGCCCCGTCACCATTGGATAAAACAGCGTTTCGCGCAGGTTCTCGCTGATGCCCGGACCGTTGTCCTCGACTTCGATCAGGCAGGCCAGGCGATAATGGTGGGCGCCGATGGTGATCTGGCGCAGGACGCGCGAGCGCATGATGATGCGCGGTTTTTTCAGCTCGCCGGAGTCTCCCGGCGGCGGATTTTCGAGCAACGCCTGGGCGGCATTGCGCAAGACGTTGAGCACGACCTGGATCAGCTGATCCAGGTCCGCCCGCAGCTCCGGCAGACTGGGGTCATAATCACGCTCGATCTGCAGCGCGTCACCGGTTTCCGCCTGCAGGATCACGCGCACCCGCTCGAGTACCTGGTGAATGTTGATGCGGCGCATATCAGGCGGCTTGCGCGGCCCGAGCATGCGATCGACCAGATTGCGCAAACGGTCCGTTTCACTGGTGATCACTGCGGTGTATTCCTGCAGCTCGGGATCGTCGAGTTCGCGCGCCAGCAGCTGCGCCGCACCGCGGATGCCGCACAGCGGATTTTTCACTTCATGGGCCATGCCGCTGACCAGCGCGCGGGTAGCCTGGTTGGCGGCAAGCAGACTGTCCTCGCGACTGAGGTACATCAGGCGGTCGAGTGGCTGCAATTCCAGCAACAACTGGCGCGACTGGCCTTCGGTTTCGCCAAGAGGCGTTGCGGTGTAGTTCACCGTGACGGCGTGCTCGCCGCCGGGATGCTGCAGCCGCACCTCGCGCCGGGTATGTGGATATTGGTCCTGCAAAGCATTGCGCAGGCCCGCCAGGCTCCAGTCATCCGTACCCAGAAAAAGTGCCACCGGCTCGCCGTGCAGTTGCGCCATGCTGGTGGCCAGCAGCTGCTCGGCGGCAGGATTGGCATATTGCACGCAGAGCCGGTCGTCGAGCAGCACGACGGCAGTGGACAAGTTTTCCAGCAGACGGCTGCCGAGCCTGCCGGCCGCCGTCATGCCCTGGAGCAAATCGGATGAATTCACGACTCCCGCCTGTCTGTGAGTGCGCCCCGTTCCACCCGGATTCCCCTTCGCCCGGCGGCGCCATCCGGCGGGGATCAGAGGCTATAGTACATATCGAATTCAATCGGGTGAACCGCCTGGCGCAGGCGGGTGACCTCGGCCATCTTGCCCTCCACATACGCATCAAGCATGTCTTCGGCGAAAACGCCACCTTCGAGCAGGAATTGCTTGTCGGCGAGCAAGGCGTCGATGGCCATCTCCAGACTGTGAGCCACACGCGGCACATTGGCCGACTCTTCGGGCGGCAGGTCATAGAGGTTCTTGTCCATGGCATCCCCGGGGTGGATCTTGTTGCGGATGCCATCCAGGCCGGCCATCAGCAAAGCGGCAAACGTCAGATAGGGATTGGCCGTCGGATCCGGGAAGCGGCATTCGATGCGGCGCCCCTTTGGATTGCTGACCCATGGGATGCGGATCGATGCCGAACGGTTGTTGGCCGAGTAGGCCAGCATCACCGGTGCTTCGAAGCCAGGCACCAGGCGTTTGTAGGAGTTGGTGCCAGGGTTGGTGAGCGCATTGAGGGCACGTGCATGGCGGATGATACCCCCGATGTAATACAGGGCCAGTTCCGAGAGGCCCGCATAGCCTTTGCCGGCAAACAGGTTCTGGCCATCCTTGGCGAGAGACTGATGCACATGCATGCCCGAACCATTGTCGCCGACCAGCGGCTTGGGCATGAACGTGGCGGTCTTGCCCCAGGCATGGGCGACGTTGTGCACGCAGTATTTGAGGATTTGCACTTCGTCGGCCTTCTTCACCAGCGTATTGAACGGCACACCGATTTCACACTGACCGGCGTTGGCCACTTCGTGATGATGCACTTCGATTTTCAGGCCCATGGATTCCATGGCCTTGCACATGGCGGCACGCAGATCGTGCAGGGAATCAACGGGCGGCACCGGGAAGTAACCGCCCTTGACGCGCGGGCGGTGCGCGGTGTTGTTGCGCTCGAACTCCTCGTTGGTCACCCAGGCGCCTTCTTCCGAGTGGATGCTGTAGCTGGCGCCTTGCATTTCGGCCTTCCACTGCACCGAGTCGAACACGAAGAACTCCGGTTCGGGGCCGAAAAATGCCGTGTCGGCAATGCCGGTACCCTTCAAATACGCTTCGGCACGACGGGCGATGGAGCGCGGATCGCGCCCATAGCCCTGCATCGTGCTCGGTTCGAGCACATCACAACGCACGATCACGGTCGGCTCTTCGGTGAAGGGGTCGAGCACCGCGGTCGTATCGTCGGGCATCAGCACCATGTCCGAAGATTCGATGCCTTTCCAGCCATGGATGGAAGAGCCATCAAACATCTTGCCGGTTTCAAATGCGTCCTCCTCCATCGTGTAAGAGGGGAACGTGACGTGCTGCTCCTTGCCGAGCGTGTCGGTGAAGCGCAGATCCACCCAGCGGGCGTTGCTTTCCTTGATGAGTGACTGAGTCTTTGTGGTCATGGACATATTCCTTGTGAATGGAAAAACGGCGGACTACCCGCCTTTCAGCAAGTTACATGCCACGCAAAATCCCGGGTGTTGCAGGGGGATTGTCGGGTCCCGAAGAGATCAAACCGGTTCATGACGGTGCGTCACGATGAAGGCTCGCACCAGGATGGGGCGCAAAAGGGGCCGGCGGGGCTGATGCCCGCCGAGAAAGTGCTGTCGCGCAGGGCCCTCCGCAGACAGCGCGTCAGGAATGCGAAAACCGCATGCCCCTGCCCGGAAATCCGGTCCGCGCCCGGGCATGCTCGCAGTCAATGCCGGTGGCCGTGTCCCATCGGCGCCGGTTGTGCCAGATCGCGCACCTCGGCCTTGACCTCGATGTTCTGCGGTTGCTTGTCCTTGCCCATGACCTTGAGCGTGATGGGCACGATCTCGCCCTTCTTGAGGGGCTGTTTGAGTTCCATCAGCATGATGTGATAGCCCCCGGGCGCCAGCTTGACAGTCTTGCCGGCAGGCAGTTCGAGATTCTGGATGGAATGCATCTTCATGACGTCGCCTTCCATCTTCATCGAGTGAATCTCGACGACCCCGGCGACCGGACTGGCGGCAGACAGAAGTGTGGAGGCTTCGCTGCTGACAAGCTCCATATAAGCGCCCGAGTTTTTTTGCGCCGGCAGGGTGCTGCGCACCCAGGCTTCCTTGACATCGACATCCGCCAGCGCGGCAAGGGGAAACAGCACCAGACCCAAAACGGTAACCACGACTCTCTTCATTGATTCACTCCCTGATTGAACAAGCTGAATTGTATCCGGGCGGCCGGGCGGTGCCGGCCGCATCCGCACGCCCGGGCAAAAGTCAGTCCTCGCAACACGGCGCCTGCCGGACGCCTACAGCACGTAGCGCGCCAGATCCTCGCTTTGCGCCAGATCCTGCAGGCGCGCATCGACATACGCGGCATCCACCGTCAGCCCCTTCGTATGGCTGCCCGCATCGAAGGCGACATCTTCGAGCAGTTTTTCCATTGTCGTGTAAAGACGCCGGGCGCCGATATTTTCGGTTTTCTCGTTGACGGCAAAGGCGATTTCAGCCAAGCGCCGGATGCCGTCCTGCAGAAAATCGAGGCGAACGCCCTCGGTGGCGAGAAGCGCTTCGTACTGGCGTGTCAGGCAGGCATCCGTGCCCGTCAATATCTGCTCGAAATCACTGACCGAGAGCGAATCGAGTTCGACACGGATCGGAAACCGTCCCTGCAGCTCGGGGATGAGATCCGAGGGTTTCGACAGATGGAAGGCGCCGCTGCCGATGAAAAGGATGTGGTCGGTCTTCACCATGCCGTATTTGGTGATGATGGTGGTGCCTTCTACGAGCGGCAACAGGTCGCGCTGCACGCCCTGACGCGAGACATCGGCGCCGTGCATGTCCGACCTGGCCGCGATCTTGTCTATTTCATCGAGAAATACGATGCCATTCTGCTCGACCGCCTGCACGGCGGCCAGCTTGATTTCGTCATCATTGACCAGCCGTGCCGCCTCTTCATCGGCAAGGGCCTTGAGCGCCTCCCTGACGCTCATGCGACGGCTCTTTTTCTTGCCGCCGCCAAGGTTCTGGAACATGCCCTGGATCTGCGAGGTCAGGTCTTCCATGCCAGGTGGAGCGAGGATCTCCATCTGCGCCGCAGGCACGGCCAGTTCAATCTCGATCTCGCGTTGATCGAGCTGGCCTTCGCGCAATTTCTTGCGGAATTTCTGGCGTGTCGCAGATTCTTCCTCGACACCGGATTCGCCGTCCAGGCCACTGGTGCGGGCAGGCGGCAGGAGCACATCGAGCACACGTTCCTCGGCGGCATCCAGGGCGCGATCACGCCCCGCACGCATGGCCGCCTCACGGCCATCCTTGATGGCAATCTCGACAAGATCACGAATGATGGTGTCGACATCACGCCCGACGTAGCCGACTTCGGTGAATTTGGTTGCCTCGATCTTGATGAAAGGTGCTTGGGCGAGACGCGCCAGCCGGCGGGCAATCTCGGTCTTGCCCACGCCCGTGGGACCAATCATCAGAATGTTTTTGGGCGTGATCTCGGAGCGCAGCGGCTCATCCACCCGGGAACGCCGCCAGCGGTTGCGCAGGGCAATGGCCACGGCACGCTTGGCACGCGACTGGCCAACGATGTGCTTGTCGAGTTCGTGAACAATTTCCTGTGGGGTCATGGACGACATGGTGACAACCTTTTTTACTTGCAAAGACACGGGGTTCGGAGACACATGAATCCTGGACTTCCCTGGGCGCCGGCGCCTCCCGGACGACCGGTTTTAGTCCAGCGTCTCAATGACGTGGTTCTGATTGGTGTAAATACACAAGTCACCGGCAATGGTCAGTGCCTGCTTGACGATCTCGGCTGCCGTCAATCCGGTATGGTCGAGCAGGGCACGCGCCGCCGCCTGGGCATAGGGGCCACCGCTGCCGATGGCGACAATCCCCAGCTCGGGTTCGAGTACATCGCCGTTGCCGGTGATGATGAGCGAGCTTTGCCGGTCGGCGACAGCGAGCATCGCCTCGAGACGGCGCAGAATGCGGTCGGTCCGCCAGTCCTTGGCCAGCTCAACGGCGCTCCTCAGCAAATTGCCCTGGTGTTTTTCCAGCTTGGCCTCGAAGCGCTCGAAGAGCGTGAAAGCGTCGGCCGTACCCCCGGCAAAACCGGCAAGGATCTTTTCCTGATAGAGGCGGCGCACCTTGCGCGCACTCGCCTTGACGACGATATTGCCGAGAGTGACCTGGCCATCGCCGCCCAGGGCGACGGCCTCGCCGCGCCGTACGGAAAGAATGGTGGTACCGTGATATTGCTCCATGGAACGAATCGATCGAAAGAATGAACGGAAAGATCAGAACTTGCGCGGCTCGATATGGGCGATCTGGTTGATGCCGAGAACACCAAACAGAGCGAACAGCAGATGGTTGGGGTTTTGCACCGTCACCTTGCAGCCGGTGATCTGCAGGTTGGTGAGGGTGTTGAGGAACAAGCCGGCGCTGACAAAATCCATCCGTTTCAACTGGCTGCAGTTGATCAGTACCTGAGCGCGGCTGCTGGCAAAGTCAATAAGCTGACGATACGCGTCGGAGCCGGCACTGGACATCTCGCCGCTGAGGGAAAAAGTATCTTCGGCTTCGGCGGCAGCCGGAATTTTCGCCTTGGCCTGGGATTTGGTCGCCTTGTCCGGTTTGGGTGGCGGGTTCTCCCAGGAAGGCGGCGACACTTCGAAGGTCACCGCATAATTCACCGCCCAGTCCTCGAACGTTTCATGTCGATCCATGTGCTGATAGAGCTCAAGCAGCAACAACCATAATTCCTCGTTGTCGCGTCGTCCCGTCTCGATCTGGCTGGCGAGCACCCCGGCCAGATGCTCATCGCCGCTCATGAGTATCTCCCGCCGGGCCTTGCGTGCGGCCTTCAGGGTATCCAGCAGCAGCCGCGCACCTTGTGCATCGACTTGCTGCAGTTTGTTGAATTCGACACGCGCCATCGGATTCGCCGAAAGGGTTTTTTCCAGTTGCTGGACAGTCTTCCCGGCGCCTGCGTCGAGCTTGCCGACAAAGGCGACGAAAGCCGTGCCGCCCGTCGTCAGCGCCGGACTGACGGCCTGCCGGGTCGGCTCGACCCAGGTGGGCGGCGATTTTTCATGTTTCACCGAATAGTCGAGCGCACGTTGTTCGAAAAGGTCGCGCTTGCCCAGCACCTGATAGAGATCGAACAGCATCGCCCAGGCCTGGTTCTCGACGGCTCCGAGTTCTCCGGAACCGAGCGCCTGCTCGAGAGCAGCCAGTGCCACCTCATCCTGGCCGTTGGCAAACAAGACGGCCGCTTCCTCGATGACCGGGTGGGCTGCCGTCGAGCTTTCGCTCAGTTCGAAATGATCGGCATGGCTGTTGTCATGGACCTCGATCGCCCCTGGCCCGGTGAAATCCAGATCGCCCAGTTCCTGCTCGGGCGGCACCGGCTCGGCTTTGGGTGCGGAAGCAGGCGGCCGGGCGGGCGCCGACGCGGGCCTGGGCGACACCGGCTTTTTTGCGGCCGGCTTGACCGGTTCGGGTTGGGGCTTCTTGCCAAAGAGAGAGAAAACCACGCTTGCTCGCCAGAATGTATGAAAGGCTGATGTGCGACTGGCTGGCCCGATCATGCAATCAACGATCGTGCAGTCAACAGTAATAGTCAATGATTCAACCGTCAGTGATTCAACCCGGCGACGGGCAACTGAATCAGGCCAGACGGTGTTTTTAGCATATCGCCCAGCGTCATGCAATGAAGAAATTCACAGGGTGCAGACAAGCTTTTCAGTTTGCGCACGCCCTGTCCAGCAAAACATCCAGCCCGGGATAGTGCTGCCGGACGAAGGTCACCTTGCGCGAGGTGTCGCCCCACCTGGCCCCGCTCTCGACGCGGGCGAGAAAGGCGTCGGTATCCGTCACCCAGGCCGTGCCCACCGTCGTCACCCCGGCGGCAAACAGCGCATCGGGCGGGCATCCGGCTGACGGGCCGATGATGGCAACCGCCTCGGCACCCTGCCAGAGAGCACTCGTCGCCTCGAAGGTGTCGTTGAGCAGCAGCGTGCTCGTCGAGATGATCTTGTTGCAGCGGGCAAGCCGCCCGGCATCGAGTGTCACTGACAACCCGGGCTCCTCCCGTACCAGATCCTCGCGTAGCTCAAGCACGGTCACCGGAATACCAAGCGCCTGTGCGCGCGGAATGAGTGGTGTGAAATGCCCGATCATGCCCAGGCGGTCGCCCGGCTTGAGCGCCAGCGAGCCAAAGGAATCGAGCGAGTCGTCCGGCGTATAGCCGGCACTCTGAAAGAGGCGCCGCGTCAGGGCATTGAGGGCGGCCAGCCCCAGGGTACGTGCCACCTCGTCTCCCTCGGCATACCCCTGGATCAGGTTTCCGACAGGTTCCCCGCCATCCGGCTTGCATGCGCGCAACCGGGGCAGCGTGTCGCCAAGCAGGGTGAAAGCCAGTCCGACGTTGCCGCAGTCAAGCTGCACGGCACAAAATTCACCGTCCTTGCCCGATTCGGCTGCCGGCGAGGGCAATACGATGCGGCTCACCCGTGCCGGCCCGAGGGCGGCGTCAATGCGCAATGCGGTCTCGACCAGCCAGCGGCGGATGGGGGGTGCAGTCATTTCTTCTTCGCACGCGGATGCGCAGCGTCATACACCTTGGCCAGATGCATGAAATCGAGATGGGTGTACACCTGCGTCGTGCGGATGCTGCTGTGGCCGAGCATTTCCTGCACGGCACGCAGGTCGCTGCTCGATTGCAGCAGGTGGGAAGCGAACGAGTGGCGCAGCATGTGCGGATGGACATGCGCACCCAGTCCGGCACGCATCGCCCAGCGTTCCAGACGCAGCTGGATCATGCGCATCGACAGGCGCGTGCCGCGCCGGCTGACAAACACGGCTTCGCAGTCGCATGCGGCCATTTCGTCACGTCGGGCAAGCCAGGCCAGCAGCGCTTCGCGTGCCTTGGCACCGACCGGCACGGTGCGCATCTTGCCGCGTTTTCCGGTCACCGTGACCTCGCCGCCGGTCGCATCCTGTGCCTGATGAAGATCGAGGCCGTCCAGCTCGGACAAACGCAGACCGGACGAATAAAAAAGCTCGAACATCGCCCGGTCGCGCAGATCGAGCAGCGTGTCGGATGGCGCTTCCAGCAATGCCTGCGCCTGATCGGGCGAGAGTGCTGCGGGCAGCGTTCTTGCGGACCTGGGCGCGCGCACGGCAAGGCAGGGATTGTGCGCCAGGCCGCGATGTTTCCCCAGCCAGGAAAAAAAACTGCGCCAGGCGGAAAGGCTGCGCGCGAGCGAGCGGCCCGACAGCCCGCGCGCATGCAGTTGTGCAATGAAGCGGCGGATATCGTGATGGTTGATCGTGCACAGATCGCGTGCGGCAACCATTGACAGCAGCGTACGAAGGTCGCGCTGGTAGCTCTCTATGGTGAGCGGGCTGGCGCGTCGCTGGTGAGCCAGTTCGTCGAGCCAGGCAGTGGCGGCCGCCTGCGCGTCTTCTCCGGCCAGCGCAACCAACGGGTTACTCCAGCGTCCTCAGCAACGCGGCGCCGGCCAGATTGCCGATATACCCGAGATAGAGGGTGCCCATCTCTGGATAAAAACGCTGCATGTCTTCCGAACCGAGAGCGATCAGGCCCACCGTCTCCGCCCCGCGCCGGATCGGGATCAGCGCCACGGAGCGGACATGCTCGCCCGTCTCGCCAAACCAGCTTACCGCCTCGAAACCGGCATTCGCCCCGCAAAAAGGCTGTGCCAGTCCGGCAGCAAAGATGTGCGTCTGCTCCTTGCTTGCACAGAACTCTTCGATCCCTTCACGCACAGGCAGATTCCACAGGCGGAAAGCGACATGCGGCACGGAAAAATCTTCGGACAGATGGGTCAGCAATGCATGACGTACAGCCGCGTAATCGCGCGCGCCGGCAAGCGCCGTGGCCAGGCGATGCACCCGTTCGCCGATGACATCGTTTTCCTCGCCGAAACGGATCAGCTCGCCCAGCTTGTTCTCGAGCAGGCGCGCCTTGTCGCGCAGCGTCAGGATCTGCCGCTCGGTTATCGAGATGGCGCGTCCGCCGTGTGGATGCGGAATGCACAGTTGCGCCAGCAGTTCGGCATATTCCTCGAAAAAACTCGGATGATCCTGCAGATAGCGGGCAATTTCGTCGGCCTTCATTCCCTGGTCTTCAGCCATGGTTCGGTTCCTGTTCCGGTTCGTAGGAGGGAGGGGGTGCCATGCCGCAACAACCGCGCGGAAGCTGCGCCGATGATCGGTCCTGCCGGATCAATCGGCATGTCCGCCGGCAAAGAAGTTCTCGTAGTCACGCCACATGCAGCGGTTCATGATGACCGTCATGCCGCCTGCCACGGCTCGTGCCGCGGCTTCTTCATTGATCACGCTGTCCTGCAACCACAGGCGCTTGATGCCCAGGCGAAGGCATTCGTCGACAATCGGGCCGACGTGCTCGGGGGCGCGAAAGACGTCGACGATATCGACGGGACCGGGGATTTCGGCCAGGCTGGCACAGGAAGGCTCGCCCAGCACGACGCCGGCTTTCGGGCGCACCGGGATAATATGGTAGCCGTGGCGCTGCAGGCCGCGGGCGACGCGAAAGGAGGGACGCTCGGGGTTGTCCGACAGGCCAACCACCGCGATGTGCTTCACCGTGCGCAGAATGACACGCAGTTCGTCTTCGGATGGATTCGTGTGCATGGCGGAATAGTAACTCAATACAGGTGCGGTTCGCCCTTCGGCCGCGTCTTGAAGCGGCGGTGCAGCCAGAAATACTGCTCGGGCATTTCGGCAACGCGTTGTTCGATCCACTGGTTCATGCGCAGCGTGTCGGCCTCGATGCTCTCGCCCGGATAATCCTGCCAGGGTGGCATCAGCTCGACCTCATAGCCTGCGGCGCTCAGTCGTGTGAGTACCGGCACGATGCAGGCTCCCGTCACCCGCGCCAGACGCGACAGGCCGGTGATCGTCGCGGCGGGAACGCCGAAGAAGGGTACGAAGATCGCATCACGCCGGCCAAAATCCATGTCCGGAAGATAGAAAAACGGATGGCCGTCCTTCAGCGCCCTGAGCGCGCGGCGCATACCCTCCTGGCGGGAAAGCAGAATCGGCTCGTTGAAGCGCAGGCGGCCGGCGAGCAGCACGGCATTGAAGGTCGGATTTTTTTGATTCGAATAGACGCTGACCAGTTGCACGGTCATGGTCATCATGGTGCCGCCGGCATCCAGACCGACAAAGTGCGGGCAGAACAGAATGACGGGCCGGCCGGCCGGATCGTGCAAATACTCCCCGCCCTTCAAGCGGATCAGCCGTTCGAGGCGCTCGCGTGGCGCCCACCAGAGCAGACTGCGATCGAGAAAGGCACGGGCGAAAGCGACAAGGTGCCGGCGCGCCAGCCGCTTGCGCTCCCTGTCCGGCAGATTTGGAAAGCACAGGCGCAAGTTGGTCAACACAATGCGGCGGCGGGTGCGGCCGAAAATGTACAGCAAGCCACCCAGCGCTGCGCCAAGCACCCGCAACACCGGTAGTGGCAGCCAGTGCAGCAGCCAGAGCACGCCCAGGGCCAGGCGCGAGAGCAGGGTTTTCACTGAGGAAGTGTCGGCGCCCCGCGTGGCGCCTTGTAGCGGTTATAGCCCCAGAGATATTGCTCCGGGCAGCGGCGGATCAGGACTTCGAGGGCACGATTCATCTGCGGTAGACGCTCTTCGATGGTTCCTGAAAAACCCGCATCCGGCAGCGACAAGTGCAGGTGGTAGCCCCTGCCACCCGACAGACGCTCGGCCCAGGCGAGAATCACCGTTACGCCGGCCATTTCACTCAGACGGGTCGCCAGAGTCATGGTGTAGGCCGGACGACCGAAGAAGGGGGCCCAGGCACCCTCTCCCGCACCGGGTACCTGATCGGGCAGCATGCCGACCGCTTCACCGCGGCGCAACGCCTTGAGCAGGCGCCGCACGCCCGCCATATCGGCAGCCGCAAGATGCAGATTCGCGCTGCCCCGGCCGGACTCGATGAGCGGCTGCAGCCAGGCGCGCTTCGGCTTGCGATACAGCACTGTCATCGGCCGGTGCCGGGCGTAATACTGTGCGGTGATTTCAAAGCAGCCCAGATGAGGGGTGAGAAACAGGATGCCCTGTCCCTGCTGCCAGGCCTCTTCAACGAGCATCCAGCCGGTGACCTGCGTGACCTGCCGCACCACTTCGGCTTTGTCGCGCACCCACAGCCAGGGTAACTCGAGCGTGCCGCGTCCGGCCTGTGCGACGGCTTGTGGCAGGATTTTTTCAGCCTCGGCGGCAGGATAGGCCAGGGCCAGATTCGCCTTGAAATGACGGCGGTAGGTGGGCGAGGACAGGTAAACGGCCCAGCCGGCAAAGACACCGACCGCATGCAAAACCCTGAGCGGTAAATGGCCAAAGAGCTGGAAAAGCAAGGACATGCGTGATAATTGAGGTTTGACCGGAGAGAAAGCCGAAATTATAATTGCTGCACCGCCGAGTTAAGGAGACTGACTTCCCGGTCTCCAGGACAACTTGCAGGGCGGTCGATAAATTCTGCTAAAGCGTCACCTGCTCGTCTTCCCGGGGCCGGTAACGTCCCAGTTATCCGGGAACATCACACAAGGAGCAGGGTCATGTCCAGAGAATTCCTTTTCACTTCCGAATCCGTCGGCGAAGGCCATCCCGACAAGGTCGCCGACCAGATTTCCGATGCCGTCCTCGACGCCATCCTGACCGAGGACAAGCACGGCCGCGTCGCCTGCGAGACGCTGGTGTCCACCGGTCTGGTCGTCATCTCCGGCGAGATCACCACCAAAGCCCACATCAATTATCGCGAGATCGCCCAGGACACCGTCAAGCGCATCGGCTACGACAATTCCGACATCGGCTTCGACTACAAGTCCTGCGCCGTGCTGGCCGCCATCAACACCCAGTCGCCCGACATCGCCCAGGGCGTGAACGAAGGCCAGGGCCTCGACCTGGAGCAGGGCGCCGGCGACCAGGGCCTGATGTTCGGCTACGCCTGCAACGAGACGCCGCAACTGATGCCGATGCCGATCTACTACGCCCACCGCATCATGCAGCGCCAGGCCGAGGTGCGCCGCGACGGCCGCCTGCCCTGGCTGCGCCCCGACGCCAAGAGCCAGCTGACGGTGAAGTACGTCGACGACAAGCCGGTGTCCATCGACACCGTGGTGGTGTCGACCCAGCACGACCCCGACGTCTCGCACGCCCAGCTCGCCGAATCGGTCATCGAGGAGATCATCAAGCCGGTACTGCCGAAGGACATGCTGAAGGGCAACGTGCGCTACCTGGTCAACCCGACCGGCCGCTTCGTCGTCGGCGGCCCGCACGGCGACTGCGGCCTCACCGGCCGCAAGATCATCGTCGACACCTACGGCGGTGCCGCCCACCACGGCGGCGGCGCCTTCTCCGGCAAGGATCCGTCGAAGGTCGACCGTTCGGCCGCCTACGCCTGCCGCTATGTCGCCAAGAACGTCGTCGCAGCGGGCCTCGCCGACCGCTGCGAAGTGCAGGTCGCCTACGCCATCGGCGTCGCCCAACCGGTGTCGCTGATGGTGAGCACCTACGGCACCGGCAAGATCGCCGAGGAGAAAATCGAGGCGCTGATCCGCAAGCACTTCGACCTGCGCCCGAAAGGCATCATCCAGGCGCTCGACCTGCTGCGCCCGATCTACCGCAAGAGCGCCGCCTACGGCCACTTCGGCCGCGACGAGCCGGAGTTCACCTGGGAGAATGTCGACAAGGCAGCGGCGCTGAAGGCCGACGCCGGACTGTAATCTCCAGGAAGCGGACAAAACTAACGGGCGCCGCTGGCGCCCGTTTTATTTCCGGGAAAAGTCAGCCCCTGCAGGACGGCGTCAAACCAATTGGATGATCTGGTTGAGTCGCGCAAGCACCTCGGCGAAACGTGCGTCGCCCAGGCGCTTGAGCGGGTGGCGGGAAGCGCCGCGCACGCGCCAGTCGAAGGATTTGGGCTGATGGCACAGCACGTAGCTGATGTGGCCTGTCTTTTTGCCCGCAGCAGGCCCGACGGCAACGGCAAACGGATTGTCCGCGTTGTACTCGGCGGTGGTCATCGGCAGACCGATCACCAGCGACGTACGCGCATTGAAAACGCGGGGAGAGAGCACCAGAAAGGGATGGACATCGCGCATCTCCCGCCCGGCATTCGGGTTGCAGTCGATCCAGACGATTTCCTGACGGTCGGGCACCCAGGCCGCGCGCGCACCGCGCGCCGGCCGGCTCACCACCGCTCCGCCCCAACCCGCCCGCTCTCCATCGCTTCGCCGCCGTAGCGCGCCGGATCGTATCGGGTCAGCCTCTGTTCGAGCGTAAGCGGCGCGGCGGCCTCCGGCGTGATGACCACGCGACCTTCCTCCACCGTCACCCGCACGCGCTGGTCGGCATGCAGGTGCGCCGCCCGCGCCACCGCCGCGGGCAGGCGCACACCGAGATTGTTGCCCCACTTCTTGATGTCCAGAACCGCTTCGCTCATGGCTGCCTCCATAATGTTTATACTAAGTTTAAACATCGAGTCCGGCGGCCGTCAAGCCTGCGCCAGGTCTCATCCTCTGACGTGGTTCTGCTCGACCCCAAATGGCGCCGTGTACGGCGGGCCATCGAAAACATGGCAGCGACGCTGCTGCGCTACGGACGGGAACGCTACGGTCCGGCGCTGCTCATCGAAGCCTGGGAAGATTTCAACCTCGACGACGAGATCGGCGATCTGCCAGAGGATACGCCGCAGATGCCGGTGTTCATGCCCTGGCTGTTCTTCGACTGGCTGCCCGATTCGCGTGCAACCGATGTCCGCCCGCAGGCGCTGGATGGCTTGACGCTGGCGCAGGCCTATCTGGGCGAGCGCGGCGGGCGCATGGATGCGGCCATGGCCGATTATCTGCGCGCCTGCTGCGAAGCGCCGTTCAGTTTCTACGACGTCGTCTCGGTGCGGCCGGGCAGCGGTTTTGTCGCGCGCGACATTTTCGACGGCACCGAGATCGACGTCAGCGAGCGCTCGGCCTCGGCGCAGATGCGCGCGGGCGACATCCTCTTCGCCAAGATCGCGCGCATGCAGGACCTGGCCATGCTGGAGGGGCTGTCGCCGGTGTGCATTCCTCCCGGCCACCGCGAGCCGATCCTGTCCTTGCGCCGGCGCATGCAAAGACGCAAGCAGCCGATCACGCAGGACACCCTGCGCAAATGGAGCCTCGACCTGCTCGCCACCTATCACGAGATCGTCGAGCCGATCCTCAATCCGCGCCTGCCGGTCATGCAGAATACCGACGGCGACCCCTACATGCCGCACACGCTGATCTACGACATCGACTCGCCCCAGGAAGCCTTCGATGCGCTCGCCGACCTGTGCATCGTCGCCGGCCGGGACGAGCTGCTGGAGGAGGCCCGGCGCGACGGCGACGGCCGCCTCGCCGGCATCGCCTTCGACTGGCAGAAGGCCGGCAACGAGAAACACAAGAGCTGGAGCAACACCGTCATGGGCAAGATCGACATCGACGGCGGGCGCCTGACGGTCGAGGTGAATTCGGAAAAGCGCGCCCTGCTCTTTCGCCAGCTCATGGAAGCGCGACTGCCCGAGGCACGCTACCGGACGACGTCGATCCAGTCGGTCGAGTCCATGCTGGCCGAAAGAGAGAGTCGTCCGCCCACTGCCGCCGAGCGCGAAGCGCACGCCGAGCAGGCGGCGCTCAATGCCCAGCCCGAAGTGCAGGCGATGCTGATCGAGAAAATGCGGCGCCATTACCGCGCATGGCCGGACATGGAACTGCCGCTCCTCGGCAACAAGACGCCACGCCAGGCGGTGAAGCGCCGCGACGGCCGCGAGCTGGTCGAAGGCATCCTGTTGCAGATGGAGCGCGAGGCGGAGCGGCTGCCGGTCTTCGACCCTTCCATCATTCAGGAGCTGCGCCAGACGCTCGGACTGCTGCAAAAGCCCCTGCTGTAAGGACCGCCCGAAAAGTCAGTCCCGGCAGTACGGCGTCAGTCGTGCGCCAGTTCCTCGCGGATCACGCGCCGGATGTCGGCCTCGATGTGCCCGGCCTCGATGACGCGCCGCAGCGTGTCGTTGATGATGGTCTGGTAGCCGCGCTCGCCGGCCAGGGCCTTGAAATGCTCGACGATGGGCGCGTCGAGCATGATGTTGATGCGCAGCTTGCCGACACGCGCCCGCGTCGCCGCCTGCCATTCGGCGCGGCTGGCCGCCTTGCCGCCGACGCGAAAGCGCGCCTGGTCGAAATCCTTTTGCGTCAGCTTGGGCGCGTCGTCAGTAGTAGTCGGCGTTTTGGTAGAAGAGGTCCGTTTCATCGCTGTCCGCCTTGCGCATGGAAATGATGCGGATTGTCTCGTCGGATTCGATATGCACGATCAGCACCACCAGACAATCCAGCAGGCCGATGCCGATCATGCGCTGTTCGCCATAGTCTGCGCGGCGGTCCTCGATCAGCACCATCGGGCCGGCGAACACACTGGGCGCGTCGGCGAAATCCAGGCCGTGCTTCTTGAGGTTGGCCTGTCGCTTGGCTTCGTCCCAGACATAGCGCATGGCGCCATTTATACATATTGGAATGTGTATGTCAATGCCGGCCGGAGTGCGGCGTATAATGCGCCGCTTCCGAGGAGCGCTGCGAGGCGCCGCATCAGTCGGCCCCCAGGCTCGGTAACTGTTTCAACGGCGCTCACCTCAACCCGTGCCGGCACGGGATGGCAGGTGAGTGTGAAACCCCTCCCCCATCCTCCCCCGGCTGCTTTGACAAGGAGCCGACATGAATCAATCCGCCCGTTTCACCGACTACCAGGTCGCCGACATCACGCTCGCCGACTGGGGCCGCAAGGAAATCGCCATCGCCGAGACCGAGATGCCCGGCCTGATGGCCATCCGCCAGGAATTCGCCAAGGCCCAGCCACTCAAGGGCGCGCGCATCACCGGCTCGCTGCACATGACCATCCAGACCGCCGTGCTGATCGAGACGCTCGAGGCGCTCGGCGCCGAGGTGCGCTGGGCCTCCTGCAACATCTTCTCGACGCAGGACCACGCCGCGGCGGCGATTGCCGCCGCCGGCACCGCGGTGTTCGCCGTCAAGGGCGAGACGCTGGCGGAGTACTGGGACTACACGCACCGCATCTTCGAGTGGCCTGACGGTGGCTTTTCGAACATGATCCTCGACGACGGCGGCGATGCCACGCTGCTGCTGCACCTGGGCGCGCGCGCCGAGAAGGACATCTCCGTCGTCGCCAAACCGACCTCGGAAGAGGAAACCCTCCTCTTCGCCGCCATCAAGGCCAAGCTCGCCACCGACAAGAGCTGGTACTCGACGCGCCTGGCCCAGATCAAGGGCGTCACCGAGGAGACCACCACCGGCGTGCACCGCCTCTACCAGATGCACGAGAGAGGCGAGCTGAAGATCCCGGCGATCAACGTGAACGATTCGGTCACCAAGTCGAAGTTCGACAACCTCTACGGCTGCCGCGAGTCGCTGGTCGACGGCATCAAGCGCGCCACCGACGTCATGGTGGCCGGCAAGGTCGCCCTGGTGTGCGGCTACGGCGACGTCGGCAAGGGCTCGGCGCAGGCGCTGCGCGCCCTCTCGGCGCAGGTGTGGGTCACCGAGATCGATCCGATCTGCGCCCTGCAGGCGGCGATGGAAGGCTACCGCGTCGTCACCATGGACTACGCCGCCGACAAGGCCGACATCTTCGTCACCGCCACCGGCAACTTCCACGTCATCAACCACGCGCACATGGCGAAAATGAAGGACCAGGCCATCGTCTGCAACATCGGCCACTTCGACAACGAGATCGACGTCGCCTCCATCGAGAAGTACCAGTGGGAGGAGATCAAGCCGCAGGTCGACCACGTCATCTTCCCGGACGGGAAAAGGATCATCCTGCTCGCCAAGGGCCGCCTGGTGAACCTCGGCTGCGCCACCGGGCATCCCTCCTACGTGATGTCGTCGAGCTTCGCCAACCAGACCATCGCGCAGATCGAGCTCTACACGCGCAACGCCGACTACCCGGTGGGCGTGTATACGCTGCCCAAGCACCTCGACGAGAAGGTGGCGCGCCTGCAGCTCGCCAAGCTCAACGCCCAACTGACCGAGCTCACCGCCCAGCAGGCCGCCTACATCGGCGTGCCCGTCGAGGGACCCTACAAGTCGACGCACTACCGTTATTGACGCGGCGCTATTTGAGAACCATAATGGAACCGCTCGGTTCCATTATGGAGTCAATCATGCCCAGCCTATCCATCAAGGACGTGCCCGAATCCCTGCTCGTCGCCATCCGCCAACGCGCAGCGCGCAACCATCGTTCGCTGCAAGGCGAACTGATGGCGCTGCTGGAGGCGGCGGCCGGGGCGCCTGAAGCGGCAACGGTGCGTCCTTCCGGCAAAGCCGCCGCGGAAACGACCCGCAGCTTCGCGCAAGCCGCCGCCGATTTTCGCCGCCTCTTTCCCGCGCGTGCGGCTGGCAAAATCGAATCTTCGGTGGACATCATCCGCGAAATGCGCGACACCCATTACGGCGAAGCCTGGGTGATGGCCAGGATCAAGGATGGACACTGGCCGCCGCAGCCCGGCGACTCGGAGCCTCTGCCCGGCATCGCGCCGACACAGCGGCCGAAAGCGAAAAAGGGAGGCAGCCGATCGTGACGCTGTATGTCGCCGAGCCGCCGGCCTCGTATGCGATGCGCCCGCCCGCCGTCGTCGACGCCAACGTCCTGGCCGCATTCGTCTTCGGCGAGCCGGAAGGCGA
>CAZSHO010000026.1:0-27053 GCA_964607005.1 uncultured Rhodocyclaceae bacterium
CGCCCAACACGCAGGCCTGCGCGGTGGACATCGCCCTGCCCGGCGTGCTGCCGGTTCTCAACCGTGGCGCGGTGGAGCGTGCCATCCGCTTCGGCCTTGCTGTCGGCGGGCAGATTGCGCCGCGCTCGGTGTTCGCACGCAAGAATTATTTCTATCCCGATCTGCCCAAGGGCTACCAGATCAGCCAGTACGAGCTGCCGGTGGTGGTGGGCGGCGGCCTGCACATAAAAGTCAGTTCCGGTGATACGGCGCAGGAGAAATACGTCCGCCTCACGCGCGCTCACCTTGAAGAAGACGCCGGCAAGTCGCTGCACGAAGATTTCTCCGGCAAATCGGGCATCGACCTCAACCGCGCCGGCACGCCGCTCCTCGAGATCGTCACCGAGCCGGACATGCGCAGCGCCGAGGAAGCGGTGGCCTACGCGCGTGCGCTGCACGCCCTGGTGCGCTGGATCGACATCTGCGACGGCAACATGCAGGAAGGCTCCTTCCGCTGCGACGCCAACGTCTCGGTGCGGCCAAAAGGTTCCGATACCCTCGGCACACGACGCGAGATCAAGAACCTGAACTCCTTCCGCTTCCTGCAGCAGGCCATCGAGTACGAGGCGCGCTGGCAGATCGAGACGCTGGAGGAGGGCGGGCGCATCCGGCAGGCGACGGTGCTGTTCGATCCGGCCACCGGCGAGACACGCGCCATGCGTTCGAAGGAAGACGCGCAGGATTACCGCTATTTTCCCGATCCCGATCTGCTGCCGCTGGAAATCTCCGCCACCTGGATCGAGGAAGTGAAGGCGGCGCTCCCCGAGCTGCCGCAGGCGATGAAAACGCGCTTCGGGCACGACTACGGCCTCTCCGCCTATGACGCCGGCACACTCACCGCCACACGCGAGACCGCCGATTATTTCGAGCAGACGGTGCAGGCGGCGGGCGTCGCCAATGCCAAGCACTGCGCCAACTGGGTGATGGGCGAACTGGCCGCGCGCCTGAACCGCGAGGAAAAGGACATTGCAGAGGCGCCTGTCGTGCCGCGACAGCTTGCCGGTCTGATCATGCGCATTGCCGACGGCACCTTGTCGGGCAAGATGGCCAGGGATGTCTTCGACGGCTTGTGGTGTGGCGAGGCGGCAAGTGCCGACGCCCTGATCGAGACCAAGGGCCTGCAACAGATTTCCGACAGCGGCGCACTGGAAGAGATCATCGATGCGGTACTCGCCGCCCACACGAAATCGGTGGAGGAATTCCGTGCCGGCAAGGAAAAGGCGTTCAACGCGCTGGTCGGCCAGGTCATGAAAGCAAGCAAGGGAAAAGCCAACCCACAGCAGGTCAATGAACTGCTGCGCAGGAAATTGACGGGTTGACGATCAGCGGGTCGGGGGGGCAGCAGGAGCTGCCTCGGGGTTGCGTCCGGCCATGGTCTTGCCCGTCAGCTCACGATAGCGCTGCTTTTCTCCATCGTAACGCTGCCGGGTCGTACCAATTTCCTTGTTGAGAAGGTCGATATCGGCCTGCTGTTCCTTGATGGCGGCCTGGTTCGCCTTGATCCTGAATTTCAGTTCGGCCGGAATCCGGTCCTTCTTGAAGAACTCGGCCTCGTCGACGAGTTTCTTTTGCTGTCCGGTCAGCTCATCGAGCTTGTCTTGTGAAAACCGGATCGATTTCATGACGTCCTTGATGGTGCGATCGCGCGCCTCGTCGATATCCTTTTCGCTGGCATAGGTCGCCAGCAGTGCGCGATCCTTGCGATCCTGCTCGAGGCGCCGGTATCCTTCCTCGCGTGCTTTCTTGTCGGCGGCTTCTTTCAGCGCCCGCTCTTGTGGCGTGAGCGGGGCCTCGACGCGGCGCACGATCGTCCCCTGCGGGGTGATCTCCCGATAGGCCTTGCCGTAGCATTGTTGCGGCAGGACGTCCGAGCAAACCTGTTTCCCATGGCTGTCGTTGCAGCAGTAGATGATCCTGCCGGCAGGCGCACCGGTCTGCGCGAATGCCGGAGAAGACATCGTTATCGTCAGGCATAACAAGGCGGCCGAGCGAAGCCTGTTTGTCATGTTTTGATCCCGTATTCTTGTCGATAGAGGGAAACGGCATGCAAATTCTGCGCCAGATCGGGTCGATCGCCAAGATAAGCCAGCAGATCTTCCAGGCAGGCCACGGCAATCACCGGCAGGCCGTAGGTTTGCTGCACCTCCTGCACGGCGGACAATTCGCCCAGACCGCGCTCCATGCGGTCGAGGGCAATCACCACGCCGCACGGCGCGGCACCGGCCGCACGGATCAGCTCGACGGACTCGCGCACCGAGGTGCCGGCCGAGATCACGTCGTCGATGATCAGCACCCGTCCGGCAGGCGGTGCGCCGATCAGGTTGCCTCCCTCGCCGTGATCCTTGGTCTCTTTGCGATTGAAACAATAGGGCAGATTGCGCCCTTTTTGGGCCAGGGCGATGGCGGTGCCGGCCACCAGCGGGATGCCCTTGTAGGCCGGGCCGAACAGCATGTCGCACTCGATGCCCGAAGCGAGGATGGCGCGTGCGTAAAATCCGCTCAGCCGGTCGAGCGCGGCACCATCACAAAACAGTCCGGCATTGAAAAAATACGGGCTCAGGCGCCCGGCCTTGGTCTTGAACTGGCCAAAACGCAAGACTCCCGTCTCAACCGCAAAAGCAATGAACTCGCCGCTAAAATCCATGGTCAGGAGGCTCCGCAATCATGCTGCGTATCATAACCCTGAACCTGAACGGCATCCGTTCGGCCGCCCGCAAGGGATTTTTCCACTGGCTGGAGCAGCAGGAGGCCGACATCGTCTGCGTCCAGGAACTCAAGGCCCAGGCCGGCGACATGACGGCGGATCTGCTGCGGCCATGCGGATTCACGGGCCATTTCCACTACGCCGAAAAGAAAGGCTACAGCGGTGTCGGCCTGTATCTGCGTAAACCTCCGCGCAAGCTGGTGAGCGGTTTCGGCACCGCTGAATTCGACAGCGAAGGCCGCTATCTTGAGGCGAACTACGGCGATCTTTCGGTGATCTCCCTTTATCTTCCTTCCGGATCCTCCTCCCCCGAGCGCCAGGAGGCAAAATTCCGCTTTCTCGACCGGTTTCACCCCCACTTGCAGCGATTGATCGCCCGCGGCAATGAAATCCTGCTCTGTGGCGACTGGAACATCGCCCATCGGGAAATCGACCTGAAAAACTGGAAGGGCAACCTGAAGAACTCCGGCTTCCTGCCGGAGGAGCGCGCCTGGATGGACACGCTGTTCGGCGTGACCGGTTATGCCGATGTCTATCGCCACCTTCATCCTGAAGCGCAAGACGAGGCCTATACCTGGTGGTCGAACCGCGGCCAGGCCCGCGCCAAGAACGTCGGCTGGCGCATCGACTATCAGGTGGCCACGCCCGGGCTGGCTGCCCGGGCACAACGCGCCGCGGTGTATAAGGCAGAATGGTTCTCCGACCACGCACCGCTCACGATCGATTACGATTACGTTCTGGCGTAACCGGCCGCCCCGTCCTGATTTGCCTTCACCCCGGAAAGCCGGTAGCCTTTGTCATGAAGTTTCACTATTTACCCGGAGAGTGGAAACATGTCTGAAATCGCCGAAGTCAACAAGGAAAAACTGATTGCCGACCTGAAAGTCGTTGTCGCTGACGCCGAAGAAATCCTCAAGGCCACTGCCGGCCAGGCCGGCGAGAAAATGGCCGATCTGCGCGCCAAGATGCAGGATCACCTGAACCATGCCCGCCACAGCTTGGCCGAAGCCCAGGCCGCGGTTGTCGAGCGCACCAAGCAGGTGGCCCGCGCCACCGACGATTATGTGCATGACAACCCCTGGCGCTCGGTCGGCGCCGCAGCCGGTATCGGTTTCGTCATCGGCCTGCTCATCGGCCGCCGCTAAGCATCACCGTCATGGGGCCCGCGCCAGGCAGAGGTCTGGGTTCGCGCTTGCGCGCCTACGCGGCCGGCGCAATCGGCATCCTGCAGACCAGGCTGGAACTTCTCGCCACCGAATTCCAGGAAGAAAAGCTCCGCCTCGGTCTTCTGTTCGGCTACGCCGCGGCGGCCTTTTTCTTTCTCGGCTTCGGCGCCGTGCTGCTGGCGATCCTCCTCACGGTCCTGCTCTGGGACAGCCACCGCCTCCTGGCACTGGGCATCTTCACCACCCTTTTCCTGGTACTGGGTCTCGTTGCGGCGTGGATTGCGCTGCGGCTCGGCCGCCAGGGCTCGCGCCTGTTCGCTGCCAGCCTCGCCGAGCTGGCGCATGATCGCGCCGCGCTCAGGCCCGACGATGAATCCCGGGCTGCTTGAACTGGCGCTGAAAAAGCAGCGGCTCCAGCTCAAGGCGGCGGCCGATCGCGTCGTCGTGCTGCACGCCCTCGAGAAGGCCGCGCCGGCCTTCAGGGTCGCCGACAGGACCGCGCGTGTCTGGAGCTGGATCAAGGCGCATCCGCACTGGCCGGTCGGCATCGGCGTCGCCCTCTTCGTGGCACGCCCTCGCGTCATGATGCGCTGGTCGCGGCGCGCCTTTGTCGCCTGGCAGGCGCTGCGCCGCCTGCGCAAAAGTGCCGACGCCCTGCTGCCGGCAACCCCGCCGCCATGACGCGCGCCCAGCCAGCGCTCCTCCGCCATCTGCTCGCCGCCCAACAGCGCGAACGCAGCCTGATGCTCTCCGAAGTACTGAAGATCAGGGGCCTGATGCCGCTCTTGATGAAACAGCGCAACGGCCAACGCTGGAGCAGTGAGGAGCGCCGTCTGCTGCGCGAACAGATGCGCGCGGTCTCGCGCCTGTCGCCTTATCTCTTCACGCTGGCCGTGCCCGGCTCGGTCCTCATTCTGCCCGTGCTGGCCTGGTGGCTGGATCGCCGCCGTGGCCGACGTTAATTTCCTTCGGGTGCCTCCTTCCAGGGGGCCACGCGCAGGAGCAGAAGCATGCCCGGGACAGCCAGCAGGGTGCACAACAGATAGAAATCGAACCAGCCGAGCTGGTCGACCAGCCAGCCGGTACTGGCGTTGATGAAGGTGCGCGGCACCGCCATCAGGCTGGTGAACAAGGCGAACTGCGTCGCCGTGTAGGCCGGATGCGTGGTGCGCGCGATAAAGGCGACGAAAGCGGCGGTACCCAGGCCGACGCCAAGTGCCTCGAGGCCGATGACCGCTGCCAGGTCGATGCGTGCCTGCGTATCGACCACGGTGTGCACGCCGATCCGGGCGAGCCAGGCAAAGCCGAGGATGGCTGCCATCTGCACGACACCGAACAGCCACAACGCCCGGTTGATGCCCAGACGCACCATCCACAAACCACCCAGCAGCACACCGATCACGCCGGGCCACAGGCCGGCGTGTTTGGCGACCAGGCCGATGTCCGACTTGGAATAGCCCATTTCCAGGTAAAACGGTGTGGCCAGCGCCGTGCACATCGAGTCGCCCAGCTTGTAGAGAAAGATGAAAGCCAGCACATAGACGGCGTCGCGCCAGCCGTGGCGACCGATGAATTCTCGAAAGGGCGCCGCCACGGCTTCCTGCAGCGTTTTCGGTGCAGCAGGCGCGATGGCCGGTTCGCGCACCAGCAGGGTCATCGCCATGCCGGGCAACATGAAAAGAGCCGTGATCAGGAATACCTGCGACCAGGGCAGGTGATCGGCGAGGATCAGCGAGAGCGAGCCGGGCACCAGCCCGGCAATCTTGTAGGCATTCACATGGACGGCATTGCCCAGGCCCAGCTCGATATCCGGCAGTAATTCGCGCCGGTAGGCATCGAGCACGATGTCCTGGGTGGCCGAGAGGAAGGCGAGCGTGACCGAGCAGAGGACAATCCAGAAAAGATCGCTTTGTGGCGAGAGGTTGCCAAAAGCCGCGATGGCGGCGAGCAGCCCGAACTGGGTCGCCAGCATCCAGCCGCGGCGTCGGCCCAGCCACGGCAGGGCGTAGCGATCGAGCAGCGGCGACCAGACGAATTTCCAGGTGTAGGGTATCTGCACCAGCGTGAGCGCGCCGATGGCGGCCAGGCTCAGGCCCTCGGTCTTCAGCCAGGCAGGCAGCAGATTGAGCAGGATAAAGAGCGGCAGACCGGAGGAGAAGCCGGTGAACACGCAGATCAGCATGCGCCGGTTGAACAGTGCTGCCCGCACCGAAGGCTTTTGCGTTGTGCTCATCGTGCAGGATGCCCGCAACCGGCCACCGATTTGTTATGCATTCTTGCCGAGACGGTACATGACGATGCTGGCGTTCAGGTTGAGATCCTCGCTCACCGCCTGGTCGCCATCGAAACCGAAACGCTCGCGTATGACGATGCCGCGCATCGCACACAGGTCTTCGAAATCGGCCATGGTGAAAAAGCGTACGTTGGGTGAGTTGTACCACTGATAAGGCAGGCTCTTCGAGACGGGCATGCGCCCCTGTGCGATCGCCTCGCGATGGCTGCGGTGACCGAAATTGGGAAAGCTCACCACTGCCTCGCGGCCGACGCGCAGCATCTCGGCGAGCATCCCTTCGGTGTTGCGCACCGCCTGCAGGGAGAGCGACATCACCACATGATCGAAGGCGCTGTCCTCGAAACCGTTAAGGCCGGCTTCGAGATCGATCTGGATGACATTCACCCCGTGGCCGATGCAGGCGAGGATGTTTTCCAGATCGTTGTCCACGCCATAACCTTGCACGCCCAGCTCATCCTTCAGGTAGCGCAACAGGCTGCCGTCGCCGCAGCCCAGGTCCAGCACTTTTTCGCCCGGGCGGAACCAGCGGGTGATCACGTCCAGATCGAGACGGCCGAAGGCACCGGTCATGTCTGTACCTTGGCAAAATAGGCGCGCAGCACGGCATGGTAGCGCGCGTCGTCGAGCAGGAAGGAATCGTGGCCGGCGCTGCAGTCGATCTCGGTATAGCTGACATTGCACCCGTTATGCACCAGGGCGAAGACGAGCTCGCGCGAGCGCTCCGGTGCAAAACGCCAGTCAGTGGTGAACGAGACGAGAAGAAAGCTGGCGCGCGCGCGCGCCAGGGCGGCGGCCAGATCGCCGTTGTACGCGCGTGCCGGATCGAAATAGTCGAGGGCCTTGGTGGCGATCAGATAGGTATTGGCATCGAAAAATCCGGCGAACTTGTCGCCCTGGTGGCGCAGATAGGATTCGATCTCGAAATCGGCATCGTAGCTGAAGTGCAGGTCCCCCTCGCGCAGCTTGCGGCCGAATTTTTCCGCCATCTGGTCATCGGACAAGTAAGTGATGTGGCCGATCATGCGCGCCAGGCGCAGGCCGCGTGCCGGCACGACGCCGTGCCCGTAATAGTGCCCGCCATGAAAATCCGGATCGGTGAGGATGGCCTGGCGCGCCACCTCGTTGAAGGCGATGTTCTGCGCGGTCAGCTTTGGCGCCGAGGCAATTACCAGGGCATGGCGCACGCGCTCGGGGAATTCGAGCGTCCATTGCAGTGCCTGCATGCCGCCCAGGCTACCGCCGATGACTGCCGCCCAGGCGTCGATGCCGAGCCGGTCGGCCAGCCGTGCCTGCGCGACCACCCAGTCCTCGACGACGACGACCGGGAAATCGGCGCCCCAGGGTTTGCCGGTCGCCGGATGCATCGTCACCGGCCCGGTGGAGCCATGACAGCCGCCCAGGTTATTGACGCCGACGACGAAGAATTTGCGCGTATCGAGCGGCTTGCCCGGGCCGACGAGGTTGTCCCACCAGCCCAGGGTTTTCGGGTCACCCGCATAGGTGCCGGCGACATGGTGGTGGCCCGACAGGGCGTGGCAGATGAGCACCGCGTTCGAGCGTGCGGCATTCAGTTCGCCGTAGGTTTCGTAGGCCAGTTCGAAGCCGGGCAGCACCTCGCCGCCTGCCAGGGTGAGCGGCTGATCGAACTGCAGCGTTTGCGCGCGGACATCGCCCACGCTCTGGACAAGATCATTCATGAACAAAAAACCCAGCCGGCTTCGTGCTGCAAAGCGGGACTGGGTGCGGTGGTTTCAACAGGTCCTCGCTTTAGCGTATTTTTCAAGCGCCCGCAAGCTGACGGTCAAATCGGCGCTGCCACGCAAACTTACCGCGCCCGTTCCGCCTTGTCAATTTGCGGCATTGGCACCACGGACCCCACTCCGGGGAAAGTACCCCGCTGTCAATCCGATGGCAGGGGCAATGGCACGGTTCGAGGGCAACCATGCGGCAGCGGGCCTGGCGGCGCGGATCAGCCGCGCTGGTGATGGGCGTCGACGGCGGCCAGCGCGGTCATGTTCACCAGCCGGCGCACGGTCGAGGTCGAGGTGAGGATGTGCACCGGGCGGGCGGCGCCGAGCAGGATCGGCCCGACGGTGACGCCGCCGCCGGTCGCCTTGAGCAGATTGAAGGCGATGTGTGCGGCATCGAGATTGGGCATGACGAGCAGGTTGGCCTCGCCGCGCAGCACCGAATCCGGAAAGACCTTGTCGCGGATCTCCTGCGAGAGGGCGGCGTCGCCGTGCATCTCGCCATCGATCTCGAGCTGTGGCGCGCGCGCGGCGAGAATCTGCCGCGCCTCGCGCATCTTGTGCGCCGAGGCGCTCTTGCGGCTGCCGAAGTTCGAGTGCGAGAGCAGCGCCACCTTGGGCTGCAGGCCGAAGCGGCGCACTTCCTCGGCGGCCATCAGCGTGATCTGGGCCAATTCCTCGGCGCTCGGATTTTCGTTGACGTAGGTGTCACAGATGAACAATGTGTGGTGCGGCAGGATCAGCACGTTCATCGCGGCAAAGAGGCGCGCGCCCGGCTTGAGGCCGATGACGTCGGCCACGCGTTCGAGATGGCGCGGGAACTGTCCGTGCGGACCGCACAGCATGCCGTCCACGTCGCCGCGCGCGAGCAGCAGCGTGCCGATCAGGGTGGCAGAGCGGCGCACCTCGCGCTGGGCGATCGCCGGCGAGACGCCGCCGCGCTGCATCTGCCGGTAATACTCCTGTACCAGATCGCGATAGCGCGGATCATCGTCGATGTCGATCAGTTCGAAATCGCGTCCGCATTCGAGGCGCAGGCCGAGCTTTTTCAGGCGTGCTTCGATCACCGCCGGGCGGCCGAGCACCACCGGTCGGGCGAGGCGGGCGTCGACGACGTCCTGGATGGCGCGCAGCACGCGCTCGTCCTCGCCCTCGCAATACAGCACGCGCTGGTCGGTGGCCTGTGCGGCGGCAAAGACCGGTTCCATCAGTGTGCCGGAGTGGAAGACGAATTGCGTCAGACGTTGATGATAGGCATTGAAATCAGCAATCGGCCGCGTTGCCACGCCGGCCTCCATTGCTGCGCGTGCCACCGCCGGTGCGATACGCACGATCAGGCGCGGATCGAAAGGCTTCGGAATGATGTATTCCGGGCCGAAGGCCAGTTCGATGCCTTCGTAGGCGAGTGCCACCACATCGGAGGCGGCCGCCTGCGCCAGCTCGGCGATGGCGCGCACGGCGGCGAGCTTCATCGAGTCGGTGATCGTCGTGGCGCCGACGTCCAGCGCACCGCGAAAGATGAAGGGGAAGCACAGGACATTATTCACCTGGTTCGGGTAATCGGAGCGGCCGGTGGCGATGATCGCCTGCGGCCGCACGGCGCGCGCCTCCTCGGGACGGATTTCCGGTGCCGGATTGGCCAGCGCCAGGATGAGCGGACGCTCGGCCATCTTCGCCACCATCGCCGGCTTGAGCACATCGCCGGCGGAGAGACCGAGAAAGACGTCCGCGCCTTCGATGATCTCGTCGAGCCGGCGCGCCGGGGTCGCGCGGGCGTAGCGCGCCTTGATCTCGTCCATCTCCTGCGGGCGGCCTTCATACACGACGCCGTGAATGTCGGCCACCCAGATGTTTTCGATGCGCACGCCGAGCATCACCAGCAGATCGAGGCAGGCCAGTGCTGCCGCACCCGCGCCGCTGACGACGAGCTTCACTTCCCCGATCTCGCGCCCGAGCAGTTGCAGGCCGTTCAATACCGCCGCGCCGACGACGATCGCCGTGCCGTGCTGATCGTCGTGGAAGACCGGGATGCGCATGCGTTCGCGCAGCCGGCGTTCGATGATGAAACATTCCGGCGCCTTGATGTCTTCAAGATTGATGCCGCCGAAGGTCGGCTCCAGTGCGGCGATCATGTCGACGAGCTTGTCCGGATCGTGTTCGTCGAGTTCGATGTCGAAGACGTCGATACCGGAGAATTTCTTGAACAGGCAGGCCTTGCCCTCCATCACCGGCTTGGCGGCGAGCGGGCCGATACGGCCCAGGCCGAGCACTGCCGTGCCGTTGGTGACCACCCCGACGAGGTTGGCGCGTGCCGTCAACGCCGCCGCTGCCGCAGGTTCGGCAACGATGGCATGGCAGGCCGCCGCGACGCCGGGCGAATAAGCCATGGCGAGATCGCGCTGGTTGACCAGCTCCTTGGTCGGCACCACGGAAATCTTGCCCGGTGTGGGCAGGCGATGGTACTCGAGCGAAGCGGCGTCAAAATCTTTTTCCATGATGGTGACCTCAAAGGCTGAAGCGTCTCCCTGTGACCCGTCCCCGATCATTTTGCCGGACAGGACAATCGTGAACAGGGTCTAGAACGTTCCGGGGTAGGCGCCTCCGTCGAGCAGCCAGTTCTGTCCGGTGATGAAGCCGGCCTGTGCCGAGCACAGCCAGGCACAGGCGGTGCCGAATTCTTCCGGATCGCCGATGCGCCCGGCCGGAATGGCGGCAATGCGTTCGGCGCGCGCCTGTTCGAAGGGGATGTTCTGCGCGGCAGCCTGTGCACCGATGACGCCCCGGATGCGGTCGGTATCGAAGAAGCCGGGCAGCAGGTTGTTGATCGTGACGTTGTGGCGCACGGTCTTTCTCGCCAGCCCGGCAACGAAACCGGTCAGGCCGCTGCGTGCCCCGTTCGAGAGTCCGAGCACATCGATGGGCGCTTTCACCGCACCCGAGGTGATGTTCACGATGCGTCCGAAGCGGCGTTCAATCATGCCGTCCACCGTCGCCTTGATGAGCTCGATGGGTGTGAGCATGTTGGCCTCCAGCGCGGCGATCCAGTCCTCGCGTGACCAGTCACGGAAGTCCCCCGGCGGCGGTCCGCCAGCGTTATTTACCAGGATGTCCGGTTGCGGGCAGGCAGCGAGGGCTGCGGCGCGTCCTTCCGGTGTGGTGATGTCGGCTGCGACGAAAACAGGCGCCGTGTTGCGAGGACTGACTTTGGCCAGTTCGGCGGCAGTTGCTTCGAGTGCCTCACGTCCGCGCGCGACGATCGTCACCTGCACGCCCTCGCGTGCCAGCGCCAGCGCGCAGCCACGTCCCAGCCCCTTGCTGGCGGCGCAGACCAGCGCCGTTTTTCCCGAGATGCCCAGATCCATGTCCGCCTCCCCTGAAAATCATTGCGCCGATGACCGGCCTCATGCCGGCGTCAGCTTGGCGACCGACAGTGCCAGCCACTTGACGCCTTCGCGACCGAAGCTTACCTGCACACGCGCTTCGCTGCCGCTGCCTTCCACATTGACGACCACGCCGAGACCGAATTTGGTGTGGCGCACATTCTGGCCGATGTAAAAGCCGCCACTCCCGGTGTGCATCATGCGCGCGGGCACGGACTCGGGCGCCGCCCCGGTTCGCGCCGCACCGAAAGTCAGTCCCGGTGACACGGCGCCCGGGGGACGCGTGCGCTTCGGTGTCAGCCACTTCATGAGGCCTGCCGGGATTTCGTCGAAGAAGCGTGAGGGCAGGTTGTAGCGCGTCTGGCCGTGCAGCAGGCGCGTCTGCGCGTGGCTGAGGTAGAGCCGCTGGCGCGCGCGCGTCACGGCGACGTACATCAGGCGTCGTTCCTCTTCCAGTCCTTTATCCTCGCGCACCGAGTTCTCGTGCGGGAACAGACCTTCTTCCAGGCCACTGATGAACACCACGTTGAATTCCAGCCCCTTGGCCGAATGCACCGTCATCAGTTGCAGGGCGTCGTCACCCTCGCCGGCCTGGTGCTCGCCGGCTTCCAGCGAGGCGTGGGCGAGAAACGCGGCGAGCTCGCCCGAGACTTCCCCCTCGGCATCGGCATTGCCTTCCTCGGCGACAAAGCTCTGCGCGGCATTGACCAGCTCATCGAGGTTGGCGAGGCGCTCCTGGCCTTCCTTCTCCGTCTGATAGTGGGCACGCAGGCCGGAACGCTCGAGCACCTGCTCGACCATCTCCGGCAGCGTCAGCCCGTCGCAGGCGGCCTTCAGTCCGTCGATGAGCGCGACGAAGGCGGCCGCCTTGCCGCCGCCCTGCGCCGTCCTGTGGAGACTGACTTTTGCGCTCTTCGCCGCATCCTGCAGCTGCTCGACGCTGCGTGCGCCGATGCCGCGCGCCGGGAAGTTCACCACGCGCAGGAACGCCCCGTCGTCGTCCGGATTGGCGATCAGGCGCAGATACGCCAGCGCGTGCTTCACTTCCTGCCGCTCGAAAAAGCGCAGGCCGCCATAGACACGATAGGGCAGGCCGGCGGAGAAGAGGGCGTGCTCGAGCACGCGCGACTGGGCGTTGGAGCGGTAGAGCAGCGCCATCTCGCGCCGCGCCAGGCCCTCGGCGGCGAGCGACTTGATCTCCTCGACGATCCAGCGCGCCTCTTCCGTGTCGTTGAAGGCTTCATAGATGCGGATCGGCTCGCCCGCACCCGCCTCGGTCCACAGATTCTTGCCCAGGCGCGCCGCGTTGTGCTTGATGATGGCGTTGGCCGCATCGAGGATGTTGCCCTGCGAACGGTAGTTCTGCTCCAGACGGATGACGTTGTCGACGCGGAACTCGCGCTCGAAGTCGCGCATGTTGCCGACCTGGGCGCCGCGGAAGGCGTAGATCGACTGGTCGTCGTCCCCCACCGCGAAAATACGCCCGCCCTCCCCCGCCCCCTCCCGCGCGGGAGGGGCGCCTGCGTGCTCGCTGCACGAGGAAATCACGGGGTGCTCCGTCTCGTCGCTCGTCTCGTTTGCGGCTCCGCCGCGTGCCGTCCGGCCTTGGGGCGGCCCGGCGGCCGGGCTGCGCTCGTAATATCCCGCCAGGAGCTTCAGCCAGCGATATTGTAGAACGTTGGTGTCCTGGAATTCATCCACCAGGATGTGACGGAAGCGGCTCTGGTAATGGCGGCGGATCGGCTCGTTGCGCGCCAGCAGCTCGTAGGCGCGCAAGAGCAGCTCGGCAAAATCCACCACGCCCTCGCGCTGGCACTGTGCCTCGTAGGCGCGATACAGCTCGACGCGTGTGCGTGTGTAGGTATCCCGGGCCTCGACCGCATCCGGTCTCAAGCCCGCCTCTTTCTGGCCGTTAATGAAGTGGACGAGTTCGCGCGGCGGGAATTTTTCGGCATCGATACCGAGCGTCTTGATGAGCCGCTTGACGGCGGCCAGCTGGTCGGTGGCATCGAGAATCTGGAAGAGCTGCGGCAGACCGGCATCGCGGTGATGGGCGCGCAGCAGACGGTTGGCCAGGCCGTGAAAGGTGCCAATCCACATGCCGCGCGTGTTGATGGGCAGCATGGCGGCGAGACGCGCGAGCATTTCCCTGGCCGCCTTGTTGGTGAAAGTAACGGCGAAAATGCCCTGCGGACCGGCCTGACCGGTCTCGATCAGCCAGGCGATGCGCGTGGTCAGCACGCGCGTCTTGCCCGAGCCTGCGCCGGCGAGGATCAGGGCGTGCCCTGGCGCCAGGGTGACGGCGGCCAGCTGGGGCGGATTCAGACCGGCAAGATGAGAGGACATGCGAAGAGACCGAAATATCCGGCATTATAGGCCGTGTCCGCGCCAGGCCGGATTCAGGCGTGTGCGTGCGGGACGGTGGATCGGGCGCCTTCTGTCGGGGTGTTCTGGTCGGGCCATAGTGAACGCCACAGGGAGCCATGGATAACGAAACCATCACGACGGCGACGCGAAAGCACGAAGACAACGCCCTCAAGCAGCGTTTCCTGCGTCAGGCTAGTCTCGTCGTCATTGGCGCCAGTCTGGCCTACCTTGTTGCCGGTCCCTGGCTGATCGGCCCGCGCCCGCTTCTTTATCTGCCGCCGCTGGTGTTCATGCTGCTCGGTGCCATCACGCTGCTGCTGCGCGACCGTCTGGGAGAGCGCGCCGCCGGCCTGTTTCTCAGTTATGGCCTGTGCGCTTGCGCGCTGGCCGCCGGTGCGCTCTTCGGCACGATCCACTCAACCTCGGTGTATGCCCTGATTGTCGTCGTCGCGCTGGCCGGCTGGCTGGGCGGGCCGCGCCATGCCTGGTGGGTGGCGGGGCTGTCGATCCTCGGCGCCCTCGCCATCGTCCAGGCCGAGCGGGCTGGCTGGCTGGTGCGCCTGCCCCCACCCGGCCCCTACGCCCTGTGGCTCGGTCTGTCGGTTCTGCTTGCCATTGCGGCCACCCTCTCGCGTATCGTCACCCGGGCCTTTCGTGACCAGCTGTCGAAGACCGACCGCCTGCGCCGCGCACTGGCCCGGCAGATGCAAAAGATCAAGGAGGAGGAGTCGCAGTTGCGCCTGATCACCGAGCACCTGCCTGGCATGATCCTGCACAACCGCGGGCGCCGCTGCGTGTATGCCAACAGCCAGTACGCCCGCTTCCTCGGACGCACGCCGCAGACCATGGTCGGCCTGCATGTGCGCGAGCAGATCGGGGAAAAATCCTACCAGGAGATTCTGCCCTTCATCGAGCGCGCCGAGGCCGGCGAGGCGGTGAATTATCGTCGCCTGGTGTGCCGCGCCGACGGCCAGACGGTGGCCCTCGAGGTCGCCATCGTGCCAGAGCGCGATGCGCGCGGCAGGGTGATCGGCATCATTGCCCTCATGCAGGACATCACGGTGTCCTTGCAGCGCGACCAGTCATTGCGCGTCTCCGAAGACAAATTTTCCAAAGTCTTTCGCGCCAGCCCCCTGGCGATCGCCATCACACGCCTGGCCGACGGCCGTTATCTGGAGGCAAACGAGGCCTGGTGCCGGCTCTACGGCTGGACACGGGAAGAGATGATCGGGCGCACCTCGCTCGAGATGGGGACCTGGAGCGATGCGCAGACGCGCGATGCCTGGATCCGCGATCTGCGCCAGCATGGCTACACGCGTGATTACGATGTGCGCTTTATCGCCAAGGATGGCAGCCCGCGCGATGTCATCCTTTCCGCCGAACTGATCGAGATCGAGAGGGAGCTGTGCGTGCTGGTGATGGAAACCGACCTGACGGCGCGCAAGCAGGCTGAAGAAGCGCTGCGCCGCTCCGAGGAGCGCTTCTCGAAAGTGTTCAGGGCGAGCCCGCTGCCGATCATCATCACGCGCATGGCCGACGGCCACATCATCGAGGTGAACGAAGCCTGGTGCCGCATGAACGGCTGGTCGCGCCAGGAGGTGCTGGGGCGCACGACCCTCGACCTGAACCACTGGGGGGCGGCGGAAAACCGCGAAAAATGGCTGCACCTGCTCAGGGAGCAGGGCGACACCAGCCACGTGGAAGCGCAGGTGCGCACGCGTGCAGGCGTGCTGCTCGAGGTGCTGCTCTCCGCCGAACAGGTCATGATCGAGGAGGAGACCTGTGCGCTGGTCATCATCACCGATCTGTCCGAGCGCAAGCGTGCCGAGGCCGAGATCCGGCGTCTGAATGCCTCGCTCGAGCAGCGCGTGGAAGAGCGCACGGCCGAGCTGACGGCGGCCAACCGCGAGCTGGAGTCCTTTGCCTACTCCATCTCGCACGACCTGCGGGCGCCGCTGCGCGGCATCGACGGTTTCAGCATGCTCATTGCCGACGAATACGGGAAGCGCCTGGATGCCCAGGGGCTGGACTATCTTGACCGCGTGCGCCGTGCTGCCCAGCGCATGGGGCAACTGATCGACGACATTCTCGAACTCTCCCGTGTCACGCGTCAGGAGATGTGCCGCGTGCGGGTGGATCTCTCGCAGATCGTGCGCGAACTCCTTGACGAGCACACCCGCACCGATCCGGCACGCCGAGTCGTTGCCGACATCCAGCCCGGCTGCACCGTCCAGGGCGACCCGCAGCTGCTGCGCGTGCTCCTGCAAAACCTCATCGAGAACGCCTGGAAGTACACCGCGCGCCAGGAGGAAGCGCACATCGCCTTTGGCTGCGGGACGGTCGGGGAGGAGACGCAGTTCTTCGTCCGTGACAACGGAGTTGGTTTTGACATGCAGTATGCCGACCGGCTCTTCACGCCCTTCCAGCGCCTGCACCGGGCGGAGGAGTTCGAGGGCACCGGCATTGGTCTGGCGACTGTTGCGCGCATCGCGCGCCGCCATGGCGGACGCGCCTGGATCGAGTCGGAACCGGGCAAGGGGACCGTCGTGAAGTTCGCTCTCGCCCCGGGCGCGCAGCTCGAAGGCCTTCCTCTGAGTGAAATCAACGAGACGGCGGTTTTTGAGGCTGCCCTGCCCGACCTGCAGCGGGCGCTCGCCGGCGAGCAAGTCGAACGCGAATTCGGCCACGCCTTCCCGCGCGGTTACCGCGATCTGGACATCACGCTGATGCCGGAACGCGATGCGCAGGGGCAGGTCACCGGCTTTCTTGCCCTGCTGCGCGACATCACGGCGCGGCGTCAGGCCGAGCGCGCGCTCGTGGAACGCGAAGCGCAATGGCGGCTGATCACCGAGAACGTGCCGCTCATGATCACCTACGGCGACACGCAGCTGGTCTGCCGCTACGCCAACCGCCAGTACGCGCGTTTCTTCGGCCATGACGAAACAGCCATCGTCGGCCTGCCCTTCGAGGGGATTGTCGGTGCTGAAGGCTTCGCCCGCATCCGGCCGATGATCATGAATGCCCTGGCCGGGCAGCATGTGCATTACCTGATTTCGCGCGCCTCGTCCTTGTTCGGCGAGCGTGAATTTGAAGTGAATCTGTTCCCGGATCGCGAGGCCGGAGGGGCCGTCAGAGGCTATTACGTGACGATGCTCGACATCACCGACACGCTGCGCGCTGAAGATGACCGGCGCATCTCCCGGCAGAATTTCCTCAAGCTCTTCGAGGCAAGCCCGACCACCATCGTCATCTCCGAGTTCGAATCGGGGCGTTATCTGGATATCAACTCCGCCTTCACCCGGCAATTCGGCTGGGAACGCAAGGAAATCGTTGGCAAGCGCTCGACCGAGATCGGCACCTGGCCCTCGCACGAGGATCGCCAGCGCTGGGTCGATGCCTTGCGCCAGCACGGCACCCTGCGCGACTACGAACAGGAGCTGCTGACGAAGACCGGCGATATCCGGCAAACAGTGTTTGCTGCCGAAGCCGTCGAACTCGATGGCATGCCGTGCATCATCTCGCTCATCCACGACGTCACCGAGCGCAAGCGTGCCGAGGCCGAGATCCGGCGTCTGAATGCCTCGCTCGAGCAGCGCGTGGAAGAGCGCACGGCCGAGCTGACGGCGGCCAACCGCGAGCTGGAGTCCTTTGCCTACTCCATCTCGCACGACCTGCGGGCGCCGCTGCGCGGCATCGACGGTTTCAGCATGCTCATTGCCGACGAATACGGGAAGCGCCTGGATGCCCAGGGGCTGGACTATCTTGACCGCGTGCGCCGTGCTGCCCAGCGCATGGGGCAACTGATCGACGACATTCTCGAACTCTCCCGTGTCACGCGTCAGGAGATGTGCCGCGTGCGGGTGGATCTCTCGCAGATCGTGCGCGAACTCCTTGACGAGCACACCCGCACCGATCCGGCACGCCGAGTCGTTGCCGACATCCAGCCCGGCTGCACCGTCCAGGGCGACCCGCAGCTGCTGCGCGTGCTCCTGCAAAACCTCATCGAGAACGCCTGGAAGTACACCGCGCGCCAGGAGGAAGCGCACATCGCCTTTGGCTGCGGGACGGTCGGGGAGGAGACGCAGTTCTTCGTCCGTGACAACGGAGTTGGTTTTGACATGCAGTATGCCGACCGGCTCTTCACGCCCTTCCAGCGCCTGCACCGGGCGGAGGAGTTCGAGGGCACCGGCATTGGTCTGGCGACTGTTGCGCGCATCGCGCGCCGCCATGGCGGACGCGCCTGGATCGAGTCGGAACCGGGCAAGGGGACCGTCGTGCGCTTCGTGCTGGCCTGAGCGCCATGCCGTGCCGGCGGGGTGCCGGGCATGGCGCCAGAGTATAATCCGCTCCTTTGTCACGCCATTACGTTTCCCTCATGCAGCAGAAATACAGCCCGGCCGATATCGAGCAGGCCGCCCAGAAATGCTGGAACGATAGCGCCGCCTTTCGCGCTGTCGAAGATCCCGCGAAGCCCAAGTATTACTGCCTGTCGATGTTTCCCTATCCATCGGGCAAGCTGCACATGGGCCATGTGCGCAACTACACCATCGGCGACGTGCTGACCCGTTATCACCGCATGCGCGGCTTCAACGTGTTGCAGCCGATGGGCTGGGATGCCTTCGGCCTGCCGGCGGAGAACGCCGCCATGGCCAACGCCGTGCCGCCGGCGAAGTGGACCCGCGACAACATCGCCTACATGAAAAAGCAGCTTCAGTCACTTGGCTTCGCCATCGACTGGGAGCGCGAGCTGGCCACCTGCGATCCGGATTATTACAAGTGGAACCAGTGGCTGTTCCTGCGCATGCTGGAGAAGGGGCTCGCCTACAAGAAGACCCAGGTGGTGAACTGGGATCCGGTCGACCAGACCGTGCTCGCCAACGAGCAGGTCATCGACGGGCGCGGCTGGCGCACCGGCGCCCTGGTGGAGAAGCGCGAAATCCCCGGCTACTACCTGGCCATCACGCAGTACGCCGAGGAGCTGCTGGCTTCGCTCGACGGTCTGCCCGGCTGGCCGGAGCGGGTGAAGACCATGCAGGCGAACTGGATCGGCAAATCCTATGGCGTGCGCTTCGCCTTTCCCTACGAACTGGACGGCAGGCAGGAAAAGCTCTGGGTATTCACCACCCGCGCCGACACCCTCATGGGCGTGACCTTCTGCGCGGTGGCCGCCGAGCATCCGCTCGCCACGCGCGCGGCGCGTGACAACCCCCGGCTGGCCGCCTTCATCGAGGAATGCAAGCGGGGGTCGGTGATGGAGGCGGACCTCGCCACGCTGGAAAAAAAGGGCATGCCCACCGGCTTCTTCGTGCGCCATCCCTTCACTGACGAAAAAATCGAGGTGTGGGTCAGCAACTACGTGCTGATGGGCTACGGTGAGGGTGCGGTGATGGCCGTGCCGGCGCACGACGAGCGCGATGGCGGCTTCGCCAGGAAATACGGGATTCCCGTCAGGCAGGTCATCGCCAATGGCGACCGGCCCTTCGATCCCGACACGTGGCAGGACTGGTACGCCGCCAAGGATGGCGTCTGCGTGAATTCCGGCAAGTACGATGGTCTCGCCCATCAGGCCGCCGTGAATGCCATCGCCGCCGATCTGAAGGCAAAGGGGCTGGGCGACCGGCAGACCACCTGGCGCCTGCGCGACTGGGGCATTTCGCGCCAGCGCTACTGGGGCTGCCCGATTCCGCTCATCCACTGCGAGGGGCACGACGGCAAGCCGGGGTGCGGCACCGTGCCGGTGCCCGACGACCAGCTGCCGGTGCTGCTGCCCGAGGACTGCGTGCCGGACGGCTCGGGCAATCCGCTCAGCAAGCGCGCGGATTTTCTCGACTGTGCCTGCCCGCAGTGCGGTGGCCGCGCGCGGCGCGAGACCGACACCATGGATACCTTCGTCGACTCGTCCTGGTACTACAGCCGCTACGCCTCGGCGGACAACGACCAGGCCATGGTGGACGAGCGCGTGAAGTACTGGCTGCCGGTGGACCAGTACATCGGCGGCATCGAGCACGCCATTCTGCACCTGCTCTACTCGCGCTTCTGGACCAAGGTGATGCGCGATCTGGGCCTGGTCACCTTCGACGAGCCGTTCTCGCGCCTGCTCACGCAAGGCATGGTGTTGAACGAAACCTTCTTCCGCAAGCCTGCCTCGGGACGCATTCAGTATTTCAATCCGGCCGACGTCGAATTAACGCATGACGAGAAGGGCAACCGTACGGGTGCGGTGCTGAAGGCCGATGGCCAGCCGGTCGACTCCGGCGGCATCGGCACCATGTCGAAGTCGAAGAACAACGGCGTCGACCCGCAGCACCTGATCGAGCAGTACGGTGCCGACACGGCACGTTTTTTCATGATGTTCGCCAGTCCGCCCGAGCAGACGCTGGAGTGGTCGGATTCGGGTGTCGAGGGCAGCTTCCGTTTCCTCAAGCGTGTGTGGGCCTTTGCCGCCGCTGTGCGGCCCCTCATCGCGGCCGCGCCTGCCCTGCCGGAGAAGCTCGACAACCGGCTGGCCGCGACACGGCGCGACATTCACCTCAATCTTAAGCAGGCGGGCTACGATTTCCAGAAATTCCAGTACAACACCGTCGCATCGGCGGCGATGAAAATCCTCAACGCGCTCGAGCGCGCTCCCGCAGAGGCCGCCGGTCATGCCGCCGTCGTGCGCGAAGGCCTGTCGATCCTGCTGCGCCTGCTCGCGCCGATCACCCCGCACATCTGCCACCATCTGTGGCGCGAACTCGGCTTCGGCACAGACATCCTTGGCGCACCCTGGCCCGAGCCGCTCGAGGATGCCCTGGCGCAGGACGAAGTCGAGCTGGTGCTGCAGATCAACGGCAAGCTGCGCGGCAGCGTCCACGTCGCGGCGGGGGCGGCCAGAGAACAGATCGAGGCGGCCGCGCTGGCCTGCGAGGCTGCGCAAAAGCATATGGAGGGCAGGCCGGCAAAAAAAGTCGTCGTCGTGCCCGGCCGTCTGGTGAATATCGTCGTCTGAGGAGAGCCGAACATGCGCGCCTGGCTGCGTACCCTGTTTCTTGTCCTGCTGGCCTCGTCCCTGGCGGCCTGCGGCTTCCAGTTGCGCGGCGCCTACTCGCTGCCTTTCACCAGCCTCTACGTGCCCGCCGACACCTGGGAGATGGGAGCGCTGCTCAAGCGCAACATCCGCGCGCAGGGCACCACCGAGCTGCCCGATTCGCCGCAGCAGGCGCAGGCCGTATTCACCCTGATCGGCGAGGCGCGCGAGAAGGCCATCCTCAGCCTCTCGGCCACCGGGCGTGTGCGCGAATACCAGCTGCGCTACCGCCTTGCCTTCCGGGTGCATGACCTGAAAGGCAAGGAATATCTCGCACCGACCGAAATCGTCCTCACGCGCGACATCAGTTTTGCCGACGATCTCGTGCTCGCCAAGGAGCAGGAGGAGGCCCTGCTCTATCGCGACATGCAAAACGACATGGTGCAGCAGATCCTGCGCCGCATGGCCGCCATCAAGGCCGGCGCCTGAAGCGGTTTTGCCGCCATGCAGCTGCGCGCCGACCAGCTCGCATCGCACCTTGCCAGGGCGCTCGCACCGCTCTATGTCCTGCATGGTGACGAGCCCTTGCTCGTCATCGAGGCGGGGGACGCCATCCGCAAGGCGGCGCGCGAACAAGGCTATGACGAGCGCGAGGTGCTGGTGGCCGGCGCCGGCTTCAAATGGGATGAGCTGATGTTCGCCGCCGGCAATCTGTCACTCTTCGGTGGCAACAAACTGGTCGATCTGCGCATCCCCTCCGGTCGTCCCGGGCGCGACGGCGGCGATATGCTGCAGCGCTACGGCAAGGCGCTGCCTGCGGGGGTCACGACGCTGGTCACGCTGCCGCAGCTCGACTGGACGGTGAAGAAGGCGGTGTGGTTCACCACCCTCGCCCAGGCCGGCGTGGTGATCGAGTTGAACGCGCCGCCGCTCGCCGAGCTGCCGGCCTGGATCGCCCAGCGTCTGGCCCGGCAAAGTCAGTCGACGCAGCACGGCGCCCTCGAATTCATCGCCGCCCATGTCGAGGGCAATCTGCTCGCCGCACACCAGGAGATCCAGAAACTTGGCCTGCTCTATCCGGCCGGTCCGCTCAGCCAGGCGCAGATCGAGGACGCGGTGCTCAACGTCGCCCGTTACGACATCGACAAGCTGCGTGCCGCTCTGCTCGCCGGCGACGCCGCGCGCTGTGCGCGTCTGCTCGAGGGCCTGCGTAGCGAGGACGTGGCCCCCCCGTTGCTGTTGTGGGCCTGCACCAGCGAGATCCGCGCCTTGCTGGCGCTGCGTACGGCGCAGGACGCCGGCCAGCCGCTGGCGGCCGCACTGCGTGCCGAAAAGATTTTTGACGACCGCCGCGCCGGCGCGCTCACGCGCGCGCTGCCGCGCCTGCACGCTCCCCAGCTGCGCACCGCACTGCTGGCCGCCGCCCGTATCGACCGCATGATCAAGGGGCTGGTGCGCGGCGATGTCTGGGACGAATTTCTCCAGCTCGCCTTGCGCCTGGCAGTGAAATAGTTTCCGGTTTGGGTATAAAGTCCCGGGTGGGACGCCGCAGGAGAGATGAAACCCGACCCCCGGATTTGCGGCATCCCTGTTTTTCCTGCAACACGAATGCGAACATGACGATTCAGGACACCTTGCACACCCTCGGCCGCCAGGCACGCGCCGCCTCGCGCGCGATGGCGCGCGCCTCGACCGGGGCGAAGAACCGCGCCCTGCTGGCGATGGCTGCCGCCATCCGGCGCGACCGGGCCGCCCTGCTGGCGGCCAATGACGAGGACCTGGCGGCTGCGCGCGCTGCCGGGCTGGAGGCGGCGCTGCTCGATCGCCTTGCCCTCGGCGACCAGTCCGTTGAGACGATGGCCGCGGGGCTGGAGCAGATCGCCGCACTCGGCGATCCGATCGGCGAGATCACTGATCTGAAATTCCGCCCCAGCGGCATCCAGGTCGGGCGCATGCGCGTGCCGCTGGGGGTGATCGGCATCATCTACGAGGCCCGCCCCAACGTCACGGTGGATGCCGCCGGTCTGTGCCTGAAAGCCGGCAATGCGGCCATCCTGCGCGGCGGTTCGGAGGCGATCCGCTGCAATCGCGTGCTGGCCGGCCTCGTGCAGGAAGGGCTGCGCGAGGCCGGACTGCCGGCCGGGGCGGTGCAGGTGGTCGACACCACCGATCGCGCCGCCGTCGGCGAGCTGGTGCGGATGAAGGCTTTCGTCGATGTCATCGTGCCGCGCGGTGGCAAGGGGCTGATCGAGCGCATCTCCGCAGAAGCCTGCATTCCGGTGATCAAGCATCTGGACGGCAATTGCCATGTGTATGTCGATGAGATGGCCGATGCCGACAAGGCGCTCGCCATCGTCGAGAACGCCAAGACGCAGCGCCTGGGCACCTGCAACACCGCCGAGACGCTGCTCGTTGCCCGCGCCGTCGCGCCCGCCCTGCTGCCGCGTCTGGGCCGCATGCTTGCCGCCAGGGGTGTCGAGCTACGCGGCTGCACCGAGTCGCTGGCACTCCTGCGCGAAGCCGGCATCGAGGCGGGAAAACTCAAACCCGCCACCGAACAGGACTGGTTCGAGGAGTATCTGGACGCCATCCTCGCCGTCAGGGTGGTGGCCGGCATCGATGAAGCGATCGAACACATCAACCACTATTCCTCGCAGCATACCGAGACCATCGTCACCGAGGACTACACGCGCGCCCTGCGGTTTTTGCGCGAAGTCGATTCTTCCTCGGTGATGGTGAATGCCTCGACGCGCTTTGCCGATGGTTTCGAGTACGGGCTGGGTGCCGAGATCGGCATCTCCACCGACAAACTGCACGCACGCGGCCCGGTGGGTCTGGAGGGCCTGACCAGCCAGAAATGGATCGTGCTGGGCAATGGCGAGGTTCGCCGGTAGGATGGCTGCCTGGGGCAACGCAAAAGTCAGTCGCCGTGATACGGCGGCATAGAGCGAAACCTGCATCAACAACAACGGACGAAGGGAGGATTCAGCATGAATTACCGCACTATTCTCGTGAGCGGCATGTTTGCCGCGCTGCTCGCCGCCTGTGCCGCGGTGCCGCCGCAAAGCCGGCAGCTGGCGGACAACTTCAAAACACTGACACCGACTTCCGGCTTGTCCAAGGAGATGAGCATGAGCGAGGCCGAGCGCATCCGCGACGGTCTCGTCAGCGAGCTGTCCGCCAGCCAGGGCCGCATCGTCGGCTACAAGGCGGGCCTCACCAACCCTGCGGTGCAGAAACGCTTCGGTGTCGATTCGCCAGTGCGCGGTGTGCTGCTCGAGAAAATGATGCTCGAAGACGGCGCCGAGGTGCCGGCGAAATTCGGCGCCGTCCCCTTCTCCGAGGCCGACATCGTTGTCGTCGTCAAGGACGAGGGCATCAATCAGGCGAAGACGCCGGCCGAGGTGATGGAACACATCGCCAGCATCCGGCCTTTCCTCGAACTGCCCGACCTGGTCACTGCCAAGGAGCAGCCGCTCACCGGTGCCGTCATCACCGCGTTCAACGTTGGTGCGCGTCTGGGGGTGCTTGGCAAGCCGATCGCTCCCTCGCCCGGGATGGTTGATGCGCTGGCGAAGATGACCGTCATCATGCGTGACCAGGACGGCAAGGAACTGGCGCGCGCGCCGGGCAGCGCCATTCTCGGCCAGCCCCTCAATGCGGCGATCTGGCTGGCGCAGGATGTTGCCCGGTCCGGCGGCAGGCTGCACGCCGGCGACATTCTCAGCCTGGGTTCCTTCACCGCGCCACAATTCACCAAACCGGGCACCGCCGTCACCGTCACCTATGAGGGGCTGCCCGGCAACCCCACGGTGAGCGCGCGCTTCAAGTGATGCACAGGAGGCCGACATGTCCCGTTTGCTGAAAATCCTGTCCGCCTTGCTGTGCGGGCTGTGGCTGGGCCAGGCACCGGCGGCCGAGGTTGCCGGTGTCAAGCTCGATGATCAGGCAAGGCTTGGCTCGACCGATCTGCAGCTCAACGGCGCCGGACTGCGCACCAAGGTATTCTTCAAGGTGTATGTGATCGGCCTTTATCTGCCGGGCAAAGCGGCGACGGGCGAAGCGGTGCTGGCGCAAAAAGGCCCGCGCCGCGTGCACATCGTGCTCATGCGTGACGTCAGCGCCGAGGATTTCAGTGCGGCGCTCATGGACGGCCTGCGGCACAACAGCAGCGAGACGGAATTCGCCGCGCTGAAAGACCGTGCCGAGGCGTTGCGCGAGGCCATGGTGGCTGCCGGCGAGGTGAAGACCGGCACGGTGGTCAACCTGGATTTCCTGCCCGCGACCGGCACCCGTCTCATCATTGCCGACAAGCCGCAGGGCAAGGACATCCCCGGCGAGGATTTCAACAATGCGCTTCTGCGCATCTGGATCGGCGCCAGGCCGGCCCAGGACAACCTGAAGGAGGCCTTGCTTGGCAAGGCACCCTGAGGCCATGCCGCCCGCTTCGTGCTGGCTATAATCCGGACTCATAAAACACGCAAGGAGGAGACCCTATGACATCGATCCACCGCATCGTGCTCGCGCTCGCCACCAGCCTGCTCGTCGCCCTGCCGGCGCAGGCGCAGCAGTTCATCAACGTCCTCACGGGAGGCACCAGCGGCGTGTATTACCCGCTCGGCGTGGCGCTCACGCAAATCTATGGCAAGGCCATCCCCGGCGCCAAGACGGCGGTGCAGGCGACCAAGGCCAGCGCGGAAAATCTCAACCTGCTGCAGGCCGGACGTGGCGAGATCGCCTTCACCCTCGGCGATGCGCTCTCGGACGCCTGGAAGGGTGACGCAGAAGCCGGCTTCAAGACGCCACTCAACAAGCTGCGCGGTGTGGCGGCGATCTATTCGAACTACATCCACATCGTTGCCAGCGCCGATTCGGGCATCAGGACACTCGCCGATCTCAAGGGCAAGCGCCTGGCCGTGGGCGCACCCAAATCCGGCACCGAGTTGAATGCGCGCGCCATCCTCAAGGGGGCGGGCCTGACCTATCAGGATCTGGGCAAGGTCGAGTACCTGCCCTTTGGCGAATCGGTCGAGCTGATGAAGAACCGCCAGCTCGATGCAACGCTGATCTCCGCCGGTCTCGGGGTGGCGGCCGTGCGTGATCTGGCCACTGTCGTCAAGATCGTCATCGTGCCGATCCCGGACGAAGTGATCGCGAAAATCAACGATCCGGCCTATCAGGCGGCCACTGTCCCGGCCAACACCTACACCGGTCAGAGCGCCGAGGTGCATACCGTGGCGATCCCCAACTTCCTTGTCACCCATTCCGGTGTATCGGACGAGACGGTGTATGCCATGACCAAGGCGATGTACGACAACCTCGACCAGATGGTTGCCGCCCATGCCGCCGCCAAGGCGATCAAGCGCGAGAACGCCCTGAAAGGCATGCCGCTGCCAGTGCATCCGGGCGCTGAAAAATACTACCGCGAGGTCGGCCTGATCAAGTGACCGGCATTGCCTGAGCTTACGGCCGTGCCGCCTTGCGCGCACGGCCTTTTTGTTTCAACCGGAGAAAGCAATGGCGCAAGCCGACAATGAATTTTCCGAGCACGGCGTGCAGCGGCGTCTGGGCGGCCTGCCGCTCCTGATCGTTGCCGGCGCCGCACTGGCCTTCTCGACCTATCAGCTCTACGTTGCCGCCTATCATCCGCTCTCCAGCCTGGTGATGCGGGCGCTTCATGTGAGCTTTTTGCTCCTGCTCACCTTCCTGCTCTATCCGATGCGCAAGGGCAGCACGCTCACACGTGTGGCCTGGTACGACTGGCTGCTCGCCGGCAGCGGCTTCGCACTCGGGTTTTATCAATGGATTTTCGAGGGCGAGCTGATCCAGCGCGCGGGCGATCCGACCACGCTCGATCTCGTCGTCGGCTCGGCGGTGGTGCTGCTGGTGTTCGAGGCGACACGGCGCATCCTCGGCATCGCCCTGCCACTGGTGTGCGCGCTGTTTCTGCTCTACGGCCTGTTCGGCCAGTATCTGCCCGTCGACATCGCGCATCGCGGTTTTGCCTTCTCGCAAATCGTCGACCAGCTCGGCTTTGGCACCGAGGGCATCTACGGCATCCCGACGCTGGTGTCGGCGACTTACATTTTCCTCTTCATCCTGTTCGGTTCGTTCCTCGAGCATGCCGGCATGATCAATCTCTTCAACTCGCTCGCACTCGGTTTTGTCGGCCACACCAAGGGCGGCCCGGCGAAAGTCGCGGTGATCTCTTCCGGCCTGATGGGCACCATCTCCGGCTCGGGTGTGGCCAACGTCGTCACTACCGGCCAATTCACGATTCCGCTCATGAAACGCTTTGGCTACTCGGGCATCTTCGCCGGTGCGGTGGAAGCAACCTCCAGCATGGGCGG
>CAZSHO010000027.1:0-26516 GCA_964607005.1 uncultured Rhodocyclaceae bacterium
GCTCGATGCTGCGCACCACCGGGCGACCACCGCTTTCGAGCAGGCTCAGCGTGGCGCGCACGGTGAAGGGCGAATGGCGCTTCGCCACCGGTTCGAGGCTGACGGTGGTTTGTGCCTGCCCTTTGTCGTCGAGTGCCGTCTCGTCGAGCTCGATGCGTGAGCGCACGCTGTCCTCGTCGCTGTCGCCGAAAATGAAACCGGGCAGCTTCTTCTGCAGGGGGTTGCGGTTGCGCTCGCTGTTGACCACACCGATCAGACGGTTGCCGGCGGCGGGGGTGCCATAGAGATAGCGTCCGCTGATGTCGATCGTCCAGCCGGGCGCACCGGATTTCGGGTCGTGCCCGGCCAGATCGAGTTTCATGCGTTCGGGCAGGAATTCCTCGACACCGAAGCGCAGGCGCGTGCCCGCCCGTTTTGCCGCCGGATCGGCGGACAGTTCGAGATACCAGAAGCCGGTGGCCGCATCCGGCGGCAGCTCAATCGCCTGCCGGTAGTAACCGGGGAACTGCGCCTGAGGCTGCCAGGCGGCGCTCCACTGCGCCTTGCCGTCGGGGCGGCGCAAGGTGGCCTGGACCGGCTGCGGCGCCACGGCACGTCCGTCGGCATCGCGCGCCATCACCGAGACTTCGAAGCGCTCGCCCGGCCGGTACAGGTCGCGTCCGCTCCAGGCGAACAGGCGGGTGGCCGAGGGGGGCATGCCGGCGATGTCGTATTCGTTCAGGTCGAGCGCCGGTTCCTTGAGCGTGATGAGTGACATCTGCTCACCCTTTTTTGCCATCAGCAGGCGGGCTTTCGCCGGCCGTTCGGCAAAATTCGCGCGCCCCTCGCTGTCACTCTCGCCACGGCGCAGGATCTTGCCCTGGGCGTCGATCCAGCTCACTTCGACGCCGGTCACCGCCTTGCCGCTGGTGAGCGAGCTGACATAGGCATCGGCCGCGCCGCCGCTGAACTGGCGCAGATGCAGGCCCAGATCGCTGACGTAAAAATAGGTGGTCTGATACTCCTCGCGGAAGCGGTTCGGTTGCGACATCACCGCCACATAGACGCCCGGTTCGGCCAGTGCCTTGATGTTTTCCACCGGGATGAAGGTGACGGCGCGCCGGTTCGGCTTCTGTTCGGTGAGGAAACGTCCGGTGAAGACGCTGTCGGTCAGTTTGTGCAGGCGGTCGAGCTCCCAGCCGGTGACCGCGCCCTTGAGGCGAACCGTGATGTTGCCGTAATACCCCTCTTCACCCCCCTCGCCTTCTTCACTGCCTGCCGCATCCGGTGATGTGGGTGCGCCGGAGACGACCTTTTCCAGAAAGGCCGGCAGCTGATCGGGTTTCACCTTGAGGAATTGAATGTCGACTTCAGGCACATTCACGGTGGTTACCGGCAGGCCGCCGTTCTGTTTGGCGGGCAGGACGGTGCCGCGGCTGGCGAAATAGAAAGAGGCCGGGATCGCCGCCGTGAGGATGGACAGGCGCTCTTCGCCCTCGAGCCGGGCGCCGCTGCGGGCGGGCAGACCGGGCAGGACGCGCACCACATAGCGGGTTTGTGGCTTGATGTGCGGGAAGAACAGCAGGCGCGGATTCTCGCCGACCACCCAGGCGCCGGAGACCGGCTTGCCGCCTTCGGTATTCGTGTCGGCTTGCGCGCGGCTGGTGCGTTCCGTTGCCGCACCGGCCTGTCCGTCCCCGCCCCCATCACTGTCCTCCATCCCGGCATCGTTCTGGTCCGGCCGGTCGGTGGCCTTGGGCGGCATTTCGAGCACCTGGACGTATTTGCCGTAATCGTTGCGGCTGTCCAGGGGCAGGCTGAAAGAGAGCGCCAGTGCGGGAGAACCGTCGAGCTCGCGGTGGGCGCCATCGACCAGCGCGAAAGGGACATCCTTGTCGTCGGCTTCCTGTGTGCCCGTGCCGGCAAAGTGTGCATACAGGAAGTAGCCGGCGATCGCGGCAGCGAGCAAGGCAATGACGAGCAGGGCGCTCAGGCCAAGGGCGCCGCGCTGGGCGTGTGGATGTGCAATGCGCATGGTATCTCCTGAAATGACGCGATCTTGTTTTCAGCGGGCTGCGGGCGGGACTCCCTGCTGTCGTGCCTGTGATTGAAATCCCGCATTCTGGCGGCAGGGAGGTTCAATGGGGCCCGGGCAGGGGCATATTGTGGCAGAAAAATGAATTGCCCGAATCCGTCGTCATGAATGCACACGCCCTGCGCCGGCTTCGGTATAGTCGGCAACATGCCCAGACGCATCATGATTGTCGAAGACGAAGCGGCGATTCGCGCCAACACCGCCGAGGCGCTGACCCGCCAGGGTTATGAGGTCGTTGCCCATGCCGGGCGGCCCGAGGCGCTCGCCGCCTGCCGCACGCGCCTGCCGGATCTGGCGGTGATCGATATCGGTCTGGGTGACGAGCCGGAGGGCGGTTTTGAGCTATGTCGCGCGCTGCGCGCATTGAGTCCGCGCCTGCCGATCATCTTTCTCTCGGCGCGAGACTCGGACTTCGACATCGTCTCGGGCCTGCGTCTCGGCGCCGACGATTACCTGACCAAGGACATCAGCCTGCCCCACCTGTTGGCGCGCGTGGCGGCGCTGTTTCGCCGCGTCGAGGCGCTTGCCGAGCCCGATACGGTCGAAGACGTGCTCGAGCGCGGTGCGTTGCGCCTGGATGCCAAGCGCCTCGTCGCCACCTGGAGCGCCGTACCGGTAGAGCTGACTTTGACCGAATTCTGGATGGTGCATACGCTGGCGAAATTTCCCGGCCATGTGAAGGATCGTGACCAGCTCATGCATGATGCGCGGCTGGTGGTCGACGAGGGCACCATCACTTCCCACATCAAGCGTATCCGCCGCAAGTTTCAGCTCGTCGATGCGGCTTTCGACCGTATCGATACCGTGTATGGCATGGGTTACCGCTGGCGGGCCTGAAGCGGGGCGGGACTGTGCAGGCTGCCCCCTCGTGCTGCGGTCATGAGCGTGCGCTGGCCGTTTCGCTTCAGCCTGCGTCTCAAGCTGGCGCTGCTCTCGCTGACCCTGCTCGCATTGCCGTGGGCGGGCTATCGCTATGTCCGCGAGATGGAAGGCTTCCTCCTCGAAGCGCAGGAGCAGGCGCTGCTCGCCACCGCACGCGCGGTGGCCACCGTGCTGCACGACCGGCCGCAGCTGATGCGGCTGAAGCCGGTGCAAACACCCGCAGAACGTCAGGCCGCCGAGGAGCGCCTGCGCGAGGCGACAGAGGAAGCCGGGACAAGCGATACGCCCGTTCTGGTCGAGGAGATCGGCCGTGAGTCGGGGATGAGCCCGGCGCAGTCGGTGGCCGAAATCACGCAGATCCTGAAAGGGATGCAGCGCTCGACGGCGCGTATCTGGGTGGTCAATCGCGAGCTCAAGCTCCTCGCACTGGCCGGCAGCCTGAAATCGAATGTCGGCAAGCCCCCGCCGCAGGGATTCTGGCAGGCGCTGCTTGCGCGCATCGTGCCGCGCCCGGCGCAGGATTTCGACGAGGCGCTCGACGAGGACGTGCTGGCGAGCGGGCGCGAGATCACCCATGCGTTGCTGGGTGCGCCGGCAACACGGCTGCGCAACAGCGTCGATGGCCGTGCCGTGATCGTCTCGGCGGCCTGGCCGATCTGGAGCCACGACGATGTCGTCGGCGCCGTCGTCGTCGAGGAGACAACCCACTCCATCCTCTCGGTGCGCAGTCAGGCACTCGAACGGCTGCTCACGCTGACGCTCGTCGCTTTCGCCCTGGTGGCCGCCGCCTTGCTCGGTTTTGCCACACGCCTGTCCTCGCGCATCCGCCGCCTGCGTGACGAGGCGGAGAGTGCCGTCGATGCGCGCGGGCGGCTCACGCAGCTGGTGTCCGGCTCGCGCGCGCGCGACGAGATCGGCGACCTGTCGCGCAGTTTTTCCGCCGTGCTGGAAAAACTCGGTCAGCATCACGGCTACCTGCAAAGCCTGGCCGGGCGCCTGTCGCACGAGTTGCGCACGCCGATGGCCGTGGTGCGCTCCTCGCTGGAGAATCTCAAGCTGGAGGATGAACCCGCGCAGCGCCAGGTCTATATCGAACGCGCCGAGGAGGGGCTTGCACGCCTGTCGAAGATCCTCACGCGCATGGGCGAGGCGACGCGACTCGAGCAGAGTCTGCAAGGCGAAGTGCGCGTGCCCTTCGATCTGGCGGCACTCGTCGAAGAATGCACGCATGCCTTCGAGCAGGTCTTCGCACCGCAGCCTTTCACGCTGGCGTTGCCCGAGGTGCCGCTCTTCATCGAGGGCTCGCCCGATCTGTTCGCCCAGCTGCTCGACAAGCTGGTGGCCAATGCGGTCGATTTCAGCAGCCCCGGGGTGCCGATCCGGATCACCCTGGCACGCGAGGCAAACCGTGCCGTGCTCGGCATCGCCAACAGTGGTCCGCCGCTCGCGCCGGCCGTGCGCGGACGACTCTTCGGCGCGATGATCTCGGCGCGTGCGAGCCCGCAAGACAGCGCGCCGCACCTGGGGCTGGGCCTCTACATTGCCCGTCTGATCGCCGAGTTTCATGGCGGTACGATCAGCGCCGAGAACCTGCCTGATGCCAGCGGCGTCCTGCTGCAGCTGACTTTTCCCCTGTCGCCCGGGTAACATGCCCGTGTGACCGAACCCAGCGACCCCAGCGAAATACCCTACGATCTGCTCGTCATCGGTGCCGGCATCAACGGCGCCGGACTGGCGCGCGATGCCGCCGGGCGCGGCCTGAAAGTGCTGATCATCGATCAGGGAGATATCGCCGGTGCCACCTCGTCGGCCTCGACCAAGCTGATCCACGGCGGGCTGCGCTACCTCGAGCATCTGGACATCGGCCTGGTGCGTGAATCACTCGCCGAACGCGAGACGCTGCGTGCCATCGTTCCGCATCTGGCGCGCGAGCAGCGTTTCCTCATCCCGCATGCGCCGGGCCAGCGTCCGCGCTGGATGATCCGCCTCGGCCTCGGTCTCTACGATGCGCTGGCACGCGGATCGACCCTGCCGCGCGCCGCTGCCGTCTCCTTGCGCGACTCGCCGCTGGGTGCGCCGCTGCGTCCGGATTTCACGCACGGCTTCGTCTATTCCGATCTGGCCACCGATGATGCACGCCTGACGTTGTTGAATGTCGTCTCCGCCGCCCAGCTGGGGGCGCGCGTGCTCACGCGCACGCGGCTGCAGGCGGTGCAGCGGCAGGGGTCGCTCTGGCAGGTGACGCTCGCCCCGCCGGCGGGCACTCCGGCACACTGCCGTGCGCGCATTCTGGTGAATGCCGCCGGTCCGTGGGTGCCCGAAGTGCGCCGGCTCGCCACCGGCAGTGGCGGGCCGCCCGCGCTGAAGCTCGTCAAGGGCAGCCATCTGGTGTTGCCCCGGCTGTATGCCGGTGATCATGCCTGCCTGCTGCAAAATGCCGACGGGCGCATCGCCTTCATCCTTCCCTTCGAGAAGGATTTCAGCCTGCTCGGCACCACCGAGGTGCTGCTCGATGCACCACAGGAAAAGCCGATGATCGAGCCGGCCGAGGCGGATTATCTGTGCGCCCTGGCAAACCGTTTTTTGCGTACTCCGGTCACGCCCGGGCAGGCCGTCTGGTCGTTTGCCGGCATCCGCGCCCTCTACGATGACGGACGCGGTTCCGTCTCGGCGGTAAGCCGTGAATATCACCTGCACATCGACGGCAGCTGGCGCGAGGCGCCGCTCCTGTCGATCTTTGGCGGCAAGCTGACCACCTACCGCCATCTGGCCGAGCGTGTCCTCGCCGAACTCAAACCCTGGCTGCCGGGCCTGCGTCCGGCGTGGACGGCGCACGTGCACCTTCCCGGCGGCGGCCTTGGCCCGGGCGGCCTGAACGGCCTGTTGCAGGCACTCGTGCAGCGTTATGCCGATCTGCCGGTCGAACTGCTCGATGCGCTGGCGCGCCGCCACGGCACGCTTGCCACACGCATTCTCGGTGCGGCGCGCCGCGAGGCGGACCTGGGCGAATACTTCGGCGGGGGCCTGTATGCCGCCGAAGTCGATCATCTGGTTGCGCACGAGTGGGCGCGCAGCGCCGGGGACATTCTCTGGCGGCGCACGAAATGCGGCTTGCGCTGCACCAGCGAAGAAAAAAACCGGCTGGCCGCCTATCTCGAACGAAAGGCCCTGTCCTGATGCGCTGGCTATGGGCACCGAAGACACGCTGGCTGCTGGCGTTGGCACTCATGGCCACGCTGGCGACCGAGGCGTTGTGGCGCAGCGGTGCGCTGAATCCGCTCGACCAGCGCCTGCAGGATGCCTGGGTGCAGTGGCAGGGTGTGCGCGCAGCGGCGCGGCACGTGGTGATCGTCGCCATCGACGAGACGACGCTGGCAGCCTATCCGGACGATCCGATGGTGTTCTGGACCGATCGCCTGGCGCGCGCCTGCGCGCGCCTGCGCGAAGCCGGTGTGACGGCGATCGGCATCGACATGCTGCTCAGCATCAGCCCGGAGCGCTGGCTGGGCAAGCTCGGCGGCACGCTGCAGGAAGCGGCGCGTGACTACGACCAGCCCTTCCGCAGTGAAATCCACAGCGGCCGGCTGGTGCTGGTGGCCTCGCGCAGCGGCAGCGGCGCGCGGGAGGAGGATTATCTGCTGCCCAGCCCGGATTACCTGCTCGCCCTGCCGGACTTTGACATTCCGGGCCATATCGCGCTGGGTGACGTGCTCGACGAGGGCGACGGCGTCATCCGCCGCTTTCGCGTCACCCCGCTGGCGGGCGTGAGCGTGCCGGCGCAGGATGTGCCCACCCTTGGTTTTCCGGCCCTGCTGGCGCTGCGTGCGGCCGGGCTCGATGCGCATGCCTCGCAATGGCTGCTCGGCGGGCAAAAAGTCAGTCGTGGCGGGACGGCGCAACCGATCCCCTATCTGGGTCCGCCCGGCACGTTTCCGCGCATCCCCCTCAAGGCGCTGCTCGGCGAGGACGCACTGCCCGCCGCACTCGCCGCGCAGCTGCGCGGGCGCGCTGTCATCATCGGTGCCACGGCGGCGGGCCTCAACGACGAGCACTTCACCCCCTACGCCACGCGCTTTTTCTCCGGCCGCGGCAGCCTGATGACCGGCCCCGAGCTGCACGCCAACGTCGCCGAAGCGCTGCTCTCGGGCGAGCGGTTGCACCCGCTCGGGGCCATTCCCCGGCTGGCGAGCCTGTTCGTGTTGACGACGCTGGCGGCCATCGCCTTTATCGTCTGGCCGGCCTGGCGGGGTGCGCTCGCCTGGCTTGCCGGCCTGCCGCTCTTCGTGCTGGCAGGCTATCTGTCCTTTCGCGTCGGTGTGCTGGTGCCCGCAACCGCTTATGTTCTGGCCAGTGCGCTGGCCCTGCTCGGCTCGCTCGGCTGGCGTCTGACCGGTGAAGAGCGCGAGCGCTCGCGGCTGCGCCAGTTGTTCGGTCGCTATGTGTCCGATCAGGTTGTCGATGCCTTGCTCGAATCCGGCCAGCGGCCGCAGCTTGGCGGCCAGATGCAGACGCTGACCGTGCTGTTCTCCGACATCCGCAACTTCACGACGATCAGCGAACGGCTCGATGCCCATGAGGTGGTGGAAATGCTCAATACCTATTTCGAGCGGGCCTGCGCACCGCTGCTCGCCGAGGGCGGCAGCATCGACAAGTTCATCGGTGACGCGGTAATGGTCGAGTTCGGCTCGCCCTTGCCGGTGGCCGACCATGCCCGCCGCGCCGTGCGTGCGGCACTCGCCCTGGCCGGGGTCGCGCAGGAATTCACCGGCTGGATGCACCAGCGCTTTGCCGGGCGCGACCTGCCCGAATTCGCCATCGGCATCGGCCTGCACAGCGGCGAGGCGGTGATCGGCAACATCGGCTCGCCGGCCCGCATGGAATTCACCGCCATCGGCGACACGGTGAATCTCGCCTCGCGTCTGGAAGGCATGACGAAACCGCTTGGCTGCGTTATATTGGCCAGCGAAGAGACCCTCGCCGCCGCCGGCCCGACGGTGCGCTGCGGACGCAGCGAAACCATCCAGGTCAAGGGGCGCGCCGCACCCGTCAGGGTGTTCGAGGTGCTCGGCATGGAACAGCAAGGAGAACAACATGCATAAATATCTTTGGGCGCTCGTGCTCGTCGCCCTCCCCTTCTCCCCGACGGTGCGTGCTGCCGAAGTCGGCCTCGTCACGCTCGTCGACGGCAACGTCCGGCTGCAGGAGGAGAAAGCCGCCGGGAGTCCCCTCAAGCCCTTCATCAAGCTGCGGCCGGGCGATCTTTTGGCGCTGGGCGCTGCCGCACGCCTGCAGATCGTCTATTTCGACGGCGGCCGCCAGGAAACCTGGCAGGGTGCCGGCCGGCTCGAAATCGGCACCCAGGCCAGTGCCGCCGTTGCCGGCGGACTCGAACCGCAAGTGAAGGTGCTGCCGGCGATTCTCGTCAAGCAGCTGTCGAAAACGCCCGCCGCCGACGGCAACGTCAAGGCCGGCATGGTACGCATGCGCTCGATGCCGGGGGCGGGCACGCTCGAATCCCTCGAACGCCACTATGCCGAGCTGAAAAAGACGGCCGAGGCCGGTGACCGCAACCCGGAGCTGTATCTGCTCTCCGGCTATTTCGAGCTGCACGAATATGACAGGCTCGATGCCCTGCTGCGCGAGATGGGCGAGAAATCGCCCGAAGACTTCGAGGTGAAAACCCTGTCTTCCCTTTACAAGCGGGCAATGGCCAACGCACGCATGGCGGAAAAAAAGTGATGTGTGACCTTTTCCCTTGCCGGTGCCAGTCGGGCACGGTATAACCCCTGCCTGTCCGGCCATATGCTGCCCGTCCGGAACGTCGCCGCAAAAAAAATCATTCTTGAAGTATCTGGCTCAGGGAGTTCATCATGAAAAAAACCGCCTTCCGTCTCGCCGGGTTTGGTGCCGGCATCTCGCTCAGCTCGTTTGCCTGGGCCTATCCGTGCGCTTCGGCCTTGTCCGTCTATGAGTTCTACATGCAGAGCAACCAGCCGCAGTATGCGCAGGAGATGGTCTCCAACAATCCGGAGTGTTTCGGCGGTGGCGAACTCGCCTCGCGCACCCAGATCAACGCCACCTCCTTCGCCCAGGCAAGCGCCATCTCCTCGTCACTTGCCATGCAGCAGCCGATGTCCGGCCCGCAACAGACCGCCCGGACCGGCCTGCGCGGCATGGCCGCCGGCATGGGCGCCGGCAAATGGAACGCCTGGAGCAACCTCAGCCTGAACAGCACCAGCCAGAGCTATACCGCACTCAACAATTTCAACTCCCATAACAAGAACGAAATCACCACGGGCGTGCTCGGTGTCGACTACGGACTCACCCCGACGGTCGTGCTCGGCCTCTCCGCCGCCTACGACGATGGCAATGGCCGCGGCCGCAATGACGCACCCTTCGAGACGACCAACACGACCAACAGCCAGGGCTTTCTCTTCGCCCCCTATGTCGGCTGGCAGATCAACCAGAACCTGTCCCTCGACGCCAGCGCCGGCTGGGGCCGTGGCCACCTGGAAACCGATTCCGCTACCGATGCCAGGGCGAGCCGCTGGTTCGGCGCGGCCAATCTCAACTACAGCCGCTGGCTGGGCAACTGGCAATTTGCCGGTCGTGCCAGCTATCTGCATGGTGTCGAGGATTACGGCGCAACCCGGCAAAACGGCGTCAAATTCCTTGGCACCGGTGCCAGGAACACCCTTGATCAGTTGCGCCTGAGTGTCCAGGCTGGTTACTGGATGGGGGGTGTCATGCCCTACGTCTCGCTCGCCTACACCAACGACGTGCGGCGCAAGACGACGCAGTATGCCGCTCCGAACAACCCGATCGGGCGTGACGGCTGGCTGCTCGGTGCCGGCGTGAACTTCTTCTCGCTCAAGGACGCCGTCACCGGTGGCGTCGTCTACAACCAGGAATTCGGCCGCAACCACCAGAACTTCCACAGCCTGATGGCCAACATCAACCTGCGTTTCTGAACGATCCGGCCATGCGGGGTTCGAGGGTCGCGCGCGCCGGCGCGGCCCTTTGGGGCCTGTCCATCGGCGTGTGCATCATCCTGGCCGGTTGTGCGGCGACGCACAGCGGGCGCATCGGCGGTTCGCGCGCCGCCGTGTCGCACTGGGGTGCTGCGCACGGATTCATTCCCGAAGAGATCGTCGCCGGTGGCTTTCACCTGTTTGCCTTGCAGCGCCTGCGTCAGGCCGCGCCCCTGCTGACGGTCTATCTCGAAGGCGATGGCGCGCCCTGGCCCAGCCTGTTCCAGCCGCCGCCCGACCCGACGCCCGTGCGCCCGCTCGCCCTGCTGCTTGCCGAGCGCGACACGGCAGCGGCCGTCGCCTATCTCGGACGCCCCTGCCAGTATCCCGACCCGGTGCGGCGCAGCCCCTGTGATCCGGCCTACTGGAGCGAGCGCCGCTTTGCCGAAGAGGCTGTCCATGCCCTCGATCTGGCGCTCGATCGACTGAAGGAAGCCAGCGGCGCGCACCGCCTGCGCCTGATCGGCCATTCCGGTGGTGGCGTCATGGCCGTCCTGCTTGGTCAGCGGCGCACCGATGTCGAACGCATCGTGACGCTCGCCGCGCCACTCTCGCTCTCGGCCTGGACGCACCAGCAGGGCCTGTCGCCGCTGGCCGGCTCGCTCGACCCGATGACGCTGCCCGCAGGCGAGGCCTGGGCGCGCGCCGTGCATCTGGCCGGTGCCGACGATGATGTTGTCCCCGCCGCCGTCATCGCCGCTTTTGTCCGGGCCCACGGCGGGCGGCTCGAAAGCGTTCCGGGCTATGATCACGATTGCTGCTGGACGCATGACTGGCCACACCGGCTCGAACGTGCCCTGCGAGGAGAGATTGCCCGATGAAAAAGAACCTGTCGTTCCTTCTGGCGCTGCTGGCCCTGTCGGGAATGGCCGGGCTGCCCGCCCCGTCCCGGGCCCAGGGATTCCAGCCGCCGCCGTTTGCCGCCGGTGTGCCCGGGGCCGCGCCGATGCAGGCCATCTCTGTCCAGCGCCATCAGGCGCGCACGCTGCTCTACCGTGAAGCGATCGAGGAATTGCGGCGCAATCCACGGGCGGCCGAGGTGCGCGAGTGCGCGCCCGGGGAGGCCGGCACCATGCCCTGCCTGCCGCGTGCGCGTGCGCACGGCGTGTCCGATGCCGTGGCCGTGCAACCCACCGGGCGCCGTCTGGCCCTGCTCATCGGCAACGACCGCTATGCCATGCCGATTCCGCCACTGGAGACGCCGCCACGCGACGTCGACAGCGTCGCCGCTGTGCTGAAAACCAGGCTGGGTTTCGACACCCGGATTCTGAAAAACGCCGGCAAGGCCGACATCATCCGTGCCGTCGCCGCACTGGCGCGCGAGGCGCAGCCGGCCGACAGCGTGCTTCTCTACTATGCCGGCCACGGCTACCTGATGGATGACACCGACATGGGCTACTGGATTCCGTCGGATGCCTCGGTAAAGACGGCGGCAGGCTGGATTTCCAACACCGACATCTCCAGACTGCTTGCCGCCATTCCCGCGCGCCAGCTCATGCTCGTCTCCGACAGCTGTTTTTCCGGTACCCTGGCGCGCGAACAGGTTGTGGCAGCGAGCCACGATGCCGCCCGTGACATTCTGCGCCGGCGTAGCGTGCTGGTACTCTCCTCGGGTGGCGAAGAGCCGGTCTCCGACGAAGGGCGTGACGGACATTCGGTGTTCGCCTGGCACTTGCTGCGCTCGCTCGATGCACTGGGCAGCACCACCCCGGGATACGACGTCTATCGTACGGTGCGCCGTGGTGTCAGCACTGACTTTGCGCAGCGGCCCCAGTATGGCGCCGTGCCCTCGGCGGGACACGAACAGGGCGGCGAATACCTGTTCGACGTTCGCACACCCTGACGGACCGCTACGAAAGGAGACAGACGCATCGTGGCCGAACCCTCCGCACGCAAGACAGGCAGGCGGATCGTCAGTGACGATCCAGCCACCGTACCGACGCAGTTCAACCCGGACGCACCGATCCATCGCGGCGTCAAACCCGCCGGCTACATCCAGCCAAGCGCACGCGATCACGTGGCCCTGCCGCTCGGTTACACGCTCAACGAATACACCATCGAGGCCTTGCTTGGCACCGGCGGCTTTGCCATTACCTACCTTGCCCGCGACAACAATCTGCAATGCCAGGTGGCGATCAAGGAATATCTGCCGCACGACCTGGCCGTGCGCACGCATGGCGAGCGGGTGTGCGCCCTTGCCGCCGATGCGCACGAATATCGCGCCGGCCTCGAGCGCTTCCTCGCCGAATCCCGCGTGCTGGCGGGCTTTCGCCACGCGAACATTGTGCGCGTGACGCGCTTTTTCGAGGCCAATGACACCGCCTACATGGTGATGGATTATGAGCAGGGCGAGCCCCTGCGCGAGTGGATCGTCCGCAATGATCCGCTCGATGAAGCGCTCATTCTGAAAATGTTCCTGCCGCTGCTCGACGGCCTCGATGTCGTTCATCAGGCCGGCGTGCTCCATCGCGACATCAAGCCGGCCAATATTTACGTTCGCGCGGTCGATGGCAGCCTGGTGCTGCTCGACTTTGGTGCGGCACGGCGCGCCCGCAACGCCGACAGCCAGAGCATGACCAGCATCGTCACACCCGGCTATGCCCCTTTCGAGCAATACCACACGCGCGGCGCACAGGGCCCCTGGTCCGATCTGTATGCCTTTGGCGGCATTCTCTACTGGGTGGTGACGGGCGAAAAGCCGCTCGAAGCGCCTGCACGGGTGCGTGATGATCCGATGCCCAGTGCCCTGTCACTCGCAGCAGAGCACTATAGCTCGCGGCTCTTGCGCGCCATCGACTGGGCGCTCGCTCCGGAAGAATCGCTGCGCCCGCAAAATGTCGCACAACTGAAGGCTGTGCTTACCGGCCAGGCAGCGGCTCCTGTGCGCCTGCGCAGCGGGGCGACGGTCGATATGGTGGTGGCGGCAAAGCGGCGGGCGCCGCCGCTGGTCAAGCTGGCACTGGCGGTATTCCTGCTGACGGTTGCCATCGTGACGTTTTATCCAAAGTCACGGATGACGCCGATCGACCCGCCTGTGGTGCAGCGTACCGAGGCGCGCAATCCCCAGGAGCGGCCTGCGGCACCGGTGCCTCCCCCCCTCGCGGCGCACACGGCCCCTGTCCCGGCGCAAACGGTGGCAAGAACCCACGCAGATGCATCGCCGGGCCGCCCCGCCGCCGCAGAAAAAGCACGCGCCGAAGCGTCCGTGTCCGGCCCGGTCGGCACGCTCATCCTCGATGTCACACCGCGCGGGCGGGTCGTCGTCGACGGCAAGCCGGTGGGCATGTCACCCCCTCTCACCCGCCTGACGCTGACGGCCGGCGTCAGGCACAAGATCGAAATCTACGGCAACGGCCCCTCGTATTTCAGGACCATCGAGCTGAAGCCGGGGGGGAAGCAGAGGATGCGCGCCGAATTTCAGTGAGTATCGAGAGCATCGATACGCCGGGCGAGGGCCGCGACGGCTTCGTCAAGAGCCGCCACTTCGCGCGTGAAGGCAGCCAGCTCACGGCCATTCATGCCCACCGGGCGTTCATGGCGCAGATAGTCGGCGACATTGCCGGCGAGGCGCTCGCCGGCATCATTGAAAGTGCCGGCCAGGGCGCGTGTGCCGCGAACGATGCGCCGCGCGGCGATATCGCCCACCAGGCGGCTCAAATCCTCTTCGGCATCCCAGTCCAGATTGCGCAGGACAAAGCCGAGCGCCTCGGCCAGGTCGGCGGCACCGCTGATTTGCGCGCCGCGCAGCAAGCCGTCGCGCTGGCCGCGCAGCAAGCCGGAGAGTGCGTCGTGCGCCAGTTCGATCGAGACGGCCGGCGTGCCGCGGCCGGTCGACTCGAAGGTGCCGTCGGCAGCGATGCGAAAGTCGACAGACCAGCGCCCGAGGGACAGGTGCGCGCGCGCTCCGGCAAAGGGCAGGAGCTTTGCGCGCGCCCAGGGTGCGCGTTCGAGCAGACGATTGCAGGCGCCGAGAAAGACCAGGTCGAGCATGACAGGCGACTGGCTGCCAGACCCGGCGCAGCGTCAGCCCGCCTGCTGAATGCCGGCGATGGCCCAGCCGCGGCTGCCGTCGACCGGTTTGACGAGATGCCAGATTTCGTCAAGATGATCGGGCGCAGCGCCCGACATTTCGCGGATCAACCCGCTGAAGCGCACGCTGGCGATGTACTGTGCGCGTTCCTCGACGACTTCGACGAGCTCGGCATCGAGCGTGACGATCACCGTATGCTGCGGCGCACCGGTGCGCTCGCTCATCTGCAGGCTGAGCTCGGCAAACACTTCGGGCGTGGTGAATTCGCGCAGGTCATCGAGATTGCCATCATCGTTGACCTTTTGCAGACGCAGGAAATTCAGCTTGGCCTCGCGCAGGAAGGTGGCGCTGTCAAAGCCGGGCAGGACGGTTCCCGCGGTGCCTCCCGGGCCGGCGCTGACCGATGCATCAAAGGCCGCCGTTGCCGCCTGTGCGTTGCCCGGACCGGCAAATTGCAGGGGTGAATTCGCTGGCGCCGAGCGGCGCATGAGCAGCCGCAAGACGAAGATCGCCGCCATCACCAGCAGCGCAATCATGACGAACGAGGCCATCTCCTCGCCCAGCCCCAGATGCGAGAACAGGGCCGCGAGGCCGAGTCCGGCGGCCAGGCCGGCGATGGGGCCGAGCCAGCGATTGCCGCCGGCCGGCGCCTGCTGTGCCGGCTTGCCGGGGGATTGTGCCGGCGCCGCACTCTGGCGTGACGGCGCCGGTGCGCTGCGCTGCATGCCGAAACTCTTGCCGCCGCCCAGGCGGCGCGCCTGGGCGTCATCGGCGATGAAACCGAAACTGCAGAAAAGCGTCAGCACGGCGATCAGGAATTTTTTCATCGGGGAGTCTCCTAAAGTTTGTAACCGCGATGCAGCGCGACGACGCCGGCTGCGAGATTGAAGTAATCGATCCGCTCAAGGCCGGCCTGCGCCATCATCGCCTTCAGCGTTTCCTGGTCCGGGTGCATGCGGATCGATTCGGCCAGATAGCGGTAGCTGCCCGCGTCCTGCGTCACCTTGTCGCCCAGCCAGGGCAGGATCTTGAAGGAATAAAGGTCATAGACCGGTTCGAGCGGTTTCCAGATGCGTGAAAATTCCAGGATCAGCAGGCGGCCGCCCGGGCGCAGCACGCGCGTCATCTCGGCGAGGGCAGCCTCCTTGTGTGTCATGTTGCGCAGGCCGAACGCGCAGGTGACACAGTCGAAATAATTGGCCTGGAAAGGCAATTTTTCCGCGTCGCACTGCAGCACCGGCAGCAGGTGGCCGTGGTCGATCAGGCGATCACGCCCGCGCGTCAGCATGGCATGGTTGATGTCGGAGAGCCAGACTTCACCGTCGGTGCCCACGCGCCGGGCGAAGGCAAGCGACAGGTCCGCCGTGCCGCCGGCGACATCGAGCACGCGGTCTGCGGCGCGCACGCCGGAGGCCTCGACGGCAAAGGCTTTCCACAGACGATGCAGGCCGAACGACATCAGGTCGTTCATGAGATCGTATTTGCCGGCGACCGAATCGAACACACCGGCCACGCGCGCCGCCTTCTCGGATTCATCGACCTGGCTGAAGCCGAAGTGGGTGGTCGGTTGCGTCATCGTGGCGCCGTATTGCGAGGACTGACTTTTCAATGTCCGCAGCCGCCGCTGCCGCAACCGCCTGCGCCATGGCCTCCATGACCGTGGCCGCGCTGGAAACCGGGCGCCATCGGCGGCGTGGGCAGGGCATCGCGCGAGGCGCCTTTGGCTTCGAGGCGTTCGAGATATTCCTGCCAGAGCCGCTCCTGATGGATGCCGAGCATGTGCAGGTAATCCCAGGAATACAGCCCGCTGTCATGACCGTCGGAGAACACCGGCTTGATGGCGTAAGCGCCGACCGGCTCGACCATCTCGATGCCGACCTCGCGCTTGCCGGAGGGCAGGTTCTCCTGGCCGGGCCCGTGGCCGCGCACTTCGGCCGAAGGGCTATAGACGCGCAGGAATTCATACGGCAGCTCGAAACGGCTGCCGTCGGAGAAGGCGATTTCCATCTTGCGGGACAACTGGTGCAGCTTGATTTCCGTGGGGGTCGGAGCTTGCTTGTCGGGGGCGCCCATGTGTGTCTCCAGGCGAATGTTATGGGACGACCATCATACCGCAGTTGCCCTGCCGTGCTTACTGGCGGGAAAAGCCGACCCGCTCGAAATCCGCGCCCTGGCCGAGCAGCTCGGACAGACGCAGCAGGATCGGTTTGTCGGCAAAGAGCTCGATCACGCGCTCGGGCTGGAACATGCCGCGTGCGAGCACCAGCGAAGCCGGCTCCTTGAGGGCCGCTACCGCCGGCAGCAGAAAGGCGCGCACATAAGGCTCCGAGTGAGAGACCTTGAGCCCGGTCGGGCGCACGGCCACCCCTTGCGGCATGCCGGAGAGCACATGCAGGCCCACCAGCAGCTCGTCGTTCTGCATCAACGACCAGCTCACCTGGCTGAGCAGGAACTGTTCGCCATCGGGGGGCTTCAAGCAGAGCAGCTGGCCGTTTTCGATGCGTGCGCCGGCCTCGCCCCGCTGCAGGCGGAAGCCCGAGACGGACTGATCGAGCACCGTCCAGCGCTCGAGCGGAAAGCTGATGCGCACCTGGTTTGCGCGCAGATTGAGCTGGGTTGGATCGATCTGGTCGCGAAATGTCCAGATGCGTTCCATTTCATTGCGCGAATACAGGCGCACGTGCTCGGGCTGATGGAACTCGTCGCCGTTGATGTAGAAATGGCCGGCCTCGAAACCGAAGCAGACCTGTGCGGTGCCGCTGGCGCCACGGCGCTGGAAGCGGCGCGGCGCGGCATTCAGGCACCAGGGCTTGTAGAGCTGGAGCAGCAGGCGGCTTGCCATCGAGGCCGGGCAATCCTCGCCGAGGCCGAGCGCGGCCGGTGCCACCCCTTCCTTCAGGCGCATCAGCAATTCCTGCAAGGGTGCGATCAGGCCGCGGGTGTCGAAGTGGCGCGTGTTCTCGCCGCTGGCGAGCCGATCGAGCGGGCGCGTGCTGGTGTCCGACATCAGATCGATGCCAAAGGCGCGCCCTTCGATTGCACTGTCCAGGGGGCGAATCGCCGCGAACAGGGCAAAGCGGCGCGACCAGCGGCAGATCCAGGTCAGCTCATGCGCGCTGCGGCTGTAGGGATTGGCCAGATCGACAAGCAGCACGGCCGCATAGGCTTCGGCGGCCGACATGTTCTTGCGCAGATCGTCGAGCGGCTCGGTGACCTGGGTCTTGTCGATGCCCCACTCTTCGGCCGTGGCGTAATAGCCGTGCAGATCGATCCAGGTGCCCGGGGTGGGCTCGCGCCGGGCACGGAAATATTCGAGCACCGCCTGGCCGGCATACAGCACGCAACGCTGGCAGATCAGCGCAATGCGGCTTTGTACGACCGCATCGTGCGCACCGAGCTGTGCCACCTGCGCATAGGCGCGCGCCATCGACTGCCAGAGGGCCAGCACATGGCGGAACGTCTCCGCTTCGGCCGGAGTGGGCGGCAGGGGGCGTGCGGCGTAGCGGCGCGCCAGTTCGTCCTGCAAAAAAGCCAGTGGTGCGCGCACGGTCTCGAGCACGGAGAGATAGGCCGCGGCCGGTGGTGGCCGATGCGACAGGCCGGTGAGCAGTTGCAGCAGTGTCTGGTGGGCTTCGCGCGCATTGGTCAGCGGCAGGCTGGCAATCAACGATACGCAGGCTTGCGCATCGGTTGTATCGACAGTGAGCCCGGGCAGAGCAGAATTCATGCCTTGTCAAAGGCGCAGCGCTCGAAGTCGCTGCCACGGTCGAGCTGATCCATCAACCGCACCTGGCGCGAGCTGCCCTCGAACAGCTCGATGACGCGGCCGGGGCGGAACCAGCCGGCCGGCACGATCACCGATTCCGGAAAGTCGAGCGCCGGCACCGCTGCCATGCGAAAGCCCGGGCGATATTTCTCGCTGACGGCGGCAAGGCCGGTGCCGCGCAGGGACACGCCGCAAGGCTGGCCGGGCATGATCTGGATGCCGGCCTGCAACTCGCCCGATCCGGTCAGGCGTACCCAGCGCGCCACGGCGAGCAGATACTGCTTGCCGTCGGCAGGCATGATCGCCACCATCTGGCCGGTCGCCAGACGTGCGCCGGGCAGATCGGGCTCGCGTGCCAGCCGGTAGCCGGTGGCCGATTCATCGAGGACTTTCCATGTCTCGATCATGAAGCCGTGGGCCCGGCTGTAATCATCCTCGTGATGCGAGGCAACGCGTCCGAAGGTGGCGATCTCGTCGGATTTGCTTTTCGACAGAATGGCGTTGCCGCCGGGCTGCTCGAATCTCGTGCCCGAGACATAGTGGTGGATGGCATCGTGTCCGCTCACCAGCAGGCAGCCGCCCGTTCCCTCGCGGCGCGGATGCTGGCGCGTCACCCCCCCTCTGGCCCACTGCCGGTAGAGCTGGCGCAGCAGATTCTCGCAGGCCGGCTGCACACAATCTGCGCCCAGCCCAAGCGAGGCGGGCGATTCGCCCTTTTGCAGATGGGCGATGCGCCGTTTCACGCTGCGCGCGAGCTCCTTCAGATCGAGCCAGCGGGGCTTGGCCGGTGTTTGCTCCGCACCGCATTCGGGCGTATCGGACTCGAGGTCGACCTGCAAGGGCGCCACCTTCAGGTCTTCCGGCGGGGCGGTCAGGACGGCCACCTTGACGCTCCAGCGCTGCAGCCAGCGATCCACCTGCACCAGCTGGCGTCCGGGCAGCTCGAACGGGCTGGCGCGATTCATCAGCAGGGCATGGGCGTAGGTCGCCGTCACCGAGCTGGCGGAATGGCCGGTCTGCAATGAATCACTCACCGGCTGGGTATGCACGCCCCAGTCCTCGGCCACCGAAAACAGGGCATGCAGTTTTTGCCAGAGCCCGGCGGGCGGATCGATCGAGGCGCGGTAGCTGTCGAGCAACTCGGCGCGCAAAGTGCTCAGGACGCGCTGCGCCACCAGCGCGGCGTGCGCACGCAACTCTTCGTTGCCGCCGAGCAGGTCGGCCAGACAAATCAGATAGCCGGTTTGCAACGTCTCCCAGAGCGCCCGGTTGGCATCGAGGCTGGCCTGCTCGGGGGGTACCAGTGGCAGCGGCCGGCCGGTGAACTTGCGCGACGATTCCGACTGGGCAAATGCCGCCGGGTCGCGCAGCAGTTCGAGGATTTTCAGGCGCTCGGCGGCGGCCATCTCGAAGCGGTTGAGCAGATTGATCTGGCGGATCAGCAAGGCCTGCGCCTGCACGGCGTTGGCCAGGGGCTGGGCGGCCAGCCATTCGCGGCAGCTGCGCGCATCGACAAAGGCCGGGGGGTGAGTGCTGCTCTGCACGGGCAGATTGAAGTGCGCGATGGTCATGTTTCCGATATTCACGTTTCTATGGACTCCTCGTCAAGGGCGCGCAGGAAGGCGCGGCACAGTGCCTGGCGTTTTTCGGCGTCGAGCGCGCGCCGTGGCGCGCTGTCACGCCGGGCGACGCTCCAGACCGAATCCGGAAAATGGCGGTCGTCGTGCCAGCGCGCGATGACATGCCAGTGCACATGCGCCACCTGATTGCCCAGGCTCGCCAGATTGATCTTGTCCGGTGAGAGCACGCTGCGCAGCGCCCGTTCCGCACAGAATACCACCGTCATCAATGCGCGTCTCTCGCCGGACGTGAGATCGGTCATTTCCGCCACATGGCGCCGGCCGATGACGCGACAAAAGCCCGGATAATCGGCATCCCCGACGAGCACCAGCCGCCAGTTGTCATCCTGCCACAGCACCTCGCCGCCGGTGTCCTGGCACAGCGGACAGGATTCAGGCCCGCGCATTCAGTGCCCGATCAGCACATGGGCGACGACGTAGCCGATGACAGCAATACGCCCGTCATTATTTTTCCTTTCGGCGAAATCCTCATCGGTGAGCGACTCGCTGCCGAAGCGCTCGTTGTCACAGATCAGCCGGATGTTGTGCTTCATGTCGCGCTGGGCACGGCGCAGGAAGTATTTATCATTGAGATGCAGCACATAGACGCCGTTGCTGCGGATGCGATTGACGCGTGGATCATAGATCGCCAGATCGCCGCTGCGCACGTAGGGTTCCATATCGTCGGAGGCGATGCGCAAAATCCGCACTTCGCGCGGCAGGCCCACCGAGCGCAACGTCTCGGGCAGGGTGTAGAGCGCATAACCGTCACGCTCCTCGTCGCCATGCGCCTCGATGATCGTATAGCGCTCGTCGATGGCGTGTGCACCGGTATCCACATCCCCGACCAGCAACTGCTCCAGCGTCGTGTTGAGCGCCTCGGCGATTTCCGGCAGCCGTGAAGCTTCCGGCACGCCCTCGCCCTTCAGCCAGCCCGCCGCCGTGTTCTGGCTCACGCCAAAAATCTCTGCCACGGCGACAGCACGCCCGTATCCGATCGGGATCGAGCCGCGCCGATCCAGCGCCGCATTCAGGTTGCTGGCGAACAAAGCGCGGAACTCTTTCTGTTTCAGTGACTTGTCGTCCTGTTTCGCATCAATCGCGATGACTTTCTTCATGTCTGGATTATAGGCGCAGTCCTGGCTGTCCGTGTCGTCAAAGCCCAACACAAAAATACGATATGCATTAGAATAACAACCATTATTTGCTATTGGCCCTGTAAAAACAACTCGTCACAGGGATTAAAAGAACAATGCATGTTGTTTCTACCGGCAACATCTTTCTGGCTGACGTCACAAACAGGAACACATCTTTGATGGTAAATCCTTCCCGGGGCGGCGGGCTGCTCTTTTTGTTCCTGCTGGGCGTGCTCTGCAGTGTGCGCGTCTGGGCGCAGGCGAGCGCACCGGCCACGCTCGAGCAACTGCGCCAGCAGGAACGCGAGCGCGAGCTGCGTCAGCAGCAGGTGCCCGCGCCCGACGTGCGCCTGCCGCGCGAAGCGGCACGACCCGAAGCATTGGACATCCCCACCAACGAAACCCCCTGTTTTCCGATCCGGCACGTCGAGATGGCGGGAGAGCTGGCCGAAACCTTCGCGCCGTCCTTCCTGCGTGCCCTCGAAATGATGCATCTCGAAGCAGATCAGTGTCTGGGCGCACGCGGCATCCATGTCGTCATGGCCCGCGTGCAAAACGAAATCATCGCCGCGGGTTATGTCACCACTCGCCTGCTGGTCACTCCGCAAGACCTGAAAAGCGGCGTTCTCGTTCTCACCGTCGTGCCCGGACGCGTGCGTGCCATCCGTTTTTCGGCCGAGCCGCCCGCGCGAGTGAGTCTTGCCGCCGCCGTGCCGGTCCGTCCCGGTGATCTGCTTAACCTGCGCGACATCGAACAGGGACTGGAAAACCTCAAGCGCCCGCCCGGCGCCGAGGCCGACATCCGTATCGAACCGGCCAGTGCAGAAGGTGCCGCTCCCGGACAGAGCGATCTTGTCATCGACTACCGCCCCCCCGCGCTCGCGCGCCTGACCCTCTCCGCCGACGATGGCGGGGCGAAAGCCACGGGCAAACATCAGGGCGGGCTCACCCTTTCGCTCGACAACCCGCTTGGCCTGAGCGATCTGTTCTACCTCAACCTGAGCCGCGACCTCGGCAACGGTTCCGGCCACCGGCGCGGCACGCGCGGTACCAACCTGCACTACTCCGTACCCCATGGCTACTGGCTCGCCAGCGTCAATGCCGGCCAGATGCGCTATCACCAGAGCGTGCCCGGCATCAACCAGACCTATCGTTACAGTGGCGAGAGCCGTCAGGCGGAGCTCGCCCTCTCGCGCCTCATCCATCGCGACGCCGTGCGCAAGACCACCGTCACGCTCAGCACCTGGCTGAGGAGCTCGCGCAACTACATCGACGACGTCGAGATCGGCATCCAGCGCCGCCGCATGGCCGGCTGGCAGACGGCCCTCGGCCATCGTGAATTTCTCGGTGCGGCCATTCTGGACGCCCGTCTCGCCTGGCGCCAGGGCACGGGTGCCTGGGGTGCGCTGCACGCTCCCGAAGAAGTCAGTGGCGAGGGCACGGCGCGCTCCCGCCTCGTCAGTGCCGATGCCACGCTCAACCTGCCTTTCGCGCTCGCCGGCGCCCGCCTGCGCTACAGCGGCACCTGGCGCGCCCAGTGGAACCGTACCGCACTCGTGCCGCAGGACCGCTTCTCCATCGGCGGGCGCTACACCGTGCGCGGTTTCGATGGCGAGAGCATCCTGCTCGCCGAGCGCGGCTGGCTCGTGCGCAACGATCTCGGGCTTGCTCTGGGTGCGAGTCGCCACGAGCTGTATCTCGGTCTCGATCACGGCGAGGTCGGCGGTGCTTCGGCCGATCTGCTCGTCGGACGCCGGCTCACCGGTGCCGTGCTCGGCCTGCGCGGCGTCCTCGACGAAATCGCCGGCAGCCTCAATTATGATTTCTTCATCGGCGAGCCCCTGCGCAAGCCCAAACATTTCAAGACCGCCCGCACCACGGCGGGATTCAACCTCGTCTGGAGTTTTTGACCTTGGATACGACACTGCCCGGCCCACGCCTGATTTACCCAATCATATTGACCTGCCTCAGCATGGTCCTGGCTTCCTGCGCGAGCCAGCCTGTTGCGACTGCACCCGGAGAAATCCGCATGGCCTATACGACCCGTTTCGCCGACGGCAGTCTGCTCAAAGACCTGCCGCAGGAGGTCATGATCGTCCGGCGGGAGGACACCTTCGGCCTGATTGGTACGCAGGTCGTGCTCAACATTGCCATGCTGGCTCTCGGCGGCGGAATCGGCGTGCAAGGCTTCAGCAAAGACGGGCTCAAGGGGTCCGCCATCGATTACGCCGGCCCGCGCGACAACCTGAAAAATCCGGTGGTGCATGAATTCACGCCCGCCCTGGCAAAAAAAATCAGAGACGCCGTGCACCAGGACCCGGAGCTGAACGGCAGAACGTTCAATAGAGACATTCTCGTTGCCGGTGGCAGTGCCAACCTTGTCTATGAGTCACTCGCTGACGGCGAAGAAGAACGCTTCCGCCTGAAAACCCACCTGCAGGTCTACAAGAAAAAGGAAAGTGCCGGAATGTTTTCCTTCAGCCCGCTCGTGATCGTCGATTGCAGCAACGAATCGGAGCAAGTCATGCTGCTAAACCAATGGGCAGAGGCTGACTTCCAACCTGTCAAAACACAGCTTGACGGCATGCTGTCCGCATGCGAAACGAAAGTCATGGCCGAACTGCCGGCCATGCTGAAAGACTGACCGCCCTTTCAAGAAAAGGATGAATCCATCATGAACAGCCCCGCCATCCAGCGCCCCTGCACCCCCCACCCCCGCGCCGTCCTGCGGCCACTGACTTTTGTGCTGTGGGCGACCCTCGGGCTGGTCTTCATGCCGGCGCCGCTGCCGGCCCAGGTCGTCGCCTGGAAGGGTGTTGCGGCCGGCCAGCAGCCGCAGGTGGGTGCAGCCGGCAACGGCGTGCCGCTCGTGAACATCCAGACCCCGGGTGCCGGCGGTGTCTCGCACAACCGCTACAGCCAGTTCGACGTCGACGGCCGTGGCGTCATCCTCAACAACGCCCGCACCAACGCCCTCACGCAACTGGGCGGCTGGGTGCAGGGCAACCCCAACCTTGCCGCGGGCAGCGCGCGCGTCATCCTCAACGAAGTCCTCTCGGCCCAGCCGAGCCGGCTCGCCGGCTACCTCGAAGTGGCCGGCAGCCGTGCCCAGGTGGTGGTGGCCAACCCGGCCGGCATCACCTGCACGGGCTGCGGCTTCATCAACGCCAGCCGCGCCACCCTCACCACCGGCACGCCCATCGTCAATAACGGCAACCTCGAGGGCTACCGCGTCGAGCGCGGCACGATCACCGTCGAAGGCGCCGGGCTCGATGCCAGCCGTACCGACTACACCGAGCTCATCGCCCGCGCCGTCGTAGTCAACGCCGGCCTCTGGGCGCAGAACCTTGCCCTCACCACGGGCACCAACCGCGTCGATGCCGCCAGCGGAGTCGCCACGCCTATCGCCCCGGCCGCCGACGCCGGCCCCGCCCCCGCCTTCGCCATCGACGTGGCACAGCTGGGCGGCATGTACGCGGGCAAGATCGTCCTCGTCGGCACCGAAGCGGGCGTGGGTGTGCGCAACGCCGGCCAGCTCGGCGCCGACGCCGGTGGCCTTGTCGTCACCGCCGCCGGCCGGCTCGAGAACAGCGGCCGTATCGCTGCCGCCGGCAACCTGGGCATCGATGCCGCCGGCATCGACAACGCCGGCACGCTCTATGCGCGCGGTGATCTCGCACTCGCCACGCGGGGCGACATCACCAATACCGACCTCATTGCCGCGCAGGGCAATACCCGTCTTGCCGCCAGCGGTGCAACGAGCCGCATCGAAGCGGCCGCCGGCAGCGTCTTCGGTGCCGGCCTGCGCGAAGACGGCAGCCTCGCCGCCGCCGGCGACCTGAACATCGACGCCACCCAGGGCATTGCCGCGCACGGCCAGCAGCTCGCCGGGGGCACGCTCGCCCTGGCGGCCGACCACCTTGACCTCGCCGACAGCCAGAACGCAGCGCGCAACATCACGCTCAGTGCCCGCAACGGCGACATCGATGCCCGCCGTGCCGTCGTCTCCGCCAGCGGCGCCATGACCCTCGAGGCAGCGCACACCCTGCGCAGCGAAGCGGCCCACATCGGTGCTGGCAGCCTCGGAGTGCGCGCCGACGCTCTGGCCAACGCCGATGGCCGCATCGTGCAGACCGGCCCCGGCCTGGCCACATTCACCCTCGGCGGCGCCATCGACAACCGGCGCGGCCTGCTCGCCAGCAACGGCGGCCCCCTCGCCATCACCGCCGCCGCGCTCGACAACAGTGATGGCCAGCTACTCTCGCAAAGCGACCTGCGGCTCACCCTCGGTGGCGACTACACGCACACTGGCGAGCTCGAGGCCGCCGGCAACGCCGACCTGGCCGTTGCCGGTCACCTCGACAACCGCGCCGTCCTGCGCGCCGGCCACACCCTCACCCTCGCCGCCACCAGCCTCGACAATGCCGCCGGCGGCGAGATTTCCGGCGCCGACACGCGCCTCACCGTGGCCGGCACCCTCACCAACCGTGGCTTGATCGACGGCGCCGCCACGCGCATCGACGCCGCCATGCTCACCAACCTGGGCAGCGGGCGCCTCTACGGCGACCACCTCGCCATCGCCGCGGGCGCGCTGCATAACGCCGCCGAAGGTGCTGCCGCCCCGGTGATCGCCGCCCGCGACCGGCTCGACCTCGGCGTCGGCACGCTGGAGAACCGTGACGGCGCGCTCCTCTTCAGCGCCGGCGACATGAGTATCGGCGGCGCGCTTGACGCCGCCGGCCATGCCAGCGGCCAGGCCACCGCCGTCGACAACGCCAGCGCCACCCTCGAAGCGCTGGGCAATCTAGATCTCGCCGCTGCCCGCATCGACAACCGCAACCTGCACTTTGCCACGCAGGAAGTGCAAACCGGCAACGAAACCCTGCGCGAATACCAGGGGCAGGGTGCCAGCGTGCGCTACCTGCCCGGCGAGGTGAGCCTCATCCCCCACGAGAACTTCACCCGCCTCCTCACCCCGGGCGGCGTCTACTACAACGACTGGTACCGCTACGACTACACGCGCAGCACGCACGAGACGCAGGTGACGCGCTCCGAGCCCGGGCGCATCCTCGCCGGGGGCGCCATGACCCTCACCGGCACCACCCTCACCAATGACAAGAGCCACATCCTCGCCGCGGGCGATCTCACCGCCAGTGTCGGCACGCTGAACAACCTCGCCGCCCTGGGCGCGCGCACGCAGACCGACGCGGGCACGGCCACCTTCTTCTACCGCGACAAAAAGCCTGGCGACGACGACCAGGGCATTGTCGTCTCCGCCTACAACCCGGCGCCGATCGTGCAGAGCATTGACCTGGCCGTCACCCGCCTGGAAGGGCACAGCACCCCGGGCGGCACGGCGACCGTCATCACCCCCCGCTCTGCGGCCCATCCTGCCGTGGCCGCCACCCCGGCCGGCATCACCCTGCCCGCCTCGAGCCTCTACCGCGCCAACCCCGACCCCACCGGCCATTACCTCATCGAGACCGACCCGCGCTTTGCCGGCTACCGCCAATGGCTCAGCTCCGACTGGATGCTCGCCCAGCTTGGTCTGGACCCCGCCCTCACGCAAAAGCGCCTGGGCGACGGCTTCTACGAACAGCGCCTGCTCACCGAGCAGATGGCCAGCCTCACCGGCCGGCGCCGCCTGGCCGGCTACCCGAACGACGAAGCCCAGTACCAGGCCCTGATGGCCGCCGGGCTCACCTACGCGCACGACTGGCAGCTCATCCCCGGTGTTGCCCTCAGTGCCGCCCAGATGGCGCAGCTCACCAGCGACATCGTCTGGCTCGTAGAAAAGGAAGTCACCCTGGCCGACGGGCGCACCCAGCGCGCCCTCGTCCCGCAGCTCTACCTCGTCCCGCGCGCGGGCGACCTTGCCCCCGGCGGTGCCCTGATGGCCGCCAACACCGTGCGGCTTGATGTTGCCGGCGATCTCGCCAACGGTGGCACGATAGCCGGGCGCGAACTCGTCTCCCTCT
>CAZSHO010000028.1:0-26159 GCA_964607005.1 uncultured Rhodocyclaceae bacterium
CCGCTGGCGCTGTTCGTGCCGGCAAGGTAGTTGAAGACCGTGGCATCGACGAGATCGAGATAATTTTTCGCCTCATAGTTACCGCCGCAGACGGTGACGTCATCCGTTCCCGAGAGACCACGATCCTGCCCCGGCAGGGGCGGGCCAGGTGAGAAGATCACCGCGACCGGCCGGTCGTGGGCGCTGTTGAGAGCGGATGCGAGGGCGCTGGTGCCATTGGCGACGACGATGTCGAACTGCCCGAGCGTGTCCCAGTTCATGGCGGGGGGCGTGGGGGCAGGGGTGGTGCGCAGGATGCGACTGTGCAGGGATGAGACGATCAGCCACAGGCATTCGCCGCTGCCGTCGCGCAGAGGCTCGATGCCCAGCGTGCGCCAGGGCAGGCGGCCGACCACGCTCGGCCCGACACCATTCACGTCGAAGACGTTGCCGGTAAAGGTGTTGGCGTCGCAGCCTTCCTGTGTGCAGCCGGTGTTGTTGTTGCGGTTCGTGCCCAGGTCCGGCAGCGGCAGATAGCCGTACATGGCCTCGGTATTGATGTCTTTGGCAAGCTCCTGCTCGCGGTAGCGCAGCGCGTAGCCGATCAGCGCCTCGCGCGCCTGGGCGAGTGCCTCGTCGGTCTGACGCGCGCGCCGGTCGACCATCTCTTCTGATGTCAGGTTGCCGACCAGGTAGGCGAGCGCGGCCATGGTGAAGAGGATCATGAAGATCAGCAGGGCGGCGCCGCGCTGGCGCCGTCCTGCCGTGACTGACTTTTGCCGTGAGATGGGCATGGCGTGCGTGTTTCGTGCCCGCGCCGTTATTTCTTACCGGCGGGTTTGACGGTGATGTGCCCTTCGCCGAGCACGCTGCGCGTCTCGCCGGTGGTGCGGCTGTAGGTGTCGCCGACCTTCAGCGAGGGGCCGCTTTCGTCTTCGCCGCTGACCTGGGCGCGGGTCGGGTCGGCGCGGTTGACTTCGACGCGGATGCCGCCGCCCGTCGCCTGTTCGTCGCGAGGCTGGCCGTTCACCCAGGTGGTGACACGCCCGCTGCTGCGCCGGATGATGCCGTCCACGCGGAGGGTTTCGTCTTCGACGACGGGGGCGTTTTCCTGGAGGTTGAGCTCGCGCAGGCGGTCGAGCGCGGCGCGCCGCTCGGGGGTGAAGAAGAGCTTGCCGAGCGGCTCGGCGCGCGCGGGGGCGGCGGCGAGGAGGAGCGCGGCGAGAAGGAGCGCGGCAAAGAGCAGGGGGGCGAGCGGCAAGGAGGCGGCAAGCGTCGCCGTGCCGTGCCTGCGCGTGGAGGGCGTGCGTGTCATGGGTTGTTCCTTTCGCGCACGGTGATCCAGTCGAGGGTGCAGTCGGCCTTGAGCAGCGGCTGCGGGCCGCGTTTGTCGGTGCCGCCGGCGGGGCTTTTCGGCAGGCGGCTGACGTCGCAGCTGCGCGGGCGGATGTAGGCGCGTGCCCTGGCGCGCAGGTCGGCGAGGAAATCGAGCAGGTCGCCTTCGTGCAGCAGTTGCAGGGTGAGCTGCATGGTGCTGGCGTAGAACTCGTAGCTGCCGCCGGTGCCGGGCAGGATGGCCGTGTCGATGGGTTTTTGCGGGGCGATCTCGTACTGCAGGTCGTAGAGCCGCCGTGCGGTCTTGATGGCGTTGATTTCCTCGACCCAGTCGAGACGATGCTCTTCGCCGATGATGCCGCGCGCGACGAGGGCGTTGTAGCGGACGATCTTCTGCTTGATTTCCTGCTCTTCGTCGCGTGACTGGGCGAGACGCTGCCCGCTGGCGCTGCGCTGGCTCTGGGCGGCGTTGCGCTCGCGCTGGGCGATCTGGCCTTGCTGCAGGACGAACCAGACGGTGAGCGCGCCCAGCGCGATCATGACGAGCGCGGCGGCGAGGCTGGGCGCGATGCGGCGCAGATCGTCCCGGGTGGTTTCGCTCGCCATGTCAGAGTTTCCTGCTCAGCTGGATGATGAACTTTAGCCGGTTTTCGGTCTGGCCGGCTTCGTTGGCGCTTTTCAGCGATTTGCCCGGTTCGATGTCGAAGGGCATGCGCTGGACGCTGACCTGCAGGCCGTCTTCCTTGCGCAGGGCGTCGGCGAAGGTGTTCACCAGCTCGATCTGTCCGCGCTGGTCGCTGGCGAGCGCGGCGGGCAGGACGCCGTGGACGAGGGCCGATGCGTAGAGGGCGTTGTCGGCGCCGGCGGGATTGCCTGCCGCCACGGGCGTGGGGGCCGGGCGGGCGGCGGCAGCGGCCGGCGCTTCAACCGGTCTGGCACCGAGCTGCCATTCGATGCGTTCGATCTCGATGCGGGGCACGGCGTCGAGCGCGTGGCTGATGGCGAGCCAGCTCGCCGCGAGCGGGGCACTGCGTTTTTCCAGGTCGTCGAAGCGGTTGATGACGGCGCGCAGGTTTTCGGTCGTCGTCGGCATCGGCGGGAAGGTCTGCTGGATGGCCTGGTAACTGCGCGCGTCGGTCTCGGCGCTTTGCCGCAGGGTGGCGGTCTCGTTGCGCGTCTTGAGCAGATCGACGAATTCGCGCCCGGCGAACAGCAGGCAGCCGGCGAGGGCGAGGGCGCCGCCCTTGACGAGCCAGCCGCGCGTCTGGCCGAGCCGCCAGAAGCGGCGTGCGGCGGGCGGGGCGAACTGCTCGCGTGGTGCGCCCAGGGCCAGCAGGTGCAGATAGAGCGGCTCGCTCAGCATGTCCTGCGGCAGGGTCTTCAGCTTGAGTGCGCGCGCGGCGGCGTGCGTGTCCTGGAGGGTGATCTGCAGCTCGTCGGTGCTCTTGCAGTGTTCGGCGAAGACGCCGGCCTGGGCCGGGTGCACGAGAGCCAGCACCGGCAGCGGCGTGCCGCGCGCGATGAGGCGCTGGCCGAGGAGATACTGATAGGTGCGACCCGCTTCCGCAGCAAAGGCGGCGGCCAGTTGTGCGGTGCTGGTGGCGGGGGTGTGGCTCAGTCGACTGAACTTGAGGCGGCCGTCCTGGAAGAAGCTCTGGCGGATGCCGCCCCGGGTGAGGCTGACGAGCAGTACGTCGGGGCGCCCGGGCAACAGTCTGGCGAGCAAGGTGGCGCCGGCCAGCGGCAGGGACCAGATGCCGGCCAGTTGCGCCTCGGCCGCCTGCAGGGCGGCGAGCCAGGGCTCGAAGAGTTGCGGGCGCGTGAGCGCGGCGAGCAGGAACTGTTCATCCTTGCGGCCGGTTTTTTCGCGGCCGTAGGAAATCGCCGTCGACAGGGGCGAGCCGAAAAAATGCTGGCCGAGCTTGCGCGTCAGCAGTGCGCTGCGGTCCGCGCCCAGGGTGTGGGGCAGCGTCTCGAGCTGGAAGCCTTCATCGCTGACGTTGGCGAGGATGCGGTAGATGCTGCCCTGATGCCGGGCAAGGTATTCGGCGAAGGCGGCGTAGCCCGCATCGTCCTGGGTGAAGCGGCCTTCTTCGGTGAGCGTGCCGGCCTGCCAGAGGGAGGCGCTGAGCTGACTGCCGTCAAGGTAGAGGAGACGAAGCTGTGCCATCAGATTTTCAGCTTGGTGATGACGTCGTAGATCGGGCCGAGCACCGAGAGCATGACCCAGCCGAGGATGGAGCCGAGGAGAAGGGTCATCGTCGGCTCGATCATCGCCTGCACCTTCTCGATGGATTCCTTGACGTCGCGGTTGTAGAAATACGAGACGTTGAGCAGCGCCCGGTCGAGCCCGCCGGTGTTCTCGCCCACGCGCAGCATGCGGATCACCAGTGGCGGGAAGAGGCCGATGTTCTGGAAGGCGACGGTGACGTTCTGGCCTTCGCCGATGAGCTGGCCGGCGCGCTCGAGACCGGCGCGGATGACGCTGTTGCCGACGACGTCCTCGGTGGCGCGGATGGCGTCGATGATGGCGATGCCAGAGGAATACATCATGGCGAAGATGCCGGCAAAGCGCGCGAGGATGATCTTTTGCAGGATCGGGCCGACCACCGGCAGGGCGAGCTTGAATTCGTCGAAGCGGTGGCGAAACGGCGGGTTGGTTTCTATGCCGATCTTGATGGCGAGGGCAAGGGCGATCGGCACGAACAGGATCAGGTACCAGAACTGCTTGACGAAGGCCGAGGTGGCCAGGAGCAGACGGGTCTGTGCCGGCATGTCCTGCCCCATGTTCTTGATGAAGCCGGCCATTTGCGGGACCAGATAGATCATCAGGAAGAAGGTGACGCCGAGTACGACGACGCCGACGAAGGCCGGATACATGAAGATCTTGCGCGTGTGCGAGGCGAGCTCGTCCTCCCACTTGAGCGATTCGTTCAGGTTTTTCAGCACTTCGGGCAGGTTGCCGGTGTTCTCGCCGGCGCGGATCAGGCTGCAGAACACCTTGTCGAAAATTTTCGGATGCTCGGCCATCGCCTGCGAGAGGGTGCGCCCGCCCTCGATCGATTCGATCATGCTGGCGATCACCTCGCGAAAGCGCGGCTGGGTGAGACTGTCGCGCAGGTCGGTGAGCCCTTCGAGGATCGGCACGCCGGCGCCGGTGAGCTGCTCCATGTGAAAGCAGAAGTTGATCAGCTCGCGCTTGGGCACGCGTCCGCCGTGGAAGAGCCCGCTCTGGCGCACCTCGCTGCCGTTGATGAAGTCGAGCTCCATGCGCTTCAAGCGCATTTCCAGGTCAACGAGATTGATGGCGTCGAGGCGGCCGGAAAGGACGCGCCCGCTGCTGTTCATCGCCTTGTAGGTGAAAACGGCCATGTGGCGGCCTACATCCTTTCGGTGAGATCGACGACGCGGCCGACCTCCTCGATCGAGGTGGCGCCCTCGCGCACACGGCGCAGGCCGTCGTCGGCCAGCGTGCGAAAGCCCTTTTCACGTGCGGTCTGGCGGATTTCGCGTGTGGTGGCGCGTCGCGCAATCAGTTCGTCGAGGTCGGCATCCAGGCGCAGCACTTCCATGATGGCGCGCCGCCCGCGGTAGCCCTGGTAGTCACAGTGCTCGCAGCCGCTGGCGCGGTAGAGGGTGGGTGCGGGGGCATCGCTCGCCAGGCCGAAGAGGCGTTTTTCGTGCGGCTCGGCGGTGTAGCTTTTCTTGCAGTACGGGCACAGGCGACGCACCAGGCGCTGGGCGATGACGCCGATGATGTTGCCGGCCATGATGTCGGGCAGCACGCCGATGTCGAGCAGGCGCGGGATGGCGCCGATCGCCGAGTTGGTGTGCAGGGTGGAATACACCTGGTGGCCGGTCATGGCGGCGCGAAAGGCCATCTCGGCGGTGTCCGCGTCGCGGATCTCGCCAACGAGAATGACGTCCGGGTCCTGGCGCATCATCGAGCGGATGCCATTGGCGAAGTCGAGCTTGGCCGCTTCGGCCACCGAGGTCTGGCGGATCATCGACATCGGGTATTCGACCGGATCTTCCAGGGTCATGATGTTGATGCCTTCCTGGTTGATGCGGTTGAGCACGGAGTAGAGCGTCGTCGTCTTGCCGCTGCCGGTCGGTCCGGTGACGAGGATGATGCCTTCGGGGCGGGCGATCATGAGCTTCAGCGTGTCGAGCTGGCTGTCCTCGAGACCAACGTCCTCGAGTGGCACGATGCCCTTTTGCCGGTCGAGGATGCGCAGCACGATGTTCTCGCCGTGGATGGTCGGCTGTGCCGAGACGCGGAAATCGACCAGACGCCCGCTGATGTTCATCGAGATGCGCCCGTCCTGCGGCGCGCGCGTCTCGGCGATGTTCATGTTGCTCATCACCTTGATGCGTACCGCCATCGCCGGCCAGTAGGATTTGTGCAGGGCGCGGATCTGACGCAGCAGACCGTCGATGCGGTAGCGGATGCGCAGGAAGTTCTGCTCCGGTTCGAAGTGGATGTCGGAGGATTCGCGCTTGACGGCGTCGGTGAGCAGCGCGTCGATGAGGCGCACCACCGGCTGGCTGTATTCGTCGCTGGTGGCCGAGAGGCTGCGCCAGTCGATCTCGCCGGTCTCGATCTCGTGCAGGATGCCGTCGATCGACAGTTCGTGGCCGTAGTAGTGATCGATGGCACGCGAGATTTCCGACTCGCCGGCGAGCATCGTGTCGATCTGCATGTCGTCCTGGCCGAGGGCGCGCAGCCGGTCGATGGCGACGATGTTGTTCACGTCGGCGATGGCCACCGTCAGGCGGTTCTGCGCCTGGTCGAAGTCGAGCGGCAGCAGGCCGTGGCGCTTGGCCAGCACCTGCGGCACCAGGCGCAGGGCGGCCGGGTCGATGGTGGCACGCAGCAGATCGATGCTTTGCTTGCCGAGCGTCTCGCCCAGCGCGTCGCGCAGCGTTGCCTCGGTGATGAAGCCTAGGCTCACCAGCAGTTGCCCCACGGGCTTGTTCGACTTCATCTGCTCGAGCAGCGCGATACGCAGCTGGTCTTCGCTGATGACGCCCTGGGCGATCAAGGTCTGGCCAAGCGGCCGGCGGTGCGGTGCAGGCGAGTTCATCTCCGTAGCGCCGCTCGGGCGCAGATCGTTTATTTTTGCAGCTCGCCGATGCGCCTGGCCGCCTGGTTCCGGTCGAAGGCGGCAGGCTGCTTTTCGGCAGCGGCCAGTGCGCCCTGATAATACTGCAAGGCGAGCTTGGGCTGGCGCAGCTGGTCCAGGCTGACGGCGAGGTTGAACTGGTAGTCCGGGTTGTCGCCGTCGGCGGCATAGGCACGGAAATAAGCCTGCTGGGCGTCGTTCCAGCGCCCCTGGCGGGCGTAGAGGTTGCCCAGGGTGAAATTGAGGGCGGGCGCATCGGGCTGGCCCGCCAGCAGGATCTTCAGCCGGCTCTCGGATTGCACCGGATCGAGTGGTCCGCGCAGGCCGATGAGGCCGGCTTGCGCCGCGCCGTCCTTCGGATCGGCTTCGAGGATGCGCAGGTAGAGCGCTTCGGCGTCCTCGGCCCTGTCCTGCAGCAGGCTAATGGCAGCCAGTCCGCGCAGCGCGTCGGTGTTACGCGGCTCGTTCTTCAGTACGGCCTGGTAGCCGCGCTGTGCGCCGGCGAGGTCTCCCGACTCGAACGCCGCGTAGGCGCTGGCAATCTGCGGATTGACTTTCAGGCGTGCCGGCGAGATGCGGATCGCACTGTCCGTTTCCGCTGCCTTTTCGGCAGCGACATTGGCGGGGGGTGCCGGCGAGCGGGTGATTTCGTCGCGCCGTTCGGCGGGGGCAGAAGTCAGCGGTGGTGACACGGCGCCCTGGCGGGACGCGCCGGCGGGAGCCGGTGCTGCGCCAGCGGGTGTCTCGTCGACGGGGAGCGCCGGTGTGGCGGGCGCTGTGGCGATGGGGGCAATGGGGGCGGGTGCGGGCAGGGTGTGCGCCGCGCCGGCAGGTGCGGCCAGTCCGCTGCGCGGCTGCATCTGCCACCAGAAATAGCCGCCGATCAGGGCAAGGGCGAGCACGGTGACGCCGCCGATGATCAAAGGGAAAGCATTGCGCGGCGCCGGCTGTTTGGCCTGGAAGATGTTGTGCGCCGTGGCACGTGCGTCGGCAGTCGCCGTATTGGGGGGCGAAGCAGCCGGCTGCCGGGCGGCGGCAGCGGCCAGCACCGGCTCCTTGCGCGTGCTGCCGGCCGGCTGGAATTCGTCGTCGAGCAGGGCGAGATTGTCCGGCAGCTCGGGCAGGCCGGCGGGTGCGCTGTCGGGCGTGGCGGGTGCGTCAGTGGCAGACCGGGAGGGCTCCCCGGCCTGCTGTGCCGCCGCCGCGGACTGGCGCTTGGCCTCCTCGGCCTTTTTCAGCGCGTCCATCAGCAGGCTCACTGAGCGCTGCCTCCGCTGCTGAATTCAGGCACCGGCTGCAGGCCGCCCGGGTTGGCGAAAAAGTTGCTGTCCGGCAGGTTGCCGCGGAAGCTTCTGTAATCGCCCTGCAGGCTGGCGTTCCTGATCACGGTCGGGCGCAGGAAGATGACCAGCTCGGTCTTGACGTTGTTGTCGTTGCGATGGGTGAAGATGTTGCCAAGGATGGGGATCTTCGAGACGCCGGGCACGGCATCATCGTTGTTGCTCACTTCATCCTGCATGAGGCCGCCGAGCACGGCGATGTCGCCATTGTTCACGATCATCAGCGATTCCATCTCGCGCGTTTCGATCTCGGGCACGTTGTTGGCGATGACCAGGCTCGGATGCGGGTCCTGCTTGTAGCCGGTGATGCGCGAGATGGTGGGGCGCACATTGAGCAGTACGGAATTGTTTTCGCTGATCTGTGGCGTGACGTTCATGACGAGGCCGACGGCGACCGATTGCGGTGTCGTCGTCAGGTTCGAGAGTGTGCTGGTCTGGCCCTGGCTGGTGTCGGACTTGACCTGGAAATACACTTCGTTCTTGACCACCTTGAGGATCGCCGTCTGGTTGTTGAGCACCGAAAGTTTCGGACTGGAGATCACCTTGAGGGTGCCGAAGTTTTCCAGCAGCTTGATGGCGGTGAGGAAGTCGCCGCGCCGGAAGGCGAGGCTGAACAGGGTGTTGCCGATGGCCGAGGGAAGCTTGGAGTTGACGGTGGTGGCCTCGAAGGCGCCGGTTGCCGGATTGACGCTGAAACTGCGCGTCGTGCCGCCCTGGCCGAGAGCGCGCCCGGCCGCGCCCTGGTTGAAATACTGCCAGTCGATGCCCTGCTGGTAGTTCTGGCCGAGACGGACTTCGACCAGGGTGGCCTCGATCATCACCTGGCGGCGTGCCGAGGAGAGTACCTGGTCGAGGAAGTGCTGGATCTTTTCGTGCTGGCGCGAGGTGGCGCGAATGCTCAGGACGCCGGTTTCGGGATTGGCGATCACCGTGGCTTTTTCGACAAACTTTCCGCACGATTGCTGCGGGTTGGCAGAGCTGCCGGAGGGCGCCTGGCCGCTCTGGCTATCCGGCACCGGGGTGCCGGCCGGCGTCCCGCCGGCACCGCTGGCGCTGGGCTGGGCGGCCCCCGTGTTGGCCCGGGTGGCGTTCTGTGTTTCGCATTTTTGCTCCCACTCCGTCTTGTCTTCCTCGCGCAGGAGATCCTTGATGTTGGCGGTCAGGGTCGTCCAGAAGTTGTTTTCAGCCTGGCTGTCGACCTTGGTCGAGGAGGTGTTGCCGCTGGTGCCGCCGGCCGCCGCCGCACCGCTGGCGCCCGCGGCTGTCGGGCTGATGCTGGCGATCTGCGTGTTGATGGCGACACTGTCGACGGTTTTGCGCGACATGTTGACGTAATCGACTTTGTATAGGCGCAGGAAGGGCGTGTCGGGCATGACGACGAGATTGCTTCCTTCCTGTTCGAAGCGGATGCCCGGCACCTGCTTGGTGATGCGCTCGAGCAGTTGCGGCAGTGTCTGGTCGATGGCATTGAGCGTGACATTGCCCGTGATGCCGGGATAGACGTCCACGTTGAGTTTGGCGTCGCGCGCCAGGGCGAACAGCAGTTCCTTGACGTCGACATCCTTGACGACGACGCTGTAGATTTCCGCCTTTGCCGAGGGTTTGGGTTTGGGCAGCGCGGCGCTTTGCTGGACCGGTTGCGGAATGTTGGGCACGGCCGCTGCGGAAACGCTGTCGGCATTCAGGTGCCCCTGCGAGGGCGCCTTGGGCTGCGGCGCGGCACAGGCCGCCAGCAGCCCTGCAGCGATGAAGGAAAGGCTTGTTGTTTGAGCTGTCATGAAAAGCCTCATGGAGAGCCATGCAGTTGCGCCTCTCTGCGAGGTCGAAATTTTTTTTAGCATATCACATCAACTTCAATTTGCAACCTACTGATTTGTCGATTCAATAAGCAGGCACATGATTTCAGGTTCTCAGTTCTTCAGACGTTTGACCTGGCGCGGGTATGCCCCGTAGATTTTCAGGGGGGGCGGTAGCGTCCCCAGGGCGTGTGCGGCCGCTTCGCGCGAGGCGAAATCGCCGTAGATCACCCCCAGACGCTGCGTCCCCTTGCTCTGTGCAGTATAGACACGAATCATCTGCGGATCGGCCACCTGGCCGGCGAGCTGGGCAATGAATTTCTCCACGTGCGCGGTACTGCCGCTATCGGTTGTCAATAATTGAATGAACCAGTGACTGTCCGGGCTTGCTGCCAGCCATTGCTGCGTATCGTTGAGGTACTGGCGTGTGAGCGGGCCAAGACGTTCCGTACCGGCTTGTGCCGGGGCGGCGATCGTATCACTCGCGGCAGGCATTCGATCCGGGGTTGCTGCCTGTGCGGGAGGGGAGGGGGGCGCAACGGGCGCCGTGGTGTCGGGACTGACTTTTTGTATCAGGGCCGGATCCGGAACGGGCGGGACAGGTTCGGTCCGAACTGGCACCACAGTGTCGGGTGCGGCGGCGGGTGTTTGCTCCATGGTCTTCGCGGCCGGCGGGTGAGGTGGCGCCTGGGTCTTTTCGGCCGGGTCCGGCTGCCGGAGCCACCCGTAGATCACAGCGGCGACAAGCACGAGTGCGAGGGCGGCAACGGCCCATGTCCAGGACGCGCGTATGCCGGGGCTGCGAAAATCCGCGTCACGAATCGCGGCGTGGACGTGGGTGGCGCTGATCTGGTGGGTGTTGGCGGCAAAAGCGGCGAGCAGGGCCTTGTCGCAGAGAATGTTGATGCGCCGGGTGAGACCGAGTGAGGCGCGGGCGATGCGCTTCAATGCCGCCTTCGAGAAGACGTCGGGCCCCTTGTAGCCGGCGGCGCGCATGCGGAAATTGATGTACTGGGCGACATCGGCATGCACAAGCGGCTCGAGGGTGAAATTGTGGGTGATGCGTTCCTTGAGCTGGCGCATCTCGGTGCGGTTGAGGACGTCATTGAGTTCGGGCTGGCCGAACAGGACGATCTGCAGCAGCTTGTGGCGGTTGGATTCGAGATTGGAGAGCAGGCGGATTTCTTCCAGTGTTTCGGCGGGCATGGCGTGCGCCTCGTCGATCAGCACCACGACCTGATGGCCCTGAGCGTAGCGTTCGATGAGGTGCTCCTGCAGCGCTCGCAGGACGGCGCTGGTGCGATTGCTGGCCAGGTTGATTTTCAGCTCGTCGGCGAGGGTGAACAGGATTTCCTCGCGCGACAGGGAGGGGTTGGCGAGGTGGATTGTCTCGACGTTTTCCGGCAGGCGCTCCATGAGCACACGACACAGCATGGTTTTGCCGCTGCCGACTTCGCCGCTGACCTTGACGATGCCTTCATCGTGGGTGATGGCATAAAGGAGCGCATCGAGGGTGGCGCCGCGCTTGGCGCCGGCAAAGAAGAAATCGGTATGCGGCGTGATACGAAAGGGTGGCTCGCTGAGGCCGAAGTGTTCCAGGTACATGGTCTGCCGCTTCCCCTATTTGAGATGGCCCAGATCACGCTCGAGCACTTCCATGCGGTTATACAGTGTCGAGCGATTGACGCCAAGCAGCCGGGCTGCCTTGCTGACGTTGCCGTGTGCGAGCCTGAGCGCGGCCTGGATGTAGGCATGCTCCCAGCGCAGCAGGGTGCTTGCCAGATCAAAGTCCGTGTGCTGCTGCAACTGGCGCAGGGCGATGTCGAAGAGTTCGTCGGCGTCCTGCGGAGGCAACCAGTCGGGTGGACGGACGCTGATGGCGGCTTCGCTCTCGAGCTCGTCTTCGAGTTCGGCTGCACCAACTCTGCGCCCTGGATATTTTGCCGTCAGGCGGATGGCGATGTTGCGCAACTCGCGCACATTGCCCGGGAATGAGTATGTCTGCCAGCGCCGGAGCGCGTCATCCGAGAGCTCGAAGGCGAGCAGCCCTGCCTGTTCGGCATATTGTTTGCGAAAATGGTGGAGCAGGAGAATCTTGTCGTCGCCCATTTCACGCAGGGGAGGGACATCCACGGCAAATACCGAGAGACGATGGTACAGGTCGGCACGAAAACGTCCCTCGCGGACTTCCTTGCGCAGATCACGGTTGGTGGCGGCGATGACGCGTGCGCGACTGATGCGCGTCTGCGTTTCGCCGACGCGCTGGAATTCGCCGTTTTCGAGCACACGCAAGAGCTTGGGCTGGAGTTCGAGCGGCAGCTCGCCAATTTCGTCGAGAAACAGCACGCCTTCTTCCGCGTCCTCGAAATAGCCGGGTTTGGCCTTGTCGGCACCGGTGAAGGCGCCCCGGGCATGGCCGAACAGGGTGGCTTCGAGAAGGTTCGGCGAGATCGCCGCGCAATTGAGTGCAAAGTAGGGTTTGCCACCTCGCGAGCTCATGCGGTGCAGGCAGCAACTGGCGATGATTTCCTTGCCGCTGCCCGATTCGCCTTCGACAAGGACCGGAAAGGGGGAATCGGCGTACTGCCGGATCTGTGCCCGCAAAGCCTGTATCGGCGCACTGTTGCCCAGCAGGGCGCAGCCTTGCGTCGCCATGGGCGTGACAGGCTGTTCGGCAGACTGGCAGGCGAGGATTCCCTGCAGGGTCTGACGTAAAACATCCGGATCAGCCGGCTTGGCAATGAATTCGGTGGCGCCCAGGGTACGGGCATGGCGTGCGTTGGTCTCGTCGTTCTGGCCGGAGAGGACGACGATGCCGATGTTTGGCGAATGCGCGAGCAGGTCACTGATGAGGGCGAATCCTTCGTCGGGCTGGTGCGGCAGGGGGGGCAGGCCGAGATCGACGAGTGCCAGTTGCGGTAGCGAGAGCTTGCTGCGCAGCAGCGCGACACAATCAGCACGCGAATGAGCCGTGATGATGTCGAAATCACACCCGAGGACGTAGGACAGCGTGTCGATGATCAGCGGATCGTCGTCAACGATCAGCAGTGTCGGTTTGTGTTGTTCCGGTGAGGTCATGCCAGAGCCGTGGCGCCTGCCCGATCCAGGGATTGATGACGGTCTCTACTATATCAGCCGCAGTATTGCGCCGGCCCGAAGGTGTGAGAAATATCACGGAAATACTGATTTCAGGCCATTATCATGAGCCGCGCAACGGCTCTGCTACAATGCGCCTCGCCCAGGACAACCCCGCCCAGATTTCTCGTGCAGAACAATTCTTCCGAACCGCTGGTGCAGATCAGCAACCTGAATTTCACCTACGATCGCCGACCGATCCTGACGGGAATCGACATGACCATCCCGCGCGGCAAGGTGGTGGCCATCATGGGGCAAAGCGGTTGCGGCAAGACCACGACCTTGCGCCTGATCGGCGGACAGTTGAAACCTTCGAGCGGCTCGGTGCGATTCGATGGCAGGGTGGTGCACGAACTCGGTACGGACGATCTGTATGCGGTGCGCCGCCGCATGGGCATGCTGTTTCAGTTCGGCGCCTTGTTCACCGATATTTCCGTCTTCGACAACGTGGCGTTCCAGATGCGCGAGCACACGGATTTGTCCGAAGAAATGATCCGGGATCTGGTGCTGCTCAAACTCAATGCGGTCGGCCTGCGTGGTGCGCAAAACCTGTTTCCTGCCGAACTCTCCGGCGGCATGGCGCGTCGTGTGGCGCTGGCGCGAGCGATTGCGCTCGACCCTTTGCTGATGATGTACGACGAGCCGTTTACCGGGCTCGACCCGCTGACGATGGGCGTCATCGGTCAGATGATCCGCAAGCTCAACGCCGCGCTGGGGGGCAGTTCGATCATCGTCACCCACGACGTGCAGGAATCCCTGCAGATCGTCGATTACATCTATTTTATGGCTGACGGCAAGGTGGTGGCCGAAGGGACGCCTGACGAGATACGTGCGTCCGACAAGGCTTATGTGCATCAGTTTGTCTGGGGTGAAATGGATGGCCCGGTTCCCTTCCAGTACTCGTCTGCGCCATATCACGAACAAATTTATGGAGCTGCCCATGCTTGACGGGGTGATTGTTGCGCTTCGCAACCTGGGACATCGCGTCACTTCGCGCATCTGGCGCCTGGGGGTGGCCAGCCGCTTTCTCTTGTCGACCCTGCTGTATTCGGGAACAACCTTCCGCCGCTTTTCCTTGGCGATCCGTGAAATTTATTTCACTGGTGTCCTGTCGCTCATCATCATTCTGGTGTCCGGCCTGTTCGTCGGCATGGTGCTGGGTCTGCAAGGCTATGACACGCTGCAGCGTTATGGATCGTCCGAAGCGCTCGGCATTCTGGTGGCATTGTCGCTGGTGCGCGAGCTGGGGCCGGTCGTCTCCGCCTTGCTGTTCGCCAGCCGCGCCGGTTCGGCGATCACGGCGGAGATCGGCCTGATGAAAGCCACCGAGCAGCTCTCCGCCATGGAGATGATGGCGGTGAATCCGGTCGCCCGCGTTGTCGCGCCGCGCTTCTGGGCCGGGGTGATTTCCATGCCCCTGCTGGCGGCGCTGTTCTCCGCCATGGGCATCTTTGGCGGCTATCTGGTGGGCGTGCAGTTGATCGGCGTTGATGAGGGATCGTTCTGGTCGCAGATGCAGGCGTCGGTCGATTTTCGCGAAGACATTATCAATGGTGTCATCAAAAGCGTTGTTTTTGGCATCATCGTGTCCTGGATCGCGGTTTTCGAGGGCTATGATTCCGAACCCACCGCCGAAGGTGTCTCCGGGGCGACGACGCGAACCGTGGTGACGTCTTCCCTGGCAATTCTCGCTGCAGACTTTGTCCTGACGGCTTTCATGTTCAGAGGTGCCTGATGAATCGTATGACTTTGGATCTATGGGTTGGTGTTTTCGTGGCCATTGGCCTGGGCGCCTTGTTGTTTTTAGCACTAAAAGTCGGTAATTTATCCTCATCGAATACCGGGGAAACCTATGTGCTGAAGGCCGATTTTGATAATATCGGAGGCCTGAAAGTGCGCGCGCCGGTGAAAAGTGCCGGTGTGGTGGTGGGGCGGGTCAGCGATATCCGGCTCGATCCACAGGATTATGAGGCGGTGGTGACGATGAACATCAGCAGCCGGTTCAGTTTCCCGCGTGATACGTTTGCCAAAATCCGCACCTCCGGCCTGTTGGGCGAGCAGTATATCGGGCTGGCTGTGGGCGGAGATGAGCAGATGCTCAAGTCGGGGGATTCGATCAAGAAGACCGAGTCGGCCATGGTATTGGAGGATCTTGTCGGCCAGTTTCTGTTCGACAAGGCCGCCGAAGGGAAAGACAAGAAGTGACTGAAGCATTACACATGAAAGGCACCGCAATGAAATTCGTGATGGAATCCAAGTCCATGTTGGTACGTCAGATCGGTCGTGTGGCGATGGTTATCGCCGCGGCAGGCATGCTGGGCGGATGTGCGACCAACGGTAACCCGAAAGATCCTGCGGAAGGGTTTAACCGCGCAATGTTCGGCTTCAACGAAGGGGTCGATAAGCTCATCGTCAAGCCGGCAGCAACCGGCTATGAAGCGGTCCTGCCTTCGCCGTTGCAGACCGGTGTATCGAATTTCTTCTCGAATATTGCGGATCTGATGATCGGCGCCAACAACCTGCTGCAGGGCAAGCCGTCACAGGCGGCCTCCGATATCGGGCGGGTGGTTGTCAATACGACAGTGGGTTTCCTCGGCATTCTCGATGTAGCCAGCACGATGGGCATGGAAAAGCATGACGAGGACTTTGGTCAGACTTTCGGTCGTTGGGGGATGGACGATGGCGCCTATCTGGTCCTGCCGTTCTTCGGCCCGCGCACAGTCCGTGATTCGATCGGCCTTGCCTTTGATCTATATACCGATCCGGTGGCGCATGTCGATCATGTGCGCGCCCGCAATATCCTGCTGGCGACACGTATCGTCAGCAATCGCGCCGAGCTCCTGAAGGCCGAGAAGGTGATCGAGGAGGCGGCACTGGACAAGTACAGCTATGTGCGGGACGCCTACCTTCAGCGTCGGCACAGTCTGATCCATGATGGCAATCCGCCGAAGGGAAAGGATGAATCCTCCGAACTGGAGCGTGACGACAAGACCGCGCAGGCAGATACGGCAGATCAGGCGCATCCGGATCAGTTGGCTGCCCGTCAGTAATCCGCTTCTCAGGAGTACGAGAAAAACATGAAGTTTCTTGTTTCATTGCTGGCAAGCGCAAGCTTGCTGATGCCGGTTTGCGTCCTGGCTGCCGTGGAGGATGGATCGCCCGCCAAAAAAAACGTGGCGACACAAAAGAAGGTTCAGCCGGCGGCCAGGAAAAAAGCACCGGCCAATGCTGAAACATCCGCCGCAAAGGAAGCTGCACCGGCAATCGTGCGCAATGTCGATCCGGATGTGCTGGTCAAGGAAGTGACAGAGGATGTTCTTGGCATCATTCGTACCGACAAGGAAATCCAGGCCGGGAATACCCGGCGCGCCATGGATCTTGTCGAGAAAAAGGTGCTGCCACACTTCAACTTCACCCGGATGACGGCACTTGCCCTTGGCAAGGACTGGCGTCAGGCCACACCCGAACAGCAAAGGGTCCTGACCGAGGAGTTTCGCGAACTGCTGGTGCGCACCTATTCGACGGCCCTGACTTCCTACAAGGACGAGACAGTCGATTACAAGCCCTTCAAGATGCAGCCAGGTGAAACCGATGTGACGGTGCGCACGCAGATCCAGCAGGTTGGGGGTCGCCAGCCGATCACCCTGGATTACAGCCTGGAAAAGGGCAGCAGCGGCTGGAAAGTCTACGATGTGATTGTGGCCGGCGTCAGCCTGGTGACGAACTATCGCTCGTCTTTTGCCACGGAAATTCGCAACGGCGGCATCGACGGACTCATCAAGACACTGAAGGCCAAGAACAGCAGCCAGAGTCAGGCAGCCCTGAAATGATGCGTGAAGCCGGAGATCGTATCGAGGTTTCCGGTCCTCTCACGCTTGGCAAGGCGCGAGAGATGTTGCTGGCGGGCAATGCCCTGATCAGGCAGACAGAAACCGTTTTCGACCTTTCCAAAGTTCAGGAAGTAGACTCTTCCGGGTTGACCGTCATTTTTGGCTGGGTGCGTACCGCCCGGCGTCAGGGCAAGACAGCCCGTATCAGCAATCCTCCGCAGAACCTGCTCAGTCTCGCCGCATTGTATGGCGTGACCGAACTCCTCCCGCTGGGCTGAGCCCGCTCACCCTTTTCAATGCAAGCGGCGATACGCATTCAAGGCGTTAGCAAACGCTTTGGCAGCGTTCAGGCGCTCGATGGTGTTGATCTGACGATTCAACCCGGCGAGTTTTTCGGTCTGCTCGGGCCCAACGGGGCGGGCAAGACCACCCTGATTTCTTCGTTGGCGGGATTGGTACGGCCGGATAGCGGCCATATTCACGTGATGGGGCATGATGTCATGGCGAGCTATCGTGCCGCGCGCCGTCAGCTGGGCGTGGTGCCGCAGGAGTTGGTCTTCGACCCGTTTTTTACCGTACGCGAGACGCTACAGATCCAGTCCGGGTATTTTGGCATTCGTGACAATCATGCATGGATCGATGAACTCATCGGGCATCTGGATCTGACGGCCAAGGCGGATACGAACATGCGCCAACTCTCCGGCGGCATGAAGCGGCGCGTTCTGGTTGCACAAGCACTGGTCCATCGGCCGCCGGTCATCGTGCTCGACGAGCCCACTGCGGGAGTCGATGTGGAGTTGCGCCAGGGTTTGTGGCATTTCATTCAAAGTCTCAATCGCGCCGGACATACGATCGTGCTGACGACGCATTACCTTGAAGAAGCCGAAAGCCTGTGCGGGCGTATCGCGATTCTCAAGCAAGGGCGTATCGTCGCGCTCGACACCACGGAGAACCTGCTGGAGAAATATTCAGGTCATACGCTGCGTCTGCGCCCGGTATCGGAGAGTGTGTTGCCCGAAGCATTGCTCAAGCGCATGACAAAGCGTGAAGGAGGCGAGTACACACTGAGCATGCCTGATGCGGAAGTTATTGAACCCGTCCTGGCCAGTCTGCGGGAATCCGGTTGCCATCTGGAGTATCTCGAGATCGACAAGCCGAGCCTCGAGGAGGTTTTCGTACGGGTCATGAACCGGAGCTGACATGGGCGGATTCTTCACGCTTTTCTACAAGGAAGTGTTGCGCTTCTGGAAGGTCAGCTTTCAGACGGTGGCTGCACCGATCCTGACGGCGCTGCTGTATCTGCTGATTTTCTCCCATGTCCTTCAAAATCATGTTCAGGTCTATGAACGGGTTTCCTATACATCTTTTCTGGTGCCCGGACTGGTAATGATGTCGGTGCTGCAAAATGCTTTTGCCAACAGCTCATCCTCGCTGATTCAATCGAAGGTGACGGGCAACATCATTTTCATGCTGCTGCCGCCAATTTCCTACTTGCAATTCTTTATCGCCTTTGTGCTGGCCGCCTTGGTGCGTGGCGTTATTGTCGGACTGGGCGTGCTGCTGGTGACATGGTGGTTCATCGATCTGTCCTGGCAGGCACCAGGATGGATTCTTGTTTTTGGCCTGCTCGGAGGGGCGATCATGGGATCGCTCGGCGTCATCGCCGGTATCTGGGCTGAAAAATTCGATCAACTTGCCGCCTTCCAGAATTTCCTCATCGTGCCGCTGACCTTTCTGTCCGGTGTGTTTTATTCGATTCATTCGCTGCCCCCGTTCTGGCAGGGACTCTCTCGTTACAATCCGATCTTCTATATGATTGACGGCTTCCGTTATGGTTTTTTCGGCATTTCCGATGTCTCGCCCCTCTTGAGTCTGGGTGTGGTGTCTGCCTGTTTTGCCGTCCTGACGGGTTTTACCTTGTGGCTGCTGCGGATCGGCTACAAGCTTCGCGCATAGGAGAATTCACCATGGTGTCACCCGAAGAGGTACAGGCGTATCTTGCCCAGGGCCTGCCCTGCGAGCATCTTTCCGTCGAAGGCGACGGACATCATTTTTATGCTCTCATCGTAAGCCCGGCCTTTGCGGGGCTGAATCGCATTCAGCGCCAACAAGTGGTCTACAAGGCCATGGCCGGGCGCATCGAGAGCGGTGAAGTGCACGCCTTGTCAATGCGCACCTTCACCCCGGAAGAGTGGAAGGATCAGCGTGGATAAGCTGCTCATCGAGGGCGGCAAGCCGCTTTCGGGGGAAATCAGCATCTCGGGCGCCAAGAACGCTGCCTTACCGCTCGTCTGCGCCGCCTTGCTAAGTGCGGAGTCGCTGACACTGCAAAATGTTCCGCACCTGAACGATGTGACGACCATGCTGCGTCTGCTGGCGCAGATGGGTGTGACAGTGACGCTCGATGAGCGCAACAGCCTGCTTCTGAATGCGGGCGGACTCGACAAACCCGAAGCCCCCTACGAAATGGTAAAAACCATGCGCGCCTCGATTCTCACGCTCGGGCCACTGCTGGCGCGTGCGGGCCGGGCGCGGGTCTCCTTGCCCGGGGGATGTGCCATCGGTGCGCGTCCGGTCGATATCCATATTCGCGGGTTGCAGGCCATGGGTGCGGACATTCGCGTCGAACAGGGATACATCCTGGCCGCAGCCCGGCGCTTGCGTGGCGCACGGATTTTCTGTGATCAGGTCACGGTCACCGGGACAGAAAACCTGATGATGGCAGCGACGCTGGCAGAGGGCAGGACGACGATTGAAAATGCGGCGCGTGAGCCGGAAGTGGCCGATCTGGCCAACTGCCTGAATGCCATGGGTGCCCGGGTGAGTGGTGCCGGTGGCGATGTGATCAGCGTTGAGGGTGTGGACCGTCTGAGCGGTGCGCAACACCGGATCATGCCCGACCGCATCGAGACGGGGACCTTTCTGGTCGCGACAGCCGTCACGGGCGGGCGCGTGCGGCTCAACGGGACTCACTGCGGCATCCTGGACGCCGTTGTCGAGAAACTGCGTGAAGCGGGGGCACATATCGATTGCCGGGCAGATTCAATCGAGATTTTTGCAGATGCACCGCTCAATGCGGTCAATTTGCGTACGGCGCCCTATCCGGCCTTCCCGACCGACATGCAGGCCCAGTTCATGGCTTTGAACAGCATTGCCCAGGGCACCGGTGTGATCACCGAGACGATTTTCGAGAATCGTTTCATGCACGCACAGGAGCTGCAGCGACTGGGTGCCGACATTGAAATCAGCGGCAATACGGCCGTTGTCAGAGGTGTGCCGCAACTGAACGGCGCGAAAGTGATGGCCACCGATCTGCGTGCTTCAGCATGTTTGGTGATCGCCGGTCTTGTTGCCCGCGGGCAGACGCTGATTGACCGCATCTACCATCTCGATCGGGGTTACGAGCATATCGAAGAGAAGCTCTCGCAGCTTGGCGCCAGGATCCGCAGGGTCCATTGAGTTTATGCGCCGTTGTACCAGAACTGACTTTTCATCTGCGCTAAAATCATCCCTTTCGTGACTGGAAATCCGTCGTGACAGGTATCACCCTCGCTCTTTCCAAGGGTCGGATCTTCGAGGAGACCTTGCCTCTGCTGGCTGCGGCGGGGATTGTCCCGTCCGATAATCCGGAGACCTCTCGCAAGCTGATCCTCGGCACCAATCGCAAGGATGTCCGTCTCGTGATCGTGCGTGCTTCCGACACGCCGACCTATGTGCAATATGGTGCCGCCGATCTGGGGATTGCCGGCAAGGACGTACTGCTCGAACACGGCGGCACAGGACTTTATCAGCCGCTCGATCTAAAGATTGCCTGTTGCCGTATGGCGGTGGCGGTGCCCGAGGGTTTCGACTATGCCGCAGCCGTGCGCCGCGGCGCCCGGCTACGGGTGGCGACAAAATACCTGCGTACTGCACGCGAGCATTTTGCCGACAAGGGCGTGTATGTCGACCTCATCAAGCTCTACGGATCGATGGAGCTGGCGCCGCTGGTTGGCCTGGCCGATGCCATTGTCGATCTGGTTTCCAGCGGCAACACCTTGAAGGCGAACAATCTTGTGGCTGTTGAAGACATCATGCCGATCTCCTCGCGCCTCATCGTCAACCAGGCTTCGCTGAAGATGAAGCGCGAGTTGCTGCAACCGGTGATCGACGCCTTCGCCGGAGCGGTCCATGATTAAAAGATTCGATACGCGTGATCCTGATTTTGACCAGAAGCTTACTGCCTTGCTGGCGTTCGAGAATGGTGGGAACGAGAGTGTCGAACGGACCGTGACTGAAATCCTGGCGGCTGTGCGTGCGCAAGGGGATGCGGCCGTGCTCGACTACACACGCCGCTTCGACCATCTCGATGTCCGGTCTCTGTCCGAGCTGGTTCTGCACAGACAGGAGCTCGATGCCGCGCTGGAGGGATTGCCGAAGCACCAGCGTGCGGCTCTTGAGCAGGCGGCGGCCCGGCTGCAAACCTATCATCGCAAGCAACTGGCTTCTTCCTGGGAGTACACCGAAGCGGATGGTACGCGTCTGGGTCAGAAAATCACGCCACTCGATCGGGTCGGGCTGTATGTCCCCGGAGGCAAGGCGGCGTATCCCAGTTCGGTGCTGATGAATGCCATTCCCGCCAAGGTGGCTGGCGTTGGCGAGCTGATCATGACCGTGCCGACACCGCACGGCGAGAAAAACGCCATGGTGCTGGCGGCGGCGGCACTGGTGGGTGTCGATCGTGTCTTTACCATCGGGGGAGCGCAAGCCGTGGCGGCACTGGCTTATGGCACGCAAACCATTCCCCAGGTTGACAAAATCGTCGGGCCAGGCAATGCCTATGTTGCGGCCGCCAAACGCCGCGTGTTCGGCGTGGTCGGTATCGATATGATCGCCGGTCCTTCAGAGGTACTGGTTGTTGCTGACGGCTCGACCGATCCAGACTGGATCGCAATGGATCTGTTTGCTCAGGCCGAGCACGATGAACTGGCTCAGGCCATTCTGCTCTGTCCCGATCCGCAATTCATCGAGGCCGTGGCTGCCAGTATCGTCCGGCTATTGCCGCAGATGCCACGCCGCGAGGTCATCGCGGCCTCACTTGCCGGGCGTGGTGCCTTGATCGAGGTACGCGATCTGGATGAGGCCTGTGCCATTGCCAACCGCATCGCACCGGAACATCTCGAACTTTCCGTGGCCGAGCCGAAACTGCTGGCGGACAATATCCATCATGCCGGTGCGATCTTCCTTGGCCGCTACACATCCGAATCGATCGGTGACTATTGTGCGGGACCCAATCACGTCCTGCCGACTTCGCGCAGCGCCCGCTTCTCCTCCCCGCTGGGTGTGTATGACTTCCAGAAGCGAACGTCGATCATCGAGGTATCGGCTGCGGGCGCCGACACATTGGGCCGTATTGCTGCCACGTTGGCTCACGGTGAGGGATTGACCGCGCATGCGCGGGCAGCCGAGTTGCGGCTGAAAAAAAACTGACTCAGAGCAGAACCAGGTTGTCGCGGTGGATCATCTCCGGCGCATCGAGATAACCGAGGCAAGACTCGATTTCAGAGCTTGGATGCCTGGCAATGCGACGCGCTTCCGAGCTTGAGTAATTCACCAGGCCGCGCGCGATTTCGCGCCCGTTCGGGCCACGACAGGCAACGGCCGCCCCGCGGTTGAATTCTCCTTCCACTGCGGTGACCCCGATGGGCAACAGGCTTTTACCGGATGCCAGGGCGCTGATGGCACCCGCATCGAGGATCAGGCTTCCTGCCAGTTGAAGATGATCGGCCAGCCATTGCTTGCGTGCGGCGAGCGGTGTTGCGCCGGCTTGCAAAAATGTGCCGAGTGGCTCTCCTTGTGTCAGACGCGGCAGGATGTCCTGTTCCCGCCCACTGGCGATCAGGGTGTGTGCACCGCTGCGTGCGGCGCGTTGTGCCGCCTTGATCTTGGTGATCATGCCGCCGCGGGAAATCTGTGAAGCGGCACCACCGGCCATGGTTTCCAGAATTGGATCGTCGGCACGATGGGTCGAAACCAGTGTGGCCTCGGGATGCTTGCGTGGATCGGCTGAAAACAGGCCGTCCTGATCCGTCAGGATGATGAGTGCATCGGCTTCGACCAGGTTGGCGACCAGCGCTCCCAGGGTGTCATTGTCGCCGAAACGGATTTCGTCAGTGACGACGGTATCGTTCTCGTTGATGATGGGAATGACGTTAAATCCCAGCAATGCATTGAGTGTCGAGCGGGCGTTCAGATAGCGCAGACGATCGGAGAGGTCTTCGTGGGTCAGCAGGATCTGCGCAGTCTTCAGCCCGTATTGCGCAAAGCCCGTTTCGTAAGCTTGCGCCAGTCCCATCTGACCAACGGCCGCCGCAGCCTGCAACTCATGCATCGATTGCGGCCGTCTTGACCAGCCCAGGCGCTGCATACCCGCAGCGATGGCACCGCTCGATACGAGCAATACTTCGCGCCCACAGGCCCGCAGATGGGCGATCTGGTGTGCCAGATCCGCAATGAACTCGAAAGCCAGCCCAGCGCCATTGTTGGTGACCAGCGCGCTGCCCACTTTGACGACCAGTCGTCGTGCTTTCTCAATGTCCTGTCTCATCATCCTTCCCGGCGGCCAGGAATGCCTGTTCCCCACGTACCTCTTCAATGTGCGCCATGATAGCGAAAGTCAGCTCCCGGCACCCGGCGCCATTGATCGCCGAGAGGCTGAAATGCCGGGCCACCGGACCGTAGCCCTTGAGCAGAGCGGCGATCCGTTCCTGGCGGTTTTCTTCAGGGACCAGATCGATCTTATTGATGATCAGCCAGCGTGGTTTTTCATACAGTGCCGGATCATATTTCTTCAGTTCGGCCAGGATGGCATGAGCATCACGAACCGGATCGGCGTCCGGATCGAAAGGAGCGATATCCACAAGATGCAGCAGCAGCCCGGTTCGTTGCAGATGGCGAAGGAACTGATGACCCAGCCCGGCCCCTTCGGCAGCACCTTCGATCAGGCCTGGAATATCAGCAACCACAAAACTACGGCTGTCATCGACGCGTACCATGCCCAGGTTGGGGTGAAGGGTTGTGAAGGGATAGTCCGCCACTTTTGGGCGAGCAGAGGAAATGGCACGAATGAGAGTGGATTTGCCGGCATTGGGCAGGCCGAGCAGCCCGACATCGGCCAGCACCTTCAATTCGAGCCGGAGCTCGCGCACCTCGCCAGGCGTTCCCGGAGTACATTGCCGGGGCGCACGATTGGTGCTCGATTTGAAATGGATGTTGCCCAACCCTCCCTGGCCGCCTTGGGCGAGCAGCACTTTTTTACCATCAACATCGAGATCCGCCACGATTTCGCCAGTCGCCAGATCGCTGATGAGGGTGCCAACGGGCATGCGCAGGAGCAGATCTTCACCGCCCCGCCCATAGCAGTCGGAGCTCATGCCGTTCTCACCCCTTTGAGCGCGAAAGATGCGCGTATAACGGAAATCGATCAGTGTGTTGAGATTGCGATCCGCAATTGTGTAGATGCTGCCGCCCCGTCCGCCATCACCCCCGGAAGGTCCCCCTTTCGGCACATATTTCTCACGCCGGAAAGTTGCAGCACCATTTCCGCCGTTGCCGGCAATCACCTCGATTTTCGCTTCGTCGAAGAATTTCATGAGAAAAAGCTGCTTTCAGCACAGAGGATACAAAGATATTGACGACACACGGATTGTCGAATCGGTCGCCATGGTCTTTCTCGTGCCAAAGAGGTTAAAAAAAAGCCCTGCCGCGACGGCAGGGCTTTGAGTCGCGGCGAACGGGGTGCTTACGCAACCGGGACGATATTGACTGTCCGGCGTTTCTCGGCGCCCCGCACCGTGAATTCGACCGTGCCGGCGATTTTGGCAAACAGGGTATGGTCACGGCCCATGCCGACGTTCTCTCCGGGATGAAACTGGGTCCCGCGCTGACGCACGATGATGCTGCCCGGAGCGATCAGCTGGCCGCCATAGCGTTTGACGCCAAGACGCTTGGATTGCGAATCGCGACCATTGCGCGAACTGCCACCTGCTTTTTTGTGTGCCATGTTTTGCTCCTTGCCTACACCGAGATATCGGAGATCTGGATTTCGGTGTAATTCTGCCGATGTCCTTGATGTTTCTGATAATGCTTGCGCCGGCGCATCTTGAATATCTTGACTTTGTCGTGCCGACCCTGCGAGAGAATTTTCGCCTTGACACAGGCGCCTTGTACCAGTGGCGCACCGACTTTGACAGAATCTCCTTCGCCGACCATGAGAACCTGGTCGAGGGTGATTTCAGCGCCAACGTCTGCCGGTATCTGTTCTATTTTCAATTTTTCGCCGGCTACGACGCGGTATTGCTTGCCGCCGGTTTTTATGACCGCATACATGATGGACTCCAGAGGTAACGTTACAACAGAACAGCGTATTCTACATTCAAAAACGTTTTCAGTCAAAGCGTTCTTGACGGCTTTGTATGCCGCCCCTACCATGCCGGATTTGCAGGAACTCAGACGTTGAATCTCGAAGCATTGTACGCCCCCGTTGCCACCGACCTTCAGAGAGTCGATGGCGTCATTCGTACCCGCCTGCACTCCGATGTGGTTTTAATCCGTCAGGTTGCCGAATACATCATCGGCGCTGGTGGTAAGCGCCTGCGGCCGATTCTGGTCTTGCTATCAGCCGGAGCTTTGGGCTACCGGGGATCACATCACATCGAGCTTGCGGCCGTGGTCGAGTTCATTCATACCGCAACCTTGCTCCATGATGACGTTGTTGATGCTTCGGACTTGCGCCGCGGGAATCAGACCGCCAATGCCGTTTTCGGCAATCCGGTCTCTGTCCTTGTGGGTGATTTCCTCTATTCACGAGCGTTCCAGATGATGGTTTCAGTGGGAAGCATGCGCATACAGCAAGTTCTTGCCGACGCCACCAACACGATCGCCGAGGGTGAAGTGCTGCAGCAGCTCAATTGTCATAACGCCGACGTGAATATCGAGCAATATCTGCAGGTCATCCGCTTCAAGACGGCCAAACTTTTCGAGGCAGCCGCACGGCTTGGCGCGATCCTGGCAGATGCTCCGGCTGATATTGAGGCGGAAATGGCCAGCTACGGCATGCATCTGGGCACTGCCTTTCAGCTCATCGATGATGTGCTCGATTACTCTGGCGACGAAGCGACGACGGGCAAGCATCTGGGGGATGATCTTGCCGAAGGCAAACCGACATTACCCCTGATTCATGCCATGCAAACCGGTTCAGCAGAACAGGCCGGATGCGTCAGACGCGCCCTCGAGACGGGCGGGCTCGAGGAATTCCAGGGCGTTCTTGCTGCAATCCGGGAAACCGGGGCGCTTGAGGTTACCCGGCAGCATGCCGAAAAAGAGGCGGCGCTTGCACTGTCTTCAATCAACCCTCTTGCCAATTCGACGTTCAGGGAATCTCTGATACAATTAACAAAGTTCGCAGTCGCACGCGACTTCTGAAATCCGGCACAAGTGGTCTTGACGAAATGGGTTTCCAGACAGTTGTGGTCGCGGCTGTATTTGTTTCGACGAACGGTCAAGTCAGATTCCGTTTTGCAATTTCGGGGTGTAGCTCAGCCTGGTAGAGTACTGCGTTCGGGACGCAGGAGTCGGAGG
>CAZSHO010000029.1:0-23530 GCA_964607005.1 uncultured Rhodocyclaceae bacterium
GCGCCTTCGAGAATGAAACCTTCGGCCAGCACATGATCGTGCGCGGCTCGCTCGAGCGCCTGACGCCGGTGTTGATGACCGCGCTGGTCGCGGCCTTCGCGCTGCTGCCGCTGCTGCTCTCGGCCGATGCCCCGGGCAAGGAGGTGCTGCATCCGGTCGCCGTCGTCATCTTCGGCGGCCTGGTGAGTTCCACCCTGCTCGACACCGTGCTGACGCCGCTGATGTTCTGGCTCTGGGGCGAGAAGCCGCTCAAACGACTGCTGGCCGAGCATGGACAGGATAGCTTCTGACCCGACACATTTCCCAACGACCCAAGGAGAACCAAGATGTTTCGCAAGACCCTGATCACTGCTGCCGCTGCTGCCAGCCTGTTCGCCCTTTCCACCGGGGCTGCCCTGGCGCATTCCGACGAATATCTGGACACGCAGGCCGCGCCCAACGGCGGTCAACTGCGCATGGCGGGCATCTACCACTTCGAACTGGTGGTGGCCAAGGACGGCAAAGAGGCGAAGGACAACCCCGTGGTTGTCTATGTCACCGACCACGCCGGGACCAAGGTGCCGACGGCGGGCGCCAAGGGGACGGTGACCATTCTGTCCGGCAAGGCCAAGGCCACGGTCAACCTGGCTCCGGATGGCGATAACCGGCTCAAGGGTTCGGGTACATATGCCTCGACGCCCGACATGAAGGCGGTGGTGTCGATCACGCTGGCCGGGAAAGCCGCCGAGCAGGCGCGCTTCACGCCCTTGGCGAAAGCTGCTGCCATGGCGCAGGATGGTCACAGCGGACACGCGCACTAACTTCAGGACATCGCCCGCCACTGTTCCCGAGGAACGGGCGATGCCCTTCTCCTCATGAATGCTCCGCAAGGCCTTCGCCATATCCACCACGATCTTGTAGTAAGAATCGCGGCAGCAGCGCTATTTCTCGGCCTGTTAGCCGGCGGTGGCGCCTACCTGATCGAGTCGCGGCGAGTCGAAGCGTCTGCCAGGGCGATGGTGGAAACGGCGGTCCGTCATTTCCAGGCACCGGTGATGCAAATGCTCGACCGCGGGTTGCGCAACGACGACCACCGTGAAGTCGAGGAACTGTTCCGCTGGAGCAATCTGGTGGGGCTGCGGGTACATGACGCGAACGGGGAAACAATCTATGAGGCCTGGGGCACTCTTCCCGAATCGACGCGGGCGCAATTGCGGACACTGCCGGCAACGCCACTTGCCGTCGCAACCGATTGGCACGAGTGGCTGACCATCGGCACGGACAAGCTGATCCGCCAGAAGGTCCGGCTGCTCGATCGTCACAGCCGGCAAACAGATTATCTGGAGGGGTTTTACCGTATCGAGGCGGCCACCCTCGAAGAATGGCGCAAGCGGATCGTCGGCACCGTGACGATGGCAATTTTGACGGTGCTGGCGACGGCCGCCGTGCTCTATCCGGTACTGCGCGGCTTGCTGCGACACGCCACCGACCTGTCGTCCCGGCTCATGACATCCAATCTGTCACTGCTGACATCTCTCGGCAGTGCAGTCGCCAAGCGCGATTCGGATACGGATGCACACAACTACCGCGTTGCCCTGTGCGCGATCGCCCTGGCCGAGGCCATGGGTTTGCCCGATGATGAAATCGCCCATCTGATCGTCGGTGCCTTTCTTCACGATGTCGGCAAGATCGGCATACCCGATGCCATTCTGCTCAAGCCCGGCCGCTTGACTGCGGATGAGTTCGAGATCATGAAGACCCATACGCTGCACGGCCTGGACATCGTCGCCGGCAACTCGTGGATGGAAAGGGCGGCTGACGTGATCCGGCACCATCACGAAAAGTTTGACGGTTCGGGCTATCCAGACGGTCTGGCGGGGGAAGCGATTCCACGGATTGCGCGTCTCTTTGCCGTCGTCGACGTATTCGACGCACTGGTGTCGGCACGTCCCTACAAGGCGCCGATGCCCCCCGAGACGGCTCTGGCCATTCTCGAACGCGATGCAGGCAAACACTTCGATCCCGCGATGGTCAGGATATTCAAGACGATTGCCCGCCGTCTGCATGGGGAACTGTCCGCAACATATGAGGCCGACCTTCACCGCAGGCTCCAAGCGGCGATCGATGAATATTTCTTTGCCTCCTCGCCACAGCCAGCAAACATGACAGCAATGTAATCTCGCGGTCAGGCTGGCGTTGGTGTTCGCGGTTCATACTGGATTCATCGAATCAGAAAGGAGTCCCGCATGAAACCAGCAATCCGCGCCGCCGTCCTGTTTGCACTGCTCACGCCAGCCGCCTGGGCCGCAGCCGCCCTGCCGACCGTCGAGGTATACAAAAGCCCGACCTGCGGCTGCTGTGGCAAATGGGTCGAGCACATGAAGGCGAACGGCTTCAAGGTCGTCACCCACGAAATGAACGATGTCACGCCGCACAAGCAGCGGCTGGGCGTGCCGGTCGGCATGGGTTCCTGCCACACCGCCGAGGTCGGCGGCTATCTGGTCGAAGGCCACGTTCCGGCGGATGACGTCAAGCGCCTGCTGGCAGAAAAGCCGAAGGCGAAGGGCCTCGTCTCGCCCGGTATGCCGCAAAGCGCGCCCGGCATGGACATGCCCGGCAAGCAGCCCTACGAAATCTTCCTCGTGCGTCAGGACGGCAGTACGTCGTCCTTCGCCCGTCATTGAAACTTCAGCAAAGGAGTAATGCCATGAAATCGATCACACTTTCCGCTATCGCTGCTTCCATCGTTCTGGCCATGCCGGCCTTTGCCGACGACGCCCATCATCCGGCTCAACCCGGCGCGGCAGTAACTACTCAGGCACAGCCGGATGGCAAGACCGTGCAGAAGATGCAGGACAACCTGGGCCGAATGCGCACCCAACTCGAACGGTTGTCCAAGACGAAGACGGCCGAGGAACGCCAGAAGATCATGGACGAGCACATGCAGACCATGCAGGAGAACATGGGCATGGCTCGGGGCATGCAATCGGACATGATGGGTTGTCCGATGATGCAGGGGGGCATGGGCATGATGGGTGGCGGCATGGGGATGATGGGGCAAGGCAAGATCGCCCCGGACGACATGATGTCCAAGCGCATGGAGATGATGGAGAAGCGTATGGACATGATGCAGATGATGATGCAGGGCCGCATGGGCATGCCGCCTGGCGAGCCTCCGAAACCAGCCAATTAAGCGCGTTCATCGAGACATTGCCATGTGGGGCTACGATCACGGAGGCATGATGGGCATCGGCATGATTCTGCTCTGGTTGATACCGATCGCCTTGCTGGTCTGGCTGTTCGCCAAAGCGGCGTCCGGTCGTAGCGACAAGGGCGAAACGCGGCAATCCCCGCGTGAGATTCTGGATGCGCGTTATGCGCGCGGCGAGATCGGGCGCGACGAGTATCAGGAGCGTCGCGCTGACCTCGAAGGACACAGCAAAGAATGAACCGCGCATAGACATACCCAACAAGGAGAGAGCAATGAGCACACGCTACGGTTTCGGAAAAGAGGTTGCGCTTGCCTTCGACCAGGCCATCGAACGTGTCACCGCCGAGTTGCAGAACGAAGGCTTCGGCGTACTGACCGACATCGATGTTTCAGCCACGTTGAAAAAGAAACTAGACGAGGACATGCCGCCGTATCGCATCCTCGGCGCTTGCAACCCCAAGCTGGCGCATCAGGCGATGACCGCCGAACCGTCCATCGGTTTGCTACTACCCTGCAACGTCGTCGTCCGTCAGGATGCCGCCGGTGTCGTGTTTGTTGAGTTCATGGACCCGGCTGCCGTGCTTCAGCTCGTCGACAACCCGAACATCGAGCCTCTCGCCGCCACGGTGCGCAGGAAACTTGAGCGGGTCATGCAGGCGATCTGATCTGACGCATGCTCCGAAAGTCGGCGCTGGCGGGACGGCGCATTACCTGCACGCTGCATACATTCAGCATCTCCATGCGCAACCTTGACAGGAGAGAGCCATGACCAGGAAACCTGAAACGAGCCGCGACCCGGTGTGTGGGATGGTTATAGGCGTTGCCGCATCGCCATACTCGACGACATGGCAAGGGCTCGAGTTCCATTTCTGTTCGGCGCAATGTCAGGAGCGCTTCATTGCCACCCCATCGCTCTACACTTCTTCAGGAGGCGTCAATAATGTCGTCCCCATCTTCAAGCGGCGCAAGCTCCGCTTCATCGCGCCGAAACAGGAGACGCTTCGCGCCGCGTGCGGCATGCTCCTCGGCATGATGGGCGTCGCGACCGCCGTTCCGGGCTCGGATGACCTCACAGTCGAATATGACCTGCGCCAGGCGACATTCGCTCAAATCGAAGCCGTCGTTGCCGGGGCAGGCCTCATTCTCCGCGGCGGTCTGCATCGCTGGCGCCGCAGCCTGTGGAAGTTCATCGAGGGCAACGAAATCGAGAACGAGGCGCATCCGATGAGCGGCGCTTGCTGCAACCGTCCGCCAGCGCGGTTGCACTGAGGGATAGCCCGGTCCAACTGACGAAAATGTCATTTTCGGGTCATGTTCGTGTCGGGTTGTCGCGGGCATAGTGGCAGTGACATGAACCTCATCGAAATTGATCAACATTTAGGATGGCGTACGAAACATCGTTCCGACGACTTGAACTACAAGGACCCCGTTTGCGGCATGGTAGTCAGCCGGCTCACTGCAGTCGCAGCAGCGGAATATCAGCACAAGACTTATTACTTCTGCGCACAGATATGCCGGGATGCCTTTGTGGCCGACCCGCAAAGCTATCTTCGCAGACACCGTCAGCACGGAATGCCATCCAAGTCGTTGCCCTCGGGGAAATACGATGCAAACTCATGACCATTCCCCGCACGGGGCGATAGGAGCGGCAACCGCCAGGACCAGTCGACGCTCCCGCTGGGTCTTCGGCGGCTTCGCGCTCCTCGTGGTTCTGCTCCTGGCCTTCGAGCACCGGATGCACTTGTCCGGTCTGCTCGGCTGGCTGCCCTACCTGATCCTGCTGGCCTGCCCGCTGATGCACCTGTTCATGCACGGTGGTCACGGCCATGGCGCCGACAGCGACAAACCGGACAATGGAGCAGGAAAATGACTGATCCAACCCCCGCCTATGGCCTGTGGTCGCTGGTGCTGATCAACTCAGCCCTGTTCATTTTCTTCGCCTTCAGCTTCTTCAAGCCGCAGAGCAAGCGCGACTGGCGCACCCTCGGCATGTTCTCGGCCTTCATCGTGGCGCTATTCACCGAGATGTATGGTTTTCCGCTCACCATCTACCTGCTGTCCGGCTGGTTGGCGAAGCAGTTCCCGGGTGTCGACTTCCTCGCCCACGACTCGGGCCATCTGCTGGAAGTGATGTTCGGTTGGCGTTCCAATCCACACTTCGGCCCCTTCCACCTGTTGTCGACGCTGTTCATCGGCGGCGGTTTCTGGCTCCTGTCGGTCGCATGGCGCGTACTCTACGCAGCGCAGGCCAATCGTCAACTGGCCACCGAGGGTCCCTATGCCCGCATTCGCCACCCACAGTACGCCGCCTTCGTCCTGATCATGATCGGCTTCCTGTTTCAATGGCCGACGCTGATCACACTGGTGATGTTCCCTATCCTGCTCGTGATCTATGTCCGTCTTTCCCGGCGCGAAGAGCGTGATTCAGCCATCGCCTTTGGCGACGCATGGACGCACTATGCTGAAACAACGCCCGCGTTCATTCCACGCATCGGCAAAGACTCCGGACAGGCACCAACCTTGACCTGAGTCACCCTCAGGCCACGTAGGCAAGGAGAATCAAATGAGCGGAGTGGAAAAGCACACGAAACCCGAAGCGGCTGGCCCGACTGCAGCCAGTCATCACGACCATGCGCACCACTCGACCGCCGCGCACTCCCACCCAGTCAAGGACGCCAAAGATCCGGTCTGCGGCATGAGGGTGGCGCTGGATGCCGGCAAACCCACCGCCGCGCATGAACGCACGACCTACCATTTCTGCTCGCAGAAATGCCACGATAAGTTCGTCGCCGATCCGCAGCGCTACCTCTCGCCGGCGCCCGAGGACAGCGCGGCCAGCGCGCCGGCCGGCACCGAATACACCTGCCCGATGCACCCGGAAGTCCGCCAGATCGGGCCGGGCAGCTGCCCCAAGTGCGGCATGGCGCTCGAACCGGTGCTGCCGGACCTCGAGCAGGAGGAAGACGACGGCGAATACCGCGACTTTCGCCATCGCTTCTGGGGCAGCCTGCCGCTTACTGTCGTCGTCGTCTTCCTCGCCATGGCGGGACATCTGCTGCCGTGGCTGACGCCGGGCGCACGCACCTGGGCCGAGATGCTGCTCACCGCGCCCATCGTCCTCTGGGCCGGCGCGCCCATCTTCGTGCGCGGCTGGCAGTCCATCGCCAACCGCAGCCCCAACATGTGGACGCTGATCGGCATCGGTACCGGCGCCGCTTTCGCCTACAGCATCGTCGCCGCTTTGGTTCCAGGCCTGTTTCCGCCCTCGTTCGAGGCGCACGGCCGCATCGGCGTCTATTTCGAGGCGGCCGCCGTCATCATCTCCCTGACCCTGCTCGGCCAGATGCTGGAACTGCGCGCCCGCGCCAAGACCTCGACGGCGATCAAGTCGCTGCTCGGACTCGCGCCCAAGACCGCACGGCGCATCCGCCCGGACGGTGGCGAGGAAGATGTGCCACTGACCCATGTTCATGTCGGCGACCTGCTGCGCGTTCGCCCCGGCGAGAAGGTGCCGGTGGATGGAGAGGTGACGGAAGGCAGCAGCGCGGTCGACGAATCGATGCTGACCGGCGAACCCCTGCCGGTGAGCAAAAAGCCAGGCGACAAGGCCATCGGCGCGACGCTCAACACCTCCGGCAGCCTCGTGATCCGCGCTGAGAAAGTCGGCGCTCAAACCGTCCTGTCGCAAATCGTGCAGATGGTCGCGCAGGCGCAACGCTCCAAGGCGCCGATGCAGCGCCTCGCCGACGTGGTGGCGGGCTACTTCGTCGTGGCCGTGGTCGGCGTCGCGCTGCTTTCCTTCTTCGCCTGGGGCATCTTCGGCGGCGAGCGCGGCTGGCTGTTCGGCCTCATCAATGCGGTTTCCGTCCTCATCATCGCCTGCCCCTGCGCCCTGGGGTTGGCCACGCCGATGTCGATCATGGTCGCCACCGGCAAGGCGGCGAATCACGGCATCCTGTTCCGCGATGCCGCCGCCATCGAACGCCTGCGGGAGATCGACACCCTGATCGTGGACAAGACCGGCACGCTGACGGAAGGCCGCCCGGCATTCGAGCGGACGGTCGCCGCGCCGGGCATGACGGAGGACGAGGTACTGCGCCTCGCGGCGAGCCTCGACCAGGGCAGCGAGCATCCGCTCGCTGACGCCATCGTCCAGGCGGCGCGCGACAACGGCCTGGCGCTGGACAAGGCCGCGGATTTCGAATCCTCCAGCGGCATCGGCGTGCGCGGCAAGGTCGGCGAGCATCGCCTTGCCCTCGGCAACACGGTCCTGATGGAACAGGAAGGCGTGGATGTCTCGTCTCTGGCCGCCCGGGCCGAAGAACTGCGGCTTGGCGGCGCGAGCGTCATGCATCTGGCGGCCGACGGGCGCCTGCTGGGGTTGCTCGCCGTGTCGGATCCCGTCAAGCAAAGCACACCGGAAGCGCTGGCTGTGCTGCGCGACGCCGGCCTGCGCGTGATCATGGCGACCGGCGACGGCGAAACCACTGCCCGCGCCGTCGGGCGCAGCCTCGGCATCGACGAGGTGCATGGCGAAGTGAAACCCGCCGACAAGCTGGCGCTGGTCGAACGCCTGCAGCAGGAAGGGCGCGTCGTCGCCATGGCGGGTGACGGCATCAACGACGCCCCCGCGCTGGCCAAGGCGGATGTGGGTATCGCCATGGGCACGGGCACCGACGTCGCCATGAACAGCGCGCAAGTCACGCTGGTCAAGGGCGACCTGCGCGGCATCGCCCGCGCGCGGGTGCTCTCGGCGGCAACGGTCGGCAACATGCGCCAGAACCTGGCCTTCGCCTTCCTCTACAACGCGCTGGGCGTACCGGTCGCGGCCGGCGTCCTTTACCCGGTCTTCGGCCTGGTGCTGTCGCCGATCATCGCAGCGCTAGCCATGAGCCTGTCATCTTTGAGCGTAGTCAGTAACGCCTTGCGTTTGAGAAGTCGAACCACCTAGTTTTTACGAGCCGAGCCTGTTGAACTCGCAACGACGGGTGTCGGGCAGGTTCTTGTCGCTCGTTCTGTACTGGTTGTCTGTCCGGAGTGGCCGACCTGCTGCCCGTGAGTGATCTTGCTGACTGACCGCACCACTTAGTTACCTGCAGTTGGATCCTTGAAGAATCGAATGGTGGTGCCGGTCAGTGGAGCTCAGGTCGAGAGACACGGAACTCTAGATTGCTCAAACCAGATGTCGGGCCAGGGGCGGCGCATCACCTGCTCCAGCACAATGTCGGGCGCACCCACCAGCCGTTCGATGACTTCCGGGGCCAACAGGGTCAGCCGCATTACACGGCGTACCTGCGTCACGTCCATGTCCTCTGCCTCGGCGATCTCAGCTACCGATGCCGCCCGCTCCTCGTCCAACAGCCGCTGCCAGTGGTATGCCAGTCCGAGCGCCCGCATCAAAGCGCTGTCCTGTGCTGCCACCAGCGTCTCCCGCTCCCGGGCGGCCTCAGCCTGAAATTCCTGCGGCGCGTCCAATGGCGTGATGACCCGCTTCTTTAACCCTCGCCTTACCAGCGTCCAAGGGACAAAGGTTTCCAGTCGCACACCGCCGGCGGGGGTTGGGAGTTCATGGGTAATCGGGCGGCCTGTCTGCTTGCCATAGTGTTTCTTGCTGGTCATTTCGCCTCCTACCGGAATCGTTCAAGCATCTGGCGCTGGTCAGGCCACAGGGCCGGGATGTCGTTTCGCATCAGCCACAGCAGGGTCAGCCTTCGGGGCTGGCATCCCTGCATCAACTGCTCGATGATGTCGGGGGCCAGCCGCGCCAGCCGCAGCAGTCGGCCCACCGTGGTCGGCATCAGTCCTTCGGTCTTGGCGATTTCGACTACGCTCTTGAACGCGCCCGTGTCGAGCAGGGCGTGCCAGTGCATTGCCCGGGCCACAGCCTCGATGATGCGGACATCGTGCGCGCCCTCCCTCCCGTCGACCAGAAGTTTCCCCTTCTTCCGCTTGAAGTGCAGGTGCACGAAAGTTTCCAGCGGGCTGCCCATCAGACCTCAACCTCCAACATTTCCGCGCCGATCTCCCTCGGTGCGAATTCACCGATCAGCTTGTCCCAGCCCAACTCACGCCACTTCACCTTGATGCCCTGTACTTCACCGATGTGGACGAGGTCGATGCGTTCGATCATCAGGTTGGCGATGCGGTGGCGCTCGACCGGGAACAGGTGATCCCACACGTCGCTGAGCCGCCCCATCGCCATCACCGTGCTGGCCTCGTCTATCTGGGCCCCGTTGCGCTGGATGTGGCGCACCACCGATGCGATGGACTCGGGGCTGGTCAGCACCGTGCGGATCTGGGCCACGACCGCCGCCTCGATCTCCGGCGCGGGCAGGCGTTCGTAGCTCTTGCCCGGTGCGCCGAAGCGGCTTTCCGACTTGGACACGTAGTAGTGGTACTTGTGCCCCCTCTTGTTTGAGTAGGTCGGGTACATCCGCTCGCCCGATGGCGTGTAGAGCAGGCCGCGCAGCAAGGCGTCGGTGCGCGACCTGATCTTGGTTTCCACCGACCGGGCATGGCCGTCCTTGGCCAGCACCGCGTGAACCTCGTCCCAAAGCGTCTGATCGATGATCGGCGGGTGTGCGCCGGGATACCAGTTTCCCTTGTGCGACAACTCCCCAAGGTAGATGCGATTGCGCAGCAGCTTGTGCAGGTACTTCTTGTCGATGCGGGTGCCGCTGCGGGTCTGGCCCTCCTGCGTCGTCCAGGCCTTGGTGGTGATCCCTTCGGCGGTCAGGTTGGCGGCGATCTGCGTCGGTGAGCCGATAGTCAGCATCTCCTCGAAGATGCGGCGCACTACCGCCGCCTCGGCTTCGTTGATAACCAACTGGCGGTTCACAACGTCGTAGCCGATGGATGGCACCCCACCCATCCACATTCCCTTGCGCTTGGCGGCAGCGATCTTGTCGCGGATGCGCTCGCCGGTGACCTCCCGCTCAAACTGGGCGAAGGACAACAGGACGTTGAGCATCAACCTGCCCATTGAGGTGGCCGAGTTGATCTGCTGCGTGACGGCGCTGAAACTTACATCGCGCTGGTCGAACAACTCCACCATCTTGGCGAAGTCGGCGAGGCTGCGTGTCAGGCGGTCGATCTTGTAGACAACGACGATGTCGATCAGGCCGCGCTCGATGTCCGCCAGCAGGCGTTTCAATGCGGGCCGATCCGTGTTGCCGCCGGAGAAGCCGGGGTCATCGTAGTCGTCGGTGACCGGAATCCAGCCTTCGGCGCGCTGGCTGGCGATGTACGCGTGGCCAGCCTCCTTCTGGGCGTCGATGGAATTGAATTCCTGGTCGAGACGTTCGTCCGTGGATACCCGGCAGTAGACGGCGCAGCGCTTGCGGGCGCGGGTAGTGGCGATTTCGTTCATCGCGCACATCCCTTGCCGAAGCCGAAGAACAGGGGGCCGCTCCAGTGCTGGCCGGTGATGTGCCGGGCCACCGCCGTCAAGCTCTTGAAGGTGTGGCCCTCGTACTCGAAACGGCCCTCGGCATTGACCGTCACCCGGTGATCACGGTCACCCCATTCGCGCAGAATCACCGTGCCCGGCGCGAAATTGAACTCACGCTTGCTGGCGCGCAGCTTGATCTTGGAGTGCTTTGCGCCGATGGCTTCCAACCGTTGCTTCGTCTCGGGGGCAAGGCCGCCGAAGGCTTCCTCCTGCAGCTTGTAGGCAATGCGCGACTCGACGTGCGTGCGGTTTGGGTAGTCGGGGCGACGCGGAAAGTACCGATCCCATACTGTCCAGAGCTCAGACATCGGCAGACAGGCCAGATCGGCAATCCGCGCCGCGACGGATGCTTGTTTCTCGTTCATCACAACTTCTCCTTTTGATACGGGGTTGTATGAACGCGCTGGTCGGGCAGGAAGCCAAGTCCGACTTTTCTCTGTTTCGGCTCGTTGGCGACGAGTGTGCGGACGATGACGGCCGCAAGGATGGAGGTGATTTCGCCAGCACGGGCGCGGGCGGACATCTCCGAGGGTGATGCGAGTTCGATGTTCTTCATGACGGCTTCGGGGAATAGCAACCGTCACGGATAGTGAGCCTGATCCTCCGAAGAGGATGGCAACGCAGGGTAATGGACGTTTGAACGTCAGCCGATCAGTGCGACTTCTTCCGTCTCGATCTCGTCTACGTCATCATCAATCGGAGCGTCGAGGATCGGCAGGTTCAACTGCCATCCGTGTGTTCCTTTGACCTTGGCCAGGTAGTTTTTCCAGGGCGACGACTTGGAGAACAGGTTGGCAGGCGACAGACATCCGGTGTCGTCCATCAGAATCTTGGTGTTCACATGCGTGCCCGCCGCGTAGGCATCGACCAAGCGCTGCAGCACGGTGATCTTGCCCTTGCCGGTGACACGCCACGGCGCTTTGCCTGGGAGGTAAAGCACGGCGGCATACCCGTCGGCGGATACCTTCAGGCTCACCGAGGTGCCACCCATTGCAGCCAACTGTCCGTGCCGATACGCGACCTTGAGACGAGTCGTGTCGATGGCCGTTTTCGAGCCAGCGGACGACACCACGTCCTCGATGGGGATCACTACATTCATCCCGGCGAACGGGAACGGGACGGATGCCGTTGTCAGCACGATGCCGGGAACGGGGCGAGGATGCAGCCGCAAGGCGGTATCGACGCGGGTGTATTGGCGCTCGCTGGACATCTTTGCAGCGAAGTAGAGCGCGGCAGCATGCCCGTCGATGTCGATCTCACCCAGGAACACTGGCTCTTCATCAACGTACTTGCCACGTACCCCCTGCAGCGCGGTACCCAAGGCCGTGATGATCTCCTCGCGCAGCCAGTTCAGATGCACTTTCCAGCGCCGCGCATGTTTGGCGGGCAGGATTACATCCATACCGGTGAACGGATCACGGTAGCGCACCTGATTGGCATCGGCGCAGCGCTCCAGCTTGACCGTGAACCGCTCGCCGTCGGCCAGATCGACCACCTTCTCGGTGATCCGGTCGCCCTCGGTGATGATGCCTTCATCCTCGAATCGGTCGATGTCGATCCCCAGTTGCGCCAGTGCGAAGCCGTCCATCGGGCTGGTCGCGGATTCGAGCAGCCGAGCCACCTGAACGACAAGGTTCGGGTCGTCGACACCCGAGCCCGGATGCAATGGCTTCAGAACGCCCAACGTTTCGAGCAATTGCGTCCCGGCCTGCCGCAGCCGGAGGTCTTTCTCGCCTTGCAGGCTGCATCGGCCGGGTTCCGCCAGCACAATGGACAGCGGCGTTTCGCCGGTTTCGCCATCGAACACCAGATCGGCCACCAGCGTCACACCGAGGATGGCTCCGGGTTGCGAGAACGGATGGTTGCTCCAACGTTCATTGATGACCTCGTGCAGTTCCGCGCCGCTATCGATGTGCAGCGACACGGCGTCCGTCGAATGTCCGAGCAATGCCTTGGCCTCCGTCAGATATAGACGCTCGACCTTCACGCCATCCAATTGCGGTTTCTCGTCCCGCAGGGACAACGCGAACCGGGACAGGTCGTAACGCGACCGGTTCAGGGGACGGTTCGATAGTGGAGCCTTGAAGCCGTGCTTGGACAGCACATTCGCCAGAGGAGCGCGCGTCGACAGGGTGTGTGCATAGACCTCCACCACCTTGCGATCTGGCACGTAGACCAGTGTCGCGTCGCGTGCCGGGAAGTAGCAGAAACTCTTCCGGTTGCGGTTGACCACCTGCACCGCCGTCACCTGATCTCCGGCAAACCGGACAACGAGGTAATGAATGGTCTTCGTGTCGCCGTTCTTCTTCTCGTCGGCCAGCGGAACGTAAACCACTTCGCAGGGTTCGCCGAGGCGCATCGCGCTGGTGAGCTGTGCCTCGAGTTCCTTCTTGACGGAATCGTTCCAGATGAAGGGCGGTGCATCGTCGCACGGCACGTCGAAAGCGTCGTAGAGACGCTTGTTGCCCCGGATGTCGCCGGTGTTCAGGATCGACTCGGCGACGTCGAACAGCCGTGCCGCCCCGTCGGAATGGGTTCGCATCCAGACCGCGCGGCCGATCTCGCCGCCGTCCTGGTTCGTGAAAGCGGCGATCAGATCGTTGTCGTTGAGCTGGTCGGCGACGGTCGTGAGAATTTGCGCGCCACGCGGGGATGCCAGACGCAGTACGCGCAGTGCCTCGCGCTCGGCAGGGTCTCGCTGATCTTTACGCAGATGTCTGACGTGTTCGATCAGGGCTGCGGGTAGCGCAGCAGCATCCTGTGACCAGTCGAAGCCACGAGTCAGCGCCTGGCATTCGGGGAGCCCGGAAAAAGCCTTGAGAGTCTGAGCTGGAGCCTTCTCGATCAGGTCCAGCAGGCAGTGCGCGTTGGTCAGGGTCTTCTTGCCCATGCATTCTCCCTTTGGCCGTTCACATGGCCACAGTCCATTGGCGCATGACCGCCACCGATTGAGTCAGACCCTGCGCCAGCAGGGTGTCGAGGTATTCGTCCGCCGTCTTGGGCGGGTTTTTCAGCGAGCGCCGATGGCAGGCGGCAGCCTCCAGCACGCCTGCGGGATGCAGATCCAGCAGATCGACGATGAAGTCGTCCGGATGCTGGGCCGCGAGGTTATAGGGCTTGAGTGCCTCGGTCGGGAAGTCCTTGAGGTTGAAGGTCACGATCAGGCTGGCCCCGGAGTGGATGGCGGCCGCCGCCACGTGGCGGTCGTCCGGATCGGGGAGGTTGATTGACGGGATCAGGTACTCGAATCCGGTGACCAGACTGTCCCGGACATGGGCATTCATCAGCTGGCGTGTCCGGTTCAGCTGGTCTTGGGTCAAGTCGGGTCGGCTGGCCAGCACATTGCGCGTCCACTCGTCGTGGATCATGTCACTCCAGCGTGCCCGGTACAGGTCGGACAGCGCCAGATGCATCAGCAAATCGCGCAGCGGTGCCGGGTAGAGCACGCATGCGTCATAGACGACGGTGAAGTGCGAGCTCATCCGCTCAGTATCCCATGCCAAGTTCCTGGGCCTGCGCGGCCAGTTCATCCAGAGCTTTGCGACGCTCGGCATCGATGCGCTTCTTGTAGGCGATGACGTCCTGGTAGCGGACACGGCGATGCGTGCCGATCTTGTGGAACGGCATGTCGCCCTTCTCCAGCAACTGGACAAGGAAGGGGCGCGAGACGTTGAGCACGTCGGCGGCTTCCTGCGTGGTCAGTTCGGCATGGATCGGAATGATCGACACGGCGTTGCCCTGCCCGATCTCGGTCAGGACTTCGAGCAGCAGGCGCAGCGCCGATGTCGGGATGCGCACGGCACGCACCGCGCCCTTGTCGTCATGGAAATCGATCTGCTGGGTTTCGGCACGGGTCTGGAGCACGGTCGACAGCGCGCGGCCCGACTCACGGGCGAGCGCGATGTCCTCTTCCGAGGGCAGTGTTTTGGGGATAGCGGGAGCGTTCATGGAGGTCTCCTCGTCGGATCAAAGTTCAACTGAGGCCATTATAAACGAAATAAGCGAAATCGCAATAACCGAAACGGCGGGTGCGCATCCATGTAAATCAATAAGTTAATTAGATCGCGTTGGCAGGTCTGATGTCGATGGCTGCTCACGAAAGCCGAAAACGCACTCGCCCAAGCCCAAGGCATGGAGCAATTCAATAGGAACTCCCAAACAAAAGGAGTTCCGCGATGCAAAACCAAACCCCATCCATTCAACCCGGCCGGAACGTCATCCGGCAACTCCCGAGCGGTGCTGTGCGCATCGCTCTCGACGAACACGAGCTTGCCACCCGCTGGGGGCTCTCGGTCAAAACCCTGCGCCGCTGGCGACAGGAACAGCTCGGCCCCGTCTTCTGCAAGCTCGGGGCGCGTGTCACCTACCTGATCTCCGAAATCGAGGCCTTCGAGCGGCGCGTTTCGCGCTACTCGACCTCGGCTCGGGCGTACCAGTGAGGAGGCGGCCATGAGCGATCTGACCATCTTCCCCGCCGACATCGCCGAGATGTCCGTTAGCCAACTGGCCGCTCTGTCGCCTGAGCAGAAGCGTGAGGTCGACAAGAACCTCGATGCGGCAATCGACTGGCTCAAGAAAGCACGCACCAAGTTCGATGCGGCGCTGGATCAGTGCTACGGCGAACAGGCTCGCGCTGCACTGCGTGAATCCGGCCGCGACTTCGGCACTGTCCACATCAGCGATGGCCCGCTGCACATCAAGTTCGAACTGCCGAAGAAAGTCAGCTGGAACCAGAAGCAGTTGGGTGAGATTGCCGAGCGCATCGTCGCATCCGGCGAGAAGGTTGAGGGCTACCTCGACATCAAGCTGTCGGTGTCCGAGTCTCGCTACACCAACTGGCCGCCGGCTTTGCAGCAGCAGTTCGCCGCCGCGCGCACGGTGGATGGCGGCAAGCCGTCATTCACGTTGAGCATCGATGGGGGTGAAGCATGAAAAAGCTCCCCATCGTATCCGCCATCGAGCGGATGGCCGAGCGCAAGGGCGTGAAGCTGCTGATGCTGGGCAAGTCCGGCATCGGCAAAACCACCCGGCTCAAAGACCTCGACCCCGCCACCACCTTGTTCCTCGACATTGAGGCGGGCGATCTTGCCGTGGCTGACTGGCCGGGAGACACCATCCGCCCGGCATCATGGCCGGAGAGCCGCGACTTCTTCGTGTTCCTCGCAGGCCCGGACAAGTCGTTGCCGCCCGAGAGCGCGTTCTCGCAGGCGCACTACGACCACGTCGTCGAGAAGTTCGGCGACCCGGCGCAACTCGACCGTTACCAGACCTTCTTCCTCGACTCGATCACACAGCTCTCGCGCCAGTGCTTCGCGTGGTGCAAGACACAGCCGGGTGCCACCAGCGATCGCTCCGGCAAGCCTGATCTGCGCGCGGCCTATGGCCTGCTCGGCCAGGAAATGATCAGCGCCTTGACCCATCTGCAGCACGCACGGGGCAAGAACGTGGTGTTCGTGGCCATCCTCGATGAACGGCTCGATGACTACAACCGCAAGGTGTTCGTGCCTCAGATCGAAGGCAGCAAGACCAGCCTCGAACTGCCAGGCATCGTCGATGAGGTTGTGACGCTGGCCGAGATCAAGGCCGAGGACGGCAGCGCCTACCGCGCGTTCGTCACCCACACCGTCAATCCCTACGGCTTTCCGGCCAAAGACCGCAGCGGTCGTCTCGACCTGCTGGAGCCGCCGCATCTAGGCGCGCTGATCGCCAAGTGCGCAGGCACTGCCACCCCCATTGCCCAGAACATCAACGAATCCAAGGAGTAATCACATGACCACCAATAACTGGAACGACTTCAACGACGCTGAATCGCAACAATCCGGCTTCGATCTGATCCCCAAAGGCACCATCGTCCCGGTGCGCATGACCATCAAACCCGGCGGTTATGACGACCCGTCGCAAGGCTGGGGCGGCGGCTACGCCACCGAGTCCTTCGACACCGGATCCATCTATCTTGCCGCCGAATTCGTGGTCACCGCCGGTGATCATGCCAAGCGCAAGATGTGGAGCAACATCGGCCTGCACTCAAAGAAGGGACCGACCTGGGGTCAGATGGGTCGCAGCTTCATCCGTGCCGCGCTCAACAGCGCCCGCAACGTCCACCCGCAGGACAATAGCCCGCAGGCCGCCGCCGCCCGCCGCATCCAGGGTTTCCATGAGCTGGATGGTATCGAGTTTCTCGCCCGCGTCGATGTCGAGAAGGATGGCAAGGGCCAGGATCGCAACGTGGTCAAGGTCGCGGTCGAACCCGACCATCCCGACTACGCGAAGTTGATGGGCGTGCCGCCGAGGTCGAAAAACGGCAGTGGTGGTTCCGGCGCTCCGGCGCAGGCAGCTCCAGCGTATCAGGCTCCGACTCCGCAACGCGCACCCGTGACGGGCAAACCGTCGTGGGCGCAGTGAGGGGGCGGCCATGGATACCGCTTTGTTTTTGCGTAGAGGTGGATTCCCGCTGTGTTTTTCCAGCGCTACGCAGTACCGCATCTGGAAAGCATCAGCCCAGCGGGTCAAGCCTGGCGACAGCAAGTACTGCGCGGACTGCACCTCAGAGTATCAAAGCGAAATGATCCGCCAGCGTCGGTGTGCTTATCCCGGCACGACGTTTCACGTAACCGCCGATGGCTTTCTGGATGGTGTACGCCCGGGGTGCCGTCTCCCGAATCGCAAGAAGGAGGTGGCGTGAAATGCTGGGTCTGCAAACGACAGGCCCGTGGATTCGGGCACAACGACGGTCGCCACAAAACCGGCGACCCACGATGCTACCCCATCGACTGGGTGTTCTGCTCGCGCCGTTGTCAGGATGCGTTTCACACGCTGTACGGCAACTGGCTGCGGGTCAAGGAAGGCCACGCCAACATCAAGGGGGTCGCCATGATCGATCCATCTGATGTCGAACTGGCCGCGATGAAGAAATGCCTCCGGTCATTCGGCGAGGCGGCAGGCGAGATCGGTTTCGACAAGCCTCTCGGGGCCTATTCGGAAGTTGAGGCGCTGCGCGTGATCGATGCCATTGTCACCTGTTACACCGATGCGATGGTTGAGCACCACGAGGAAACCAAGTTTCCACCGGTGCGCGGCATGGCTCCGACACCCGATCCGATGGCCAGCCCCTTCGCCGACCTGGAGGACGACCTGCCTTGGGAGACGAAGCCATGATCGACTTCAACTCCTCATCGAGCATCTCCGGCCAGATCACCGCACTGGTCGACGCCGGGATGCAGCAGGCTCGGGCCCGCCAGCCGGAACGCCAGTACCTCGGGGCATCGCGTCTCGGCGTGGCTTGCGAGCGCGCGCTGCAGTTCGAGTATGCCAAAGCACCCGTCGACCACGGGCGTGATACCGCCGGGCGGATGCTGCGCATCTTCGAGCGCGGTCACGTCATGGAGGACTGCATGGTCGCGTGGCTGCGGGATGCGGGGTTCGACCTGCGTACCCGAAAGGCGGATGGCGAGCAGTTCGGTTTCTCCGTGGCTGATGACCGTCTACAGGGCCACATCGATGGTGTCATCGTCGGTGGCCCCGAGGGCTTCGCCTATCCCGCGCTCTGGGAGAACAAGTGCCTGGGCAACAAGTCCTGGCGCGAGCTGGAGAAGAACCGGCTTGCCGTGGCCAAGTCCGTCTATGCCGCGCAAGTGGCTATCTACCAGACCTATCTCGAACTGCACGAGCACCCGGCGATCTTCACGGCGCTCAACGCCGACACGATGGAGATCTACACCGAGGCCGTGCCTTTTGATGCGGCACTCGCCCAGCGCATGTCGGATCGGGCGGTAAAGGTCATCACGGCAACCGAAGCAGGAGAACTCCTGCCTCGCACCTTCAATGACTCAACCCACTTCGAATGCCGGATGTGCGCATGGCAAGACCGCTGCTGGAGGATGCAATCATGACTGACAACAACACATCCGAAAACGGCATCGAGCCGATGATCGACGCCAAGCAGGCCGCCGCCGCGCTACGCCTGCCGTACTACTGGTTCGCCGACCACGCGATGCGCACCAAGTACCGGATTCCGCACTACCTGATGGGCGGCCTGGTGCGCTACCGCCTTTCCGAACTCTCGGCTTGGGCCGCGCGTAGCGCCGCCGTCCGGGACCGGGACGCCCAGGACGCTGCCGCATCTGTCGAGGAGGGCGAATGATCGACTTCAACGACACAACTCAAACGGCAGAGCACAGCCGGGAGTCAGACCGCGACGAGCTTCGAGTCGAACTGCTTGCACGCCTGGAGTCGGTGCTGACCACGATGTTCCCGGCAGGCAAGAAGCGCAAGGGCAAATTCCTGATCGGCGACGTGCTGGGAAGCCCCGGCGATAGCCTCGAGGTGGTGCTCGACGGCGAGAAGGCGGGGTTATGGACGGATCGTGCCACGGGCGACGGCGGCGACATCTTCGCGCTGATTGCTGCCTGCATTGGGGCCGACGTTCACGCTGACTTTTCCCGCGTTCTCGACGAGGCGGCCGATCTGCTCGGTCGTTCGCGCTCGGTGCCCGTGCGCAAAACCAAGAAAGAAGCTCCAGTCGACGATATGGGCCCGGCCACGGCCAAGTGGGACTACCTGGACGCCAGTGGACACCTGATCGCGGTGGTCTACCGCTACGACCCGCCCGGACAGAAGAAACAGTTCCGGCCGTGGGATGCCAAGCGGCGCAAGATGGCACCTCCCGATCCTCGCCCGCTCTACAACCAGCCGGGTCTGGCCTCGGTCAGCCAGGTGGTGCTGGTCGAGGGCGAGAAGTGCGCGCAGTCCTTGATCGATGCCGGCATTGTTGCGACCACCGCGATGCATGGCGCGAACGCCCCGGTGGAGAAGACCGATTGGACGTCCCTGGCAGGCAAGGCCGTGCTGATCTGGCCCGACCGCGACAAGCCGGGCTGGGAGTACGCGACACAGGCGGCGCAAGCCATACTATCGGCCGGAGCCAAGTCCTGCTTCATCCTGTACCCGCCCGAGGAGGCGGCGGACGGATGGGATGCGGCGGACGCCATTGCCGAGGGCTTCGACGTCGCAGCCTTTCTCGCTCACGGCCCGCGTTTGCAGATGCACGACGTGGCCGAGGAAGCTGAGCCGGTCGTCAGCAGCGACGAATCCGTATGGGGCACCGAGGATGCACTGGCCCTGGCCTTCACCCGGCGCTACCACCGTGACTGGCGCTATGTCGCGGGCTGGGGGCGCTGGCTGGTCTGGGACGGCAACCGCTGGCGTACCGAAGACACGCTGGCTGCGACCGACTTGATCCGCAGCGTATGCCGGCATGCCGCCGTGCGCGCCGACAATCCCAAGGTGGCGGCCAAGCTCGCCAGTTCGAGCACGGTCGGCGGTGTGGAACGGTTGGCCAGGGCGGATCGGCGGCATGCCGCGACCACCGAGGAGTGGGATGCCGATCCGTGGCTGCTCAATACCACGGGTGGCGTGGTCGATCTGAAAACCGGCCGCCAGCGCCCACATGACCGTGCTGACCGAATGACCAAGATCACCACGGCCACACCGGGAGGGGATTGCCCGACCTGGCGACGCTTCCTCGATGAAGTCACGGGCGGTGACGTGGAGTTGCAGGCTTACCTGCAGCGGATGGTGGGCTACGCGCTGACCGGATCGACGCAGGAGCACGCCCTGTTCTTCCTGTACGGCACGGGCGCGAACGGCAAGTCGGTGTTCGTGAACACTCTGGCCACCATTCTCGGGGACTACGCGACCAATGCGCCCATGGACACCTTCATGGAAACGCGCACTGACCGGCATCCGACCGACATGGCGGGCCTGCGTGGGGCACGCTTCGTCGCGGCCATCGAAACCGAACAGGGCCGACGCTGGGCTGAATCGAAGCTCAAGAACCTGACCGGAGGCGACAAGACCTCCGCGCGCTTCATGCGCCAGGACTTCTTCGAGTTCTTCCCGCAGTTCAAGTTGTTCGTGGCTGGCAATCACAAGCCCGCGATTCGCAACATCGACGAAGCCATGAAGCGACGGCTGCACCTGATCCCGTTCACCATCACCGTGCCACCCGAGCGCCGCGACAAGCATCTGCAGCAGAAATTGCTGGCCGAGCGTGACGGCATCCTGGCCTGGGCGGTGCAGGGCTGCCTGGACTGGCAGCGCCATGGACGGCTCGACCCGCCGCAGCGCGTGGTGGAAGCCACCGAGGAATACTTCGAGGCCGAAGACGCGCTGGGCCGCTGGCTCGATGAGCGTTGCGTGCGCGAGGCCAACGCCAAGTCGCTGACTGCCGAACTTTTCAACGACTGGAAACAGTGGGCCGACAGTGCTGGTGAGTTTGTCGGCTCGCAGCGGCGCTTCTCCGATCTGTTAATCACGCGCGGGCTGGAGAAGTGGCGCAACAGCGTGGGTGTTCGCGGCTTTCGGGGCGTTGGCCTCAAGGATCCGCCCAAGCCGGCCTACACCCCTTATGCCGACAACTGAAACCCATGACGACACACCGGACTGACGCTTCCGACGCTCTACATCGTAACTCTCTATACGCGTGTGCGTGTGCGCGCGTCACGGGAAGTTACGACATGATCCGTCGGAAGCGTCAGACCTGCACCCAATAAGGACTGACACCATGACCACGACCGTTCTTGCCCTCGACCTGGGCACCACCACCGGCTGGGCGCTGCGCGGCAGTGACGGCCACATCACGAGCGGATCCGAGAGCTTCCGGCCGCAGCGCTTCGAAGGCGGCGGCATGCGCTTTCTGCGCTTCAAGCGCTGGCTGACCGAGATCAAGCAATCCTGCGACGGCATCGACTGCCTGCACTTCGAGGAAGTGCGTCGCCATGTCTCGACCGACGCGGCCCACGCCTACGGCGGATTCCTGGCCACGCTCACGGCGTGGTGCGAGCACCACGGCATTCCCTACCAGGGGGTGCCGGTGGGCACGATCAAGAAGTACGCGACCGGCAAAGGCAATGCCAGCAAGGGCGAGATGGTGGCATCCGTCCGGGCGCGTGGCCACCAGCCTGTCGACGACAACGAAGCGGATGCCCTGGCATTGCTGCACTGGGCCATCGAGACGCAGGAGGTGTGACGTGAAGATACCTGTACCGCACTACCGCTGCCCCCTCGATCGCAGTTCTTCCCGAGAGGATCCGGAGAGCATCAAACGCCAGGGTTGGCGCGACCAGCACATCCTCGTGGTGTCCGAAGAGGACGTGCGACTGGATTTTGTCGAGCGCGAGTTTGTGCGACGGCTTGGAGAACGCCTGTACGGGGGGAAACGCCATGACTGAATGGACGATGGATGACGTGGCGGCCCGGTTTGCCGAGGCAGCCGAGACGGGACGGCGCCTGCCCCGGGTCAGGGTGCAGGGCTACTTCAATGTATGGCCAGCCTTCGTGCGCGATGGTTGGGAGGGCTTCGACGACAAGGACTACGAATACCGACCGCTTCCCCCAACCCCCGAGGCGATCGAACGGATGCTGGAGTCGATGCGCTGGATGCAGTGGCTCGAGGTTGAACAACGGCATCTGGTCTGGATGCGCGCCAAGCACTACGAGTGGAAGTTCATCTGCCGCCGCCTCGGGCGCGACCGCACGACTGCCTGGCGGCGGTGGCAAAGGGCGCTACAGATCGTGGTCGATCATCTGAATGATCGGCGAAACGGAGTCGCCGGCCATCCTTCCAAACTGGAGGGTCAAGTAGAGCAATGCATGCCGTGAATGTCCGTGGATTCTGGCTCTTGGGCGTTTTGCGATGAATTCGGCATGCAACACAAAGGCCGGATTTTGATAGGATGACAGCTATGATCTGGCGAGCGGTGTGGGTGTGATGCCTACATCGCTTCCGGTCAGAAAGTTCGATGGGTCCTTCCTGTCCAAAATCCCATGCGGGGGGCGCGAGCGCGGCATTTCGCTAGCGTCAAACTGCAAACCGAGGTTTGCAGGGTTTGCAGGTTTGCACCCCAGTCCTACCGGCCCGCCACTGCGCGGGCCTTTTAGTTTCTACCGCAGCAGCGACCCTCGCGGCCCGTGACGGGGCTTTCCTCCTTTCACCCGTCCGGGCCGCACCTTTTTTGGAAACCCGAACTGAATATGCTCAACGTCGAGTACCGCAAGGTCGAGACGCTGATCCCCTACGCCCGGAATCCGAGGACGCACAACGACGAGCAGGTGGCGAAGATTGCCGCCAGCATCGTGGAGTACGGCTGGACGAATCCGATCCTGGTGGACGGCGAGAACGGCATCATCGCCGGCCACGGTCGGCTGGCGGCCGCGCGCAAATTGGAACTGACCGAAGTACCGGTCATCGAACTGGCTCACCTGTCGCCCACCCAAAAGCGCGCTTACGTGATTTCCGACAACCGCCTGGCGCTCGATGCCGGGTGGGACGACGCAATGCTGGCGCTGGAACTGGCCGAGCTGTCAGAGGCGGGGTATGACCTCGCGCTCACCGGTTTCGACGATGCCGAGATCGAGGAACTGCTCGCCACCGATGTCGCGGTTGGTGAAGAAGCCGGCGACGAACAGGAGAGCGATGAGCCTGATGCGGGAGACGATGTTCCGGACGCTCCTGCGACACCCGTCTCTCGGCCCGGCGATGTCTGGCAACTGGGCGCGCATCGCGTCATCTGCGGCGACGCAGCCGATGCCGAGGTGGTCGCGGCCCTGATGGCTGGAGAGCAGGCGACTCTCTGCTTTACCTCACCGCCCTACGGCAACCAGCGCGACTACACGAACACCATCATCGATTGGGATGCCCTGATGCGCGGCGTATTCGCCCAGCTGCCGATGGCCCCGACCGGCCAGGTGCTGGTCAATCTTGGGCTGATCCACCGCGAGCAGGAAGTCATTCCGTACTGGGATGCCTGGCTTGACTGGATGCGTACCCAGGGCTGGCGGCGTTTCGCCTGGTACGTCTGGGATCAGGGGCCGGGACTGCCCGGCGACTGGAA
>CAZSHO010000030.1:0-21757 GCA_964607005.1 uncultured Rhodocyclaceae bacterium
TCGGCCGCGGCACCTCCACTTTCGACGGCATGGCGCTGGCCTTCGCCATCGCCCGTCACCTGCTGGAAAAGAACCGCTGTCACACCCTCTTCTCGACCCACTATTTCGAACTGACGCGCCTGGCCGGAGACTACGCGGAATGCGCCAACGTGCATCTGGACGCCATCGAACACGGCCACACAATCGTCTTCCTGCACGCCGTTGAGGAAGGCCCCGCCAGCCAGAGCTACGGAATCCAGGTGGCGGCGCTGGCCGGTATTCCCGCCAGCGTCATTCGCGACGCAAAGCGGCGGCTACGTCAGCTGGAGAACCGCGAAATCGAAGCCGGGCCACAGGGCGATCTCTTTGCCGCCGCGCCCGAACCGGTCGAGGCGCAACCCCACCCGGCGCTCGATGCACTGCGCGCACTCGACCCGGACAGCCTGAGTCCGCGCGAGGCGCTCGACAGACTCTATGAACTGATCAGGCTGCTACGGTAAAGTCAGTCGTGGTGACACGGCGCCCGCCCCGCCCTGTACTGCTCAGACCTGCATGTTCATGATGTCATGGTAGGCCGAAACGAGGCGGTTTCTCACCTGCACCATCTGCTGGAAGGAGAGGTTGGCTTTTTGCAGCGACATCATGACGTCCTGCAGGCTGGCGTTGCCGGTGCCGGCGGAGAAATCCTGCGCAAGCTGCTGCGCACTCACCTGGGCCTGATTCACCTGGTCGAGCGTGTTCTTCAGCACCTGGCCAAAATCGACGCCGCCGGCCGCAGCGGCCTCCCCGGCCTGACGGGCAGCAAGGGGCTTTCCTGAGGCGAGCTGCGCCGTGGCGCGCAGCTCGGCGAGCATCTGATCTATGCCACGTGTGTCCATGTCCGCGCTCCTTGGGTGTGCATTTCCACTTGCAACCCGACTTTAGCAATCCGTGTGCCAGGCAAGCCCGCCCGGAAAACCGGCAAACCGCATCACAGCGCCCCCGCCATGCGATATTGCTGCAACTTGTAGCGCAAGGTGCGCTCGGAGATGCCAAGCAGTTCTACGGCGCGCTTTCTCGACCCATTCACGGCGGCAAGTGTCTCGAGGATGTGATGGCGCTCCAGCTCGCGCATGCTGGCCGGTGCTGCAGTCGGTGAAGTATCCGCAGACGGCGCGTCGGTCGGCCCAACAGGGCGGATTTCTTCTGTGACGACAGGAAGTTGCGGTGCTTGGCCAGTCGGCAGGAGCTGCAGGGAAAGCTGCAGGTGCTCGGCACCGATCGCATCGCTACCGGCCAGGATCAGGGCACGCTGGACGGCGTTTTCCAGTTCGCGCACATTACCCGGCCAGGTGTGGGCGGCCAGTAGCACCCGGGCATCGTCGGCAAATTTTGCCGCCGGGCTGCCATGACGGGCAGCCAGATGCTGCGCCAGAGGCACGATGTCGGCCGGGCGTTCACGCAGGGCGGGAATCTGCAAAGGAAACACATTGAGGCGGTAATAGAGATCTTCACGGAAGCGGCCAGCCGCCACTTCGATCGCCATGTCACGATTGCTGGTGGCGAGTACGCGAATATCCAGCGCAATCGGCTTCTTGCCGCCGACCCGCTCGACCTCACGCTCCTGCAACACTCGCAGGAGCTTGGCCTGCAAGGCAAGCGGCATTTCGGAAATCTCGTCAAGCAACAGCGTGCCGCCCTGGGCCTGCTCGAACTTGCCGACCTGCGCCGCCTGGGCGCCGGTAAAGGCACCCTTCTCATGGCCGAAGAGCGTGGCTTCGAGCAGGCTCTCCGGAATCGCCGCACAGTTGATGGCAACGAAGGGGGCGCCGTGCCGCGAGGACTGACTTTGGATATAGCGGGCAAAGACTTCCTTGCCGGTGCCGGATTCACCCGTGAGCAGTACGGTGGCATCGGTCTTCGCGACACGCGCGGCAAGCGCCAGCAGGTTGCGCGTGCGCGGATCGGCGGCGATCAGCCCTTCGGCATGGTTCGGTTGCACGGCATGGCGTTCCACATGGTCGAGCAGGGTTCTCGGCTCGAAGGGCTTCAGGAGAAAATCACAGGCCCCGGCACGCATGGCCGCCACCGCCTTGTCCACGTCGCCAAAGGCGGTCATCAGCAACACCGGCAGGTGCGGGGCGCCGACACGCAGCATGCGTAGCAGCTCGAGACCATCCATCGGCTGCATGCGCAGGTCGCTCACCACCAGATTGAAGGATTCACGTTCGACCAGACGCAGCGCGGCGGGACCGTCGGCGGCACCGAGCACACGGTAACCGGCACATTCGAGCGTCAGGCAGACGGCATCGCGCAGTTGCAGATCGTCTTCGACGACGAGGATGTTCAGTGGCTCAGACATGGTGCTCTCCGTGACTTCGATTGTGGTTGTTTGGCAGTTCCGGGCAGACCCGGCAGGCTCAGCGTGAAGACGGCGCCCGCGCCCGGAGCGGAAGTGACCTCGAGCCCTCCGCCGTGCCCGCTGGCAACGCCGCGGGCAATGGCAAGCCCCAGACCGGTCCCCTCGCCACGTGTGGTGAAGAAGGGCTCGAACAGGCGCGCCTGGGTGGCAGCATCGATGCCGCGACCATCATCGCGCACACGGATCTGCACTATCCCGTCGGCCTGCACGGCGGAGAGTTCGATGCATCCGCCGGCCTCACAGGCGTCCAGTGCGTTTTCGAGCAGATTCAGCAAGGCGCCACTCAGGGTCTTGCGGTGCCCGCTCAGGCAGGCACCGGCGCTCTCGTCGTTCAGGATGAAACGCACCTTGCGCCGCCCGGCCAGCGGACCGAATACCTGGGAGGCCTCATCGAGCAAGGTGGAGACGGACAGCGTCTCACCGCCGCTCACCTCGCCCCGCGCAAAGGTGAGCATGTCACGGATGAGACGTTCGAGATGCTGCAACCGTTCGATAACGCGACTCACCGCCTGCGTGCGCGCACCGTCACCCAGTTTCGGATTTTCCAGCGCCCCGGCATACAGCAGCGCGGCCGCCAGCGGCGTGCGCAGTTGATGGGCAAGGCCCGCGGCCATCTCACCCATGGCGGCCAGACGATCGTTTCGCTCGGCCTGGATTTTCATGCAATGGGCATCGGTGATGTCGTGGATCAGCACGATGCGCCCGCCGCTCGCGGCAAGGCGTGTCTCGGTGACGGCGATACGCCGATTCTGCGGGCGCGGCATGTCCCATTCACCCGGCGTGGAACTGGCCACAAGACAGGCGCCGGCAAATTCATCCCAGACGCGGCCTTCGAGATCGGCACCGAGGATCGTCGCCGCAGCCGGATTCACTTCCTCGACACGCCCCTGCGCATCGAGCACCGCCACACCGGCCGGCAACGCATCGAGCAGGCGGGCGAGGCGCTCGGTGAGCGCCGTCTTCTCCTCGATTTCCCGCTTCAGGCGCCCATTGGCCAGGGCCAGTTCGGCCGTCAGACCGGCAACCTGCTCCTGCAGACTGGTATAGGCACCCGACAGCTCTTCGGAAGCCTGATTGAACAGGCGAAAGGCTTCGGCGAGCCGGTTGGCCTCGAGTTCGTGTGCGGTGCTGTGCGTTTTTTCAGTGGCATCCATCCGTATCATCTCCGGTGGGATGGCGGCAGATTACGCCCGGAGCCAGCCGGCCAAGCCGGCAAATAGGGGGCAAAAATTGCCGCTTATTCCCGGAATGGTTCTTGCAGCGCACAGGCAGAATGCCGCCAGATGCGAGAACCCCGAGTGGGGGAAAGGAACCGGACTTCATGGCCGACACGCAATTCTCCCTGGCCGCTTTCATGCGCCTGCCGATGCAACAGAAGCTGCTGGCGATCATTACCCTGTCGCTGGTGAGCGCACTGGTGGCCGCCGGCTGGATCTGGACACGCACACCGACCTTCTCCGTGCTGTACACAAATATTTCCGAGCGCGATGGTGGCAACGTCATCGCCGCACTGCAGCAGATGAACGTGCCCTTCAAGCTCGCCGATGGCGGTGGCGCCATCCTCGTACCACAGCAACAGGTGCACGAGCTGCGCATGCGACTGGCCTCGCAGGGATTGCCCAAGGGCGGGCTGGTCGGCTTCGAACTGATGGAAAACCAGAAACTCGGCATGTCGCAATTCATCGAGCAGATCAACTTCCAGCGTGCGCTCGAAGGCGAGCTCTCGCGCTCGATCCAGTCACTGGCGGCGGTCGAAGGTGCGCGCGTACATCTGGCCATCCCCAAACAAACCGGTTTCCTGCGCGACGAACAAAAACCCTCCGCCTCGGTGATTCTGAATATCCATCCCGGACGCGCCCTCGACGCCAATCAGGTCGCCGGTATCGCCCACATGGTCGCCTCCAGCGTGCCTCTGCTCACACCGGCCAACGTCAGCGTCATCGACCAGAGCGGCAACCTGCTCTCTTCGGACAAGGCCCCCGGGCGCAACCCGGGGCTCGACGCCAGCCAGCTCAAATATGTGCAGGAAATCGAGGCGAGTGCCGTGCGGCGCATCGAAAACATCCTGACGCCATTACTCGGCCCGGGCAATTTCCGCGCCCAGGTGACGGCGGATGTCGATTTCTCGCAGATGGAACAGGTCGCTGAAACCTACAAGCCGAATCCACCCAGCGATGCCTCGATCCGCAGCCAGCAACTGAGCGAAGACGGCACGGGACGCCCGGCTGCCGCCGGCGTGCCCGGTGCCCTGTCCAATCAGCCACCCGTACCCGCCACGGCACCGCTGACCACACCACCCGCCCCCGGCACACCCGGCGCACCTCCCGGCGCCACCGCCCCCACCTCTGCGTCGGGTGCTGCAGTACCCGGCACGAATCCGCCCCCCGCTACCCAAGGCGCCCAGCCTGGCGCACCAGCGACCGCCACCGTCGCCGCGGCGCAGGCAGGGCGGCGCGACTCGACCACCAACTACGAGCTCGACAAGACCATCCGTCACGTACGCCAGCCCAACGGCACCATCAAGCGCCTGTCGGTGGCGGTGGTCGTCAATAACCGCAAGGAAATCGCCAAGGACGGCAAAGAGAGCTTCAAGGCACTCAGCCAGAAAGAAATCACCCAGATCAACAGCCTGGTCAAGGAAGCGATGGGCTACGACAAGGAGCGCGGCGACACGCTCTCGGTGCTCAACAGCCCGTTCGCCAGCGGCGAGCCGGTCGATGCCCCTGAAACACCGGTCTGGAAAAATCCAACCATCATCGCCTGGGTGCTGGAAGGACTGAAATACCTGATATTTGCCGGTATCGCCGGCTATCTGCTGTTCGGCGTCGTCATGCCCTTCCTGCGCAAGCTGATGGCGCGCGCAACGCAGATACCGGTGCTCGCCGAGGAAGCCGCCGCACAGGCCGCACCCGGCTACGTCGGCTATGACCAGAAGGTCGAACTGGCACGCAACATGGCACGCCAGGAACCCAAGGCCGTCGCCACGGTCATCAAGGACTGGGTGGGCGGCAATCAGCCGGCCAACAAGGTTCAGTAAAAGGACAGCGGAAAAAGGACGGAGGACAGGGAACCGGCATGGCCAACGAAGACGGTATCACGCGCAGCGCCATGTTGCTGCTCACCCTCGGCGAGGATGAGGCGGCCGCCGTGCTCAAGCACATGACGCCACGCGACGTGCAAAAACTGGGCGCCGCCATGGCTACCCTCAAGTCCGTGCCGCGCCAGGAAGTCGAGTCGGTTGTCGATGATTTCTATGAAGTCACCCAGCGCGGCGCTCCGGTCGTCGCCGACGAGGAATACATCCGCGGCATGCTCACCAAAGCGCTCGGTGACGACCGGGCCGCCAATCTGATCTCACGCATTCTGCAAGGCGGCGACACCGCCGGACTGGAAGGGCTGAAGTGGATGGATGCCGCCACCGTCGCCGAGCTGATCAGGAACGAGCACCCGCAGATCATCGCCACCATTCTCGTTCATCTCGAATCCGATCATGCCGGAGACATTCTCAAGCTGTTCACCGAACGTCTGCGCAATGATGTTCTCCTGCGCATCGCCACGCTCGACGGCGTGCAGCCCGTGGCGCTGCAGGAGTTGAACGATGCCCTGACACGCATCCTCTCCGGCTCGGCCAAAATCAAGAAAGCCGCCATGGGCGGTGTGCATACCGCGGCGGAAATCCTCAACTATGTCGGAACCGCCAACGAGACATCGATCCTCGACAATGTGCGCGAATATGATCCGGATCTTGCGCAGAAGATCGTCGACGAGATGTTCGTCTTCGACAATCTGATCGACGTCGACGACCGTGGCATCCAGCTGCTGCTGCGCGAAGTCCAGTCCGAATCCCTGATTCTGGCGCTAAAAGGTGCCAACGAGGAGATGCGCGAAAAAATCTTCCGCAACATGTCGCAACGCGCTGCCGAGATGCTACGCGAAGACCTCGAATCAAAAGGACCGGTGCGGCTCTCGGAAGTCGAGCGCGAACAGAAGGAAATCCTCAAGGTGGCGCGCCGGCTTGCCGACGAAGGTCAGATCCAGCTCGGCGGCAAGGGCGAGGATGAATACATATGAGAGCGGACAGCAGTCCCCTCACCCACTGCCCACTGCCCACTGCCCACTGACAACTTTTTTCCATGAATACCCTCGTCGCAAAAGAAAGTCTCACTGCCTGGCAGCGCTGGGAGATGGGCAGTCTCGACGAAAACAAGGCTTGCGCCCGCACGCCATCAGCGAACACAACGGCCGCACCGGCAGACAATCCGGCCAACAAGCTGCCAACGGCCGATGACATCGAGCGCATCCATCGCGATGCCCACAAACAGGGCTACGACGCCGGCTATGAAGAAGGCACGGCACGCGTGCGCATGGAAGCCATGCGCCTGCATGCGCTGGTCGAGAAGCTGGACACTGCACTGGGAGAATTCGACCAGCAGGTGTCCGAAGAGCTCCTGGCGCTTTCCATCGAAATCGCCCGCCAGGTCGTGCGCCAGAGCATCGCGGCACGCCCCGAGCTGATTCTCGACGTGGTGCGCGAAGGTCTCTCGCATCTGCCGCAACAGCATGTGGCGATCCACCTGCACCCAGAGGATGCCGCGCTGGCACGCACCCACCTGGGCGAGCAGATCACCCATCTCGGACACCGTATCTTCGAAGATGCCGGCATCGCTCGCGGTGGCGTACGCATGGAAGCCGGCGGCAGCCAGCTCGACGCCTCGGTCGAAAACCGCTGGAAACGTGTACTCGCCAGCATGGGCATGAGCGGCGAATGGATCGAACCGAATCGATGAAAACGCAATCCGTCCCTTCCTGCCCGAACCGCACCGCATCGGCCATCCGGCAATGAATGGCCATCATCAGAGCTGGCAGGGATTCCTCCAGGATTGCCGCAAACTGGTCAGCGATGCCGCACCGTTCCAGTTCAGCGGACGGCTCACGCGCGTCAATGGTCTGGTGATGGAGGCAGCCGGGCTCAAGCTGCCACTCGGCGCGGATTGCCACGTCGTACTGCCCGGTGGCACGACGGTCGAAGCGGAAGTCGTCGGCTTCAACAATGACAAGCTTTTCATGATGCCGACCGACGATGTCCACGGTCTGGCTCCGGGTGCGCAGGTACTGCCACTGGAGAGCCGGCAGGACCTGCCGACCGCTGGCGAGCGTCTGCAACCAAACCGCCGCCTTACCGACCGCGCCAAGCACCTGCCGGTGGGCGACGAGCTGCTCGGGCGCGTACTCGATGGCGCCGGACGCCCGCTCGATGCGCTCGGGCCACTCACCACCCACCACTCGCGCTCGCTGCAAAGCCGCCCATTCAACCCCCTGCAGCGCGCCCCCATCGCCGCCTCACTCGATGTCGGTATCCGCACCATCAACGCCATGCTCACCGTTGGGCGCGGCCAGCGGCTGGGGCTTTTCGCCGGCTCGGGCGTGGGCAAGAGCGTACTGCTTGGCATGATGGCGCGCTTTACCGCTGCCGAAGTGATCGTCGTCGGTCTGATCGGCGAGCGCGGCCGCGAGGTCAAGGAATTCATCGAACACAGCCTTGGCCCGGAAGGGCGCAAGCGCTCGGTGGTGGTCGCCGCTCCCGCCGACACCAGTCCGCTGATGCGCCTGCAAGGTGCGGCCTACGCCACCAGCATCGCCGAGCACTTCCGCGACCAGGGACGCCACGTGCTGTTGATCATGGATTCACTGACGCGCTACGCCATGGCGCAACGCGAGATCGCCCTGGCAATCGGCGAACCACCGGTCACACGCGGCTATCCACCCTCGGTCTTTGCCCGCCTGCCCCAACTCGTCGAGCGCGCCGGCAACGGCCCGGAAGGCGGCGGTTCGATCACCGCCTTCTATACGGTGCTGGCCGAAGGCGACGATCAGCAGGATCCGATCGCCGATGCGGCACGCGCCATTCTCGATGGCCACTTCGTCCTCTCGCGCAACCTCGCCGATCAGGGGCATTATCCGGCAATCGATATCGAGGCCTCGATCTCGCGCGCCATGACTCACCTGATCAAGCCGCTGCACCTGGACGTGGTGCGTCGCTTCAAACATCTGTTTTCCCGCTATCAACGTTCGCGCGACCTGATTGCCGTCGGTGCCTATGCCGCCGGCTCGGATTCGACGCTCGATCAGGCCATCGCCATGCAGCCGGCCTTCGAGGCCTTCCTGCAACAAGGCATGGACGAGCGGGAAAACTACCAGGATGCGGTACTCAAGCTGCACCGGCTGTTCGGCCTGGAGCCCTGAACTGTGACGTACTTCCTCGTAAATTCCCTTCAAGTTTGTTTGAATCGGGCCGTTGATTGATCTTGTCAGGAGCGCAAGGATGAAGGCATTCCCCCTGCAGACGCTTCTCGATCTGTCCCAGACGCGCATGGACGATGCCGCACGCAAGCTCGGACAACTGCTCTCGAGCGAGCAGGAGGTCGAAAAGACACTGGCCCTGCTCGAACAGTACCGGGAAGAATACGAAACGCGCTTTCGCCAGGCTGCCCAGAACGGCATGAGCCGTGAAGAGTGGGGCAATTACCAGTCCTTCCTCGGGCGGATCGACGAAGCCATCTCGCAACAGGCATCGATCGTCACCGCCTCCCGGCAACGGACGATGAACGGACAAAAGGAATGGCTCGACAAACGCAATCAGGTCAAGGCCTTCGATACCCTGTCGCAACGCCACAAGAGCGACGAGGTGCATACCGAATCCCGGCGCGAGCAGCGTACCCAGGACGAACACGCCGCCAAGGGCCACGGCAGAGAGCAGAACTAGGAAGACCCTGCAGTATCTGGCACGCCGCTTGCATGTATGGGTGCGAACAGAACACGCATCCAGGGAACACACCATGACGCCAGCCCTTCCGCCCGCCGCCTTGCCGCCTTCGAGCACACCGCTCCCCTCATCCGCCAGCGCGGATCCGGGCAATACCTCAGACGCCGCTGCGGCAACCGGCTTCAATACCGTCCTGCAGGAAAAGATGGCTGCACCGGCAAAGGGGAAGGCCGAAACAGACAAAATTGCCGCTCCGGCAACCGCCCCGGCGGCGGAATCTGCCGTCGTCACCGATCCGCCTGTTGCCTCCGATGCTGCAGCCGCCCTGATGCCACAACTGGCGGCACTGCTCGGTGTGATCGAGGGCAGCAGCCCCGCCGCTCCGGCATCCGGCGCGGACACCCGCATGGACGCCTCCTTGCAAGCTGCTCGCGCAACGACGGACACTCCCCCTCTTTCCCTGGCCTCTCTGCCGACAGACAACGGCAAGACACTGGAGCAGGGCGCCGCACAGCCATCCACCACAGCAAGCGGCGCGGATCTGACTGCAGCGGACACTCCGGCACGATCCGCTCCGGCAGCATCGGGTGGTGCGGCGAATGTGATTCAGGCCACCGCCAGCAAGGACCCTGCGAGTCAGACCCTGCTGTCCCTGGCGGAAAATGCCCCCACCCAGACACAGGCCCAGACACAGCCGCACGCACCGGGCAATCCTGTCATCCCGCCGTCTTCCAGCGGATCTGTTCATGCCGGTGACACCCTCCCGTCCCAGCACATCAGCACACCTCTGGGCGCACCGGGCTGGAGCCACGAAGTTGGTCAGAAAATTGTCCTGCTGGCCGCCCGCAACGACAGCCGTGCCGAGCTGACCCTGACGCCGCCGCATCTGGGCAAGGTGGAGATTGCCTTGTCGATCAACGGTGATCAGACGAGTGCCACGTTTGTCTCCGCCAGCCAGGCCGCACGGGATGCACTGGAACAGGCCCTGCCGCGACTGCGCGAGATGCTGGCCGATGCCGGCATTTTTCTGGGTCAGGCCAGCGTGAATGCGCACGCTTCGGGTCAGGACACACAGGATTTTTCGTCCGGACAGCACGAGGGTACCGGCCATGATCAGGCCGGGCCCGCCGGTACGCCGGCCGCCTCCCGGACGCAATGGCTGCAACGCAGCGAAGGCCTGGTCGATACCTTCGCCTGATCAAATGCAAAGGAACGGGGAAAACAGGCTCGGTTCGAGGCTTGAACAACACAAGAGAAGCGACATCATCGGGTTCGACAATCAGGAGTGATCATGGCAAAGGCGCCACCTGCAAACAACAAGGAAACCGCTCCCGAAAGCGAGGAACAACCGCCCAAAAAGAAAGGCAAGCTGCCCCTGCTCATCGGCCTGCTGGTCATCCTTGTCGTCGCCGGTGGCGCCGGCTGGTATTTCTTCTCGAAAAAAAGCGATACGGCCGAGGAGCCCGTCAAGGTCACCAAACCCAAACCGCCGGTTTTCGTGCCACTCGACCCTTTTACCGTCAACCTTGCCGCATCCACACAGGACGAACAGTATCTCCAGGTGGCCGCCACGTTGAAAGTGCTCGATCAGTCAAACGCCGACACCCTCAAACAATACATGCCTGAATTGCGCCACCGCATCCTCACCCTGCTTGCCTCAAAAAAACCGACGGAACTTACCTCGGGCGAGGGACGTGAGCGCCTGGCCGAGGAAATGCGGCAAACCTCCAACAACGTGATCCTTGCCGCCAATGGAAATCCGGTCAAACCGATCCGCCTCGATATCCCTCTCGAGACGAATCACGAAGCACAACAAGAAGCCGCAGCCACCGCCAGCGAACAAGGAAGCGTACCGGTGGAAGCCGATGCCGACAAAAGCACTGAAAAACCCGCCGAGGCGGCCGAGACACCGGCTCCGGCTGCGTCCACCGCCGCCGCGGAGTCTGGCGGCAACACCCCGGCCACCGATGCCCCGACGGGCACGCCGGTCAGCACACCCGCCAATACGCCACCCGCAGCGACACCGGCAAAACCCAAACCAGCGACCCGGCTCGCCCATGCCAGCGAAGATGACCCGGTACAGAATGTCTTCTTCACTTCATTCATCATCCAGTGACGAGGCGCGCTGACGATGGCACAGGATTTTCTCTCACAGGAAGAAGTCGATGCCCTGCTCAAGGGCGTCACCGGCGAAACCGACGAGCCGGAAAAATCCGATGATGGCGGCGGCGTCAAGAACTATGACATCGGCCGCCAGGAGCGCATCGTGCGCGGGCGCATGCCCACACTCGAGCTCATCAACGAGCGCTTTGCGCGCTATCTGCGTATCGGCCTGTTCAACTACATGCACCGCACGACGGAAATCTCCCTCGGCCCGATCCGCGTGCAGAAATACAGCGAGTTCATCCGTAACTTGGTGGTGCCGACCAACCTCAACCTCGTGCATTTCTCGCCGCTACGCGGCACCGGCATGGTGGTACTCGATCCAAACCTGGTGTTTCTCGTCGTCGACAACATGTTCGGCGGCGACGGCCGCTTTCATACGCGGGTGGAGGGGCGCGATTTCACGCCGACCGAGCAGCGCATCATCCAGGGGCTGCTCGGTGTCATCTTCACCGAATTCGAAAAAGCCTGGGCACCTGTTTTCAAAATGAAAATGGAATACATCCGCTCGGAGATGAATTCACAGTTCGCCAACATTGCCACGCCGAGCGAGATTGTCGTCGCCTACACCATCACCCTGGAGTTTTCCGGCTCGACAGCAGAGATGCATCTGTGCATGCCCTACTCGATGGTCGAACCGATTCGTGATCTGCTCTACAGCACCATGCAAAGCGACCACCTCGTCTCCGACAAACGCTGGGTTGGCACGCTCACGCGCCAGTTGCAGACAGCCGACGTCGAGCTGGTCGCCAATCTGGGCACAACCGGAATCACGCTTGGCCAGATTCTCAAGATGAAGAAAGGCGACATCATCCCCTTCGAGATCGAGGAGACGATTTTCGTCGAGGTCGATCACGTACCGGTGATGGAATGCCGCTACGGGTTGCAGCACGGGCAATATGCGCTGAAGGTGGAGCGCTTCATCACACCGGAAAAAACTGAAAGGACCTGATCATGGCCGAAAACGAAACCGCAGACCAGGTGAGCGAGGACGATTGGGCCGCCGCCATGGGCGAGCAGGCCGCTGCCGATGCCGCCGCGCAACCCGCCGACATCTTCCAGCCTCTGGGCGAAAGCGCAAAGTCGGCAGCGATGCAGGATTTCGACATGATCCTCGACATCCCGGTACAGATGACCGTCGAGCTTGGCCGCACGAAAATCTCCATCCGCAACCTGCTCCAGCTCGCCCACGGCTCGATCGTCGAACTCGACGCCATGGCCGGCGAACCGATGGACGTGCTGGTCAACGGCACCCTCATCGCGCAGGGCGAAGTCGTGGTGGTGAATGACAAGTTCGGCATCCGCCTCACCGACATCATCACGCCGAGCGAACGGATGCGAAAGCTGAACAGATAAAGGCTGAAACCGCATGTAACGCAAGGGTTCGGAGACAGCGCAAGCGAAGGGTTTCCTCTGCGTTCCCTGCATTTCCTGCGCTGACCGTGCTTCCCCGCGAATAGCGGTCGTTTTCGCCAGCTAATCCCCGTCTCGCCCTTCATCCGGCGGCAGTACTCTGCCGCCATGTGCACATTTTTCCGCTCTGCCCTTGTCCTCCTTGCCGCCTCTGCCCCGGTGGCCCGGGCACAATCCGCTCCCGCCGCACTGCCGGACGCCGGTGCCAGTCTTGTGCAGATGCTGCTCGGGCTTGCCGCGGTGGTCCTCGCCATCTTTGCCGTTCTGTGGCTCATCAAGCGCCTGTCCGCCACCTCGGGCAAGACCGCAGGCACCTTGCGTATCGTCGGCGGTGCGGCCGTCGGACCGCGCGAGCGCATCGTCCTGCTCGAAGTGGAAGACACCTGGCTCCTGGTGGGTGTCGCCCCCGGTCAGGTGCGCGCACTGCATCAGATGCCCAAGGGACAGCCTCTCGAAAAAACGCCGACGGCCGAAGGAAAGGATTTCGGCACCTGGCTCAGGCAGATCATGGAGCGCAAGCATGCGCCCTAGCCGGTTGCTCCCGCTCGTCCTGCTGCTGTTCTCCGTCGGCGTCCAGGCCCAGGGCCTGCCGGCCTTCACCAGCACACCGACGGCCGGCGGCGGCCAGACTTACACGCTGTCGATCCAGACACTGCTCTTCATCACCGCGCTGACATTCCTGCCGGCCATCGTGCTGATGACTACCTCCTTCACGCGCATCATCATCGTCCTCTCCTTGCTGCGCCATGCGCTCGGCACGCAGACTTCGCCACCGAACCAGGTCGTGGTCGGCCTGGCCCTGTTTCTCACCTTCTTCGTCATGGCACCGGTGGCCGAGCGCATCTACACCGATGCCTGGCAGCCGCTGGCGGAAAACAGGATCAGTTTCAACGAGGCTGTCGAGCGCGGCGTCGTGCCGCTCAAGGGATTCATGTTGAAACAGGTGCGCAGTGCCGATCTGGCGCTCTTCACGCGTATCGGCAAAGCGCCGAAAGTAGACCGCGCCGAAGACCTGCCGATGCGCGTGCTGATTCCGGCATTCGTCACCTCCGAGCTGAAGACAGCCTTCCAGATCGGTTTCATCGTCTTCATCCCGTTTCTCATCATCGACATGGTGGTGGCGAGCGTGCTGATGTCGATGGGCATGATGATGATGTCACCGGTGATCGTCTCGCTGCCGTTCAAGATCATGCTCTTCGTGCTCGTCGACGGCTGGAATCTGGTGATCGGCTCGCTCGTACAAAGTTTCGGATAAAGGAGAATTGAATGAACCCCTCCACCGTGGTCGAAATCGGACGTGTCGCCGTCGAAGTTGCCCTGCTGGTGGCCGCACCCATGCTGATCGGGGCGCTGGCCACCGGCCTCGTGGTCAGCATCTTCCAGGCCGCCACACAGATCAACGAAATGACGCTCACCTTCGTGCCCAAGCTGATATCGATGTTCGTCATCCTGGTCGTTGCCGGACCGTGGATGCTCACCACCATGACCGACTACATGCGCAGGCTCTACGAATCAATTCCCGCCATGATCGGCTAGGGCCGATGAGCCACACCCCCGACAGCGATGATTTCTGTCACTGACGCCCAGCTCGATGCCTGGATCGCCGCCTTCATCTTTCCGCTTGCGCGCATTCTCGGCCTGATCGCCACCGCACCGGTATTCAACAATGCTTCGCTGCCCCCGCGCATCCAGCTCCTCACCGGCCTGGCCGTGACGCTGGCCCTCGCCCCCGCCCTGCCCTCCACACCGGCCATCGCACCGGGTTCGTGGACGGGGCTGGCTGTTCTCCTGCAACAGGGCCTGATCGGCCTGGCGCTGGGCTTCACCATGCGCATCGTGTTTGCCGGCATCGATCTGGCCGGCGAATTGATCGGCCTGCAGATGGGACTGGGGTTTGCCGTGTTCTATGACGCACAGAACTCCGGCCAGTCGCCCATCGTCGCCGAATTCCTCGGCCTCATCGCCCTGCTGTTTTTCCTGGCCTTCGACGGCCACCTGATGATGCTGGCACTGCTCACGGAAAGTTTCAGCCTGCTGCCGATCGGCACATCACCATTTCCGGGCGGCTGGGAGGTGCTGCTGCGCTGGGCCGGCGCCATCTTCTCGTTCGGCGTCCTGCTCGCGCTGCCGGTGATCGGCGCGCTGCTCATCGCCAACATCGCGCTGGGCGTGCTCACCAAGGTCGCCCCCTCGCTCAACCTCTTCGCCGTCGGCTTTCCGGTGACACTGATGGCTGGCTTCGCCCTGCTGGCCCTGTCGATGCCGTATTACGCGCCAGCCATGGAAAACCTCTTCGGCCAGGGTTATGAGGCGGTCAGCGCCGTCCTGCGCGCCGGCCTCGGCCCGATCCGCTAAGGAGGAACGAGCACCGGCGCCGTCCTGCCAGCGCTGACTTTTCAATCGTGCTGCGCGTCTTCGAGGAGTTGCGTATCCTCGTGGCGATAGGCCGGGCTGCAGCAGCAGAGAATATGCAGCGGCGCATCCCCCAGCGCCTCGACGCAATGCGGCGTACCGGGCGGGATCAGCGCCGTGTCACCACAACTGACTTTCAGCACGTCGTCGCCGAGCGTCAACAGGCCCTCACCCGCCGTGACGTGATACAGCTCCTCGGTTTCGTGATGGCGGTGCAGCAAGGTACGCGCACCCGGCGGCACCACCGCTTCGGCCAGGCTCTGATGCCGGTTGCCGTGTACGGCCGGATGCATCAGCTCGCGGATTTCCGAACCATCCTTGGTGATGTAAGGGGGAATCTCGGTGTAGCAGGTTTTCATGGCGGTTTCGTTGCTGATTTACATGGTCTGGCCAGTATAATTCGTCCTTTGTTCCCGGCTGTGCCTTCCGTTGCACCCGCTGCACGCTCGATGACTGTCGCTGTTCCTGCTGGCACCACTGCCTCCTCGCGATTCTGGCCCGATCTGCCACGTCCGGGCACGCGCCTCGATCTGCCGGCGCTGGCCGGTTCGGCCGATGCGCTGGCGCTCGCACAACTGGCAGGCGGCAACCGCATGCTGGCCGTCATCACCGCCAGTCCGACCGAAGCCCAGCGTCTGCAGGAAGAGATCCTCTGGTTCGCACCCCGGCTGCGCGTGCACCTGCTGCCCGACTGGGAGACACTTCCCTACGACACGCTCTCGCCGCATCACGAACTCGTCTCCGAGCGGCTGGCCACGCTTCATGAAATCAGCCGCGGCGCCTGCGACATCGCGCTGGTGCCGGCCACCACGGCACTCACGCGCCTGGCACCAGCCGCCTATCTGGCCGCGCACACCTTCTTTCTCAAGCAGGGCGAACGCCTCGATGTCGCCGCCTTGCGCGCGCAGCTCACGCTGGCCGGCTACACACACGTCACCCAGGTCGTCTCGCCGGGGGAATACAGCGTGCGTGGCGGGTTGATCGATCTGTTCCCGATGGGTTCAGCCCTGCCTTTTCGCATCGAGCTCTTCGACGAGGAAATCGAAACCCTGCGCAGCTTCGACATCGATTCGCAACGCACCGTCTATCCGGTGACTGAAATCCGCCTGCTGCCGGCGCGCGAATTTCCGCTCGACGAAGCCGGCCGTTCATATTTTCGCGGCCGTTATCGGGAAACCTTCGAGGGCGATCCGTCACGCTCGCCGATCTACAAGGATGTCTCCAACGGCATTGCGCCGGCCGGCATCGAGTATTACCTGCCGCTCTTCTTCGAACGCACGGCCACGCTGTTCGACTATTTACCGGCCGAGACGGTGTTCTGCCTGCACCAGGACGTGCACGCGGCGATCCGCGAATTCCGGGCCGACACGCAGTCGCGCCACCGGCTGCTCGGCGGCGACCGCAGCCGGCCATTGCTGCCACCGGACGAGCTATTCCTCAGCGAGGAGCAGTTTTTCCTGGCAGCCGCCGTGCTGTCACGACTGACTTTTCCGGCTGCGCCGGGGGCAGCGGATGCACCGGCCACGCCATTGCCCGATCTCGCCGTCGAACGCCGTGCCGACGACCCGCTGCACAAGTTGCGCACCTTTGCCGCCGGATTCGACGGCCGCATCCTGCTCATCGCCGAATCGCCCGGGCGGCGCGAGACCCTGCTGCAATATCTCGCCGAATATGGCTTGCAGCCACAACTGCAGGAAAATTTCAGCGACGCGCTGACAGCACCCTCGCCGCTGATGCTCACCGTCGGCCCCTTGTCCAGCGGCTTCGTGCTGCCCGCGGCAAATCTCGCCCTCGTCACCGAAAACGAGCTCTACGCCGCCACGGCACGGACACGCGGGCGCCGTTCCGAGGCACGCCGCACCAGTCTCGAAGGCTGGTTGCGCGATCTGACGGAACTGAAAATCGGCGATCCGGTCGTTCATGAGAACCACGGCATCGGTCGCTACCAGGGTCTCGCGCTGCTCGATCTGGGCGAAGGCGAAACGGAATTTCTCGATCTCGAGTATGCAGGCGGCGACAAGCTCTATGTGCCCGTGGCGCACCTGCACCTCATCTCGCGCTACAGCGGCATCGCCCCCGAGGAGGTCGGCCTCTCGAAGCTCGGCACCGACCGCTGGGAGCGCGCCCGGGAAAAGGCCGCGCAACAGGTGCGCGACACCGCAGCGGAGCTGCTCGCCCTTTACGCGCGCCGCGCTGCGCGCGAGGGCCACGCTTTCTCGTTCCGCGAACACGACATGGAAGCCTTCGCCGACGGCTTCAGCTTCGAAGAAACTCCCGATCAGGCCGCCGCCATCGCCGCCGTGCTCGAAGACATGAAGTCGGGCCGGCCGATGGACCGTCTGGTCTGCGGCGATGTCGGCTTTGGCAAGACGGAAGTAGCGCTGCGCGCCGCCTTCGCCGCCGTGATGGATGGCAAACAGGTGGCGGTGCTGGCGCCCACGACGCTCCTCGCCGAGCAGCATTTCCATACCTTCTCCGACCGCTTTGCCCACGTAGCCAACGAATGGCCGGTAAAGATTGCCGAGCTCTCGCGCTTCAGGAGCGCGAAGGAACAGGCTGGCGCGCTGCAACTGCTCGCCGAGGGCAAGGTGGACATCGCCATCGGCACGCACCGTCTGCTGCAAAAGGACGTCAGGTTCTCCCGTCTCGGACTGCTCATCATCGACGAAGAACACCGTTTTGGCGTGCGCCAGAAAGAAGCGCTGAAAGCCCTGCGCGCCAGCGTTGACGTGCTGGCGCTGACCGCCACGCCGATCCCGCGCACACTCGGCCTGTCACTCGAGGGCCTGCGCGAATTCTCCGTCATCGCCACGGCACCGCAAAAACGCCTGGCCATCAAGACCTTTGTCGTACCGCATTCGGACGGCATCGTACGCGAGGCGGTGCTGCGCGAATTCAAGCGCGGCGGTCAGGTGTATTTCCTGCACAACGAGGTGGACACCATCGAACGCATGCGCGAACGGCTGGAGAAACTCCTGCCCGAAGCGCGCATCGTCGTCGGCCACGGCCAGCTGCCCGAGCGCGAGCTCGAGCGCGTCATGAAGGAATTCACCCAGCAACGCCACAACCTGTTGCTGTGCTCGACCATCATCGAGACAGGCATCGACAATCCGCACGCCAACACCATCCTCATCCACCGCGCCGATAAATTCGGTCTTGCCCAGCTGCACCAGTTGCGCGGACGCGTCGGCCGCTCGCACCACCAGGCCTACGCCTATCTGCTCACCGACCGCAACGCCAAGCCGAGCGCCCAGGCGCAGCGCCGGCTGGAGGCGATCCAGTCGATGGAAGAACTCGGCTCCGGCTTCTTCCTCGCCATGCACGATCTGGAAATCCGCGGCGCCGGCGAGGTGCTGGGCGAATCGCAAAGCGGCGAAATCCAGGAGATCGGCTTCAGCCTGTATACCTCGATGCTCAATGCCGCCGTGCGTGCCCTCAAGGACGGGCGCGAACCCGATCTCGAGCAACCGCTGGGCATCGTCTCGGAGATCAACCTGCACTTTCCGGCACTGCTGCCCGATGATTACTGCAGCGACGTGCATGAGCGCCTGACCCTCTACAAGCGGCTCGCCAACTGTCACGGTGAAGAAGGCGGCCAAACCCTGCAGCAACTGCAAGAAGAACTCATCGACCGCTTTGGCCCATTGCCCGGGCAAACGCGCACACTGCTGGAGACCCACCGCCTGCGCCTGCTCGCCCATCCGCTGGGCATCGCCAAGATCGACGCCACACCCTCGGTGATCCGCCTGCAGTTCATCGCCAATCCACCCGTCGATCCGGCACGCATCATCGTACTCGTCCAGCAGGACCGGCGCTGGAAGCTCGCCGGCCAGGACAAGATCGCCATCACCATCGCCAGCACTTCGCTGGACGAGCGGGTGAAGGCAATCCGTGAGATCATTTCACTCCTGAAACATCCTCAATCCGGCAGCAAATCAGCCCCAAAAAACCCATGACCCAGCAACAACTCGAAAACCTGCGCATCAGTGCCTTCGATCTGATGCCCTCCCCGGAAGAAATCAACGCGCGCATTCCGCTCAGTGACCAGGCCGCCGAGACGGTCTATGCCTGCCGCGAGACGATCAAGGCGATCCTCGATCGGCGCGACCCGCGTCTGTTCATCGTCGTCGGCCCCTGCTCGATCCACGACCCGGTGGCCGGCTTCGACTACGCGCAGCACCTCAAGCGCCTCGCCGACGAAGTCGCCGACACGCTGTTTCTGGTGATGCGCGTCTATTTCGAGAAGCCGCGCACCTCGACCGGCTGGAAGGGCTTCATCAACGATCCTTACATGGACGACTCCTTCCACATCGAAGAGGGCATGCAGAAGGCGCGCCAGTTCCTGCTCGAAGTCACCGAACTGGGCCTGCCCACGGCCACCGAAGCACTCGACCCGATCGCGCCGCAATACCTGGGTGACCTGATCTCCTGGACGGCCATCGGCGCACGCACCTCGGAGTCGCAGACCCATCGCGAGATGTCCTCCGGCCTGTCGACGCCGGTCGGCTTCAAAAACGCCACCGATGGCGACATCACCCCGGCCATCAACGCCATCCAGTCCGCCTCGCACCCGCACAGCTTCCTCGGCATCAACATGCAGGGGCGCTCGGCGATCGTACGCACGCAGGGCAATCCCTACGGGCATGTCGTCCTGCGCGGCGGTGACGGGCGTTCAAACTTCGACACGGTCAGCGTCTGCATGGCCGAGCGCGCACTGGCCAAGGCGAAGATCGCCGCCAATCTCGTCATCGACTGCTCGCACGCCAATTCGCTGAAAGACCCGGCCCTGCAACCGCTGGTGATGTCCGACGTCGTGCATCAGATTCGCGAGGGCAATCAGTCCATCGTCGGCCTGATGATCGAGAGCAACCTCGAAGGGGGCAACCAGCCGATCCCGGACGATCTCTCGCAGCTCAAATACGGCTGTTCGGTTACCGACGCCTGTGTCGACTGGCCGACCACCGAAACCATGATCCGCAAAGCACGCGAAGTGCTCAAAGACATTCTCCCCACCAGACTCTCCTGATTCGAAAACCATCATGTCGTCACTCATCAAACCGTTTCGCGGCGTACGCCCGGCACCCGGACGCGCCAACGACGTCGCCGCCCCACCCTATGACGTTCTCTCCAGCGAGGAAGCGCGTCAGCGCATCGCCGGCAAACCCTGGAGTTTCCTGCACGTCTCGAAAGCGGAAATCGATCTGCCGCCTGAGACTGATCCCTATTCATCGCAGGTCTATGCCAAATCGCGCGAGAACTATCAGCGCATGCTTGCCGAGGGAGTCCTGCGCCAGGACGACACACCGTGTTATTACGTCTATCGGCTGGTCATGGGCGAACACGTGCAGACCGGCCTTGTCGCCGCCGCCTCGGTCATCGACTACGACAGTAACCGCATCCGCAAGCACGAATTCACTCGCCCGGACAAGGAGGATGACCGCGTGCGCCAGATCGAGGCACTCAACGCCCAGACCGGGCCGGTGCTGCTCGCCCATCCCGATCAGCCCGACATCGCACAAATTCTGGCAACTGCCTCTGCAGGCGCACCCGATGCGGATGTCCTCGCCGATGACGGCATCCGCCACAGTCTCTGGGTGATCCGCGAGGACGCCGTGCTGCGACGACTGACTTTTCTCTTCGACACCCTGCCGGCACTCTACATTGCTGACGGCCATCATCGCTCCGCCGCCGCCTCGCGCGTGTGCGCGGCGCAACGCGCGAAAAACCCGCAACACAATGGCGAAGAAGACTACAACCATTTTCTCGCCGTCATCTTCCCGCAAACACAGATGCACATCTTCGACTACAACCGCATCGTCAAGGACCTGCACGGATTCACCAGCGACGGCTTTCTCGCCCGACTCACCGACCGTTTCGTCGTCTCGATGTGTACGCCGCGCTACCGGCCGATGCAGCGTGGCGAATTCAGCCTCTACCTGCCCGGCCAGTGGTATCGCCTCACGCTCAATCCGGATCGCATTCCGACCAACGATCCGGTCGCCAGCCTCGATGTCAGCCTGCTCTCGGACAACCTGCTCGGGCCGATCCTGAAAATCCGGGATCTGCGCCGCGACAAGCGCATCGATTTCGTCGGAGGCATCCGCGGCCTGGAAGAGCTGGAGCGGCGTGTTGACAGCGGCGAGATGGCGGCAGCCTTCGCCCTCTTTCCGACCGGCATGGAAGACCTGATGGCGGTGGCTGATCGCGACGAGGTGATGCCACCCAAGTCGACATGGTTCGAACCGAAACTGGCCGACGGCCTGGTCTCGCACGCCATCGGCTGACCACGGCCGCTGCGACACTGCCAACCGAAACGGCAGGCGTGAGCGGCAATGGGCAGGATTGCCTCAAAGCACCGCTTCCAGTCCCTTACGTTCGAGGATGTCCAGCAGCTTCTGCGACGGCCCGCTGGGGCGTTTGTCGCCCACCTCCCACTTACGAACCGTGGACGTACTGGTGTTCAGCACGCTGGCCAACACGGCCTGACTCAAGTGCAGTCGTTCGCGCAGTGCCTTGACCTTCGTGGCGTCGTAGTCCTGCACCGGCTCCAGGCACAGTACGTCATATTTCCGCATCTTGCGCTTGTCGATGAATCCCAGGCGATGCAGATCGCTGGCCGATTCGTG
>CAZSHO010000031.1:0-21727 GCA_964607005.1 uncultured Rhodocyclaceae bacterium
AGAACAACTGGGACTTCTGGACCTCGCTGCCCGAGGCGCTGCACCAGGTGACGATCGTCATGTCGGACCGCGGCCTGCCGGCCAGCTACCGCACCATGCACGGCTTCGGCTCGCATACCTTCAGCTTCATCAATGCGAAGAACGAGCGCCACTGGGTGAAGTTCCACTTCAAGTGCCAACAGGGCATCAAGAACCTGACCGATGCCGAGGCCGAGGCGATCATCGGCAAGGACCGCGAGAGTCACCAGAAAGATCTCTACGAAGCCATCGAGAACGGTGACTTCCCGAAATGGACGCTGATGGTGCAGATCATGCCGGAAAAGGACGCCTCGAAAGTGCCCTACAACCCCTTCGACCTGACCAAGGTGTGGCCGCACAAGGACTACCCGCTGATCGAGGTGGGCGTGATGGAGCTCAATCGCAATCCGGAGAACTTCTTCGCCGAGGTCGAGCAGTCGGCCTTCAACCCGGCCAGCGTCGTGCCCGGCATCGGCTTCTCGCCGGACAAGATGTTGCAGGCGCGCCTGTTCTCCTACGGCGATGCGCAGCGCTACCGGCTCGGGGTGAATCACCACCAGATCCCGGTCAACGCGCCGCGCTGCCCCGCACACAGCTACCACCGCGACGGCGCCATGCGCGTTGATGGCAACTTCGGCTCGACCCGCGGCTACGAGCCGAACAGCTATGGCGAATGGCAGGAGCAGCCCGACTACCGCGAGCCGCCGCTGTCCGTCGAGGGCGCCGCCGATCACTGGAATCACCGCGAGGATGCCGATTATTTCTCGCAGCCGGGCGCGCTGTTCCGCCTGATGACGCCGGCGCAGCAACAGGTGCTGTTCGACAACACCGCCCGCGCCATGCACGGCACCACGCGCGAAGTGCAGCTGCGTCACATCCGCCACTGCACCCGGGCCGATCCGGCCTATGGTGCCGGCATCGCCAGGGCGCTGGGGATCGACATGAAAGAGGCCGGCGTATAAGCTGGCACCTGCAAACGAGCAATGAAAAACCGCAGATAAACAGCCCGCCCCTGCCGGGGGCGAGCCCTCAACCTGAAGGAGTCCGCATCATGGCAAGCAAGAACAAACCCGCCCCCGCCATCAACATCGGCATTTCCGCGACCGACCGCGCGAAAATTTCCAAAGGCCTCTCGCATCTTCTGGCCGACAGCTACACGCTGTATCTCATGACACACAATTTTCACTGGAACGTCACCGGGCCGATGTTCAACACCCTGCACCTGATGTTCATGGATCAATACACCGAGCAGTGGAACGCGCTGGACACCATCGCCGAGCGCATCCGCGCGCTGGGCTTTCCCGCACCAGGCAGCTACAAGGAATTCGTCAAGCTCGCCTCGATCAAGGAAGTCGAAGGCACGCCTTCGGCCACCGAGATGATCCGCCTGCTGGTTGCCGCCCAGGAGGCCACCGCCCGCACCGCACGCGAGATTTTCCCGGCAGTGAACAAGGCGGATGACCAGCCCACGGCGGATCTGCTCACCCAGCGCCTTGAAGTGCACGAGAAAACCGCCTGGATGCTCAGAAGCCTTCTGGAGGAGTAACCGCGCGCACCTTCAACGGCACCACGCCCCGGCGATCCGGGGCGTTTCTTTTGGCGTCACCCGGAAAATGGAAGAATGATGTTCAGCCCAATGCCGTATCAAGCACCATCATCACGGCAAAGCCCACCATGAGGCCGATGGTGGCCGGTGTCTGGTGGCCGTTGCGATGCGTCTGCGGGATCACTTCGTGGGAGACGACGAAGATCATCGCGCCGGCGGCGAGGCCGAGTCCGACCGGATAGGCCAGCGCCAGTCCGCTTGCCAGCCCTGCACCGAGCAGGGCGCCCAGGGGTTCCATCAGCCCGCTGCCGGCGGCGATCACCACCGCCCGCCCGGCCGACAGTCCGGCGCTGCGCAAGGCGAGCGCCACCGCCAGTCCTTCGGGCATGTCCTGCAAGGCGATCGCCGTGGTGAGCGGCAGCCCCACGCCCAGATCACCCTGGGCGAAGCCCACACCGATGGCCATGCCCTCGGGCAGGTTATGCAAAACGATGGCGAAGACGAAGAGCCAGACCCAGCCATAACGTTCGTGGCCAGGCCCACACGGTTCGCCACTTTCGTGCTGGTGCGGCGTGAAACTGTCCAGACCGAGCATCAGCAGCACGCCCAGCGCCATGCCGAGAACGACGACAGCGGCGCCCAACAGCTTGCTGTCCAGAAGTTCGGCGCCCGTCTGCAAACCGGGAAGGAGTAAAGAGAAGGCGCTGGCCGCCAGCATCATGCCGGCGGCCAGACCGAGCATCGAATCCTCGGTGCGCTGGGCGATGCCACGCAGGACCAGCGCCGGCAGGGCGCCCAGCGCCGTCGCCAGAAAGCCGGCGCTGCCGCCCAGCAGAGCGTAGCGAAAAGCGGGCGTCACCTCACCGGCAAACAATTGCTGCAGGCTTTGCAACAGGAGAATCGCCACGCCGAGGGCAGACAGCCCGAGCCCCCAGGTGACGAAAAGATGCTTGCGCGCATGCAAGCGCAGGATGCCCACCTGAGCGCCCGTCCGAGCGCCCCCCCGGCGGATGTCAGGCGCACTCATGTGCCGGATCGCGGCCGCGCCTGCTCAGTGCTCGCGGCCATCCACGCGCGGCTGCAGCAGGAAGGGGATGTAGCGCCAGCCAAGGATGGCAAAAGTCAGTGACCAGCAGGCGGCGGCCAGATCGAGCCAGCGCAGGTAGATCTCCGGCACCACCTGCGGCAGCAGCACGCGCGCGACGAGAGCGGCGATCATGATCCACAGCACCGCCTTGTCGAGTCGGTCGAAGGACACCTTGCGTCCGGTGTGTCCCTTCGAGATGCGCACGATCATCGCCGGGATGATGAGTCCCATCACACCGAAGGTGAAGAGGTGGGTGGTGACGCTGCCCACCCAGACGCCCTTGAGCGCCTGTTCGTAGGCAACGGCGAGCAGTTGCAGGACGATGGCGAGATAGCCCGCGTACATGATGCCGATGTCGATGCGGCTCAGGCCCAGGCGCGGCTCCCAGAATGGCAGGCGGACGAGCAGCAGTGCCGCCAGCAGCACTGCCAGCAGTGCGGTGATCAGCGGCGGCATGAAGCCGGCAAAGGCGAGCGCCAGCGCGAGGAGCTTGATCGGATGGTCGAGCCAGGGCTGGCGCAGGATGTCGCGCTTGAACACGCCCTTGATGAAGTCGGTGAGCGTGCGCTCGAGCATGATGAGGAAGGTGAGACGAAACAGACCCAGCGTCATCGTCTCGCCAGCCAGGTTGTAATGACCATCGAGGAGCAGGGCCTTTGCCACGGGGAAGATCGGCAGCATGACGATGAGGTAGGGATTGTCGGCGCGATAACTGTCGACATCGCGATGGCGCAGCAGCATCCCCCACATCATCAGCACGACGCAAATGAAGAAGAGCTGATTGGAGAGGAGAAACAGTGCCGCCGGCCAGCTGCCCCCGTACCACATGCCGATGCGCTCGAAGAGCCAGGCGGCGACAAGAAAGATCAGCCAGGCGCCGTGGATGCCCCGCACCTTCACCCAGTTCTTGCCCGCCGTGAGAAGAAAACCACCCACCATGGCGCCGCCGAAGCCGAAGAACATCTCATGGGCATGCCACTGGATCGTCGTGAAGGCGCTCTCGGGCATGTCCAGCTTGCCGGCAAACACCAGCACCCAGAGGATCGGCAGGATCACGCCGGAGAGGCACACGAGCGCGAAAAACGGCCGGAACGGCGCCAGCCAGAGAGGGTATGAGGCGCATCTCATCGCCGCGTCACTCCGTCTCGAAACCGGCATCGACGATGGCGCGCTTCATGTCGTCGATACCCAGCGTGCCGGCTTCGTAACCGATGGTGGCGTTCCTGTTCTCGAGGGAGACCTCGACCGTGGCCACGCCGGGCAGCGCGCCGAGCACTTTGCTGACGCTGGCAACGCAGCCGCCGCAGGTCATGCCGTCTACTCTGAGGGTGATGTGTTCCATTTTTATATTCCTTTTTGGGTTGTCGCGGACCGTGGCCGCCAGCGCCGCAGCAACAAGGAGTTGCTCACCACCGAGACCGAGCTGAGCGCCATGGCGGCGCCGGCGATCACCGGATTGAGAAAACCAAACGCTGCGAGCGGGATGCCGAGCACATTGTAGACGAAGGCGAAGAAAAGATTTTGCCGGATCTTGGCGAGCGTCGCACGTGACAGATCGATGGCATCGACCACGGCCATGAGATCGCTGTGCATCAGCGTGACATCGGCCGCTTCCAGCGCGACATCCGAACCGCCGCCGATGGCGAAGGAGACATCCGCTGCAGCCAGCGCCGGGGCATCATTGATGCCATCACCCACCATGCCGACACGCCGCCCGCCCGCCTTGAGTGCCATGACGGCGGCCGCCTTGTCCTGCGGCAGCACATCGGCCTCGATGTGCATGATGCCCGCCTCGCGGCCGATGGCCTGTGCCGTGGCGGCATTGTCGCCAGTGAGCATCACCACCTCGATGCCGCGCGCCTGCAACTGCGCAACCGCGCCAGGCGATGTCGGGCGCAGGCGATCGGCAACGCCGAGGAGCCCGAGAAAAGTCAGTCCTCGCGCGACGGCGACCACGCTCTTGCCGGCACCCGCAAGCGGCGCAAGCTGCGCTTCGGGAATCTCCACGCCACCGGCACGGATGAAGGCGGGTGAGCCGAGCCGATAATCTGCGCCCTCGAGCATGGCCTCAAGGCCCTTGCCGGCCACCGCCTGCAGATTCCCGGGTGCGGCGAGAACAATGCCCTGCTCCCTCGCGCGGACAACGATCGCTTCGGCGAGCGGGTGGGACGAACCCTGCTCCAGGCTGGCGGCAATACGCAGCAGCTCCACTGCGGCAACGCCTTCGGCGGGCACGACATCGGTCACTGCCGGCTTGCCCAGCGTCAGCGTGCCGGTCTTGTCGACGGCGAGCACCTCGACATTCTTCGCCAGCTCGAGCGCCTCGGCATTTTTTACCAGAATGCCGGCGGCCGCCCCGCGACCGGTACCGACCATGATTGCCGTCGGCGTGGCCAGTCCAAGCGCACAGGGACAGGCGATCACCAGCACCGCCACGGCATTCACCAGCGCCGCGGTGAAGTCCCCGGCGAACACCCACCAGCCGGCAAAGGCGACGAAGGCGATCACCACCACCACCGGCACGAACACCGCCGAGATGCGGTCGGCCAGGCGCTGCACCGGCGCCTTGGAGCCTTGTGCCTGCTCGACCATGCGGATGATGCCGGCGAGCAGCGTCTGGCTGCCGATGCCGGTGGCGCGACAATGCAGCAGGCCCTCGCCATTCACTGTGGCGGCAAACACCTTGTCGCCGACGCGCTTGGAGACCGGCAGGCTCTCGCCGGTGAGCATCGCCTCGTTCGCGCTGCTCGCCCCCTCGATCACCTCGCCGTCGACCGGCACGCTCTCTCCCGGACGCACGACGAAGACATCACCCGGATTCAGGCTCGCCACCGACACTTCGACCAGTTCGCCCTCGCGCAGGACGAAGGCCGTCTGCGGCTGCAGGCTGATCAACGCTTCGATGGCAGCCGAGGTCTTCGCCTTGGCGCGCGCCTCGAGCAGTTTCCCCATCAGCACCAGGGTGATGACGGCCGCCGAGGCCTCGAAATAGACATGGTAGTGATGCAGGTCGAACACCCAGACCACCGTACTGAAGATCCACGCCATCGACGTGCCCAGCGCCACCAGCACATCCATGTTGCCACTGCCACCGCGCAGAGCGTGCCAGGCGCCAACATAGAAACGCCAGCCGATCCAGAGCTGCACGGGTGTGGCGAGCACAAACTGCAGCCCACGCGGCAGCTCGGCATGACTGCCGGAGAACATCAGCGCCATCTGCCCCACCAGCGGTACGGTCAGCACCACGGCGATCCAGAAGCGGCGCAGTTCGTCCCGGTAGAGCGCCGCCTTGCGCGTCTTCTCCTCGCTGCGCGTATCGAGTCCTGATTCGCGCGCCTCGTAACCGGCACGGCGCACGGCAGCGATCAACGCAGCCACATCGGTCTGCCCCGGCACATACTGGATGCGGGCGCGCTCACTGGCAAAATTGACACTCGCCTGGACCCCGGGCAATTTGTTGAGCACTGTCTCGATGCGCGTCGCGCAGGCCGCGCAGGTCATGCCGGAGAGTGCCAGATCGACCGATTGCGCCGGCACCTTGAAGCCGGCACGCTCGATGGTCTCGATGAGCCGGGGCGCGGCAACGGCCGCCGGATCGTAGGCAATACGTGCGCGCTCGCTGGCGAAATTCACCGCCGCCTCGACACCGGGCAACTTGTTCAACTGTTTTTCGATGCGCGCCGCACAGGCCGCGCAAGTCATGCCCTCGATGGGCAGATCGATGTGCGCGGCGGCGGCCGAGGGTACGGACATGATGTTCTCCCGGTTTGGCTGTCTGACGGGGAAAGTCTAAACTGCGTACCCGGGTACGGAGTCAAGGAATTTTTCATGGGTACGGAACACATGACCATCGGCCGGCTGGCCCGCGAGACCGGCGTCGGCGTCGAAACCATCCGCTACTACCAGCGTCGCGGGCTGCTCGAGACACCCGCCGCGCACGGCGGCGCCTACCGCCACTACCAGCCACAGCACCGGCAGCGGCTGCAGTTCATCAAGCGCGCCCAGACGGTCGGTTTCACGCTCGATGAAATTTCCGGTCTGCTACAACTCGACGACTTGAAGGATCGCCAGCAAGCGCGTGCGCTGGCCGCCGAAAAAATCGATGACATCGAGATGCGCATCGGCCAGTTGCAGCAGGTCGTCGCCGCCTTGCGCCAGCTCGTCGCCGACTGCGAACATGGCAAGGCCGGCGAACCGTGCCCGATCATCCACATGGCGCTGCCGGAGATCCTCGGGCGCTGATTAAACTGCGCAGACGATCCCCTGCCAGAGCCGCCCCCCGAGTGTCGTCGCATTGAGCAGACCCCAGAGGCCAAAACCCCCGACCAGCAGCCCCGCGGCAAGACGCAACGCCCGTCCCCGCACCACATTCTGAAAGCGGCGCAGCAGATAGCCCGCCAGAAGCAGGTTGGGCAAAGTGCCGCAACCGAAGGCCAGCATCAGGGCGGCACCCCGCATGGCACTGCCGGTGAGCAGCGTCATCGACAGCACCGAATAGACCATGCCGCAGGGCAGGAAGCCCCATAGAAGACCGAGCGGATAAGCGTGAAAGAAGGTGGTAGCCGGCAGAAAACGGCGCGTCAGCGGCTGGATGCGTACCCAGAATTTCTGTCCGCCACGCTCGAGAAAAGTCAGTCCGTGCGGCACGCCGGCGAGGTAAAGCCCGAGCGCGACGAGTAGCAGGCTCGAGAGCACATACAACGCCATCTGCACCGGCAGCAGGTGGTTGAGAAGCAGCCCGGCCTGACCCACCGCGCCGAGTGCGGCGCCAGCCAGCGCATAGCCGGAAATGCGGCCGAGATTATAGGCCAGCTGCAGCGGCCACTGGCGCCGCGAGTTTGGCAACTGAGGCGACGGGCCCATGGAGAGGGCGCTGACGATGCCGCCGCACATCACCAGACAGTGCGTGCCGCCGAGCAGGCCGACGAGGAAAACGGCGATGAAACCGGAGTCAGGCATGACGTTTCGGGTCTGGAGTTGCGTGTGAATACCCGCGGCGCGGGCGTGGGTTCACACCCGCAACCCGAAACCCCGAACGCCGGATTCTAAACTCAGATTACCTTCGAGTAACGCGCCCGCTCACGATCGGCGCGCAGATAGCGATCGAACACCATGGCGATGGCGCGCACCAGCAGGCGCCCGCGCGGCTGCACGGTGATCCACCGGTCGTCGATCGTCAGCAGACCGCCGCGTTCCATCTCGCGCAGATCGGCCAGCTCTTCAGCGAAATAGTGTTTGAAATCGATCAGGTGCGCCACCTGCAGCGCCTCGATGGAGACGACGAAATGACACATCAGCGTCTGGATGATCGAGCGGCGCAGGAGGTCGTCGGCGGTCAGCTCGATGCCGCGATAGGCGGGCAGCAAGCCGTTGTCGAGACGGTCGTAGTATTCGTCGAGCGTCTTGACGTTCTGCGCATAGGTCGGTCCGACCTTGCTGATGGCAGAGATGCCGAAGGACATCATGTCGCACTCGGCATGCGTCGAGTAACCCTGAAAGTTGCGGTGCAGGCGACCATTCTGCTGCGCCAGGGTCAGCTCGTCATCGGGCTTGGCAAAGTGATCCATGCCGATGAAGACGTAACCGGCCTCGGTGAGCCGCCGGATGGCGAGCTGGAGAATCTGCAGCTTGGCATCACCGCCGGGGAGCTCCGGTTCGGCAAAACGGCGTTGCGGCTTGAACAGCGTCGGCAGGTGCGCATAGCTGTAGATCGAGAGCCGGTCGGGCGAGAGACGAATGACCTCTTCGAGCGTGCGGTTGAAACTGATGACATTCTGCCTGGGTAATCCATAGATGAGGTCGATCGACACCGACTTGAAGCCGTGGGCACGCGCCGCGCGCAATACGGTTTGCGTCTCTTCGATGGTCTGGATGCGATTGACGGCCTTTTGCACGTCCGGATCGAAATCCTGCACGCCGAGGCTCATGCGGTTGAAGCCCAGTTCGCCCAGCAGGGCGACGGTCGCCTCATCCACCTTGCGCGGATCGACCTCGATGGAATACTCGCCGACCGGCTGCACATCGAAATGATCGCGGATCATGCGCATGAGCAGGCGCAGCTCGTCGTGCGAGAGGAAGGTCGGCGTGCCACCGCCCAGGTGCAGCTGCACGACCTCGTGGCTGTCGTCCAGGTGCGAGGACTGCAGCGCCAGCTCCTTGCCAAGGTATTTCAGATATTTTGCCGAGCGGCCATGATCCTTGGTGATGATCTTGTTGCAGGCGCAGTAGTAGCAAATGGTATTGCAGAAGGGAATGTGAACGTATAATGAAAGCGGTCGGCTGATGCCGCCCACCGTCCTCTTGCCCAGCCAGAGGCGGTAGGCTTCGGCATCGAAGGCCTCGACGAAGCGATCGGCCGTCGGGTAGGACGTGTAACGAGGTCCATTCACGTCGAACCGGCGGATCAGTTGCGGATCGAATATAAGATCCTGAAAAGTCGCGTTCATGTCAGCAAGCGGTCGGATGGGGCTGCGCGCGTGTTCGAGGGTTCCTGAAGGAGGGTTCCGGCAGGGATGTTCACACCGCACGGCAGGTCGAAGAGAACGATGCGCGTATCGTCCCAATTCGCTCCAGATACCGTATTGACATGGATCAAAGCGGCATACCAGCAGAGAGAGAAAGCGAGACGGCGTTGACCAGCAAATCCGCCACCCCCATCAGCCTGACGAGCGTCAAGGCAGCCTGCTCGCAATGCAGCCTGCAGGAGTTGTGCCTCTCCGAAGGGCTGGACAAGGACGAACTGCACAAGCTCGACAGCCTCGTCGGTGCGCGCCGCAAGCTCAAGCGCCAGCACAGCCTGTATCGCGTCGGCGATCCCTTCGAGGCCATCTACGCCGTGCGCACCGGCTTTTTCAAGACCGACGTGCTGCTCGAGGATGGCCGCGAACAGGTGACCGGCTTCCAGATGGCCGGCGAGATCCTCGGCATGGATGGCATCGGCAGCGAGGTCCACACCTGCAATGCCATTGCCCTGGAGGACAGCGAGGTCTGCGTCATCGCCTACTCGCAACTCGAGCGGCTCTCGCGTGAAGTGCAGGCCCTGCAACGCAATTTCCACAAGGTCATGAGCCGCGAGCTGGTACGTGACCAGGGATTGATGATGCTGCTCGGTACGATGCGCGCCGAGGAACGCCTGGCGGCTTTTCTCCTGAACATGTCGCAGCGTTTCATCTCGCGTGGTTACTCGGCGGCAGAATTTCACTTGCGCATGACACGCGAGGAAATCGGCAGCTATCTCGGTCTCAAGCTGGAGACGGTGAGCCGCGCCTTCTCGCGCTTTCAGGACGAAGGACTGATCACCGTCCAGCAAAAGCACATCCGCATCCTCGACGAACAGGGATTGCGCAAGCTGCTCAGTCATCCGCCGCGCTAGGGCCTGTTCACAACCAGAGCAGGAAGCCGTGCGGGTCTTTCGTCAGGGCCACCGAAACGATATAGCCAAAGCTTGCCATCGCGGCCAGCCAGAAGCCACAGCGCACCGCCTTGCTGAACATCGGACGGATGGCGCCCACACCCAGAAGAATGTAGGCAAGCAGGCCGAGCACCTTGGCTGTCAGCCAGGCGTCCACGAAAGGATATTGCTTGAGCATCGCTGCCAGGCCGATCGCCGCCGTCAGCAGAAGGGTGTCATTCACATGGGGAATGACACGCACCCAGAGCCGGTTGAGCATCGGCGAATCGGTGAGCATCCAGAGACCGCGCAGAAAAAACCCGGTGATCGAGATGACGACAAAGGTGATGTGCAATTCCTTGAGCAACAGATAACTCATGACAGTCTTTCAGTCCGGCTTCGCATCAAATCGGCAGGATCCTTCCCGCCCCGTTTCGCCCGCAGCGGTTGCCATTCTCCCTGCATGGGCATTCCGTGGTATGGTTTGCGCGCCCCACTGCACTGCAGCACGCCCTTCCGGAGTCTGACCGCACACGGCCCATGAGCACCGAAAAACTCGACATCGCGCAAATCCTCCGCAGAATTCCCCTGTTTCAGGAACTCAGTCAGGAACAGATCGACCTGCTCGCCGCCCAGACGCGTGAAAAACGTCTGCAAAAGGGCGAGATGCTGTTCCAGAAGGGAGATCTGCCGCGCGGCTTCTACGCCATCGTCTACGGCCAGATCAAGCTCGCCTTCCCCTCGACCACCGGCAACGAGAAGGTCGTCGAGATCCTCTCCTCGCAACAAAGCTTCGGCGAGGCGGTGATGTTCATGGACCGCCCTTATCCGGTGCTGGCCGAATCGCTGGCCGACACGCTGCTTTTGCACATCGCACGCCAGGCGGTGTTCGACATGATCGAGAAGGACGCCTCCTTCGCCCGGCGCATGCTCGCCGGCCTCTCGCTGCGCCTGCACAGCCTGATCCGCGATGTCGAATCCTATTCGCTGCGCTCGAGCACCCAGCGCGTCATCGGTTTTTTGTTGCAGCGCAGCCGCCACGACGGCGACGAGAGGAGCGACGTCGAGATCGATCTGCCGACGAGCAAGCAGATCATCGCCTCGCGCCTGAATCTCACGCCGGAAACCCTTTCGCGCATTTTCCACGACCTGACGGCAGCCAAATTGATTTCCGTGCACGGCAAGCATGTCACCGTGCATGGCACACGCAAGCTGCGCGAATACGAACCCTGATCAGGCCGCCGGTTTCGCCGGCTGCATCTGCTGCAGTTCCTGGCGAAAGCGCAGGTAGTTGCGCGTGGCGGTGACGAGGTTCCACTCCAGCCAGGCACAGGAGGCCAGCAGGGCCAGTCCGCCCGCATAGATCAGTGGCGGCAGCCACACCGCACCCAGCAGCAAAACGACAGCCGCCACATGAAAGCGGAACTGCATGAACATGCGCGCCTCGGGCACCATCTGACGGATGTTGGGCACCACCAGGCCGGGCCTGCCGATCGTCTGCAGGTGCAGCCAGTTGAGAAACGGCGTGATCTTGTAGAGCATGCCGCTGATCACCGAGACGAACACCCCCACCAGCAACAGCACGCCCATCAGATAGGGCCCATGCTCGTAGTTCGCACTGGCCGGATGGACTTGCAGGACGATGACGCCCAGCGCCGCGAGAATCAGGCAGACCATCGCCATGCGCCAGAAGAGCAGGGTCGGCTCGATGATCTTGCGCCGGCGCTGGCGTTGCAGGTTCAGCGTCAGCACGGCATACAGGCCAACCAGCACGGCAGCCGCCGTTGCCAGGATTTCCTGGACGAGCAGCGGCCGGTCCGCAAGCAGCCAGGCGAGCGACCACAGGGTCAGCAGGCCGAACAGCGCCAGCGCATAACTGCGCGAGAACCAGGCCGGATAGGTCGGCGTCAGCTGGAACATCGGCACCACCAGATAGCCGACACCGCCGACCAGCAGCAATCCCCAGCCGCCCAGGCCCCAGCTCGCGTGAATATGGGTGATGTCGATCACCGGCAGACCGAGATGCCAGCCGAATGCGCTGCCCAGCGTGGCGCCCAGTGTGACGGTGACAATCAGCGCCGGCAGGGCCACGCGCAGGGTCAGGATGGTCGGCCCCTTTGCCGGCGTGAAGATCACCGCACCGAGGACGACCACCGCATAAAAGCCAAGCGTGAGCGAGAGCAGGATCACCGCGAGCTGGAACAAAAGCGCCTGTTCGGTGAGAAATCCGCTGACGAGCAGGATGCCACCCAGCGTCAGTCCCGGATAGGTCAGGTTGGCCATCAGGCGCGGCCGCCAGACATTGGCGCCGGCCGCTACCGGCAGCACCTGCAGCATCGCCCCGCACATCACCTGCAACATGAAGCCGACGGCGAGCAGATGGGTCAGCGCGAGCGAGGCCGGCGTCCAGCGCGAGGCCAGGACATCGCCACCCTGCAGGAGAATCAGCAGGCCGGCAGCGATGCCGAAAAGGGGGGCGGTCAGGAAAAAGCGGTAAGGCACCGAAATCGGCGGTGCCTGTTCGAAAGACAAACCGGTCTGCATCTCAGGTTTTTTTTCTGATGCGAATCTCTACCGTGCCGTCTGCCGCGCTCGACGTGGTGTGAGCGTAGCCATTGGCGGCAAGGACGGCATACAGCGGATAGGGCTTGCCGCGCAGGAGCAGCAGGATTTCTTCGCCATCGGGCAGATGGTCGAGTGCGGCGAGTGTCTTCTCCATCGGCTCGGGGGGAACCATCCCCCGGCCGTCGATGACGATATGCTCGGCCATGATGGCTACTGCTCGACGAGTGCGCGGACTTTTTCCTGGATCTCGCGGTCGCCGTCGAACTGCTGATCGAGCATCGGATAGAGGATGTTTTCCTCTTTCATGTTGTGCTGCTGCATCATGAGGAGCAAGGTCTCGGCCACGCCGCCGAAGGTATCGGCGTTCTTTTTCTCGAGGGCATCATCCATCTGCTTGATCAGATCACGCATCTGCACGTGCTCGGCCGCCATCTGCGAGGGCGGACCGTCGCCGGTCATGCCGGTGAGCTCGATGAACTTGGTGAAGAGCACCTCGTCTTCGAGCGCGAAGTGTTCGAGCAGCTCGGTCTTGAACTTGGTGTACGCCTTGGCGCAGGCGTCCCAGTTGCCCTTGTGGGCGGCCTCTTCGGCCAGGGCAAAATCCTCGTCGCACAGCTTGTGGTGTTTCTGCAGGGGGGTCGTGGTGCTCATCGGGTCTCTCCTTTAAATTGTGGGCCGACGAGGCATTGTCGGCGCAAGGGATGGACACGCTCCTTGACGGCGGTCAAGAACCGGATCAGGCAACCCTGATATCCGGAAACCGGTGTCCGCAAAGTCAGTCCTCGTGACACGGCGCCCTGGTCAATCCAGCTCGAAGACATCGCCCTGTGCCGGTTCGATCACCTGCGGCCACCCCAGTTGCGCGCGCACGGCTTCAGCAAAGATGCGTGCCGTCTCGCGCTCGCCATGCACGATGAAGGTTTTTTTTGGCGGCCGGCGAAAATGTCGCAGCCAGTCGATGAGTCCTGCCTGATCGGCGTGCGCCGAGAGCCCGCCGATGGTATGGATGCGCGCCCGCACCGGCACGCTCTCACCGAAGATCGTCACGCTGCGCGCCCCGTCGACCAGGCGGCGGCCCAGCGTGCCGGCCGCCTGAAAACCGGTGATGAGGATCGTGCACTCCGGCCTGCCCAGATTGTGCAGCAGGTGGTATTTGATGCGTCCGGCATCGCACATGCCACTCGCCGAGATGATGACGAGGCCGCTGCGCACGCGGTTCAGCGCGACGGATTCCTCGACATCCTGAACGAAGCGGGCCCGCAGCGCCCCGGGATGGTCCGCCTGCCAGGCAATCAGCGCACGCGCCTCGTCGTCGAGCAGATCGAGGTGCCGCAAGGTGATTTCGGTGGCGGCCATCGACATCGGCGAATCGACGACGACCTGCAGCGGATCGAGTCGGCCGCGACGCACCAGATCGGCCAGCACGAACAGCACCTCCTGTGTGCGCCCGACCGAAAACGCCGGCAGGATGATGTTGCCCTTCCTGTGCGTCAGCGTGTCGTGAATCGCCCGCACCAGCTCTTCCTCGGTGTCTTCCAGCGACTTGTGCAGGCGGTTGCCGTAGGTGGACTCGACGAGCAGCACATCGGCCGCGTCGATGTGCTGCGGATCACGCAGCAACGGGCGTGCCGGCATGCCCAGATCGCCGGAGAAGACGAGCTTGCGCACGCGGCGACCTTCTTCCACATGCACCTCGAGGATCGCCGAGCCGAGGATATGGCCCGCTTCACGCAGGCACACCTGCACACATGGATGCGCCCTGAAAGGTTGATCGTAGGCGTGCCGGTGCAGATGCCCGAGGCTTGCCTGCGCCTGCACGACACTGTAGAGCGGCTGTGCGAAGCCCCGGCCATCGCGATGTCTGCCCGCGCTGCGCCGCTGATGCCATTGCGCTTCTTTCTCCTGGATATGGGCCGAGTCGAGCAGCATGATCCCGAGCAGATCGGCGCTCGCCCCGGTGACATGCACCGGGCCGCGAAAGCCACGCGCCACGGCGCGCGGCAACAGCCCGGAATGATCGAGGTGCGCATGCGTGAGCAGCATGAAGTCGACGCGTGCCAGATCGAAGTCGAGCGCCGCTTCGTTGCGCCGCGGCGCCTCGCGTCCGCCCTGGAAGAGCCCGCAATCGACGAGGAAACACACCTTGTCCGTCTCGACCCGGTAGCAAGAACCGGTGACTTCGCCGGCGGCACCATGAAAGGTGATGCGCATGGTCAGGTTTCAGCGCTCATTGCGGTACGATGTCTAGAGTCTGTTCCGTCTTCTATAATGAATCAACGATACAGCAACGATACAGGAGAGCGTTCATGTTCAAGCATATCCTCGTTCCCACTGACGGCTCGGCCCTGTCCGAGGGCGCCACACGCAAGGCCGTCGATTTCGCCCGCGAGAGCGGCGCCCGTATCACGTTCTTTTATGCCCGCCCCGATTATCCCATCGCCTTCTATGGCGAAGGCGCGCTGATCGACCCGACCACCCCCGAGAAATTCGCCCAGATGACCGACAAGCAGGCGAAAGACATCCTTGCCGCCGCCGCCGCACTGGCCAAGGCCGCCGGCGTGGCGAGTGACGGCACGGCCATCGTCAGCGACGTGCCGTATCAGGCCATCATCGATGCGGCGACGGCCAGCGGTTGCGATCTCATCTTCATGGCCTCGCATGGCCGGCGCGGACTGTCCGGCCTGCTGCTCGGCTCCGAGACGCAAAAAGTCCTCACCCATTCGAAAATCCCTGTTCTGGTGTATCGCTGATCATGCTCAACACTGCCCTCACCATCATTCTCGACGAACATCGCTCGATGGCCGCCGTCACCCACGGCCTGCGCTTCCTGGTGCACGAAATGCGCGAAAAGGGATCGAATCCCGACGGCAAGCTGCTCTGGTCGATGCTCTACTACATCGACACCTTTCCGCAAAAGCAGCACCACCCGAAGGAAGAGGCCTACCTGTTCCGCCGCCTCAGGGAGCGCACCCACGATGCCGACGTGATCATGCAGGAGATCGAGCGCCAGCATCGTGCCGGTTCGGCACGCATCAAGGATCTGGAAGCCGCGCTGGGCAAGTATCAGGCGGGCATCCCCGGCAGCCGGGAAGAATTCATGACGATCGCCGACCGCTTCGCCGACGAGATCGCCGTGCATATGGCTTACGAGGAGAGCATGCTGTTTCCCCTCGCCCGCGAACATCTGCTGCCGGAAGACTGGGCAGAAATCGCCAGAGCGTTTGGCGAGAACGGTGATCCGCGCTTTGGCAGCGAGCCGGACAACGAGTTTCGCGGCCTGTTCTCGCGCATCGTCAATCTGGCGCCGCCACCCATCGGCGTCGGTCCGGCACCGACAACAGGTGGCTGAAGCGGACGCTCCCTCCAAAAAAAAAGGGTGCGCAGCGCGCACCCCAACCCCAACAGAGAGACAAGACTCCGGACTCGTTACCAAGCCCAAAACCTTGGGCGAAGTATGGATAAGGCGCGATCCGACCTTCTTGATATAGGTCAAATCAGTGCGGATTGCCGGCATCGCCGTCCCGCAGCGACGAGGCTTCTTTCAGATCGTCGGCGATGACGCGAAAACCCGGCCCTTCCAGGTCGTCGAACTGGCCGCTGCGCACCGACCACCAGAAGATCGCGCCGATGACGAACACCAGCAGCACCGAGAGCGGAATCAGCAGGTAGAGTATTTCCATCGGCGTTTCATCCCTCTCGCCTCTGCAGCCGCAGGGCATTCACCACCACCAGCAGCGAGCTGGCCGACATGCCCAATCCGGCCATCCACGGCGTGACCACGCCGAACATCGCCAGGGGAATCGCACAGAAATTGTAGGCGAACGCCCAGCCCAGATTCTGCCGCACGATGCGCCGCGTGCGCCGCGCGAGGCGCACCGCCTCGGCCAGCGGCTGCAGGCTCTCGCCCAGCAACACGATGTCGGCGTGATTGCGCGCCAGGTCCGTGCCGCTGCCCAGGGCGATCGAGACCTGGGCCTGCGCCAGCACCGGCGCGTCATTCACGCCATCGCCCACCATCGCGACAATGCGCCCGCCCTGTTGCAGGCGGGCCACCGCGGACTGCTTGTCGGCGGGCGTCATCGCGCCGTGGACGTCGTCGATGGCGAGTGCCGCCGCCACCTTGCGCACCGCCGCCGGCGCATCGCCGGAGAGCACACTCAGGCCCACACCGCACTGGCGCAGCGCGGCGGCGAGCGCCTGCGCACCTTCGCGCAGGCCGTCCTCAAAACGGAACAGTGCCAGCCAGCCTCGTTCATCGGTAAGCGCAACACAGGGGTCCCCCTGTTCGACGAGCACCTGCATCTCTTGCGGCCAGGGCTGGCCGTGCAGCCCCGCGGCAAACGCCGGCGTGCCCAGGCGCAGCAGACGCCCCGCCACGCGACCCTCGACACCCTGCCCGGTATGGTGCTGACCCCCATCGAGACGGGCCGGTTCCAGCGCCTGCGCCGCCTCCTGCAAGGCCGCAGCGACCGGGTGGCGGGAGCCTTGTTCGAGCGCGGCGGCCAGGCGCAGCACCTCCTGCGTGGACTCCGCACCGAAGAGCCGCGTCCCGCACAGGCGCAGGCGGCCATGGGTCAGGGTGCCAGTCTTGTCGAAGGCAAAATGATCGGCCCGCGCCAGCATCTCGACGGCATGGCTGCGCGCCACCAGCACACCCTGGCGCGAGAAGGCGCCGATCGCCACGGTCAGCGCCGCCGGAGTCGCCAGCGACAGGGCGCACGGGCAACTGACCACCAGCACCGAGACGAACACCCACAAGGCGCGCGCCGGATCGATCTGGCTCCAGATGAGGGCGGTGACAAGGGCGAGCAGCAGCAAGACGGCGACAAACCACCCTGCCACGCGGTCCGCCAGCTGCACTCCCTGCGGTTTTTCGCCGAGCGCCCGTTCCATCAGGCGCAGGATTGCGGCCAGGCGTGTTTCCTCACCGACACGCTCGACCAGGGCGACAAGCGGGCTGCGCACGTTGATCGCCCCTCCCGTCAGCGTGCTGCCCGTCGTCTTGCTCACCGGACGACTCTCGCCAGTGAGCAAGGACTCATCCACTTCGCTCTCGCCGCTCACCACCGTGGCGTCGGCCGGCACCGTCTGGCCCGGCGCGACGAGCACGCGGTCACCCGCCTGCAAGGCCGTCGCCGGTACCCGCTCGGTCTGCAGCGCCGGCCAGGCCGTCAGCCGCTCGGCGAACACCGGCAAGGCGCGGCCGAGGCGCTCGATCGAGCGCATCGCACGCTGGCGCGCCAGCAATTCGAGCGTGCGCCCGCCCAGCAGCAGGAAGACGAACATGGTGACCGAATCGAAATACACCTCGCCCACGCCACTCAACGTTGCCCAGACACTGGCGGCAAAAGCACTGCCCACGCCGAGCGCGACCGGCACGTCCATGCCGAGGCGGCGCCGGCGCAGATCGCGCCAGGCGTTGCGGAAGAACGGTGCTGCCGCATACAGCACCACCGGCAGGGTGAGGACGAGGCTCGCCCAGCGCAGGAGCGGCCCGGCTTCGCCACCCAGGCCCTCTCCAGCCAGATAGGCGGGCAGCGCATACATCATCACCTGCATCATGCTGAAGCCGGCGACAAACAGCCGCCACAGCGCCGCGCGCCGCTCGCGCTGGGCGAGCTGCTCGGCGCGGGCCGGATCGTAGGGATGGGCGTGATAGCCGATGGCAGCCACCGCGGCGAGGATGCCGGACAGTCGGATGCGCGTCTCATCCCAGCGCACGCGTGCGCGCCGCGTGGCGAAATTCACCTCCACCGCGGTGACGCCCTCCTGGCGCAGCAGGTGCTGCTCGTTGAGCCAGACACAGGCCGCACAGGTGATGCCTTCGAGAATCAGTGCCGCTTCGCGCTCGTGCGCCGGCAGCGTGCGCACGAAACCGCGCTGCGCCTGCGGATCATCATAAAAAGTCAGTTCCGGCAGGACGGCGGGCAGCGCCTCGCGCGGGCGGTGCGGCAGCGCATCGCGATGGTGATAGTAGTCGGCCAGGCCATTGGCGACGATCGCCTGCGCGACCGCCTGGCAGCCGGCGCAGCACATCGGCCGTGCCGCGCCGTCGATAAGGACGGAAAACCCTGCGCCGGCCGGTAGCGGCAGGCCGCAGTGGTAGCAGTCCGGTGCCGGAGTTTGCGTACGCACCACCGTGACTGCGCCGCCCTGATCCGTCACTGCGGACTGCGGCGCCGGAACGCTCACTTGGGCTGCATGCGGATCGCGCCGTCGAGACGGATCACCTCGCCATTGAGCATCTCGTTGCCGATGATATGCAGCGCCAGCGCGGCATATTCGGCCGGCCGGCCCAGGCGCGGCGGAAAAGGCACCATCCGGCCCAGCGCCTCCTGCACCTCGGTCGGCATGCCCAGCAGCATCGGCGTCTCGAAAATCCCCGGCGCGATGGTCATGACGCGGATGCCCAGACGCGCCAGGTCGCGCGCCAGCGGCAGCGTCAGGCCGGCCACGCCGGCCTTGGAGGCGGCATACGCCGCCTGGCCGATCTGGCCGTCGAAGGCCGCCACCGAGGCCGTGTTGATGATGACACCGCGCTCGCCGGCGGCATTGGGCTCGCCACGGCTCATCGCCTGCGCCGCCAGGCGGATCATGTTGAAGGTGCCGACCAGATTCACCGTGACGACGCGGGTGAAGCTCTCCAGGGCGTGCGGCCCTTCCTTGCCGAGCGTCTTCTCGCCAAGGGCGATGCCCGCGCAATTGATCAGCCCGTGCAGGCTGCCGAAGGCCGACACGGCCTCATCGACGGCGGCCTGCGCGCTCGCCGCCGAAGTCACGTCGCACTCGGCAAAGCGCACCTGCCCGCCCAGCCCGGCGGCCAGCGCCGCACCGTCGGCGCGGTTGCGGTCGGCAATCAGCACACGGCCGCCCTGCGCCGCGAGCGCGCGCGCCGTGCCGGCACCCAGGCCGGACGCACCACCGCTGACAATGAATGTGCTGTCCTGGATCTGCATGACGGCCTCCGCGAGAAAAAGGCGATGGGAAAGGAATGGGAAAATGGATGAAACCGGAGTGTAGCCGATCCCTCCGGCGGGCAGGCAGCCCCGGGCAGCAGACAGCAGGCAAGGGTGAAACGTCCGCGGCGGCGGTGGCGGTGGCGGTGTTGGCGTCAGGACGCCGTGCCAGCGGCGCTGACTTTTCTCACCCGCTCACTCCCAGGGACGCAGATCGACGACGGCGACGACCTCGGCGCTGTCTTTTTTCAGCAGCACCACCATCGGCTGCACGTTGCTCATCAGCGGCAGCCAGGCATCCGCCTGCGGCCAGCGCGCCTTCACCGCCGCCAGTGCGGATGCCGGATTGAACTGCAGCAGGGTGTCGAGCGGTTGCGCCTTGGCGCGCAGCGCCGCCGCCTCGCCGGCAAGCGGCCGGTAAAGATCGGGGCGCTGCGGCAGATCGATGCCGGCCATCGTCGCCTCGAAGAGCAACTGGTTGCGCGCCTCGACATCCGTCGGCATGGGCGCGGCCACCCAGCGCGGCCCGAGCCAGGGCGCGTGGCGATACTCCGGCGCCGTCTTGTCGGGAAAGCGGTCATCGAGATTGAGGGCGCGCACCAGGTCGAAGCGGTCGACATTGAACACCAGCCAGGCCGGGCGTCCCTGTGCCACCGTCCAGAGCCCATAGGCGAAGGCCGCCAGCTGCAGGGCAATGATGACGGCCAGGTCGAAGCGCAGCGTTTTCTTGCCCGGCCGGTAGACGACGAAAGTGAGCAGGGGGCCGATGCAGACATCGACGCCAAGGATGATGAGGAAAATCGCCGTGACGCCAACGGCGGCGGCCAGCGGCGCCGGATACCAGAGGCCATACACCAGCGCCAGCGCCGCCAGCGCAAGCAGCAGCGAGCCGCTGAAATGAATCAGGAAGGCTTTGAATTTGGCTTTCATGAACATGCGCAAGACACCGATAGCAGGAGAAGGTGGAAATTCTACAAGCGAACGGCCAAGAAAAGGCCGCCCGCAGGCGGCCTTTCAGCTTCGGGTTTCAGGGAAACCCGATGAGGCGTGTTTCTTAGTAGCGGCAGTTGGCCGGCAGGTACTTGTAGGTGGCTGCAATAGTCCCTGACGTATAGCAGCCCCAAACGACAGGTGCTCCGACTGCCAATGGGTTGGATGGGCGGCCAGTACCCTGATTAATAGTGCCCGAGCCCGGTTCGATATTGATTTCTTGATTTTGAAGTGCAGTATCCAGCTGACCAAGATATCTGACCGAAATTAAGGCATCTCCAGCAACCGGGGCCGCCACGTCGCCGAACGCAGCAATCTCGATGGTTGCCACCTTGTCAGTCGCGGCGAACTGATAGCCATAGGAATTGGCTAAGGGGGCGCCGACGCCACCGTAAGCGACAATGTTACCGGCGTCTTTACTCGCCCAGGTATCGACGACCGCCGTTTTGGCCGCGCCGGCGAGGACGAGACCTTCGGAAATCTTGGTGCGGATGGTGTAGTCCTGATATTGCGGCAGCGCGATGGCGGCCAGGATGCCGATGATCGCAACGACGATCATCAGTTCGATCAGCGTAAAGCCTTTTTGCAGGGTTTTCATAGGTATCTCCTTTAGGTTGGTCAACATGGCGGGAAGCTGGACTCCCCGACGCACGCTTCTATTCACGCAATTGCCGTGCCAGCTCATAAAAATTTATTAATTCATTGTTTTCCAACATGTTAAAAATTTTCATGACTGGCTGTGTAAAGCGCTTCCGGCAGCATGTGACGAAATACGTCACCCGGAAAAGTCAGTGCGGGCAGGACGGCGCCACACCGCTGCCCGCGGATTTCGCTTCGGTCAGCCCTCGTAGCCGGGAATCCGGCTCTCATCGACCGCGTCGATCTGCGCCGGCTCGATGAATTGTTCGGCGTATTTGAGGTAAACCTTCTGCCGGATGAAGACATCGAAGAGATCCGGGTCGATGTGGCCGTTGAGCTTGAAACGGCCGAGGATTTCGAGCGACTCGGAGAGCGTCTTGCCGCGCTTGTAGGGGCGGTCGCGCGCGGTGAGCGCCTCGAAGATGTCGGCAATGCCCATGATGCGCGCCTGCACGCTCATCTGCTCGCGGCGCAGCCCCTTCGGGTAGCCCTTGCCGTCCATGCGCTCGTGGTGGCCGCCGGCGTATTCGGGCACG
>CAZSHO010000032.1:0-19688 GCA_964607005.1 uncultured Rhodocyclaceae bacterium
GCAGGCGCACCACCTTGCCCTTCACCACCGGCAGCGCCTCGATGCGGGCGATGGCGGCCGCCATGTTCTTCTCGCGCGTGAGGTGGGTAAGCATGATGATGTCGGTCTGCTCCTCACCCTCGGCGGGCTCCCTCTGGATCATGGCGTCGATGGAGATGTGCTGGTCGGCGAGGATGCGCGTGATGTCGGCGAGCACGCCGGGCCGGTCCTCGACGCGCATGCGCAAGTAGTAGGCGGTTTCCACCTCGCCCATCGCCAGCACCGGAATATCCTTGACGGCGTCGGGCTGGAAGGCCAGATGCGGCACACGGTGTTCCGGATCGGCGGTGTGCATGCGCGTAACGTCGACGAGATCGGCGATGACCGCGCTAGCCGTCGGCTCGGCGCCGGCGCCCTTGCCGTAGTAGAGCGTGGCGCCGACGGCGTCGCCCTTCACCAGCACGGCGTTCATGGCCCCCTCGACGTTGGCGATGAGGCGCTTCGAGGGAACCAGCGTCGGGTGCACGCGCAGCTCGACGCCATCCGCCTTGCGCTTGGTGAGGCCGATGAGCTTGATGCGGTAGCCGAGCTGCTCGGCGTACTTGATGTCCTCGGCCTGCAGCTGGCTGATGCCCTCAACATGGGCCTTGTCGAACTGCATCGGAATGCCGAAGGCGATGGCCGACATGATGGTGAGCTTGTGCGCGGCATCCACGCCCTCGACATCGAAGGTCGGGTCGGCCTCGGCGTAACCCAGGCGTTGCGCTTCCTTGAGCACCGCCTCGAAGGGCAGGCCCTTGTCGCGCATCTCGGAGAGGATGAAGTTGGTGGTGCCGTTGATGATGCCGGCGATCCACTCGATGCGGTTGGCAGTGAGGCCCTCGCGCAGCGCCTTGATGATCGGCACGCCGCCGGCCACTGCGGCTTCGAAGGCGACCATCACGCCTTTCCGCTGCGCAGCGGCGAAAATTTCATTCCCGTACGTGGCGAGCAGCGCCTTGTTGGCGGTGACGACGTGCTTGCCGTTCTCGATGGCCTTCAGCACCAGTTCCTTCGCCACGCCGTAGCCGCCGATCAGCTCGACGACGATATCGACCTCGGGATCGGCAACGACGGCAAAGGCATCGTCAGTGAGACGGCAGGCGCCGCCGGTGACCTGCTTCGCCAGTTCGAGGTTCTTGTCGGCGACGACGCAAATGCGGATCGGCCGGCCGGCGCGGCGCGTGATCTCCTCCTGGTTGCGCTGGAGCACGGCGAAGGTGCCACCGCCGACGGTGCCGATACCGAGGAGTCCTACGTTGATGGGTTTCATTGGAGATTTTTCCTGAAGCAGAAGCCGGGGATGTGCAGTCCCTCGCGAAAATAGAACTTGTGCGCCCGTGTGCGCTGCGCACCCGAATCAAGCGCCAGAACGTTGCAGCCAAGGCTGCGCGCACGGGCTTCGAGATGACCGAGCAGCGCGTGGCCCACGCCTTGCGAACGCCGCGCTTCGTCACTGACCAGATCGTCGACATACAGGCGACGCCCCTCATAGGTATTCTCGATCAGGCGCCAGAGGGCGACTCCCGCAACGACCTCACCCTCCACGGCAAGCGCGAGGCGCCCGCCGTTGGCAAACACCTGCACAAGACGACCGGCGTAATCCTGCGGCAGTGCCGGGCGCAACTGCCGGTGCACGTCTTGCGCACGCCCAAGCCAGACCGGCTCGACGATGGCGCCTTGTGCGTCGGTGACGTCGACGATTCGCAAAAGATGCGTCATGTGCCGTGCCGCTTGCGATAGCTGTCGAGGAATCTGGAAATGCGGCCGATCGCCTCGCGCAGATCATCCATGCCGGGCAGGAAAACGACACGGAAGTGATCCTGAGTGGGCCAGTTGAAACCCGTCCCCTGCACCAGCAGCACTTTTTCTTCGAGCAGCAGATCAAGAATGAATTGCTGGTCGTCAGCGATCGGATACATCTTCGCATCGAGACGCGGGAAGAGATAGAGCGCCGCCTGCGGTCTGTGGCAGCTGACACCGGGAATCTGCGTCAGCAGCTCCCAGGCGAGGTCGCGCTGGCGCGCCAGCCGGCCTTGCGGCGCGACCAGCTCGACGATGCTCTGGTGGCCGCCGAGTGCGGTCTGGATGGCGTACTGCCCCGGCACGTTCGAGCACAGGCGCATCGAGGCGAGCATGTCGAGACCCTCGATGTAATCGCGCGCATGGCGCTTCTCGCCGGACACCACCATCCAGCCGGCGCGGTAGCCGCAGGCGCGGTAGTTCTTCGACAGACCGTTAAACGTGATGAAGAGCACGTCGTCGGCGAGCGAGGCGACCGAGGTGTGGCTCGCGCCGTCGTAGAGCACTTTGTCGTAGATCTCGTCAGCAAAGACGATAAGCCGGTGCTGGCGCGCGATCTCGATGATGTCGCGCAGCAGGTCGTCCGGGTAGAGGGCACCGGTCGGGTTATTCGGGTTGATGAGGACGATGGCGCGTGTAGCCGGGCCGATCTTGCCACGGATGTCGGCCAGATCGGGCAGCCAGCCGGCACCTTCATCACATAGATAGTGACGCGGCGTGCCACCGGAGAGGCTCACCGCGGCGGTCCACAAGGGGTAATCAGGCGCCGGCACCAGCACCTCGTCACCGGTATCGAGCAGGGCCTGCATCGCCATGACGATCAGTTCGGAGACGCCATTGCCGATATAGATGTCATCGATACCGACACCGGCAATCCTCTTTTCCTGACAATAATGCATGATCGCCTTGCGCGCGGCGAAAAGCCCCTTCGAGTCGGAATAACCGGAGGCATCACGCAAGTTGCGGATGACGTCCACAACGATTTCCTCGGGCGCCTCAAAACCGAACGGTGCCGGGTTGCCGATGTTCAGCTTGATGATGCGATGCCCTTCTTCCTCCATCTGCCGGGCGCGTGCCAGCACCGGTCCGCGAATGTCATAACAGACATTATTGAGCTTGCTCGACTTGAGTATCGGTTGCATGGGAATTCCTGGAAAAAGGCAATGCGCGGACGTTGCGACAACGAAGCTATAATCTTACCCGAGTTCAAATCAGACGGCTGATCCAGACACTCTCCACGCATCCCTTCCCATGAAACTGCATCTCGACAATCCGGACAGCCGCAACCTCGTCACCGGCTACGGGGACGACCATGTCTTCATCAGCTACCGGCGTCATGACACCAGCCTGATCGTGCTGCCAGGCGAAATCGTGCCGTGGAGCGCACACTGTTTCGATGCCCTCGACATACGTGATTTCGAGCAGATCCTGCCGCTGGCGCCGGAAGTATTGCTGATCGGCACCGGCCGGCGGCTGCGCTTTCCATCACCTGCCCTGCTGCGCCCGCTGATGGAGGCGCACATCGGCTATGAAGTCATGGATCTGCCCGCGGCCTGTCGCACTTTCAACATCCTGATGGGCGAGGGCCGGCGCGTCGCCGCCGCCTTGCTGATCGAACACGGGCTGTCGCCCTCGTAGGACCTGATTTCTTCCCTGCATCCTGCTTGCGCCTGTCCGCAAATTCATCAACAATGCAGACGATCATGGAAATTGATGAGCCTGTTCCGGATTTTTCACTCCCAGCCACTGGCAAGCAGGTATTTTCCGTTGCCGCCCTGCACGGCAAGCCTTTCGTCCTGTACTTCTACCCGAAGGACAATACGCCAGGATGTACCACCGAAGCCGGCGAATTCCGCAATCTGCAGGCGCAGTTCGAGAAACTTGGCTGTGCCCTCTTTGGCATCTCGCGCGATACGCTGGCCTCACACGAGCGATTCAAGGCCAAGCTCCAGCTCCCCTTCGAACTGATTGCCGATGTGGAGGAAACTGCCTGCACACTCTTCAAGGTGGTCAGGCAGAAAATGCTCTATGGCAAGCCGGTGCGCGGCGTGGAACGCAGCACCTTTGTCATCGACGCCCACGGCATCCTGCGCGGGACATGGCGCGGCGTGAAAGCACCCGGCCATGCGGCCGAAGTACTCGAATTCGTCACCTCACTGATTCAAGACAAATGACACCGGCGAAATCATCCGTCTGCAAGCTGTTCGTCCTCGACACCAACGTCCTCATGCACGACCCGACCAGCCTGTTTCGCTTCGAGGAGCATGATCTTTTCGTGCCGATGATGACACTCGAAGAGCTCGACAACAATAAAAAAGGCATGTCGGAAGTCGCCCGCAATGCCCGTCAGGCCAGTCGCATGCTCGACGGCATCATCAGCGGCTTCGAGGACCGTATCGCCAAGGGGATTCCGCTCAAGACCCCCTCGAACGAACTGGCCTCGGGCCGCCTGTTCCTGCAGACCGAGCCGATCAACGGCGTGCTGCCGGCGACCCTGCCCACCGCCAAGGCCGACAACCAGATCATCGGCGTCGTCATGCATCTGGTCGAGAAGCATCCAAAGCGCGAGGTGATCCTTGTCTCCAAGGACATCAACATGCGCATCAAGGCCCGCGCCCTCGGGCTCGATGCGCAGGACTATTACAACGACAAGGTGCTCGAGGACACTGATCTGCTCTACAGCGGCACGCGCGAGATCGGGACGGACTTCTGGGAGGCCCACGGACAGGACATGGAATCCTGGAAGCAGGACGGGCTGACGCACTACCGGCTGAAGGGCCCGCTTTGCGCCGAACTGCTGATCAACGAATTTCTCTGGCAGGAAGGTAATCCGCCCCTGCAGGCCATCGTCCGCGAGAAAAACGGCAAAACGGCGGTACTCGAGACGCTGAAGGACTACATCCATCAGAAAAACAATGTCTGGGGCATCACCGCGCGCAACCGCGAGCAAAACTTCGCCCTGAATCTCCTTATGGACGAAAATATCGATTTTGTCACCCTGCTCGGCCAGGCCGGCACCGGCAAGACCCTGCTGACGCTGGCGGCGGGACTGACGCAGACGCTGGAAACCAAACGCTACAGCGAGATCATCATGACGCGCGTCACCGTGCCGGTGGGCGAGGACATCGGCTTTCTGCCCGGCACCGAGGAAGAGAAAATGACACCCTGGATGGGCGCGCTGGAGGACAACCTCGATGTCCTCAACAAGCCCTCTGAAGAAGGCGGTGAGTGGGGACGCGCGGCAACGCAGGATCTGATCCGCTCACGCATCAAGGTGAAATCGCTCAACTTCATGCGCGGGCGCACCTTCATCAACAAATACCTCATCATCGACGAGGCACAGAACCTGACGCCCAAGCAGATGAAAACCCTGATCACCCGTGCCGGCCCCGGCACCAAGGTGGTCTGCCTGGGCAACATTGCCCAGATCGACACGCCCTATCTCACCGAAGGCAGCTCGGGCCTGACCTACGTCGTGGACCGATTCAAGGGTTGGCCGCATAGCGGCCACGTCACACTGATGCGCGGCGAGCGCTCCCGTCTGGCAGACCACGCCGCCGAAGTGCTCTAGCTCCAATAAGCTGGCGCCGTCCCGCCGGGACTGACTTTTCTCCCGGGCCGGCCGCTCGCTCAGTACGACCCGGCTGCAGCAAAGTTCTCGAAGCGGGTGTATTCGCCCAGGAAGGTGACGCGCACCATGCCGGTGGGGCCATTCCGCTGCTTGAGGATGTTGATCTCGGCTATGCCTTTTTCCGACGAATCCGGGTTGTAGGCCTCATCGCGGTAGATCGCCATGATGACGTCGGCATCCTGCTCGATAGCACCCGACTCGCGCAGGTCGGACATCACCGGGCGTCTGTTCGGACGGCCCTCGACGTTACGCGAGAGCTGTGAGAGCGCCACCACCGGCACGTGCAGTTCCTTGGCCAGCGCTTTCACCGAACGCGAGATCTCCGACATCTCGGTGGTACGGTTCTCGCCCTCGCGCACCGAAGACATCAGCTGTAGGTAGTCGATGACGATCAGTCCGAGCTTGCCGCACTGGCGGTAAAGACGGCGCGCGCGCGCGCGCAGTTCAGTCGAGTTCAGTGCCGGCGTCTCGTCGATGTGGATCGGCGCCTCGTGCAGCTTGCCCAGGGCGAAAGTCATGCGCTGCCACTCGTCGTCATTGAGTCGCCCGGTGCGCACGCGATTCTGATCGAGCCGCCCCACCGAAGAGAGAAAACGCATGGCGAGCTGTGTGCCAGGCATTTCCATCGAAAAAATCGCTACCGGCAGATGAGACTCTATTGCAACGTGCTCGGCTATGTTCAATGCGAAGGCAGTTTTTCCCATGCTTGGCCTGCCTGCAATGATCACCATATCTCCGGGTTGCAGGCCTGAGGTTTTCAAATCGAGATCGTGAAAGCCGGTCGGAATACCGGTGATGTCCGAGGGATGCTCGCGATCATAGAGTTCCTGGATGCGCTCGACCACCTGACCCAGCAGCGGCTGAATGGCGGTAAACCCCTCCGCCTTGCGTGATCCGGCATCCTTGATCTCGAAGACTTTCGATTCCGCTTCATCGAGCAGATCCTTGGCTTCACGTCCGGCCGGATTCAGGGCGCTGGCGGCAATCTGGTCGCCAACACTGACCAGTTTGCGCAGGATGGCGCGTTCGCGCACGATCTCGGCATAGCGCTTTATGTTAGCGGCCGAAGGCGTGTTGTTGGCAATCTCGCCCAGGTACGCCATGCCGCCTGCCTGCTCGGCCTCGCCCGCCTTGTCGAGCGACTCATACACTGTAACGACATCGGCCGGGCGTCCGACTTCGATCAAACGGGCAATGTGGCGGAAGATGCGACGATGGTCGTCACGATAAAAATCTGCTTCAGCCACCTGATCGGCAATACGGTCCCAGGCGGTATTGTCGAGCACCAGGCCGCCAAGCAATGACTGCTCTGCCTCGATTGAATGGGGCGGGAGTTTCAGCGACGCCAGCTGGGGATCGCCCGCAGCCGTGTGGGGGTATGCTCGTACCTGGGCCATTATCCGGTTTCCTTCAATCGCCGTAGTCTACCCATGACCTCGGCACTTGGCGAGTGGATAACCGGTGCAAAACGAGTGTATAAATCAGCCAGAAGAGTGGATAAGCCCTGAACGCCCGTGAATAGATTGTGCATAACGCACACCATTCTTGCGTACGTGTCTTCACACGGACAAGTAAGCTATCATGCTCCCGCTCGGAGCATATTCTCGGTTGGGCTCTCCATGATGTCATCCGGGTGATTGACCGAGCCCCTCCGATTACCACTGTTTTCGTGGAGTGACACGCATGCGCGGCACATTCTGGCCGGTTCTTCTGATTGTCCTGGGCGGGCTGCTCCTGCTGTCCAACCTTGGCATTCTGCCACTGGGCGAACTCAGGGCGCTGGCCGCAACCTGGTGGCCACTGGTTCTGATCCTGATTGGCGTGACATCGCTGCTGAAAAAAGGACGCTGATCAGCGCCCATTTGGCGAAGCTCTTCAGTGCGAACAGCAGTGAACGACGGCAAGGCGTTCGTTTTCTCCCGCTTTGCCGATGCGAATGCGCCAGACTTCAGGACCTTGTTCGAGATAATCCCAGGAAAAAAGCCCGCGGGACTCTGCCTGGAATTGGCTGAAAATCTGTCTGGGTTGCTGATCAATCACCAGCAGCAGCGCTTCACCGGGGGCCAGTGCATCGAACGCACTGAGAACCACCGGATCGCGCTGCCGTGGCGGAAGATCGCGTACATCAACGACTGTCCTGCAATCCGGTTCTGTGCTCACGGTTTCGCCTCCTGTTGAAAAGATGTCTTGCTGCCTCATCTCCAGGATCGCCAGCACAAAACCTTCAGGCAATATTACAGGTGCACCTTTGCGGACAATCCTAGCGCTGCAATTTGTCCTTCTTGCTCTCGACGGAGCCCCATTCGTCGGCATCCGGAAGGGCGTCCTTCTTCTCGACGATGGGCTCCCAGAGTGCGGCCAATTCCTTGTTCAGCTCGATGTAATCCTGCATGCCTTCCGGAACTTCCTCGTCGGCATAAATGGCATCCACCGGACATTCCGGCACACACAAGGTGCAATCGATGCACTCGTTCGGATCGATCGCCAGGAAATTCGGCCCCTCACGGAAAGCGTCGACCGGACAAACGTCGACGCAATCCGTGTATTTGCAGTTGATGCAGGCTTCGGTTACGACATAGGCCATCTTGCTCTCCTGCTTAGACAGCCGCAGAAGCCGTGTGGGAGGACTTGGCCACGACAACCGGGCACTCGCCATCCACCTTGTCATCTCCCTTCTTGGCAGGGATGATGGCCGACCAGCGGCGGCGAACCGGGCCCGCAGCCACGCCTTCGGCAGGATCCGTATGTGCGGCAGTCGGCGGAATCGGCTTGCCTTCGGAGAGAAGTTTTTCGACACGGCGCAGCCCAAGCAGTGCAGCACCCATGGCACCGTTCAACTGACCCAGGCCGTCCGGGGCAATGTTGAATTTGTTCTTCAGATTCTCTTCCAGCGCCTTGATCATCGCCGAGTTGTGCACCATGCCGCCGGTCAGCATGAATTCAGGCTCGAGGCCGACGCGGCGCATCAACTGGATGGCACGTGATCCCAGGGAGACCATGGCACCCATCATGATGTCTTCAGCAGGAATGCCGTTGGCAAGATGGCTGATCACCTCGGATTCGGCAAACACCGCACACACGCTGCTCACCTCGCAAGGTTTGGTCGAACGCATGGCGTAGGGGCCGATCTCGGCGGTCGTGATACCGAGATAACGTGCTGTTTTCTCCAGAAAGGCACCCGTACCCGCTGCACACTTGTCGTTGAGGCGGAACGCGCGCACACGCCCCTCACCATCCACCCGCACGGCCTTGATGTCCTGGCCGCCGATATCGAGAAGCGTGCGCGTTTTCGGGAACAGATGAACGGCTGCATGGGCGTGGGCAGTGAGCTCCGTGACCTGCGTATGGCGGAACAGCACGGTATGGCGACCATATCCCGTTGCCGCAACATATGTCACGTCCGCACGGTTCAGATTACAGTTCTTCATCAGCTCGTCGAACACGCCTTCGGAAGCCTGATTCAGCTTGAAGCCGGTGCGGCGCACAGCCTTGCCGACAACCTGACGTTTTTCGTCAAGAAGGATCGCCTTCGAATAGGTGGAACCAATGTCAATGCCAGCTACGTACATGATCAAGCCTCCTCTGCCACGGCCTGGGTCGCTTTTGCACCCTCGCCAAAAACACGATCGTGTGAGAACAACGCAGCGCCCAGTGCGCCGCAGAAATGGGCATCCTGACTGACATTGAGACGCATCTCAATGAGATCCTCGATCAGTTTGACCATCGCCTGGTTACGGCTGACGCCCCCCGTGAAGGTGACCTCCGACTCGATACCAACACGACGGGCCAGCGAAACGCAACGACTGGCGATCGCATGATGCACACCCATCAGCACATCTTCCGGCAGGTTTCCCTTGGCCAGATGGCTAATGATTTCTGATTCGGCAAACACCGTGCAGGTCGTGGTGATGCGCACCGGATTCTTCGACTTGAGCGCCAGGGAACCCAGCTCGGACAACGGCATTTCCAGGGCATAGGAAGCTGCACCGAGGAACCGTCCGGTACCCGCCGCACACTTGTCGTTCATGGTGAAGTCTTCGACCTTGCCGTCCGCACTGACGCGGATGGCCTTGGTGTCCTGACCGCCGATATCGATGACGGTGCGTGTCAGCGGGAAGAGGGTCACTGCACCGCGGGCATGGCAGCTGATCTCGGTGATCTGCTCCTTGCCGAAGGTGATCTTGTAGCGTCCGTACCCGGTGCCTGCCACCCAGACGACGTCATCCATGGCGATGCCGGCATTTTCCAGCGCCGCGTTGAATCCGTCCTGGGCAATCGTCGTCATGCTGGTTTCCATGTCCATCAGGGCACGGCCGACGATATTCTTGTTCTCGTCAATAATCACCGCCTTGGTCTGGGTCGATCCGACGTCAACTCCTGCTACGTATTTCATCTTTTATCTCCTTTCACACATTGGCGGTGGATTGGTTTTTACGCCCGGCGCGCAAGCCCGAGCCGCGCTGCTGTAATGCCTCGAAGAATGCATCGACACGGTTCTTGATCTGCGCATCCGACCAGTAGCGCGGATCGATCAGGTCCGATTCGATGTAGAGCGTCGGGATGTCGAGCCGGCGACCAAGGAACTCGCGCGTATCGGCCATGCCGGACGACACAAAACGGCAGCTCTTGATACCGTGGAATACAACGCCATCCACTTCGTAGTCGGTGATCTGCTCGGCCAGTTTCTCCTGGGCGAAGAACTGGTTGGAAAGACCACGATGCGCAGCAAGCGCAGTCACTTCGGCCAGGCTCTGCAGCGGACGCGAAGTATCATAACGGGCTTCTGCTGCATCCATGCCGCCGGCGGCGAAAGTCAGATAATCGGAATAGGCGAACACACCACCCCATGTTTCAAACAACTCGACCAGGCGGCGCATCGAAACATAGCAGGGCGTGCCGGAGAAGAGCAGACGGAAACGTTCATCCGCCACACGTCCCTCGCCGCGGGCCACCTTGGCCTGGAGATGCTCGTCGAGCCTGCGCATGTAATCGAGGCCTTCGTCGGTACCGCGGAATACGTTCATGATACCGATGTAGGTCAGGCCATCGAGCATGGCGTTGTAGGGTGCCGGGCACTTCTTGTTGAGATTCATGACGCTGGTCCAGTGGTCAACCATCTTGTTGACCTTGCCCTCGACCTCGGCCAGACGATCGATGTCAAACTTCTTGCCAGTGATCTTTTCGCACTTGTCAATGAGGTCCTTGAATTGCGCCTCGATCCAGCGCGCATCCGCCTTGTGCTGGGAATCCCCCGGCGTGACCTGCCAGCCTGCCGCACGCTGGCCGGGAAGGTCGAGCGTGAAAGCGGGAGTATTCAGCCAGCGCTCCCATATCTCGGCCCACTTGATGAAGGTGCCGCACATGTTCGAGGAAACGGCCAGGCTGGCCTTCGGAATGAGGCCGGCCGGATGCTGGTTCTCCTTGAGCATCAGGCCCACGTCGGCCTTGACGTAGGAGCAAACGTCCGGCGAGTAACCATAGTCCTCGGAGAGGCTGATGTACTCCTCCGAGGTATGCCGCACCCCCGTTTGCAGGGAGTTGATTTCCGGAAAGACGAGCTCGAAATCGAAGCAACGCAGGATTTCCACAGCATTGCCCATGACAAAAACGTTGGCCACGTGCGCCTTGCGCTGATTGGCGGTGCTTAGCTGGTCGTACCAGCCCTTGATAAGTTTCGAGCCCACCTCACGCGGATCAAAATCAGCAGCAGCGTTCGGGTTCGTAGTAGTAGTTGCGCTCATGTCGATCTGTCTCCTTTAAGCGATAGCGAACAGCAGGGATTCGGCAAACGTCTCGATCTGCATGGCCATTTGTTCGAACGAGGTCATTTTCTCCTCGAACTCGAGAACCAGGTAGGGGAGATTTTCCTTGTCAAAATGTTTGGCCCAGGCAATCTGCTCGTCAAGACCCGGCTCGCAGAATTTGGCAGCCGTCAGAATGGCAGCATCGGCCTTGGACTTTTTCATCATGTCCATCAAATAGTCTTCCTTGGTCTTGTTCTCGTCGTGCTGGACCGGGCTGGCATTCGAACGAACGATATAGCTCTCGGCCAGGGCAAAGACCGGATCACCGGTTTCCGGGACATCGTCGGTGAACCAGCGCAGACCAATCAACAGATCGTCATCGACCACATAGACGTTGTCATCCATGGCCTCGAGCATTTCGATGGGCGGCTGTTCGCAGAAGCCGCCGACAAAAACGGCGCGCGGCTTGTCCTGCGCCGGCAGCGTGCGGTGACGGATGCAATCGAGCGCCCGAGCCAGCAGGGCATTATGCTCTTCGCACGGGATGCGGGTACGGGCACGAACCAGCAGATAGGATTCGACGCAGCTGACCTTCCAGGGCTCATCGATGCGGATCTGATAGAGCTCGCGCATCATGCGCCGGTTGATATTGTAGATATGAATGCTGTTGCTGATTGCCTCGTCAGTAATGGGATGGCCGACTTTCTTCTCGATATCGTGACGAAGGCGGTTGTACTCATCCGCAATATGTTCGGCCGCACCTGGAGAGTTGACGTTCTGCGGCAAATAAAGGATCTGCGACAGCTGATTCGGCGAATTGCGCGACCAGATGCCTGCCAGGTGTTTGGCTGCGTCACAAATCGGATGGGTCACGAAACCGACCATGTCACCCAGCTCGCCGTTCAGATTGAGTTCGGTCGTTGAACGGCAGATCGAACAGATAAAGGAGCCCATGCGAGCGTCCGCAAACTTCAGTTCCATCCGGTTTCCGCCGCCGAGAATATTCACCGGGAGCAGCTTGGCGGCGTGTGCTATTTCCTCTGGGAAATAGACGGGGAAATGGCCGAAAGTGCCTACGTATCCAGCCGGCAGTTCATTATTCTTCGGGATGCCGGGATCACGGGTCAACGCATTGCATTGCTGAAGGATGTTGTCCAGCTCGACTTCGTAATCGTATGCAGCCTGTTGTGCAGTCATTGCTCGCCTCCTATTGGCTGAGTGGTTGATGTATTTTTATGCACACTCTACAGCGACAATGAATTATTGACCATTGATCCAAGTCAACACCCCGTCTTTTTCGGGTAAAAAACAACGTTATTATGCCTAGCGCAAACATAGCATGCATTATATTTCATTTGTGTCTGGTTGTTCGGGCCTAGTGAAACAGGTGAGTGCGTTCATCCGCACACAGTACCGAATGTCACCCATTAAAGTTGAATTGTCAATCAAACCGGACCGGGCTATAAGGATAGTCCAGAATATCTCCGGCCGCCGCCTTCCGGAGCGTTGTCGGACTTCTTCGACATTGCAGTCCGGCGTCCGCCCAGTAGCGTTTCACTTTATTCCAGAGTAATCTTCGTTCCCGGATTTCTTGAATGGAGACAATGCAATGGACGTTACGAAACAACCCTCTTCAAACATTTGGAATGTCTTGCTGGTCGCAAGCCTGACTCTTGCCTTCCCGGCCGCCACGCTGGCGCAAACACCTGCCGCAGCTCCCACGCAAACACCGGCAGCCGGGAATGCACAGACATCCGTCAAACCGGCGGACGTCCCCAAAGTCCTGACCGAGGAAGAAAAGGCCGAGGCAAGAAAAGTGGCTCGTGCCGAGCGGGCCCGGGAACGTGAAAAAGAGAGGATCGAACGCGAACGCAAGTGCGTCACCAAGCCCGTGATGACCGACGCCGAAATCAACTATTGCAAAAAGGTCCGGCGCGGGAAAAAGTGACGCGCTGCAGACCTGTCCCCGAACGGTTTTTACGGCGCACGCAACTGCAGTAATTGCTGAAATCAACCCCGACAAAAAAGCCACCAACGGTGGCTTTTTTGTCGGGGCGAAGAAGAGCTCTCGTACCCTAGCCCTTCACCCGGTTGCGATATTCGCCGGTACGGGTATCAATCTCGATCCTGTCCCCGGTCTCGCAAAAGAGCGGTACAGGTACTTCAAAACCGGTTCCGATTTTCGCCGGTTTGAGAACCTTGCCGGAGGTATCACCACGCACAGCCGGCTCGGTGTAGGTGATCTCGCGCACCACACTCGTGGGCAGCTCGACTGAAATGGCCTTGCCGTTGTAGAACACCACCTCGCAGGCCATGCCATCCTCGAGGTAGTTCAGGGCATCGCCCATGTTCTCCTGCTCCACCTCGTACTGGTTGTACTCCGCATCCATAAAGACATACATCGGATCGGCAAAGTAAGAGAAGCTCACCTCCTTGCGTTCGAGCGTAACGATCTCGAACTTGTCATCCGCCTTGAAAACGTTCTCGCTCGGCGCTTCGGTCAGAAGATTCTTGAACTTCATCTTGACCACTGCGGCATTGCGGCCGGATTTGTTGTACTCGGCCCTCTGAACAACCAGCGGATCCTTGCCAATCATGATGACGTTGCCTACACGAAGTTCCTGTGCCAGTTTCATGCCTGATCCCGCGATTTCTTGCAAAAAGGGGCACTATTGTAGTTTGTTTGCGCTGAATTTCACAAGTCTGGCCGCCAAATCGTCCTGACTTGTCAGGCTTGCCGCCCAGGATCGCGCATGGGCTGCGAGTAACGGCAACTCTTGCCGGAAAGGCCGCCATGCCCTCCGGACGCCCTCTGCCCGGCTCCAGGCGGTCAAGAACACCTGGGCTGCCGATGCGGCTTCAAGAGGCAGGCCGTGGCTGTAGCGCTGCAAGAAAGCCTGCAGTTTGCTCAGGTGAGCATCCTCTTCCTGCGGGTAGGGTTGCCAGACGAGCGGTCGTGCCGCCCATTGCGCACGCAGAAAAGAGTCTTCGCCGCGGACGAAATTCAGGTCGCAGGCCCATAACAGGCGGTCGTAATCGTCCTGGTCAAGAAAGGGGATGGTGCGCACAGTCAGACTGCCAGACCGGCCCGCCATCCGGTGGGCATCCGTCACCCGGCTCAGGGTGTCACGCAAATGCTGCCGGACCGGCTCTTCAGGGATGAGGCAGGTCACCGGACAGGCTTCTTCCTGCCAGCAGGCAAACAATTCGTTCAGTGCCGCACCAGGATAAAAAAACAGGGAAATGCGTTTTTCCTCTGCACGAGGAGGGGCCAGACCCAGTTGCACCCAGAAATCGTTCCGCAATCGGTCATTATCCAGAAACGCGTCGCGTCTGCGCAGCAGATCCCCTTCCCGCAGCAGCCCGCCCGTCTGTTCCGTGAAGCCCGGAAAAAAGAAATACTTGACCAGGCCTGTCGCCGGATGAGGTGAAGGCAGTCCCTGGCATCCGCTCACCCACTCTTGTGCGCTCAGGTATTCGAGATTGATCCAGCAGGGCGGGGGGTCACGCCCTGCCATGGCCTGGAGGAAACGTTCAGGCAATTCGCACGCAAAGGCCTCGATGACCAGGTCGGCGACATTCTCCGGCGCCAGCGGCGCAAACGCTGTCGTCCAGTGCCGGATCTCAACGCCACGACAGGTCTGGATCGGCTCGCTTTTCGAGATTTCGGGGCAGAGCGGATAAAAGGCGTTCAGATCATCGACCCAGAGCCGGACCGCCAGCGCATGCTCGGCGACCAGCTGACGTGCCAGACGCCAGCACACACCGATGTCGCCATAGTTGTCGACAATCCGGCAAAACAGATCAATGGAACGCGGACGTTGCACGAAAACCCCGGCTGCCTGAACACGGCTCCCTCTGAAACGCCAGAGCGGATATCCGGACTCAAGCTGGAGGAAATTCTGCCGATATTATAACCATGCGACAAATTGGAGCACGTTGACGCCAATGGTGCATCAGCCCCTGCCTTCGCTTGACTTCTGGGTGAGTACGCTCAGCCAGGCCGTGATTCCCGTCCTGAAGCGTACAGCGCGGGACGTGGCGCGGCTGCGTGCGGACGAGGACAGGCTGACCGGCCGACAAGTGGCGGCCGCCATCCTGCACGATCCTCTGATGACCCTGCATATCCTGGCCTACATCGAAGCGACACGGCGCGAGAGCCAGACAGCAGACATCACCACGCTCGAGCGTGCCGTCATGATGATCGGCATCACGCCGTTTTTCGAGAAGTTCAGCGAGCTCCCCGTTGTCGAGGATCACCTGAAGGCCTATCCTCAAGCACTCATCGGGTTATTACAGGTCATTGCACGGGCGCAACAGGCTTCGCTCCTGGCACGCGACTGGGCGGTGGTGCGCCATGATCTGGACATTGAGGAGATTACCGTGGCGGCACTGCTGCACGACAGTGCGGAAATCCTCCTGTGGTGCTTTGCGCCAAAACTGATGATGGATCTCAGAGCCCTGCAAGCACACCAGCCGACTCTGCGCAGCGCCATCGCCCAAAAGGAAGTCATCGGATTCACGGTCAGTGACCTTCAGCTGGCCCTGGCTCGCGCCTGGCATCTGCCCGATCTGCTGCAAACGTTGATGAACGAGAAGAACATTGCGCTGCCACGCGTGCGCAATGTTCTTCTCGCCGTCAATCTGTCGCGCCACCTTGCGAACGGCTGGACAGACCCGGCGATTCCGGATGATCTCGCCGACATTGGCAAGCTGCTGGGACTTTCGGAAGAAACCCTCGTCGCACGCTTGCAGCACCTGCCCGGAATTGCCCCCGCTGCACAGCCCTCCGCACCCGCCACTCCCCCTGCGACCGAGACAGGCCGGTGAAACAGATACGAATAATCGTTTAGAATATCGCCACCCATCCGGGTCAATCAGGGTCAATCAAGAGCAAGTCGCACAGGGAGGAGTCATGGGAATCGTTTCGCTGATCGTGTTGGGCATGATCGTCGTCGCACTGATCTATGGCGTCATGATTTACAACGGGCTGGTGCAGGTCAAGCATGCCGTTGCCAAGTGCTGGGCGAATATCGACGTGTTGCTCAAGCAGCGTCACGATGAATTGCCAAAACTCGTTGAAACCTGCAAGCAATACAAGCAATTCGAACAGGATACGTTGCAGCGCGTCATCGAGGCGCGCTCGCGCGTGCAAACCGCCCGCGAGAGCCAGGACATCCCGGCACTGGGCCAGGCGGAGGGCGCGCTGCGCATCGGGCTCGGGCAACTATTTGCCGTTGCCGAAGCCTATCCGGATTTGAAGGCGAATGAAAACTTCATGCAGCTGCAAAGCCGCATCACTGCGCTGGAGAACGGCATCGCCGATCGTCGCGAACTGTATAACGACGCCGCCAACATCAACAACGTGCGCATCGAACAGTTCCCCGACTCGATCATCGCCGGCATGTTTCATTTCGAGGCCAAGCATCTGCTCGAATTTGCCAGCGAAGAAAAAAAGGATGTCGACATGAAGGCCCTGTTTGGCTGATTGACTCATGCCCGGGTTTCTGCGCCGAGGGTATGGTCAGCTCATCACCTCCGGCGGCCAGCTAATTCTGCTGCTGATCGGCGTCAAGACAGGGGGCATCGGCGCGTTCATCTGCGTAGCGTTGATGGCCGCGGTGAGCCTTGTTGCGTGGACCTCGGCCTATCGGCGCACCCGCGCCGTCGATGACACCCCAACCTCGAAGATCACTTCTGCCGCCCAGGGCTATGTCGAGCTGTATGGTATCGGCAAGCCGCTGGGCGGCCTGCCGCTGCTCAGCCCGGTCAATCAGCTTGCCTGTCTGTGGTATCGCTACACCATCGAACACAAAGATAGCAAAGGCAACTGGTCGCAGGAGAGCTCCGGCGAGAGCGACGCTTCCTTCATCGTGGATGACGGGACAGGGCAGTGTGTCGTCAACCCGGAAGGAGCCGAGATGGTTGTCACGAAAAAGGAAGTCTGGGTTAGCGGCGATCAGCGCTTCACCCAATGGACGCTGATCGAGCTACAGAAAATCTATACGCTCGGAGACTTCATCACGCGCGGCAGCGTCGATCTGGAACTCAACGTCGAACAGGACACCGGACAACTCCTCGCCGAATGGAAAAAGGAACCCGCCACACTGCTCAAGCGCTTCGACCTGGACAACAATGGCCAGATCGATCTGGCGGAATGGGAACTCGCCCGCTCGCAAGCCAAGCGGGAAGTTCTGGCCAACCATCGTGAACTGCGTGCCGCGCCAGAACTCAACGTCATGCAACGGCCTGCTGACGGAAAAATGTACGTGATCTCAGATCTGTCGCCGGCCAACATTTCAAAAAAATACCGATTGTGGTCCTGGCTGCATCTGCTGATTTTCTTCGGCTCGCTGGCCGCCCTGCCCTTTCTCTGGCAATACGGCAACTCCTGAACGCCGTATTACGGCCACTGACTTTTCAGCCTCCACCCGCCCGCGCTTCGAGTGCCGCCCAGCGCTCCATGGCCTGCTCGATGTGCGCATCCAGTGCTACCAGCCGCTCGCGCAAAACGCCCGCTTCACCGGGGGTGTCACGATACAGCGCCGGATCGGCCAGGCGTGCCTGGAGCCCTGCCTGTTCGACCTCGAGCGCGGAAATTTGCGTCGGCAAGTCGTCCAGCTCGCGGCGCTCCTTGAAGGACAGACCCGCTCTGGTTTTCCGTTCGCGCCGGCCGTCGGGCACCGCGCATTTGTCTGCATCGGGGGCCGGGGCCGATGCCTGTCGATCCTCTTGCGCCTGCTTCTCACGCAGCCAGTCTTCATAACCTCCAACGGTCTCGCGCCAGCAACCTCCTCCTTCCGCAGCGATGACCTGAGTGACGATATTGTCGAGGAAGCTGCGATCATGACTGACCAGAAACACCGTTCCGTCATAGTTTTGCAGGAGTTCTTCGAGGAGTTCCAGCGTCTCGATATCCAGATCATTGGTCGGCTCGTCAAGCACGATGACATTTGCCGGCCGGGCAAACAGGCGTGCCAGCAGCAGGCGGTTGCGCTCGCCGCCCGAGAGTGACTTCACCGGTGCGCGGGCACGCGCTGCCGGGAAAAGGAAGTCTTCAAGATAGCTGATGACATGCTTTTTGCCGCCCGCCAATTCAACGTAGTCGGAACCCGGACTGATGATCTCGGCAAGCGTCGCCTCGTCGTCAAGGGCTGCGCGAAACTGATCGAAATAGGCCACGGTAAGCCGGGTGCCGAGTTGGACACTGCCCGCATCGGGTGCGATTTCACCAAGGATCAAACGAATCAGGGTGGTCTTGCCGGCACCGTTCGGACCGATGATGCCGACACGATCACCGCGCAGGATGCGGCAGGAAAAATCGTTGACGATGATGTGCTCGCCGAAGTGTTTGCTGACGTGTTCCAGTTCGGCAATCCGCTTGCCTGAAGCCGCACCCCGGACAAGATGAAAATCGACCTGTCCGGACCGTTCACGTCGGGCAGCCCGTTCGATGCGTAACTGCTCGAGCCGTCGCACGCGACCTTCATTGCGCGTGCGCCGTGCCTCGACACCCTTGCGAATCCACACCTCTTCCTGTGCCAGCAATTTGTCGAAACGCGCATTTTGCTGTGACTCGGCCGCCAGCAATTCCGCCTTGCGGATCTGGTAATCAGAAAAGCGGCCGGGAAAACTGATCAGTTTGCCGCGATCGAGTTCGACGATCCGCGTGACCACCCTGTCGAGAAAACGCCGGTCGTGCGTAATCACCACCACGGCACCATTGAATCCGGCAATCAATTTCTCCAGCCAGAGAATGCCATCGAGATCAAGATGGTTGGTCGGCTCATCGAGCAGCAGCAGTTCCGGCTCTGCGGCCAGTGCCCGCGCCAGAGCAACACGTTTGAGGCCACCGCCGGAGAGTTGCTCGAGACGTGCCTCGCCTTGCAGACCCAATTGCGCCAGCGCCTGCTCGACACGAGTGTTCAGCCGCCAGCCGTCACCCGCTTCGAGCTGTACCTGCAAGGCATGCAGCTGCGCCAGCGCTGCCTCATCGGCATCGTGCCCGAGCTCCTGGACCGCTGCGTGGTAATCAAGTAACAGACGGGCGATCTCTCCGACACCGGAGGCCACTGTTTCATAAACCGTCTGCTGCAGCGTGAAATCCGGTTCCTGCGCAACGTAGGCAACACGCAGCGCAGCGCGCCGCCACAGCACGCCATCATCGGCAGCAGCCAGCCCGGCAAGAATGCGCAACAGACTCGACTTGCCACTGCCATTGCGGCCGATCAGCGCGATGCATTCTCCGGCATCGACCTGAAAGGCGGTCTGGTCGAGCAAGGCGACATGCCCGAAAGCAAGGCTGGCATTTTCAAGCGTGAGAATTGGCATGGAGCAACTGAAAATCAAAAGCTGATTGATCGGTGAGCGTGGTTCGATCCGGCGTTGTTCCACTGAGACGATGATCCGGAGGCAACCTGATAAAATACGCCGCCCGGCTCCTCGTAGTTCAATGGATAGAACGGCCGCCTCCTAAGCGGCAGATACAGGTT
>CAZSHO010000033.1:0-16670 GCA_964607005.1 uncultured Rhodocyclaceae bacterium
GAACCTCAGCCTTCCAAGCTGATGACACGGGTTCGATTCCCGTTCGCCGCTCCAGTAGTGCAGCAATAGTGGTAATGGTAATTGAGTGTGAGTGCTGCCCATGTAGCTCAGTGGTAGAGCACTCCCTTGGTAAGGGAGAGGTCGCGTGTTCAATCCACGCCATGGGCACCAGTGCAGCAGTGATTTTTGACGTTTTGATTTCTTTTTTACGGATGACGACATGGCCAAAGGCAAATTTGAGCGGACGAAGCCGCACGTAAACGTAGGGACGATTGGGCACGTTGATCACGGCAAGACGACATTGACGGCGGCGATCACGACGGTGCTCTCGAGCAAGTTTGGTGGAGAGGCGCGCGACTACAGCCAGATTGACAACGCGCCGGAAGAGAAGGCGCGCGGGATCACCATCAACACCTCCCATGTTGAATATGAGACGGCCACGCGCCACTATGCGCACGTTGATTGCCCGGGCCACGCCGACTATGTGAAGAACATGATCACGGGTGCGGCGCAGATGGACGGTGCGATCCTGGTCTGCTCGGCGGCGGACGGCCCGATGCCGCAAACACGCGAGCACATTCTGCTCGCCCGCCAGGTTGGCGTCCCATACATTGTTGTTTTTCTTAATAAATGCGACATGGTGGATGACGCTGAGCTGCTTGAGTTGGTCGAGATGGAAGTACGCGAGCTGCTCAGCAAATACGATTTTCCTGGTGACGACATCCCCATCATCAAAGGCTCTGCCCTGAAGGCGCTCGAAGGAGACAAGGGCGACCTGGGAGAAGGAGCGATTCTCAAGCTTGCCGAAGCACTCGACACCTACATTCCCGAGCCCAAGCGAGCCATTGACGGCCCCTTCCTGATGCCGATCGAAGACGTTTTCTCGATTTCCGGGCGTGGCACGGTGGTGACCGGCCGCGTTGAACGCGGAATTGTCAAGGTAGGAGAAGAAATCGAGATTGTTGGCCTGCACCCGACGACCAAGACCACCTGTACTGGTGTCGAGATGTTCAGGAAGCTGCTTGATCAAGGTCAGGCGGGTGACAACGTTGGCGTATTGCTGCGTGGCACCAAGCGTGAAGAAGTCGAGCGCGGACAAGTGCTTGCCAAGCCGGGCAGCATTACCCCGCACACCCACTTCACGGCCGAGATTTACGTGCTGGGCAAGGACGAAGGCGGGCGTCACACACCGTTTTTCAATGGTTACCGTCCGCAATTTTATTTCCGCACGACGGACGTGACGGGCAGCATCGAACTTCCTTCTGGCACGGAGATGGTGATGCCGGGTGACAACGTAACGATCACGGTCAAGCTGATTGCTCCGATTGCCATGGAAGACGGGTTGCGCTTTGCCATTCGCGAGGGTGGCAGAACCGTCGGTGCCGGCGTCGTCGCCAAGGTGATCGAGTAATGATGTGAAGCCTCCTGCCGGTGGGAGGCTTTTCTGAATCAGCTACAGGGGCATAGCTCAATTGGTAGAGCGTCGGTCTCCAAAACCGAAGGTTGGGGGTTCGAGACCCTCTGCCCCTGCCAAACAAATTCAAGATGACGGTGATGGCCGATAAGATCAGATTTTTGTTGGCAGTTCTACTGGTGGTTGCCGGAGTGGCAGGGTTTTATTTGCTCTCCGATGCGGCACTGATCTTTCGCGTTTTGTCTGTTCTGGCCGGGGTGTTCGCCGGTGCAGCCGTGGCCTGGTTCACTGCTCCCGGACAGCGCTTCTTCGGGTTTAGCCGCGAATCATGGACGGAAACCAAAAAAGTTGTCTGGCCTTCGCGCAAGGAAACCGTGCAAACGACCGGAGTCGTCTTTGCTTTTGTAATTGTCATGGCCATCTTTCTGTGGCTGACCGATAAGAGTTTGGAGTGGGTTCTTTACGACCTGATCCTCGGATGGAAAAAATCATGACCAAACGCTGGTATGTCGTCCATGCCTATTCCGGGTTTGAAAAGTCGGTTCAGCGTGCGCTCGCCGAGAGGATCAAACGTGCGGACATGGCGGAGAAATTTGGCCAGATTCTCGTGCCGGTAGAGGAAGTGGTTGAAATGAAATCAGGCCAGAAAAACATCTCCGAGCGGAAATTTTTCCCGGGATATGTGCTGGTCGAAATGGAGATGAATGACGACACTTGGCACTTGGTCAAGAATACTGCAAAGGTAACCGGTTTTGTCGGTGGAACAGCCAACAAGCCGACACCTATCTCCGAGAAGGAAGTCGCCAAGATCATGCAGCAGATGCAGGATGGCGTCGAAAAACCGAAACCAAAGGTGCTCTACGATATCGGTGAGATGGTACGCGTCAAGGAAGGTCCGTTTACCGATTTCAACGGAACTGTTGAAGACATCAATTACGAAAAAAGCAAGCTGCGTGTGGCGGTCACCATTTTTGGCCGCTCCACTCCGGTGGAACTCGAGTTTTCCCAGGTCGAGAAAGCGTAACGTTGTGCGGGACCAGACCCGTCATTCTGGAAGAGGAGCGCAAGTAGAGGTGCAGGTGGGCAGGGCTTGAAAGCGCGATAGGACTCATACTTAAGGAGCCATCATGGCAAAAAAAATCATCGGCTTTATAAAACTGCAGGTTCCAGCCGGAAAGGCGAATCCTTCGCCTCCGATTGGTCCTGCACTGGGACAGCGCGGGCTGAACATCATGGAATTCTGCAAGGCGTTCAATGCGCAGACGCAGAGCATGGAGCCCGGTTTGCCCATTCCCGTTGTCATCACTGCCTTTGCGGACAAGAGCTTCACTTTCATCATGAAGACGCCGCCTGCGACGGTGCTCATCAAAAAAGCGGCAAAACTCGACAAGGGTTCAGCCAAACCGCATACAGAAAAAGTGGGTAAATTGAACCGTGCCCAGGTTGAAGAAATTGCCAAGGCCAAGATGAAAGATCTGACTGCAGCTGATCTTGATGCGGCAGTGCGCACCATCGCCGGCAGCGCGCGAAGCATGGGTGTCACCGTGGAGGGGCTGTGAAATGAGTGGACTTTCCAAGCGGATGTCGTTGCTGCGGACCAAGGTCGACAGAAACAAAGTGTATCCGGCTGCCGAGGCGCTTGCCCTGGTCAAGGAGTACGCCACGGCAAAATTCGATGAATCAATCGATATCGCCGTGAATCTTGGTATTGATGCCAAAAAATCCGATCAGCTGGTGCGAGGCTCTGTAGTTCTGCCTGCGGGGACCGGAAAACAGGTTCGTGTTGCAGTCTTCGCTCAGGGAGAGAAGGCGCAATCAGCGAAGGATGCAGGTGCGGATATTGTCGGCTTTGATGATCTGGCCGCCCAGGTCAAGGAAGGCAAGATGGACTTTGATGTGGTTATCGCCACACCTGATGCCATGAAAGTAGTTGGTGCTCTTGGCCAGATACTTGGACCGCGCGGACTGATGCCCAACCCAAAGGTGGGGACAGTTACCATGGATATCGCGGGTGCCGTGAAAAATGCCAAGGCCGGCCAGGTGCAATACCGGACTGATAAAGCCGGCATCATTCACTGCACAATCGGACGCGCCTCTTTTTCAGTCGAGCAGCTTCAACAAAATATGCTTACTTTGATTGACGCGCTGAACAAGGCCAAACCGGCAACCAGCAAAGGTCAATACCTGAGAAAAATTTCGGTATCGAGCACCATGGGGGCAGGAATGCGCATCGATCAGGCAAGCCTGGCTTCCTAGAAGAGCTATGGGTTTTTCCGCATCGTGCGGAGTGTAAACTTTGGGACGCCGATCTGGATAACCCGGGTCGGCGGAACGTCAAAGACCGTAGGTATCTGAAGGTAAATGAGCCTGAGGATCTAAGTGTCAAAACAGCCTACGCAGACGGTGTACCCTGACGGGGTTTGTATCCGCAAAGAGACGTTGCGGATGATTCTTCTGTTCCAGGTCGCCGTAGGTGCGGTGGGATGCTTCCATCGCGTGATGACTTGAAAGGAGAAAGGACCTTATGGGCCTAAATCTAGAAAGTAAAAAAGCGATCGTTGCCGAAGTGTCTGCGCAAATAGCTGCCGCGCAGACAATGGTTGTTGCCGAATATCGTGGCATTGAAGTCACTGACCTTACCCTGTTGCGTGCAAAAGCCCGTCAATCCGGTGTCTACCTTCATGTGCTGAGAAATTCATTGGCGCGACGTGCCGTTGCGGATACGGCATTTTCTGTTTTGGCGGACCAGATGACGGGCCCGCTTATTTACAGTATTTCAAACGATCCGGTTGCTGCTGCGAAAGTGCTGAATGATTTTGCCAAGAGCAACGACAAATTGGTACTCAAGGCGGGCGTTTATGCTGGCAAGGCGTTGGACAAAGCCGGCGTGCAGGCGCTTGCGTCCATTCCGAGCCGCGATGAACTGCTTGCCAAGTTGCTTGGCGTGATGAAGGCGCCTGTCTCCGGTTTTGCTGTTGCACTTGGTGCACTTGCCAAGCAACGCGAAGTTGCAGCCGCTTGAATTTATTGACTTTTAGACTATTTGAATCAGGAGTAATTGAACATGGCAATTAGCAAAGAAGACATCCTCGAGGCTGTTGGTGGCATGACGGTGATGGACCTTAACGATCTGGTCAAAGCGTTTGAAGAGAAATTTGGTGTTTCGGCTGCTGCGATGGCCGTTGCTGTTCCGGGCGGAGGTACTGCCCAGGCGGCAGAAGAACAAACCGAGTTCTCGGTAATCCTGGCGGCGGCAGGTGAAAAGAAGGTTGAAGTGATCAAAGTCGTTCGCGCGATTACGGGACTGGGCCTGAAAGAAGCCAAGGACCTCGTTGACGGCGCCCCGAAACCCGTAAAGGAGGGAATTCCCAGATCGGATGCCGAAGCAATCAAAAAACAGCTTGATGAAGCTGGAGCCAAGACCGAGATTAAATAAGCAGGACGAGACTGGCCGGGCTGGTGATCCTGTCATCAGCCCTGTCCGTTTACCCGTCTTCGGTTGCCGGAATTGCAAAGATCCTGCTTGGTATTCGAGCAACTGGTAAGTTTAAATTGATTCATCCAACTTTCGGGGCAGAAATGACGTATTCATACACAGAGAGAAAGCGTATTCGCAAGAGTTTTGGAAAACGCACGAGCGTTCTGGATGTCCCGTTTTTATTGGCGACCCAGCTGGACTCTTATCTGGCATTTCTGCAGACCGATATTTCTCCATTGCAGCGACGCAATCAGGGATTGCAGGCTGCATTTAACTCGATTTTCCCGATATCCAGCCATAGCGGGAATGCACGACTGGAATTTCTTCACTATGCACTTGGTGAACCAGGGTTCGATGTCAAGGAATGCCAGCAGCGCGGCCTGACCTTTGCAAGCCCGCTTCGCGCACGCGTCCGTCTTGTGATCATGGATCGCGAAGCAACCAAGGAAACCATCAAGGAAGTCAAAGAGCAGGAAGTGTATATGGGGGAAATTCCCCTGATGACGACGACAGGGTCTTTTGTCGTCAATGGAACAGAGCGTGTCATCGTGTCCCAGCTGCACCGCTCTCCAGGGGTCTTTTTCGAGCATGACCGGGGCAAGACCCATTCTTCGGGAAAATTGCTTTTCTCGGCACGTATCATTCCTTATCGTGGTTCGTGGCTCGACTTCGAGTTCGATCCGAAAGACCTGCTCTTTTTCAGGGTCGATCGTCGCCGTAAAATGCCCGTGACGATCCTGTTGAAAGCCATTGGTCTGATGCCAGAACAGATTCTGGCAACTTTCTTTGATTTTGATGTTTTCCATCTTTCCAAAAAAGGAATCCAGTTCGATGTGGTACCTGAGAGGTTGCGGGGAGAGGTGGCACGGTTCGACATCGTGGATAAAGCCGGAAGAGTCATCGTTGCAAAAGACAAAAGAATAACCGCTAAGCACATACGTGAACTGGCTGACGCCGGAATCAAGAAAATTCATGTTCCCGAGGATTTCCTGGTTGGGCGTGTGATTGGCCGCAATGTCATTGATTCTGAAACAGGGGAAATTCTGGCGAATGCGAACGAAGAAATCAGTGAAGGCCTGCTGGGCAAGCTGAGCGAATCCGGCGTAACCGAGCTCTTTACGCTCTATGTGAACGATCTTGATCGTGGCGCATATATATCTTCGACACTTCGCACAGATGAAACGACCGACCAGCTTTCGGCGCGTGTGGCAATTTACCGGATGATGCGTCCTGGCGAGCCGCCAACTGAAGATGCTGTTGAGTCTTTGTTCAATGGATTGTTTTATTCGGAAGAAAGATACGACCTTTCTTCCGTGGGTCGCATGAAGTTTAACCGGCGGGTCGGCCGGAATGAGCTTGACGGGTCCGGCACCTTGTCTAACCAGGATGTTATTGACGTGATTAGGATTCTGGTCGAATTGCGAAACGGGCGAGGCGAAATTGATGATATCGATCATCTGGGCAATCGTCGTGTCCGCTCGGTTGGCGAGTTGGCCGAAAACCAGTTCCGTGCTGGCCTCGTGCGAGTGGAGCGTGCTGTCAAAGAGCGCCTCTCACAGGCCGAATCGGAAAATCTGATGCCACATGATCTGATCAATGCCAAACCAATTTCTGCAGCGATCAAGGAATTTTTTGGTTCCAGCCAGCTTTCCCAGTTCATGGACCAAACCAATCCGCTTTCTGAAATTACCCATAAACGCCGCGTTTCTGCCCTCGGTCCAGGCGGATTGACTCGTGAGCGCGCCGGTTTTGAAGTGCGTGACGTACACCCGACCCATTATGGTCGCGTTTGTCCGATCGAGACGCCGGAAGGACCAAATATTGGCTTGATCAATTCTTTGTCCTTGTACGCCAGAACAAACCAGTTTGGCTTTATGGAAACTCCTTATCGCAAGGTGAATGATGGGCGCGTGACCGATCAAATTGATTATTTGTCAGCAATTGAAGAGGGCAATTTTGTCATTGCCCAGGCCAACGCTCAACTGGACAAGAAAGGGAAACTCGAGGACGAGCTGGTTTCCTCGAGAGTGCAAAGCGAATTCACCATGGTGACCCCCGAGCAAGTTCAGTACATGGATGTTGCTCCGGGTCAGGTTGTGTCGGTGGCGGCCTCGCTCATCCCCTTTCTTGAACACGACGATGCAAACCGTGCCCTGATGGGGGCCAATATGCAACGTCAGGCAGTACCCTGCCTGCGTGCTGAAAAAGCCTTGGTCGGTACAGGCATCGAGCGAACTGTTGCAGTAGATTCCGGCACGGCAGTACAAGCATTACGAGGCGGAATCGTCGACTACATTGATGCCAATCGGATTGTTGTTCGCGTCCATGACGAAGAGACCGTCCAGGGCGAAGTGGGTGTGGATATTTATAACTTGATCAAATATACAAGATCAAATCAGAACACAAACATCAATCAGCGCCCCCTGGTTTCAGTTCATGACGTAATCGCCAAGGGTGATGTCATTGCAGACGGGGCATCAACCGACATGGGTGAGCTCGCACTTGGACAAAATATGCTGGTGGCGTTCATGCCGTGGAACGGCTACAACTTTGAGGACTCGATACTCATCTCCGAGCGGGTTGTCGCGGACGATCGTTTTACTTCGATTCATATTGAAGAGTTGACTGTTGTTGCACGCGACACCAAATTGGGAGCGGAAGAAATTACCCGCGATATTGCTTCGCTCGGAGAATCGCAGCTGACACGTCTGGATGAGTCGGGGATTGTCTATATTGGTGCCGAAGTAGAAGCTGGGGATGTGCTGGTTGGCAAAGTAACACCCAAAGGCGAAACGCAACTCACCCCGGAAGAGAAATTACTGCGTGCGATTTTTGGCGAGAAAGCCTCGGATGTCAAAGATACAGGACTCCGCGTACCGTCTGGCATGTCAGGCACAGTGATTGATGTCCAGGTCTTTACACGTGAGGGAATCGAGCGTGACAAGCGGGCTCAGCAAATCATTGATGACGAACTTCGGCGCTATAAAACCGATCTTGCTGATCAGATGCGTATTGTCGAAAGGGATACGTTCGCCAGGATTGAACGCCTGCTTATCGGAAAGGTTGCCAACAAGGGGCCGAAAAAACTGGTTAAAGGCACCAAAATCACCAAGGCTTACCTTGAGACGATTGATTCTCACCACTGGTTCGATATCGGATTGGCAAGCGATACGGCAGCCCAGCAGATGGAGGGCTTACGGGAGAGCATTGAGCAGACTCGGAGAGACTTTGATCAAGCGTTCGAAGCAAAGAGAAAAAAATTGACGCAAGGCGATGAACTGCCGCCCGGAGTCCAGAAAATGGTCAAGGTGTACCTTGCCGTAAAACGCCGCTTACAACCTGGCGACAAAATGGCCGGAAGACACGGTAACAAGGGAGTTGTTTCCAGAATAGTTCCTGTTGAAGATATGCCGCACATGGCGGATGGCACGACTGTCGACATTCTTCTGAATCCATTAGGCGTGCCCTCAAGAATGAATATCGGACAGATTCTCGAAACTCATCTTGGCTGGGCGGCAAAGGGTTTGGGTGAGAAGATTGCCGAGATGCTGGAACGGCAAGCCGCAATAGCTGAACTGCGTAAATTCATGAATAAAATTTACAACGCGAGCGGCAAAAATGAGGATATTGATTCCCTGAGTGATTCAGAACTTATTGAATTAGCTAATAATCTCAAGAGTGGTGTTCCATTTGCGACCCCGGTTTTTGACGGGGCACATGAAGAAGAAATCAAGAGCATGCTCGAGCTGGCTGGTCTGCCTGCAACAGGGCAGGTTGCGCTTTACGATGGGCGTACTGGCGAGCAGTTTGAACGGGAAGTAACCGTCGGCTTCATGCATGTCTTGAAGTTACATCATCTTGTTGATGACAAGATGCATGCCCGATCAACCGGTCCTTACAGCCTTGTCACGCAACAACCCCTGGGCGGCAAAGCACAATTTGGCGGGCAACGTTTTGGCGAGATGGAGGTCTGGGCGTTAGAAGCATATGGCGCTTCCTATACCTTACAGGAAATGCTTACCGTCAAATCCGATGATGTATCGGGCCGAACCAAAGTTTACGAAAATATCGTGAAGGGCGAGCACAAGATTGATGCGGGCATGCCGGAATCATTTAATGTCCTAGTCAAGGAAATCCGCTCATTGGCCATTGATATCGATCTGGAGCGGTACTAGCGAGATCTGCCCGCATGGGTAAAAGACAAGCGTAGCAGCCACAATTTGAAGTTTCACCCCCTGCAGGAGTGAAGACATGAAAGCACTACTCGATTTATTCAAACAGGTCACACACGAAGAAGAATTCGATGCCATAACTATCGGGCTTGCGTCGCCTGTAAAAATTCGTTCCTGGTCTTATGGCGAGGTCAAAAAACCCGAGACAATCAATTACCGCACTTTCAAGCCAGAGCGTGACGGCCTGTTTTGCGCAAAAATATTTGGCCCTATTAAGGATTACGAATGCCTCTGTGGGAAATACAAGCGACTTAAACATCGTGGGGTTATCTGCGAAAAATGTGGTGTCGAGGTGACGTTATCTAAGGTGCGGCGGGAGAGGATGGGCCATATTGAGTTGGCCTCCCCCGTTGCGCACATCTGGTTTCTAAAATCGTTGCCCAGCCGTTTGGGTATGGTTCTCGACATGACGCTACGCGATATTGAGCGCGTGTTGTATTTTGAGGCGTATGTGGTGGTTGATCCGGGCATGACACCTCTAGGACGTGCCCAACTTCTTTCTGAAGATGACTATCTCGCAAAAGTCGAAGAATATGGGGATGATTTCGCGGCAGTGATGGGTGCCGAAGGCATCCGTGAGTTGCTGCGTTCGCTAGATATTAATCACGAAATTGAGATTCTGCGTAAAGAACTCGAAACAACAGGATCCGAAGCAAAAATCAAAAAAATTGCGAAACGGCTTAAGATTCTTGAGGCGTTTCAACAGTCCGGTATCAAACCTGACTGGATGATTCTTGAGGTGTTGCCAATTCTTCCGCCAGATTTACGTCCGCTGGTTCCGCTGGATGGAGGGCGCTTTGCCACTTCCGATTTAAACGATCTGTACCGCCGGGTCATTAATCGTAATAACCGTCTGAAGCGGCTTCTTGAGCTGAAAGCGCCTGAAATTATTGTCCGAAACGAGAAGCGCATGTTGCAGGAGGCAGTCGATTCCCTTCTGGACAATGGTCGCCGTGGAAAGGCCATGACTGGCGCAAACAAACGTCCGCTGAAATCGCTTGCTGACATGATCAAGGGCAAGGGGGGGCGCTTCCGCCAGAATTTGCTGGGTAAACGTGTCGATTACTCTGGCCGCTCGGTTATTGTTGTTGGTCCGCAACTCAAGCTGCATCAGTGTGGATTGCCAAAGAAGATGGCACTGGAGCTTTTCAAGCCATTCATATTTAACAAGCTCGAGTTGCTTGGGCTTGCAACTACTATCAAGGCAGCCAAAAAACTGGTCGAACAAGAAGTGCCTGAGGTATGGGATATCCTCGAAGAGGTAATTCGAGAGCATCCGGTAATGCTCAATCGGGCTCCAACTCTCCATAGGTTGGGTATTCAGGCATTTGAGCCAACTCTGATTGAAGGCAAGGCTATCCAGTTGCATCCTCTTGTTTGCGTTGCTTTTAACGCAGACTTTGACGGAGACCAGATGGCAGTGCACGTGCCTTTATCACTTGAAGCTCAAATGGAAGCGCGGACACTGATGCTGTCTTCCAATAACATTCTTTCTCCTGCAAATGGCGAGCCGATCATTGTTCCTTCTCAGGATATCGTCCTTGGCTTGTACTACGCCACTCGTGACAAAGTTAACGCACGAGGTGAAGGCATGGCTTTTGCGGATATTGCTGAAGTCAAGCGTGCCTATGAATCAGGAAAGGCCGATCTTCATGCACGTGTTTTGGCAAGAATCAGGGAATACGAAATTGCTGAAACTGGCGAGAAACGGGAGAAGATAACGCGTTACGAAACGACGGTGGGTCGTGCAATTCTCTCTGAGATTTTGCCGGTTGGGCTGCCTTTCCAAATAATCAATAAGCCGCTTAAGAAAAAAGAGATTTCGAGACTGATTAACGCTTGTTTTAGGCGCTGCGGATTGAAGGAGACGGTGATTTTTGCCGACAAACTGATGCAGGCCGGATTCAAATTGGCAACCCGGGCCGGTATTTCGATTTCAATTGGCGATATGCTTGTTCCGCCACAGAAACAGGAAATAATTTCTGCAGCTGAGCGTGAAGTCAAGGAAATCGAAAAACAATACACATCTGGTCTTGTGACTGACGGCGAACGCTATAACAAGGTTGTTGATATCTGGGGGCGTGCTGGTGACCAGGTCGCCAAAGCGATGATGGAGCAGCTTTCCCATCAGGAAACAATCGACAGAAGCGGCAAACAAGTTGCGCAAGAGTCACTCAACTCTATCTATATGATGGCCGACTCGGGGGCACGTGGTTCGGCGGCCCAAATTAGGCAACTGGCAGGTATGCGTGGCCTGATGGCAAAACCGGACGGGTCAATCATCGAGGTTCCTATCACGACGAATTTCCGTGAAGGTTTGAACGTTCAGCAGTACTTCATCTCAACTCACGGTGCCCGCAAGGGTCTGGCTGATACTGCGCTGAAGACCGCCAATTCTGGGTATTTGACTCGCCGTCTCGTTGATGTAACACAAGATCTTGTTGTTACCGAAGATGATTGCAAGACAACGAACGGCTTTGAAATGAAAGCCCTGGTTCAGGGAGGGGAAGTTGTCGAGGCTCTGCGCGAGCGCGTTCTGGGACGAGTAACGGCATCCGACGTTTTAAATCCTGAGACACAGGAAATCTTGTTTTCCGCCGGGCATTTACTTGATGAGGAGGCTGTCGATCTGATTGAGAAAATTGGAGTCGATGAAGTCAAGACGAGATCCCCTCTGACCTGCGAAACGCGCTATGGCCTTTGCGCCAGTTGCTATGGGCGCGATTTGGGTCGCGGTACTCTTGTGAATGCAGGCGAAGCAGTTGGTGTTATTGCCGCTCAATCAATCGGAGAGCCAGGGACGCAGCTCACTATGCGGACTTTCCACGTTGGTGGAGCCGCATCCAGAGCAGCAGCCACATCACATGTCGAGGCGAAGACAGGCGGAACGATTCGGTTTACGCAAAATATGCGATATGTCACCAATCCAAAGGGTGAAAAAATTGTGATCGCCCGTTCGGCAGAAGTTCTGGTGACAGACGATCATGGCCGGGAGCGGGAACGCCACAAAGTACCTTATGGTGCGATTTTGATGGTTGACGATGGAAAATCCCTCAAAGCGGGTACTCAGTTGGCGACGTGGGACCCCCACACCCGGCCGATCGTTACTGAATATGCAGGAGTTGTAAGATTCGAGAATGTTGAGGAAGGAGTGACCGTAACTAAGCAAATCGACGATGTAACAGGGCTATCGACACTTGTTGTCATTGATCCAAAGCGCAAGGCGGGTAGTGGTGGAAAAGGTTTGCGGCCGCAAGTCAAGTTACTGACATCTTCTGGTGAAGAAGTAAAAATTCACGGAACAGATCATTCCGTGACGATCACCTTCCAGGTCGGATCGATTATTACTGTCAAAAATGGTCAAGATGCCAATGTTGGAGATATTCTTGCGAGGATCCCGCAAGAGTCCTCCAAAACGAGAGACATTACCGGCGGTCTCCCTCGCGTGGCTGAATTGTTTGAGGCCCGTTCTCCAAAGGACGCAGGGATGCTTGCAGAGGTTACAGGTACCGTTTCGTTTGGTAAGGATACAAAAGGGAAGCAGCGACTCGTTATCACTGAGCCGGATGGTTCTGCACACGAATATCTAATTCCAAAAGACAAGCATGTCATGGCACATGATGGGCAAGTTGTTAATCGTGGTGAAGTTATTGTAGATGGGCCGGCTGATCCCCACGACATCTTGAGGTTGAAAGGTGTTGAAGAACTCGCTCGTTACATCATCGATGAAGTTCAGGATGTTTATCGTTTGCAGGGAGTCAAGATTAACGATAAACATATCGAGGTTATTGTGCGCCAAATGTTGCGTAGAGTCGTGATTACCGACCCAGGCGACACTCACTTTATTCGTGAGGAACAAGTAGAGCGTGCCGAAGTGCTTGACGAAAATGACAAAGCCATTGTTGAAGGGAAGAGGCCAGCGGAATATCAACATGTTTTACTTGGTATTACCAAAGCATCATTGTCTACGGACTCCTTTATTTCCGCGGCATCCTTCCAGGAGACAACCCGTGTGCTGACAGAGGCAGCCATCATGGGTAAACGGGATGAGCTTCGTGGCCTTAAGGAGAATGTCATCGTTGGTAGATTGATTCCTGCGGGAACTGGTCTTGCGTATCATCGTTCCAGACGATTGCCGGCAGATAGCGAAGCCGCTGCTGGCAACGAAGGGATTTTTTCTGATTCCGCATCCGAAGATCGATACGGTTTTGTTCAAGACGGTATTCAAGCAGGTTGACCGCAATCAATGGTTCAACTACAATCCTAAGTCTTTGCTTTGCGAACGGCGCAGCCGAACTGCGCGCAGCGCTTAACGTTTATAAATCTCGGGGCGGCGCTGAAAATATGGCCGCCTCGGTTTTTTGGGAATTCCAGGATCATGCCTACAACGAATCAGTTGGTACGGAAGCCGCGCAAGTCACCCGTCACGAAAAGTAAAGTGCCGGCCCTTGCAGAATGTCCGGCTAAGCGTGGAGTATGTACGCGCGTTTACACAACAACACCAAAAAAACCGAATTCGGCCTTGAGGAAAGTTGCCAAGGTTAGGATTACAAACGGCTTTGAAGTGATTTCATATATTGGTGGTGAGGGGCACAACCTGCAGGAGCATTCGGTTGTGCTAATCAGGGGGGGGCGCGTCAAAGATTTACCTGGTGTCCGCTATCACATTGTTCGAGGAAGTCTGGACACGCAGGGCGTTAAAGACAGGAAGCAGTCGCGGTCAAAATATGGCACAAAGCGGCCCAAGGCTGCCTAAATAAACTGGAGTAAATGAAGATGCCAAGGCGTAGAGAAGTTCCTAAGCGAGATGTCCTGCCAGACCCGAAATTCGGGAGTCAGGATGTGGCGAAGTTTGTCAACGTGCTGATGATGAGCGGAAAAAAATCTGTAGCTGAAAGTACGATTTACCGTGCGTTTGATCAGATCAAAACGAAATCCGGGAAGGATCCTCTTGAAATTTTTTTGCAGGCGGTCGGGAATGTTAAGCCGTCTGTCGAAGTAAAAAGTCGACGAGTGGGCGGCGCGAATTATCAGGTTCCGGTAGAGGTACGTCCTGTTAGGCGTGCTGCCTTGGCTATGCGATGGATTCGTGAATCTGCCAGGAAACGCTCAGAGAAATCCATGGGTGCCCGTCTTGCTGGTGAATTGTTGGAGGCTTCCGAGGGGAGAGGTGGTGCGGTGAAGAAACGTGAAGAAGTCCATCGTATGGCTGAAGCCAACAAAGCCTTCGCTCACTATCGCTTTTGATTTTTGGATATTAGTTGCGCATCTTTATAAATTTGATGCCCTCATGTAGCTGAAAAAGAGCTGGTTCGGCAAATTTTAGATTTAGATAAGGCAGGTTATCAGCGTGGCACGATCTACCCCCATAGAACGCTATAGAAATATCGGTATCAGCGCACATATTGATGCCGGGAAAACCACAACGACTGAACGCATTCTTTTCTATACCGGTGTGACGCATAAGCTTGGTGAAGTTCATGATGGAGCTGCCACAACCGACTGGATGGAGCAGGAGCGTGAGCGCGGTATAACGATTACTTCTTCTGCGGTTACCTGTTTCTGGAAGGGGATGGATCTCTCCAGGCCGCAGCATAGAATCAACATCATTGACACACCGGGACACGTTGATTTCACTATTGAAGTCGAGCGGTCCATGCGAGTCTTGGATGGAGCCTGCATGGTGTATTGTGCAGTGGGCGGGGTTCAACCTCAATCCGAGACAGTATGGCGCCAGGCAAACAAGCACAAGGTTCCTCGCTTGGCCTTTGTCAATAAAATGGACAGGACAGGCGCTAATTTCTTTAAGGTTTGTGAGCAGATGCGAACACGCTTGCAAGCGAACGCAATTCCCATTGTGATTCCGATTGGTGCCGAGGACACGTTTGCTGGTGTTGTCGATTTGATCAAGATGAAAGCCGTCTTATGGGATGAAGCGACACAAGGCACAAAATTCGCGCTTCAGGATATTCCAGCGGAACTTGCCGGGACAGCCAGGGAATGGCGGGAAAAAATGCTTGAGGCGGCTGCCGAATCAAGCGAAGATCTCATGGATAAGTATCTTGGTGAGGGAGATCTTTCGGAAGCGGATATCAAGCTTGGATTGCGCCAACGCACTATTGCTGGAGAAATCGTGCCGATGCTTTGTGGTTCTGCATTTAAGAACAAGGGTGTTCAGGCAATGCTGGATGCAGTTATTGATTTTCTGCCATCACCGATCGATATTCCTCCTGTCCAAGGAGAGCTTGATACTGGCGCCGCTGGTGTACGCAAGGCGGCTGATGAAGAGCCATTCGCGGCGCTCGCCTTCAAGATTATGACCGATCCGTACGTTGGACAATTAACCTTCTTCAGGGTGTATTCGGGCGTCATTAATTCTGGAGATACGATTTTTAACCCTGTCAAGGGACGTAAGGAGCGGATAGGTCGGATTCTTCAGATGCATGCGAATCAGCGTGAAGAAATCAAGGAGGTTCGTGCTGGAGATATTGCTGCAGCAGTTGGCCTCAAAGAAGCGACAACCGGTGAGACTCTATGTGACCCCGCGCATGTTATTACGCTCGAGAAAATGGAATTTCCAGAGCCTGTCATCCACGTTGCGGTAGAGCCGAAGACTAAAGCGGACCAAGAGAAGATGGGCATTGCACTCAATCGCCTGGCTCAAGAAGATCCCTCTTTCCGTGTGAGAACGGATGAGGAATCCGGGCAAACAATCATTTCCGGTATGGGGGAGTTACACCTCGAAATATTGGTTGATCGGATGAAACGTGAGTTTGGTGTTGAGGCGAACGTTGGGGCACCGCAGGTGGCTTATCGGGAAGCTATCAAAAAGGCTGTGGAGCAAGAGGGTAAATTCATCAAGCAGTCTGGTGGCCGTGGTCAGTATGGCCACGTCTGGATCAAGCTTGAGCCGAACGAGGCCGGCAAGGGTTATGAGTTTGTTGATGCCATTAAAGGCGGCACCGTACCACGCGAATATATTCCGGCTGTTGATAAGGGACTCCGCGATACCCTGCCTAATGGCGTTCTTGCCGGATTCCCGGTTGTTGATGTCAAAGTTACGCTCTTTGACGGCTCCTATCACGACGTGGATTCGAACGAAAATGCATTCAAAATGGCGGCTTCGATGGCTTTTAAGGATGCCATGCGTAAGGCGAATCCGTCTTTGCTTGAGCCGATGATGGCCGTTGAAGTTGAAACGCCGGAAGAGTTTATGGGCAACGTAATGGGTGATCTTTCCGGGCGGCGCGGGATGGTTCAGGGAATGGAGGATCTTGCGGGAGGCATAAAGGCTGTTAAGGCGGAAGTGCCGTTGGCTGAAATGTTTGGTTACTCGACCCAACTGCGCTCCCTTACCCAAGGACGTGCAACCTATACGATGGAGTTCAAGCATTATTCAGAAGCTCCAAAGAATGTCGCCGAAGCGATTATTAACAAGAAGTAATTGGTTCTTTAGAGGGAAAGAATATGGCCAAAGGCAAATTTGAGCGAACGAAGCCGCACGTAAACGTAGGGACGATTGGGCACGTTGATCACGGCAAGACGA
>CAZSHO010000034.1:0-15143 GCA_964607005.1 uncultured Rhodocyclaceae bacterium
ATGTCGCTTCCATTTGGCATTCGGCTATTTGCTCAATTGAGAACAGGCCCTAGGCACACCATCAAGGCCTTGCCACCCCCGTTTTCGACCACACGCCAGCGTTGGTGAAAGTGGTCAACAAAGTCTTGCGCTACCTTGTCCAGTCGCGTGGGTGAAGTCAGGATGGGGTAATCCCGCGCCAATTCCCGGTAGAGTTTTTCTTCTTTCTCGTCAGTCCAAGGATTATCCAGCGTGGCAGACTGCTTGGCCGCTTCGATGTGCTGCGCAATGCGTTCACTCACCTTGGGATCGATGATCTTCAGCTTTTCGCCAGCATTCTCATAGAACAAGGGCAGCGTCGCGCCATCGGCCACTGCACGCTGGAAATCGTAGATCGACACATAGTCTCCGAATACCTCGCGGGTCAGCTGCTTTTCACCGGCATCGATCAACGGAGTGCCCGTGAAGCCGAGGAACTTGGCGCGGGGCAGCCCTTTGCGCATATTCAGCGCCAGCCGCCCATACTGCGTGCGGTGTGCCTCGTCGCTGATAACGATGATGTCGTCACGGTCGGAATAAGCCTCCGTGACACGCTCGCGGTATTTTTGGATCAGGCCGAACACATAGCGGCGGTTCTGGTCACGCAACATTGAGCGCAGCGCAGCACCATTCTTGGCTTGATCGGTCTTGCTATTGGCGCGCCCGCAGTTGGTATAGGTCGATGCAATTTGATCATCCAGCTCGGTGCGGTCGGTGATGACTACGAACGACCACGATGCCGACAGTTTGCGATGGATTTTTTCGGTCAAAAACACCATCGAATACGACTTGCCCGAACCCTGGGTGTGCCAGAACACCCCCAACTGCCCGGCGGCCACCTCTGCTTGCACCTTGGGGTCGGTGGAGGTCAGCCGGTCGAGCACACGATTCACCCCGAGGTACTGGTGGTTGCGCGCCACGATCTTGTGCGTGCTGCCCTCAGAGGCATCAAACAGGATGAAGTTCTCGACGATATCCAGTAGGCGCTGCCGATGCAGCATGCCCTGCAAGAGAATCGGCAGCAGGGGCTGGTCTTTGCCGGGTTCCGGATCGTCCTCGTCGAGTCGCTTCCAGCGGTAGAAATGCTCTTTGCTGGAAGTCAGCGAGCCGTACTGCGCGTCGTGGCCATTGGAAATGATGACCAGCGCGTTCCAATGAAACAGATGCGGGATGGTGTCCAGATAATCGGCGTAGTTTTTCTTGTACGCGCTGTCGATGTGTACCTCAAACCGCTTGAGCTCGATAAACACAAGGGGCAAGCCGTTGACGAAGCCGATCACATCCGGACGACGCAGCCACAATTTGCCACGTACCCACAACTCACGCACCGCCAGGTAGCGATTATTCTTGGGCTCATCAAAATCGATCAAGCGCAAGCGTTTGTCGACCAGCCGACCGGATGCGTCGCGGTATTTCACCGGCACGCCATCACGCAACAGCTTGTACTTTTCCTCGTTCTGCGCGATCAGCGATTTGGTGATGTCATCCTGAACCACCAGCGCCAAGGCATCCTGATAGGCCGCATCGGGCAAGCCCGGGTTCAAGCGCTTGAGTGCGGCCAGCACATCCCGGGTGAGCACAACTTCCGCATCCGATGCACGGCCCAGCAGACTGTCTGGTCCCCATCCACCTTTGGCACCTTCGTCCTGCGCAAACACGTTCTCCCAGCCGAGCTGTTGTTCCAGCAGTTCCGCCGTGGGTGCCTGAATCAACAGGTCTTCGGAATAATCCTTCTTGGCCATCGGTCCCCCTGTTTCTTGTTATGGCGTGCCTGGCTTTGGGTCTTCCCAGATGGGCAGGTTTTGCCAGTTGGCGGGAAAGTCCATGGCCGCCACGGACACACCGTGCCGGGTGATCAGGTCTTTCAGACGAGTGCGCCAATGATGCTGTGGCGCGATCACATCCATGCAATGCAGCAGGATGACCAGCGCGTTGTACAGCTTGCGCGAACCACCATGGAACTGTGCCGCCAAACCGGCTGGCTTGTTGCGCGGCAGCAGCGGTGTGATGGTGAACTCGCGGTTCCACAAACGGCTGTGATGCGCGCAGGTATTGCGCACCAGTGAAAGGTGCCGCAGCCAGGATTCGAGCACCTTCTCGTCCACGCTATAGGCCGCAGCGATGGCGCGGCGCGTGGGCATGGGTTTGAGATTGTTGTACCAGCGTGAGAGCAAGCCCAGCGACATCACCTCACACACGGCCCACACCGGCGGCAGGCATTCCGAGTAGGTGTTCTGCAAGTGCTTGATGAAGGCCTCGTCAGAGCGGCCCACTTCGTCGCTCAGCTTGTCGAGGTTGGTTTGCCAGAGATGCGGCTTGAAGGCCAGCGTGACATCCAGGTGGGCATGTGGGCCATGCTGGTGTGCAAATTGATATGCCCACTGACTGCGCACCGACACTTCCACGCGCTCGATGGCGTCCAGCACCAACAGGCGCAGCTCCCGGTCGAACACGTAGAGGTCCAGCACCTGTGCAAAGTGGGTGCCGGGCTTGAACGTGTGTGTGGCGTGGTCGGCTTCGAAGGGCAGCCAGTAGGCCCCAAGCCGGTAGTAGTTGAGGTGCTGCAGGTAGAACTCGGCGGCGGCCGGGTCATCGATGACCATGCCACGCTGCTGAAGCAGCGCCACTTGTTGGGCGTGGGTGGTGGCAGGCTTGGTGAAGGGGCGCTTCATCGTGCGCTCCCCAACCCGCAGTGGGTTGCTGATTTCGTGCGCACAAAAAAGTAACCCGCCGGTTTGAGGATACGCTCGCGCGCATAGCCTTGGCGGGTTTTGTTAGGACGGAGTATACGCGCAATGCGCGCGTTTTGGCAACCCAGCCGGCTGGCAGCGGGAACAGGGCCATGGGCAAACGAGGCGGTATACAGGACTTCGATCACGGCTTCCCGCCTCCCAGAACGAACTTGGCTTTTTCCACGCGCAGCATCTCGTAGGGCGTCATGAAGCGCAGCCCAAGCCCGGCGCACACATTGGGAATTTTGATGCGCTTGACCGAATTCGCGGCCACCTCGTGGGTCACCACAATGTGTCCGCCTGCTAGCGCATGCGCCACCAGGTAGAAATCGGCCACCTGCAAAAAGGTGTTGATAGCCGCAGGCTCATACTGCTGGCCGGTCACCCAGCTGCTCACCTTGCCGAACTGTGCAGCCACGGCGGCGTCCGTCTTACGAAACAGGCCATTGCCGTGGTCGTGCATCCACTGGGTCAGCTCGTCCGCGCCGGCGGCGATCTCATCTGCCACCTTGTCGATGCTGAATACGCGCCCGTCGGCGTGGCCGTCGATCAACCACTGCCAGAACGCCGGGCAAAAATCCAGGCCGTAGTGCAGGTTCTTGGCCTGGATGAAGACGTTGGCGTCCAGCAAATAGCTCATGCCATCACCCCCAGCTCGCGCGCCGCTTCATAGAAGGTGGCGGTTTTGCGCACGCCCAGCATGCGGAAAGCATCCTGGAACAGGGTCTGCCCCTCCAGTGTGCTGGTCACAATCGCGCGGGCAAAACGCTTGCTGGTGCGTGCGCTCAAGGTGCGGTAGAAGTCGCCACCGCCGGTACCGTGCCGCTCCAGTGCCCGCAGGCGGGCTTGTTCATCGCGGTAGTGCTGCCACAGCCGGGCTTGATCCAGGAAGCCGGCATCGAACAAGCGCCGCAGGGCCACCAGGGTGCTGACCTTGAATTCCCGCGCCAGCCGCTGGATTTCATCCGGCATCGGCGTCACGGGCTGGTAAGCGGCGCGCAGCGCTTCCAACGGCATCAGCAATTCCGCCGCCACTTGGTTGCACCAGCGCTCGGTGCCTTGCTCGGGTATCTGGCCTGCCTCGGTATCCGATACGCCAGTCGCGCCCAGCCATAGGTGGGCCAGCTCATGCGCCAGGGTAAACATCTGCGCGGCCTTGCTGTCCGCGCCGTTCAAGAACACCAGCGGGGCCAGATCATCGGCCAGCGCAAAGCCGCGAAACTCCCCCGCATCCAGCTTGCGGTGGCTGTTGCTGCCTACGATGCCACTGGCCATCACCATTACCCCGCCCTCTTCGGCTTTGGCGATCAACTGCCGCAGCGCGTCCGTCCAGGTGGGCAACTGGCGGCGCTCTTCGGTGGAAAGGTGCAGCGCCGTGCGCATGCGCTCGGCCACGGCCTGCGGTGCTTCCGTTACCTGCGCACTGCCGACAAAATCCAGACGGGAAAGGCCGTGCACGCGGGCATAGTCCCGGTACCAATCCTGCCGCTGCTGGCACAGATAGAGCGTGTCCAGCAGCGCGCTGCTGGGCTCGCGCAGTTCCTCATCGCGCAGTGTGCGGAAATCCGGCACCGGCAAAGCCAGCGCGGGCGGCTCGGGCAGAAAGAAATAACCGATGGCGGTGTGGGTCAGCCGCGCGAAGTCTTCCAACTGCTTGAGCGTGGGCTGGGCCTCGCCGGTCAACCACAGGGGCCATTTGCGGAAGCGCGCCGACAACGCTTCGTCGTGCAGGCGTGCCCGCTGTGCGGCCCAGCGCAGTACCGGGATGGAAGCCGCGACCGTGGTCACGCCGCCACCTCATCGGGCAAGGCGATGCCGGAGACATCGAGCTGGCCGGACATGAGTTTGGGGAGGAGGAGGTCGCGGGCTTGGGCGAGGGAACGATTCTGGTTTTTGATGAGGCGCACTTGTTCAATCAATGGCCAGGTTCTCGCCTCGAAGTCGGCCAGCACCGATTCCGCAGGCCACAGCACCGGCATGGCGCGAAACTTTGACTTTGACAGTTCCTTGAAGGTGGACCCAGTCGCGAGCCCAAGCATTTCTTCGATGCGCGACATGAGGTTTTCCAGTAGGTACATCCGCGAGTTGGCAAATCTCGGTAACACGGAAATGAAACCTTGATTGGTACAGGCTGGGACATCCATCAGCGCAAAGAACCCGATGGACGCGCGGCTGGTCATCAAAATCGTGTTGGGTGGCAAGAGCTTTGCCGATGACCCGTTCAAACCCGCTTCGGTGATCTTTTTTTCCGAATCCAACAGTGCCAGACAGTCGTTGCGAGTGACGTCGGTCGGCGTCACCCAAACCACGTCGCCATTCCAAAAATCCGGGCGTGCGGTTGAAGGCGTGCCGCCGCCGACCGCCTCGCACACATCATCGAACGTGGTGCGCCGCCACCCCTGCGGCACCCCGTCCTTCACCGCCAACTGCTCATGGCCCGGAAAGCGCAGGTGCACAAACCATTCGCGGTAGAGACGGCGGGCGGCGTCTTCGAGCAAGGCGATACGGCGCTGGTTGGTGGCGATCAGGTCGTCGTAGGCGGAAAGGACAACTGCAATAGCCCTCTGCTCAGACCATTCTGGGAACCGGATTGGCACTCTTGCCAGTTGCTCGCGCGGTAGATGTTTAATCGTTGCGCCTGTGAAGAACGGCGCGAAGCCGTTTTGCTTACCGATATTCAGGAATGCGTAATACAAAAACGTGCTACCCAAGCCGGCGCGTGGGCGTATGCGATGCAACGCCTTCTGAATCATCATGCTCTCGCGCTGGCCTTTCCAAAGCGCGCAGCGCCCTGGCTCGCCGCCTTCGCACATCACTATGTCGCCAGGTTTTAGGCCATAGCGAACGACCTCGTGAGGCTCGAAACGCATTTCTCGCAAATCGCTTAGGTCGAAGTCACCCCAACGGACATTGACATTAGCAAGATAAGGTAGCGGCTCACCCCGGTTCTTCGCTTGATCAAGCATTTTGCCGAGCACGAAGTCGGCAATTTCACTGAGGGGGCGAGTTTGCCAACTCATCCCACCAACTCCTCAAAGTTCCCCGCAATCCGCCCCGCCAGTTCCACCGCCCTGTCATTCAACTCGGCCAGCTCCTCGTGTATCGCCCGCAGCTTCTCAGCAAAGTCGTCCTCGTCGTCCTCCACGGCAGCAGCCACGCCCACATAGCGCCCCGGCGTGAGCGAGTAGTCGTTGGCGGCGATGTCATCGACGCTGACGGCCTTGCACAGGCCAGCCACATCCTCAAACAAAGCTTGCGGAAAGCGGCTGTGCAGCCAGTGCACCTGATGGATGAAGTAGGCGGCCTGCTTGAGCGCGTCGAGCACCGCATCGCGAACGGTGGCGGCTTCGTTCTTCTTGCTGTCTGCCGCGAGCAAGGCACGCTTGGCGTCGCGGGCGGCTTTGCCGTCGAAAGATTTGCTACTGCGAGCACGTAGCTGTTTTTCAGCCGTGTCCAAGAGCTTCAGCCATTGCTTGTGGCGGGCTTCGAGTGTTTTGCCGGTGGCCTTGAGCTGCGGGGCCAGGGCATCGAGCGTGGCTTGCAGGGCCACTTGTGCGGCGTGGTCGCTCAAGTCTGCCTGCGCAATGGCGGCGCGGCTCTGGGCACAGGCGCTGAGCAGCGCGGCGATGGCGTCCGTAGCGTGGTCGGCCTGGGCTGCGGCCAGCTCGGTCTTGAAAGCATCAAGCTGGGCCTGCGTGATCTGCGCGTCTTCGGCTTGGTCCGCGTTCAATTCCGCGAGCGTGGCCTGGCTGGCAAAGGTTTGCAGCGGTGCAGCCAAGGCCTGCACGGCAGCGGTGTCAGCGGCGATGCAGGTGGGAATGGCGGCCAGCCAGTCATCCACTTGCCGCTGGTAGCGGGCCACCAAGGCGATGAATTTCTCGTGCTCGCCCCGGTACAGCCAGACGATGGCGTTGAGGTTAGCGAGTTGCTCATCGGTGAACACGTGCGAACGCGCCGAGACGACGTGGTAGACGTTGCGCGCGTCGATCATCAGCACCTGATCTTGCAGATCCTGCGGCTTGCCCTTGTCGAAGAACCACAGCGTGCAGGGCAGGCTGCGGGTGTAGAAGAACTTGTTGCCAATGGCCATCATCACATCGACGTGGCCGGTTTTGACCAGTTGCTCGCGGATGTCGCGGTCTTTATTGCCGGCGTCCGAGGCGCTGGAGGCCATGACGAAACCGGCGCGGCCCGTATCGTTCAGGTAAGCGTAGAAGTACTGAATCCACAGGCTGTTGGCGTTGCTGATGGCACCGGTCTTGGCATTGGTGCCGGGCAGGCCAAAGGGCAAGCGCCCGGCCTCATCCACCTGGGCTTCCACCTTTTTGGTATCCACGCCGTCCACATTGAAGGGCGGGTTGGCCATAACGTAATCGCACTGACCGATCAGGTGTTCAGCCTGGTCGTAGAAGGTGTTGCCCTGGCGGATGTTGGAGGCATCCAGCCCGTGCACCACCAGGTTCATGCGCGCCAGTTTGGTGTTGGTGTCGCTTTTTTCCTGACCGTGGAAGGTGACGGAATCGTTGACCACTTTGTTCCGCACATCTTCGATGAAATGGCCGGTCTGCACGAACATGCCCGCCGAACCACAGGCCGGGTCGAGCACGAGGCCGTGGTCTGGTTCGATGACGTTGACAATCATGCGCACCAGCGACGGTGGGGTGAAGAATTCGCCGCCCTCCTGCGCGCCGCTCATGGCGAACTTGTTGAGGAAGTATTCGTAAATGCGCCCGAAGACATCGCCGGTGGCGGCCTTGATGGCGGGGCGGTCGAAAATCTTGACCAGTTCGGCCAGCAGGTCGGGTTCGAAGGCGGCATAGCCACGCGGCAAGGCGCCAGAGAGCACCGGGTACTCGGCCTCGACCGCGTCCATGGCAGCGTCGATAATTTCGCCCACCTTGGCCCCTTGCGGCAGGCTGACGATGCGGTCAAAACGCGCCGCCTCGGGCAAGTAAATGGCCGCCTTGCCCTGAAAACCGAGTTTGATCAGTGCTTCGCGCTGGGCGGCAGGCACCTGCGGCGGGATGTCGGCTTCGATGTCAGGCAGGTAGGCTTTGAAACGGTTGTCGGCGTGGCGCAGGAAGATCAGGCCCAGCACCGGCATCGAGTATTCGGCGGCGGTGAGTTTGGAGTTGGCGCGCAGCTGGTCAGCGGCTTCCCACAGTTCGTTTTCGAGTTGCTGCACGTTCATGCGTTGTTCTCATTGTTCTGTTCAGCGGATGCGCTGCTGTCTTCATCCGCGCCCCCGGCGCGCACCCATTCGTCCACCTCGGAGAGCTGGAATTTCCACAGCCGCCCGATCTTGTGCGCAGGTAGGCCTTTGCGTTCACGCCAGCGGTAGACGGTGTCTTTCACCACGCCTAGATGCCGGGCGACATCGATGGCAGTGACCCACGGTTCGGCGTTCATGGCATTAGCACTCACAGAGGCATCAAAATCGTTTTAAATCGTCATCAGTCTACCAGACGGCCGCATTGACAGCCACCGTGAAATGGCCGTGATTAGCGGTGTGGCGAATGGGGTAAATGTTGGCCCCGTTACCCCATTTGTGATGGTCGTTACCCCGATAGCTTGGCTTCTTGATCGTTCAGCGCGTGAATGGTGGCGTCATCAATCACCCCGGAGCCAGCCATAACCACCCAGCAAACCGCCCTCGACACCTACCTCCAGCGCCTGCCGATGATCCTCGACAAGATCGAGGCCCTGCGGCAACTGGCCGCCGACCACTTCGGCCATGACCCGGACGCCATCCATTGGGGCCACGTCGGTGACCTTGGCCGGGTGGATCAGGCGCTGGATGAGCTGCTGGCGATCTTCGATGGGCGCTCAAACCCATGAACCCTGCCAACCTGAAGACCGGGGATGTGGTCCAACTCAACCCGGAAACTTGCCGCAATCCGATGTTCGCCGCCTGCTTCTTGGTTGTGACCGACCCCAAACCCTGGGGGGCACAAGGTTACGTTCAGGTCGTCGGATCTGGTGATCGACCGGGTGGCCTTGCCTACTACCGCGCCCGATGGGCGGAAATGGAATTGATCGGCGCGGCCGAATGGATTGCCGCTTCCGTCGCTGGAGATACCGATGAAATCTGACACCAGACCATCCTCTGCCCAGATGTTTATCCTCCGGGCGGCCGTCAAGCGACCACACGGCGATATCGAACCTTGGCCTGACAGGCTGCGCGGCGGGGCTCGTGCCAAGTTGCTGACCGCGTTGCTGCAGCGCGGCTGGATTGAGCCTGCCGACGGCGGCCATGTGTTGACCGACGCGGGCTACGCGGCCATCGGCCGACAGCGGCCCGCACCACCGGATGATGTCTTACCAATGGAAACCACCCACGACCTCCAGCTTCTGGAGGGCATCCCTGTGCGCCCGGGCACCAAGCTCGCGGCGTTGGTGATGGCGCTGTGCCGCCCGCAGGGTGCGACCAGCCTGCAATTGATGCTGGCCACGGGGTGGCAGCCCCACACCGTGCGCGGTGCGATCTCCGGGATGCTGCGCAAGAAACTCGGCTTGAATGTGGTGCTGGCGCACAACGATTCTGGCGAACGGGTGTATCGGGTGGTCTGATCAGCGCTGGCCGGGTGTGAGTTCAATTCACGCCCTTGCCGCAAGGGGCTCCAAAATCTGGACACCCTGGTGGCCGTTTTCTTGTGGTCGGGGTGCAAACTTGCGAACCCGGTACGCACTCAGGTTCGCACCTTTCTCATTCCCTCGCCATCCCGTGCACGCCTGCACTGGCGCGGCGTTCGGTGCGCAGACCCACGCCGCTGGATGCGAACCGCAAACCCTGCAAACCTTATTTTCTGGTCGCACGGTAGCGCAATGCTGCGCTGTCGCCCCCCGTATTGGATTTTGGCCAGGAAGGACCCGTTTTGCCCGGGGTATATGTGCGTGCGCGGGCCGTAACAATAGACAGTGACCATCACCATCGTCACAACCATCACGGATGGCGTCGCAATTCGCGACCTCATCCACGCGAGGGAGGTGAGCATTCCCAATGCTCACCCTCTCTTTAGAGAGGAAACACCGGGAAGTCGGGAATGCGTTGATTTCATTGGGTTTTAATCGTTCCCGGCTCGTCTGGGAACGATTTGCCCCGGGAACGATTTAAGCCCTTGTTTTTACTAGCACTTAATCGTTCCCACCCCTGTCGCGTTCCCGGTGGGAAGCGGGAAGCCGGGAACGATTGTTGGGGCGGGAAGCATTACTCGACGACGGGCCGACCGGCACTGGAACGGGTCAGGTGACCGGTGACGAACACGGCCTGCCCTTGGGCGACCGGGCCATCGGGCACGTCGAGCCACTTCACCAGCTTCGAGCCTTCGGCCATGGCCGTGATCAGCTCGCCCTGCGCCAGCAAGGCGTCCACCCACCCGCTGAGCCGATGCTTGCCGATGGCGTGGAAGGCTTCAGGCAGTTCGTGGCGGCGCTCGTACAGGCCATTGCCGCCGGTCTTGGTGTAGGGCTGGCCATCCCGCGCGGCACGGGCAATGGCGGATTTCAGCGCGGGCAGCAGGTCGTCCGGCTCCGGCCGGGTCTGGCGAAGCCGGTCGGAGCCATCGACCAGCAAGCCGCTGGTGCTGCGCAAGAAGGTGGTCACGCGCAGGTTGGCGCGGCCATTAGCCTTGACCACGCCACCCATCACCACGCGGCCGCGCTCAAAGGGTTCGCCCAATGCCTCGCAGAGCTTTTTGGCCTGATCTTCCTTGGGGTGCCACAGGGCGTAGACGGCGCGCACGCCATCGACCAAGCCGCCGGTGCCCCGGATTGCCTCGCGAGCCTGCTCGGGTGTGGAGGCTTCGCGCTTGGCAAAGTGGTGCGACACGATCACCGATGCACCCGTGCTGGCGGCCAGCGCCGCCAAACGCGAGCAGACGAACTGGGCGTTCTCCGGCACGTTCAAATCCAGCGCACACAGCGGTTGCAGCGGGTCGAGCACCACCAGGCACAGGCCGGGCATGGCTTTGAGTTGCCGCTCCAGATCCATCCACGCCGCCGTGGTCGCCGGGCCTCGGGTAGCGGGATCGGGGGCGAACAGTGGCACAGAGCCACCGGCATCAGGCAGGGGCAGCACGTACAGCCGTTCCGGAATCGGCCCAAGCGCGTTGAGCCGGTTGTGCACTTCGATGGCGTCGTCCTCGGCGGTGATGTAGACCGCCACGCCATGTCCAGTCAGTGCACCACCGAACAGCGTCGGAGCATTGACCCAGATGCCATCGAAGGCAGCCACCTCGCGGGCGAGCGCCAGCAGCAGGAAGGATTTGCCGACTCCGCCCGCAGCGGCAATCAGCGCGGCTTGCGCTTGCGGGAATACACCTTCGACCAGCACCACGGCGTCTGCTGCTGCAATAGCAGGAAGGTTGTAGAGCGGACGCGGCTCCGGCATACGCATGGCTCGCGCCCGCACATCCCACGGGCGGTACTGCTTGCCGGTCGGTGTGTCGTGGCGATAGACGCAAGCCAGCAGGCTTCCATCGGCCGCGTGGTAATCCCATTTGCCGGTGTGCGGGCCGAGATCGTCGTAGGCAGTCGTAGTCGTGGTGCGCATCAAGGGTGCCGACGCGATACGCGGCACCATCAGCCAATCGCCCGCGTCGTCCAGCAGATCGCTGAAATCGGCGGGCAGCCTGTAACCCCGGCTGCTGGCCCACAGCGCCAGCACATCGCCTGATTCGCCGGTTGCGAAGTCGATCCACAGTCCGCGCTTGGGGCCCTCCAGCTCTACCACCAGGCTGTCGCCGGGATCACCTTGCAGGTTGCCGATGTAGAACTGGCTGCCGCGCCGTTTGCCACGCGGAAACAGATAGAGCAGCACTGATTCCAGTTGGTCCAGCAGGCGTGTGCGGATTTCATCTTTGTCGTGGCGCGGCAGGAAGTGGTCGGCCGCGTCGTTGAAATCGAGAAAGGGATGGCGTGCCACCGTGGTAGCTTGGATTGTGGTCGCCATCATTGCGTGTGCTCCGCATCCAGCCGCGCCTTGAACCAGTCACCATTGGCGCGCACGCAGTAGTAGGCGCGACCGGGGCCGGTGTCCTTGGTATCGAGCACGATCCACAGCTTTTCGCGGGCGTCGTAACGCCAACTGCCCGGGCCGAACATCTTGTCGAGCATGGTCTCGATGCCGTGTTCGGCAATGTGGGCACGCAGTTGTCGAGTGAGGTTGTCGCGCTGGCGGCGTTGGGCGCGGTTCATTGCCAGATGCCTTCACTGATGGATTGGCCTGCTGTGCAGCGGCGGGTGCGTTGCGCCTCGTGCGCTGATACATCATCCATGCGGTACAGCACTCGGCTGCCCAGCTTGAGAAACGTCGGCCCGTTGCCGGTCATGCGCCAGCGCTCGAGTGTTTTTTCGGAAAGCCCCCAGCGGGCTGCCAGTGTGCGCGGGGTAATCAGGTCGGGCAGTGTGTTTTGCATCGGAATCTCCTGTCGTCGTTGGGGGACGCCGTCCCGTCGTGAGGGATGAGCGACCGCGATGAGGAGATTCTTCGCCTGCCGATTGGCGAAGGCAAATGGCCAAAATTCGCTTTTGTACCAAACGGGCACCAATAGCCCCATGCATTACTCTACGTTGCTATCCGCTTCAGGGCTTTTTTACAACAGTGGACCCGAAATCGCGGTTGCCTGAGGCTGAATCGTGCCCGCAAACCCTCAGTGGCCCGCTGCGCCCTGATCGACCTGAACTATCTCTGCGCGGACCATTACGCCTGTCTGAACCATTCTCTAAATCGACAGGAGCCCACCGTGAATCTGATCCGCCGCAGCAAAAAATCCACCGACGCCACAGCGAATACCGAATCCCCTTTGAACGAAATCGGCGATGTCAGCGCCGTGGCGCAAATGTTCGAACGCCTGCGCCAGCAGAACGCCCAGTACGACCAGGCCATTGCCGCGCTGGTTGCCGCCAACCGCATCACCTGTGGCTGGGACAAACCCGCCGAGCCGGAGATGACGCTGACCATTCAGCGAGACGTACTGGCTGCCCTGGGCGACACGGATGCACTGGCGAAATTCGATCAAGAACACCAGCAGGCGCTGGCACAGGAACAAGCCGCGCGTGTGAAGGCCACGCAGCAGGTGCTGGAAGCGCCGACCCGCGTCAAGGCACTGGAGCAGTACATCAATGATCTGGCCGGACAGATGGAAGAGGAATACGACCAGATTTTTGTCGAGCGCGAAGCGGAACGGATATTTGCCCCCAGTGCCCGGCGCATGGTCGCCGCCGCAAAGGTCTTCGTGCAGGCGTGGCGGGAAATGCAAACCGTGGAAGCCGTCCTGCTCAGCCGGATTCGGCTGTCTCAATACAGCGTCACCGGCGAATACCGTAGGTTGCCGACACTGGAGTTGATTGGCACCACCAACGCCGGGGATTTGCTACCCACGCTGATTGAGGGTATTCCGCTCGACGAGATCAAAACCATCAACCAAGCGTTTTCATCGCTCGATGATGAGCTATTGCGGGAGTTTGACAGCGAGCTTCGCAAGGTCGGGTTCGATAGCAGCGGGATCAAGGTCTACCACGCCAAAGCCAAGGACGACGAGCGCCGTATCTACGCGCCCGATCCCAATCCGCCCAAACGGCATCTCGACCCCGGTCATGGCCTCTCGACCGTCGTGCGCATGGATGTGTGAGGGAGGCAGCCATGGAAATCCAGCCTTCTCGCCAGCATCAGCCGGATCGTTTCGGGCCGCTGTCGCCGCGCATTGCACCGGGGTCAGATGGACTGGAGCGCCTGCCAGTCCGGCAGCAGCTATTGCCACCGGTAGTACACGCCGCCATCTCGCGTGACGACGGCATTGGTGCGCTGCCTTCCGCATCTCAAGTTGCGTGGGGCGAGACCCCGTTCACTGTACCCGGCAGGACGTCGACTGCCGTCGTACGCAGGGCGCGCCGTGTGCGGGTCAAGCTGCCTTGGTGGTGGCCGTGGTTTCTCGCCGCCGAACGGATCGACCGGCGGCTGCGCCGTTGGTGGCAGCGCCATTTCCAATGCCCGCCACGTCGGTATCGCCGTCACAGGTGAAAGGGGTCCTTCCCACGCGTAAACCCATACGGGGGGCGCGAGCGCGCTCCCTCGTCAGCGACAGAACCCTAAACCGGGTTACCACCCCGAGGTTACCGGTTACCACCTGATCGAAAGAGCGCGGTTTGACTTGGCTTCTGCCCGCCACAGCGCGTTCATGGAGGTCCGCAAACCCCTCTCGATGAAGGAAACAGAAATGAAGATGACACCCGTCACCGCAGTGGTGATCGATCCCAACAAGCGCCTGCGCGGAAGTATGCCAGTACAGGTCGAATTTGACGCCTATGGCCCGGTGCGTGTGCAGCACGCTGGGCAAATCTACCGATACACCGGCAAGGAGGGGCGGAGCCTTGACCGGGACCTTGCCACGCGCGAGATGGCCACCATTGATGATGCCCGTCTGTGGATGACGCTGGACGCAGTGCAGATCTGGGAGGATTGAAAATGTTAGACACCCCCAACGGCAGCATTTCGGCCCAATTGGCCGCACTGCCATCCCTGCCGATGGCCGACCTCTGGGCGCTGTGGGATCAGCACTTTCCCCGGCGGCCCAGCCACCGCAACCGCCATTACGTGGAATCGCGTCTGGCCTACCGCATCCAGGAACAGGCCTACGGCGCACTGCCCATCAATATCCGCAAGATGCTGGTCGAGGCCGGTGCCAAGCATTCCAAGATCAAGACCAGCGTCGGTCGCAACGCGCAAACCTTGCTGATGCCCGGCACCACGCTGATACGCGAATGGGATGAGCGCCAGCATCGTGTGACCGTCACGCCCGAAGGCCTGTACGAACTGAATGGGCAGGTGTTCAAGAGCCTGTCGGCGGCGGCGCGCCACATCACAGGCACGCAGTGGAACGGCCCGAAGTTCTTCGGCCTGCGCGATGGCAAAGGGGATGGTCAATGAGCGCACCATTGCTTGTCCCGCCCAAACGCTGCGCGGTGTATTGCCGCGTGTCCAGCGATGAACGCCTGGATCAGTCCTTCAACTCCATCGATGCCCAGAAGGAAGCCGGGCACGCTTTCATCAAGAGCCAGAGCCACGAGGGTTGGATTGCCGTGGCCGATGATTACGACGATAGCGGCTTCTCCGGTGGGAATATGGACCGTCCAGCCCTGAAGCGCCTGATGGCCGATATCCAGATGGGCAAGGTCGACATCGTGGTGGTCTACAAGATCGACCGGCTGTCACGGTCCTTGGCAGATTTTGCGCGGATGGTCGATGTGTTCGACCGCCACCGGGTCAGCTTCAGCGCCGTCACCCAGCAGATCAACTCGGCCACCTCGATGGGCCGGTTGATGCTCAATGTTCTGCTGTCTGAGGTAGGCTGGAAAGGGTTGAGTCCAACGGATCGTGTAATTTATCGGTACGGA
>CAZSHO010000035.1:0-14923 GCA_964607005.1 uncultured Rhodocyclaceae bacterium
GGCTGGTCATGTCGCGCGATTCATTTGATCGCCAGTCCATGCGAAGCTGGTTAGGTACCTTCCTGTAGTAACCTGTACAAGAAATCGAGGCAGGCCTTTGAGTTGAGACTGTCGACGAAGTAAAAAACCATTCGGAGCGAGAAGTTGCTCAGCTGGTAAAGGACAACTCAGTTTCTCCGAAACGGGCTCGATTGGGCTCTGGGGAGCCTCGAAAAACAGCGCGCGATTCTCCGAGGCTTGCGGAAGGCCCATGTTCGCCGCCAGAGCCATGTGGAAGCTTGCCGAAAGGCTCGCGGAGCAGCTGGCGGATGTTCGAGGCTCTGGGAAGCGAAATGAAATGCGCGGCGGGCTCGCAGAGGCTCCTCAGAGCCTTTCGCGCCCGCCGCGATGTTGGGTGACCTTTTGGAAGCTCGCTTTCAGACGGCCTGGATGGGGGATGGCAGATCGCTCGCAGGTTCCTGTTTGGCACTCGCGGTGCTGCGCTTTCTCGTGTGAAGCGGGGGCACATACGCGGCGGCGTCGCCTTCGTGGTAGCGCACATATTCGACCGCGCGGCGGATGGCATCGTAGTCCGTGATGAACAAACGGAATGCGCGGTTGCGTCGGTCGCTCCAACTCATATCGCCCGCCATCGCCCCGGTGCCGCCGAGCGCGCGACTGCCGAGCTCAGCGATGAGCGCCGTGCCGAGTGCGCTTGCGCGTTCGAGCTGGTCGGCCGTGATCTGCGTCTTTGCGCCGACTTGCTCCCACGCGCTTTGAAAAAGAGCCGCGAGTGCGATGAGATCATTGGCGCGATCGAGATGGCCGGAGCCTTCGCGGATTCTTGCGATGCTCTCAGCATCGATCTGTCCGTGCACGACATGCGCGTCGGCTGACGCGAGGAGCTGCTCCCGGAGCACGCGCGCTTCTTCGAGCTCCTCCTCGAGCCGCTTTGGTTTCGGCACATATTGGAGATGCGTGTAGAGCGTCGCGAGCGCGCGCACATGCAAGCGCGCGATCTCATCGAGCGGAGGCTTCGCGAGGAGCTCCTTCATCGCCGGCACGAGCGATTCGAGAGATGGAATCGCGCCAAGGGCAAGCGAGACTGCGGTCGGGATATCGGTTGTGACCTGTCCGACTCGTTCGGCAGCAAGGGCTTGCATTTCCCTTTCTGTCACGGCGTATGCTCGGGCGACCTCATCGGGCACGTGCGCTGGACGTGCCGCCGTGGCGGTTCGGCGCTTCTTCTTGTCTGTCATTCGACCCCCCTTTTGACAAAGACCGAAAGCCTTGTTGGGAGCCGCGTCGATGTCAAGGAGGTCGTCTGGGTGCCGCATCCCGATGCGAAGAAACAGCTGTGTGGCGAGTCGACGATCATCATTCCCGTGGCGCTCGAGAACGGCGTAGAAGTCCCTGAGCCCTACGTGGGCTTCAGGCAAAGCGGAAAGCTCGCGCGCTTGCGCGGCCGTCTGCCAAGTGTCTCTACGGATCTCACGCGAGTGAGCGCGGTAATGAGTCTCGAGGAGCAGTTCGTGCGCGATTCAGCCGGGGAGCGGTTCGAACCCAAAGCGGTCGTGGTCCACAATCCGTTCGTCGCCATCGCCCTCCCCAGATGTCGCCTTCGAACCCTTCCCGCAGTGGGTCTGCGGTGGTTGGTGAGACTTGCCCGAACCACAGGCCCGCTACAGCTCGTCGATGCCGGCATACACGTCATCCAGCGAAAGCGATACTCCGATCGCAGGGAGCGAGATCGCGCCGGTGCCCTCGACGACGGATCGATCGAAGCTCCAGTTCGGCTCTTAGCACATCCGCCGCTACGCCGAGGAGAGGGGTTATGTCGAGGTGTTCCGCGAGGCGGGCGTCGAGCTCATCAATCCATCGTGCGGCGCATGCATCAACGCGGGTCCAGGAGCTTCTCAAGGCCCGCGAACAGATCACGGTGAGCGCGATCAACCGCAACTTCCCGGGCCGCAGCGGCCCGGGTCAGGTCTACCTCGCGAGCCCACTGACCGTGGCTGCGAGCGCCATCGCCGGCCGCATCGTCGACCCGATCGCGTTTCTTTCGCAGGATTGAGCGATGTTTCGGGTGCGCGGACCCATTGGTGTCCGCGCTCGATGCGGACCGGTGGAAGTTTTGGAGGTCGAGCTTTCGTCATATAGCACCGAAGGTTGAACGATGAGAGTGCAGGCGAAATGAATTTCGGGGTGCATGGATCTGACGCCAGGATGGAGTCAGCCGGTCTCAACTTTTGTTGCCGGGAATGCCCGAGTCGGACACGGTATCGACAACCTTTCATGCACTGCCATATGCGCTCGGTTGTTTTGCTCCTCGCCTGCCTCACGGTCACGAGCTGCGGCGCGAACCCACATCCACGTGCTGTGGCCATCGAGGAGCCCGCACGCGACACGACCGTGCATTGGGCGAATTACGCGCTCCTCTCTGAGCGCTACTGCGAACCGATGGCAGTGCTTTCCACGCGGACGCTCGAAGCCTGCGGGTGCTCCGCCGACCAGCGCGAGGCGGGGTTTCTGTCGGAGGACGAGCTCACCGCATCGTGCATCTATCATCTCGTCGGGCAGATCCCCGAGGATCGCGCGATCACGGTGGACGAGCCGGCGCTCGCTGCTTGTATGCATGCGCTCGACGCGTCGCTCACCGGATGCGTCTACACTCGACTGCCGTCGGCATGCGAGCCAGCGCGTCTCTTCGATCCCGCGCCCGGCGTCCTCACGTACTCCCGCCCTCTCGGAAGCGATTGTCGCGCCGAGAACGGCGATGAAGGATTTGACGCGCACTTTCTCTGCGCCAGCGGCCTGACTTGCGCCGGCACGTGCATCCACGAACCGACTGCCGACGCGGTCGATCGTGAAGCCACTTGCCGCAATCCGCTCGGGCTACCGTCCGCGTTTCCATGATACGCACAAACCATCGCGCGGAGCTCGCATTCAAAAGCCGGCATGACCTTGTCCGCCGGCGCTTACGACCCACGCACGGTTCGTGCGGATGGCCGAGCGCCGTCGTCCCGAAGAGACGCTTCTCTATTGAGTCGTTCACGAACACTGGCCCGCATTCGCCGAACTCGCCGAAGAACAAGGTGCCCTTCCGAGCTTCGTCACACGCGAGTTCGATGAGTATCTTCGTTGCGGCATTCTCGAACACGGCCTCGTGCATCTGTGTTGCGAGCGCTGTGGACACGCGATGGTGGTTGCCTTCTCGTGCAAACGAAGAGCCTTCTGTCCCTCGTGCACCGCGCGCCGCATGTCGGATGTGGCAGCGCATCTCGTGGGCTCGACCGCGGATCAGCTCCTCAGGCACGCCGAGGCGCCCGTGCTCGTCGTCCCCCACGCGGGCGACGAGGAGCACACGGGCGGCGTGACCCGCACGCCGCAGGGCGGCACCTGGGTCGTCGCATTCGACGGCACCGATCCCGCGGGGCGCGCGCTCCGCCTCCCGTCGAAATGGTCGAAGACGATGCAGAGCCGGCTCGCGCTCGTCCACGCCAGCTCCGATCGCGACGCGGAGAAGCAGATGCGCGCCTTCCTCGGCGAGCTCGGCGATCCGGAGCTCACGAAGCTGGCGGGCGCCCTCACCGTCCTCGAGGAGACGCCCGCCGAGGCCATCCTCGCGCACGCCGCGGCCGAGCGAGCGAGCCTCGTCGTGATCGGCTCCCACGGGCGCAAGGGGCTCGCGCGAGCATTCTTCGGGAGCGTCGCCGCGAGCGTCGTGCGCGGCACGAACGTGCCCGTGCTCTGCGTCCGGTGACGCGAGCCCCGCGGCCAGCGGTGGCGCACCCAGGGACCGCGCGGGCGGCGCCTGGTGGAAGTGCTCGCGGTAGCGCGCGAAGAGCTGATCGAAGCCCTCCCCCGCGGCCTCCCGCGCGTCGCTCGGCACCGCGCGCCGGACGAGCTCGCGCGCGCCGTCACCAACCATCTGCCGGTACGCGGCGACGGGGTGCGTCGGGTAGCCGGAGTCGCGGAGCGCGGCGTTGAGCGCGTCGGCGATGTCTTCGAGGCTGTCTACCAGCGTGCCGTCGAGATCGAAGAGGATGGCGTGACGCATGGCCCCGTGGCTTTAGCCAAAGAGCTGCGGCCGCACACGCGCGGCGCGCAGCGAATGTAATGGCCGAGCGCGTCAGGACTGCGTCAGTGTCCTCGGATGCGCAGGATCCTCCGCCGAGCGGCCCTCCTCACCACCACCCTCACGCTCGTGGGAGCGAGCGCAGGCTGCGCCTGTGATCCCGAGGACGTCCCCGACGGCGGGGCGGTCGCGAGGGACGCGGCGCAGCGGGACGGCGCCACGCTCGACGGAAGCGAGGTGAGCGCCGAGGACACCGGCACCGTCGTCGCCAGCGACGGCGCGACCGAGCCGCGGCGGGACGCAGGCCCAGCCTGCGTCGGCTGCGGCCCCTGCGAGGAGGGCGCGGAGCTGACAGAGTTCGAGCGCACGCTGATCGAGCTGCCCCCGGACAGCTGGTACGACGCGCCCGGCACGCACATGCGAGAGGTCTGCGTCCCGGACAGCTTCGGCGTCCGCGGCGTCGTGGGCTGCCCCGCCATCATCCTCGCCTGGAACGGCGGCGCGATCGACACGCGCAGGCAGCGGCTCGTGATCTGGGGCGGCGGCCACGACGACTACCACGGCAACGAGCTCTACGGCTTCGATCTGCGCCGAGGGAGCTGGGAGCGCCTGACCGAGCCCACCGCGCCGATGCCGGGCTGGCTCGATCAAGACCCGCTCTACGACGGCAACCCCGTCTCGCGGCACACCTACGACGGCGTCGAGTACATCTCGCATCTCGACGTGCTCTTCGGCCACGGCGGCTCCCGCGCTGCGGGCGGGGGGAGCACGAACCTGACCTGGCTCTTCGACTTCGACACCGAGTCGTGGAGCCGCCACGCCGACGGCGGCCCGGGGGACTACACGCTCGCGGTCGCCTACGATCCCAACGGCCGCCAGGTCTTCGTCCGCAGCTCCCAGAGCCTCTGGACGTATCTCCTCGACCAGGACCGCTGGCAGCGCGCGATCAATCTCGGGTACGCGCCCTACAACACCAGGTATAGCCAGTACGGGAACAAGACGGGGGTCTTCGATCCGACGCGCAACCTCTTCTGGTCCGTCGGCGGAGGGGACATCCTCGTCTGGGACGCGGTCGCGGGCACGATGGTGACGGATGACTGGGTCACCGAAGGGGGCGGCGACTACACCAACGTCGACAAGGTTGGGACAGAGAACCCCGATCGAATTTTCGTGAGCGGCGGCGGCGACATTTACGACGCGAAAGCACCCGGCTTCGACTACGACTCCGCGACGGACAGCCTCGTCGGCTGGCCGAACGCTGGCGCGCCGCGGATCCTCGATCTGACGACGAAGCGCTGGACGCTCGGGAGCGACGAGGGGGCGCCGACCTCCCGCGCGAGCGGCGGGACCTTCGGCCGCTTCCGCTATGTCCCCGCCTACAACGTCTTCGTGCTCGTCACCTCGGTCGACGAGGACGTCCACTTCTACAAGCACACCGCGGGCTGCGGCCCGGGGCGCGGCTGAGCGGGAGGCGCGGCGCGCCGCCCGACGCGGAGCGAACCACGCATCCTTCGTAATGTCCTGGGCTCATCCGCGCCTCTACGCTGGTGAGAATGAGAGCGTTCGATCGATCGATCGATGCGCCCAGCCGTCGCGCTCGTCGTGACGTGGCTGGCGTCGGGCGGGCTCCGGTTGGCTGGGTCCCGGTCGTCCGGCGGCCCCGCCGCCCGCGACGGGGCGCCTGCGGCGCCCGACGCGGCGAGCGCCTCCGACGCTGGGGGCCGGGCGCGTCGACGCGCACCCACGGACCAGCACACGGGAGCCACACCTGGGACGGCCTGACCTACGATTGCTCCGGATGCAGGGGGCGATGGAGTACGTCACCCACCTCCAAAGGACGGTCTGGTATGGATGCCAGTAGGACGAGTCCGCGATGTGGCTCTACGACTCGTCGACCAACACGTGGGCGCGCGTGAACGAGGACCTCGGGAACCTCGACAGCGACTCCCGCACGCCGTTCGTCTACGACGGCGTCAACGACGTCTTCCTCCTCCTCGACCCGGTCGCGCAGAGCCTCCGCGCCTACAGCATCGAGACGAAGACCTGGACGACCCTCGCGCCCGAGGGCACCTTCGAGTTCCCCACGAAGACAGCGGCCTACTTCGATCCCGTGCACAACGTGATGGTCGTCTACGACGGCACCCGATCGCGCATGTGACTCTATTGCTACCGCAGGAGCGTGATCACAGAGCGTGATCTGCCATCGCGGCGCGCGAGAGGCCGAGCGGGTCAGAACGAGAGCGCGTAGATCGTCGGGAAGGCTTGGTTCTCGAAGGGCGGCACCTCACGCTCCGAGTACGAGATCCCGATTGCGACCCCGACGAGCGCGGCGACGCCGAGCCCCACGCCGATCCAGAGCCACGGCTCCTCGACGAGCGGGCGATCGGGCGGATCGAGGCTGAGCGCGACCGTGCGCCCCGCCGGGACGTCGATCTCGGTGCGCCGCTCGCCGTGCTCGCCGCTCGTCACGATGACGTAGCGGCCCGGCGTGAGCGATCCCGACCAGGGCGCGCTGCCCTCCCCGACCAGCGCCTCTTCATCGTGAGCGAGCACGCGAAACTGTGCACCCTCGTCGCTCGACTCGAGGACGAGCGAGCCAGGGCGCACGTCGAGCGCGGGGACGAGCGCGAGGGCGATGGTGGCCGTGTCTCCGGACACGCGGAAGCGGCGCTCGATCGGCTCGTGGTCCTGCGCGCTCGCGACGAGGAGGTGCTCTCCAGGGTCGACGCGGTGGGAGCTCTCACCCGGCGCCTCGGCGATGACGACTCCGTCGAGGCGCACCTCGAGCGGGTCGGGACCCTCGATCGTGAGTTCGAGCGTCCCGATGCTCTCTCGGACCTCGCGCATCAGACCCTCGACGGCGCTTCGATCGGTGGCGCGCAGCGCGCCGAGCTCGCCGTCGAGCAGGCGCTGGTAGAGGACCTCGGCGTCGAGCGCGTGCCCGAGGCCGCGCAGCGCCAGCGCCCAGTTGAAGGCCGTCGGCAGGCGCGGCGCGAGCGAGAACGAGCGCTCGAACGCGACCGTCGCGTCGCGGTAGCGCCCAGCGTCGAGCTCTCGCATCCCGAGCTCGAAGCTCGCGCGAGCCTCGACCTCGTTCGACTGCGCCTCGAGCGGCGCTGCCAGCGCGAACACGCCGAGCACCAAGCCTGGGAGCCAGCGCAGGAGCCAGAGCGAGAGCCTGGAGCGACCTTCCTTCATCCGCCCTCCACCGTACAGCTCGGCGCGAGCGCGCCGAAGAGACAGCGCTGCTGACCGCCACCCTCGCACACGCGAGGTGCGTCGCAGCGCCCATAGGGAACACACGCGGGAGCCTCGCAGCCCGCCTCGGCGCACGCGCACGTCGACTCGGCGGCGCACGCGACGCCCTGACAAGCGGCGTCCAGCCGGACGTCGATCTCGCGGATTTCGCCGAGGGCGAAGCCGACCCAGAGGTGCCGCTCCACGAGGACGTCGCTCGGCCCGCCCCGCAGCACGAAGCGCAGCGCCACGCGCGACGGATCGGATCGCGGCACCACGCGGACCCCAGCGGGGATCGGGACGTCGGAGGCTCCGCCGACGAGCAGCTCGCTGCGGTACGTCTCGAGGCCGTCCTCGTCGAAGGCGATGACCTCGAGCACCCGCTCACGCGTGAGGAGGCTGGGATCGACGTCGATCGAGACGCGGAGCTCGGTCACGTCGCTGCAGGCAGGGCTCGCGAGGGCGACGAAGCCCACGATCGCCAGGCGATGAAGCGACGCCGTCAAGGCAACCTCCGGAGCCTCGAGGGCGTCAGGCCGTCACAGCTCGAGGTCGGCTCGAGAGCGCCGCGCGTCGGGCGCGATGGCCTCCTGCCCCCGCAGAAATCCTCCGTGACGTCGCTCGTGGACGAGCCGACCTCCGCGCGAGGTCGGAGATCCGTGGCCGGATCGACGACGAGCTCGGCGAGGGGTCGCTCGCTCTCGTCGTCGAGGGACGAGAGCGTCGAGCCCGAGACGACGGTGATGGCCCCGGAGACGAGGTTGCCGATGGTGGTCGCGCTCGAATCCACGCCGATCGCCACGCCGCCGCCGATCGTCGAGTGCTCGATGCGGCAGCCCGTGCAGCTCCGGAGCTCGACGCCGCCCTCCGAGACGGTGTTGTTGCGGAAGACGAGCCCGCTGATCGCGCTGCGGTTGGTCGTGTTCACGCTGAACCCGACGTAGCTCCCGCCGTCCGTGACGCCCTGGTTGAACTCGATCCGGTTGCGCTCGAAGACAACTCCGTCGACCGTGCCGACGACGTACATGCCGTACGAGGTGGCGTACGAGCCCCCTGGCGTGTGCGCGATGTCGCGGAAGACGTTGTCGCGGATGACCCACCGCGATGCGCCGTAGAAGCGGATCCCCGTGACCATCGCACCGATCGTGCGCGCGGACGTGTACTCGACGACGTTGCCCTCGATCGTCCCGTCGTCCGGGGTCCGGCCATCGCTGGCGGGGTTCACATGGATCACCTGGTTGAAGTCGACGAACCGGTTGTTGCGGAGGATCACGTGCGCCCCCGCCCCGGAGACATGCACCGCGTGGTCGCAGCGCTCTTTGGAGGGGCAGGCGCCGATGACGTCGAGGCCGTCGATCACCCAGTACGGGTAGACGATCGAGAACACCTCGGCCCTCTGCGCCCCGGTGTAGCGCAGGAAGACGGTGCCAGGCTCCTCGGCCCGCACGACGATCGGGGCGCCCTCGGAGCCGCCCGCGCGCGACCAGAGGTTCGCGGTGATCTCGTACGTGCCCGGCGCGACCACGATCTCGTCGCCGAAGCGCGCGTCCTCCATCGCGTCGACGAGCTCGGGGGCCGTCTCGACACGCACGGTGCGTAGGGCCTCGCCCTCCCTCGGGGCCTCGGGTGAGACGTAGGGGATCGGCCCGCAGCGCCCCTCGATGCACGTCTCGTCCGGCCCGCAGACGAGATCGAAGAGGATGCAGTCGTCGGAGAACCGGAGCGTGTACTCCTGCCGCCCCCACTTCCCCCGCGGCGCGAACGTCGCGCGGAAGGATCGCTCGTTGAACGGCTCGAGGCTGCCGTCGTCGGCCTCTCGGAGCGCGCGCGCGGTGACGAGGAAGCTCCGGTGCCAGTCGCCGTCGAGCGGCCTGATCGGGAGCGCCGAGGTCGGGATCCCACCGACGTCCGCGGCCCGCACGCGCGCGGTGCTCTCCGTGGTGCCGTCGCTCCCGCGGACCTCGTACTCGATCGCGACGAGCTGCGCGCGCGTCTCCGACTCGGCGTCGAACCTAAGGAGGAACTCGCTCTCGTAGACGAGGACGCAGCTCGCCGCAGACGCGGCGGCGAGCGCCGCGAGGAGCATCAAGAGCGACGGGGATCGTCGCGCTTCGGTCACCGGCGCGCCGGTGCGGTCTGCTCGATGCGCGCGGTCTGCGCGGATCGAGCGGGGGTTCGTGTCGTTCTCGTCGTCCGTCACTGCAACATCCACCGAGGCGGGCTCAATGAGCCTCGTGATCCCAAGACCAGGCGCCGACACGAGGCGTGGAGTCCGCGTGAGGCGCAGCGCGGCGCCCCGAACGGCGCGCGGGCCGCGGCCCGCGCGAAACGTCGGGCGGGGAGGAGGCCACGTCACTCTCGTCCGACGCCACCAGCGCAGCGCCACCCTCCCCTCGGGCCGGCCCGCGCTCCGACCCCGCGGTGCTCGGCGCCTCGGGTGAGGCGGGCTCCTCGGGCGTCGCGTCACCGCTCGCGGCGACGGCGTCGGCGCCAGCCGCCTCCTCCGGCGTGAGGCGCGCTCCCTCTCCGGCGACGGACGACGCCGTCCCCGACGCGTAGAGGGTGGCGGCGGCGAGGACGGCGAGCGCGAGCGCGAAGAGCCCCATCGTGATCCACTCCCAGGGCACGCGCCGAGAGGGCGAGGCGGACGCTGGCTCCCCATCACGCTCGGCCGCGCGCGAGGCCTCGCGATCGGCGGAGCGAGGCGTCTCGATGCGGGTGGAGAGTCCCGACGAGGCCACGATCTCGAGGGACGGCTCGTCTTGGTCGTCGATCGAGGTCTCTGTCGACGAGGCGCTCGCAGCGATGCGGATACGATCGGAGAGCTCCTCCCGCGCCGCCCGGAAATGCTCCATCAGATAGTCGGAGATCTCGAACACGCCGTCGCGAGAGACCTCCTCGACGAGCAGCGCGTCGAGGGCGCGCACGATCTCACCGGCGTCCGCGGGGCGGAGCGCGGGGTCGTGGGCGAGCATCCGAAAGACGAGCTCGACGAGCGCGCTCGGCAGCTCGGGGCACTCCTCGCCGAGATCCGGGGGCTCGACGCCCTTGGCGACGGCACGCGCGATCTCCTCGGAGGTGCCCCGGAACGGGTGATGGCCCGCCACGACCTCGTAGAGCACGACGCCCAGCGCGAAGATGTCGCTCCGCCGATCGATCTCCTTGAACGAGAGCTGCTCCGGCGCCATGTAGCGCAGCTTCCCTTTGACGAGACCCGCTTCCGTCTGGGTGCGCGCGCCGAGCGCCTTGGCGACGCCGAAATCCGTGATGCGCGCGACGCCGTCGTAACCGACGAGGATGTTCTGCGGAGAGACGTCGCGGTGGACGACGAAGAGCGGCTCCCCCTTCGAGTCACGCGTCTCGTGGGCGGCGTGCAGGCCCGCGGCGATGTGCCGGATGATGCGCAGGGCGATCTGGAGGGGAAGGACGCCGTCACCGCTGGTGTGGGCGAGGAGCTGCGCGAGCGACTGCCCCTCGACGAGCTCCATCACGAGGTAGGTCCCCTGGGCGTCCTCGCCGACGTCCAGCACCCCGACGACGTTCGCGTGGCGGATCGTCCCCGCGACGCGCGCCTCGTCGTGCAGCATCGTGACGAGCTCGCGATCCTCCGAGAAATGAGGGTGTAGCCGCTTGATCGCGACGAGGCGCTCGAACCCGCTCTCGCGGCGCCACCCCACGTCGACCGAGCCCATCCCCCCTCGGGCGAGACGAAAGAGCGTGCGGTATCGGGAGGACTGCGTGCTCGGCATCGTGAGGCCGCTCATGGCAAAGGTCGCCCCAGGCGGTGGGAGCATGGTAGCAGAGTGGGAGAGCCTAGAAGAGTGCTGGGAGACGACGAAGACGAGGTGGTACGCTCGCTCGAGTGACGACCCCGCCTGATGTCGAAGCGGACCGACGCGAGGTTCGATCGCGGCTCGTCGCCCTCGAGCCGGCCGCCGCTCGTCCACTCATCGCGCGCCTCCCGAGCGAGGAGCAGGCGGAGTGGGTGGCGTGGGCGGACGCGCTCTCGGGGCGCCACGATCTCGACCTCGCCGAGCTGCGCGCGAAGGCTCGCGCCGAGGGGCGATCGAGCGCGATCGTGGAGCTCACAGCCATGGAGGCGCTCTCGCGCGCCGAGACGGATCCGAAGGAGGCCGAGGCGCTCGCGCGGCGCGGGGCGCGCATGGCGGCGACGGAGGAGCTCCTAGCCCCCGCATTCCTCGCGAACATCACCCTCGCGCGCATCCGACGCCTCTCGGGCCGGCCGCACCTCGCGACCCACATCCTCGCGACCCTCTCGCGCTACGCGCCACCCACCTGGCACCCCTGGCTCGGCTGGGAGCTGGCCCTCGCGTTCGGCGGCGCAGGAGCGGGCCTCCTCCCCTTGAGCGCGCCGATCCTCGAGGCGATCCGACGCACCTGCGACGGGGATCGCGTCCCTTGTCCCGCGCTCTTTGAGCGGGATCTCGTCAGCCTCCAGGCGCTCACGATCCCCGAGACCCCGACGAACGATCCCGGCGTCCTCGCGTTCCGACACGGGCGCTCGCAGGAGGTCCCGCGCGGGCTCCACGGCCTCACGGCGATCGAAGATGCGGGCGCCCTCGCGTGGGTCGCCGTCCAAGGCGGCGAGGCGCGGCGCCTGCTCGCGCTCGGGCTCGGGGCCCTCGAGCGCCGAGGCTACCAGCGCTTCGAGCAGAGCCAGCGCGCCAAGGGACGCGCCGACATGCTCATCGCCGCGTGCGCGTTGGCCGGCGAGGGGGGCATCACCGAGGAGGCGCTCTTCGAGGCCAGTTACGGCTTCGCGTTCGTCCCCGAGCTCCACGGCGGCACCTTCGGGCTCGCGGTCCACCGCGCGCGACAGCGGCTCGACGGATTCGCCACGATCGAGCGCGCGCAGGGTCGCCTCCACCTCTTGGCGGCTCACCCGCTGCTCATCCCCGATCCGCGCTGCGCGGTGGGCACGGAGGATCGAGCGCTCCAGCACATCGCCCTCGGCGGCGCGACCACGGCACGCGCGATCGCCGACGCGCTCGGCGTCTCGCTCCGGAGCGCGCAGCTCGCGCTCGAGGCGCTGATCCGCGAGGGCCTCTGCGACCGCGCGCGCGTCGGCAACGCGGTCGTCTATCGGGTGGAGGACACGACGTTCCATGAGCCTACCCAGCGACACAAGGCGCTGCCGTCCGAGGGCTGAGGGGGCTCACTCGGGGATGGGCGGCGCCTCGAGAACGATGGGGCCGGAGCCGATCGCGGCATACGCGCCGATCACCCCCGCCGTGCGCTCGACGCCATCGAAATCGTGGGTCGTCTCGAAGCGCTCCGGGAGCCCAGCGTCCACCGCAGCGCCGAGCCCCTCGAGCGAGAGCGGGTGGAGATCGAGCCCCGCCCCCGCGGCGAGGAGCGGTGCCCTCAGGTAGCGCTCGGCGTCCGCGTACGAGCCCGTGACGTCCCCCTCGGAGTCCGACGCGGCGAGGGCCGGGCTCGCGAAGACCAGGTTGTTGCGCGAGCGCTGCGTGAACGCCGTGTTCCCGCCGGTGATGTGCAGGCCGCGGCCCGTCGCCACGATCGTGTTGAAGGCGATGTCGACCTGGCGCGGCACCGCGTTGTGAGGCCGGATCGTGATGGCGCCGCCGCTCGGGTTCACGAAGACGTTGTTCACGATGAGCAGGTTGCCCTCGGCCTGGAGGAGGTTCTCCGTGGAGTTGTCGTAGAGGACGTTGCCGTAGAGGACGTAGAGATCGTCCGCGCCGCGGCCCTCGGTGGGGAAGTGCCCGAGGAGGAGGTTCGGCCGCGCGGAGCTGCCGGGCGTCATGCCGTTCGTCTTCGCGAAGACGTTGTATCGGATGATCGTCTCGGCGCGCTCGGGCTGCGCGTCACCGCGCGAGGTCTGGTGCTTGATCTGCATGCAGTAGCCGACGGAGTCGATCACAGTGTTGAACTCGATGAGGCCGCGCACGAAGGGCTGCGTGCCGTCGGAGTTACCGAGGTAGAGGCCCGTCCCAGGCCCGACGATCCGGTTGCCGCGGATCACCCAGTCGGTCGCCGGGCTTTTCGTCGAGATGCCGACGATCTGCTGGTCGGTGCCGAAGCCGTGGAGGTAGTTGTCCTCGATCACGACGTGGTCGGTCGGCTGGCTCGTGCCGCCCTGCGAGGCCACGCCGAAGCCGTCGAGGCCTCCGACGTCGACCTCCATCCCGCGGACCTTGATCCAGCTCGCACCGTGCACCGCGATGATGTTGAACGAGTTGCTCCCCGTGAAAACCGGGCGCTGGCTCGGATCGAGCGCCTCGACGACGATGCAGCGCCCCTCGGCGCCTGAGCGTCGCATCGGGAGCCCGCGCTCGTACGTGCCCGGCCGCAGCCGCAGCGTGTCGCCAGGATCGAGCGTGTCGAGCACCGCGCGGTAGTCGTCCGGGCCCGCCTCGAGCGTGCGGCCGCCCCCCTCGCAGTCCTCCCAGTCGAGGCGAGACCAGCCGGCCGGCGGCGTCAGCGGCCCCGCGTCGGTCTCGACCACGGCGCCGTCAGCTCCGCCATCCTGAGCGGGCGTCACGCTCCCATCCGCCACGCTCGAGGGATCTGGGTCACAGCCCATGGCCACAAGCAGCGAGAGCAACAGCAGGGCAGCACGTCTCGTCATCGTCCACCTCGGTGGGCCGCGCACCGAGGGCGACCGCGCCCCAGGCCAGGCACCGAGAACCTCTCACACGATCGCCACCGTGACGATTTCGAAGCTTGCGCGCGAACGATCGACGCGGCGCGCAAGCTTTGAAATGGCCCGCGAGGGAGGAACGGGCGAGGGGACGCGTACGAGCAGCCGGCTAGGCAGACGACTCAGACGATTGGAGAGGTTCGAGATGGGCGCGGCGGCGATCCAGGGCCTCGTCGCACATGGGCGCGTGCGTGACGTCCACCTCGAGCAGAGCTGGACCAACGAGGCCCTCGACGCGCTGTTCGGCGTCGAAGGGCTGGAGAAGGTCACCCTGAAGCTCCCCGGTCGGTCGGGCGCGGAGCATCGGCGTGTGATCCAGATCCGCGATCGAGCGGCCCTCACGCGCCTTGAGCTCTCGGGCCGGGGGACGCTTCGGCTGGAGCGCCTGCCCGCCCTGAAGGATCTCTCAGTCAGCGGGTTCGAGGACATCACCCTCGAGGCGCTCCCGCGCCTCGGTTCCCTCGACCTCGACAGCGCCGATCGCCTCGCCCTGCGCGAGCTCGCCGGCCTTCGGCGGCTCCAGGTGACGATCGGACCGAGGGAGCTCGAGGTGTCGAGCGCGCCGAAGCTCCGGAGCGTCACGCTGTGGGAGAACGTTCTGAGCGACGACGGAAAGAGCGCGCTTCGCGCGGCGCTGCCCAAGGCGCGCCTGACCCTGGAGCCTCGCCGCCCGAAGAAGCGAAAGCGGACCGCGCCGAAGCGCGCGCTCAAGAGCAAGGACTGGAAGCATCCGCAGCTCGGCTTCGCGAAGATGACGTACGCCGCGCTCGTGGTCGGGCGTCGGTACGACGAACACCTCCCGCTCAGCAAGCTCAAGGAGCTCGGCACCGTCGCGGAGTTCTGGTCTTCCGAGCAGGGGCAGCACTGGGCCGCGAGCCGCCTCTGCGCGGACGTACTCGACGCATTCGTCTCTGCGCTCTCACGTTCGCTGCGTCGTCGTGCGA
>CAZSHO010000036.1:0-13470 GCA_964607005.1 uncultured Rhodocyclaceae bacterium
GCGTCCATGCTGGCATTCCAGCCCGACTCGCCGAGCGTCCAGCCGTAGGTGAGTCCGAGATTCGGATCAGTGCTTGCCATCAAATGCCTCCGTAGTATTTGCCATAGTTCAGGCCGTATCCCGCCCGTTCGACGCTGCGAGTCTGCTTCTGCCAACAGGTGTAGCCGGCACGTACCGCTTCGATTTCGACCTTGAACTTGCCATTGATGCGGCCCAGTCCACTATCGGTCGCCTCGTCAGCAGTGAGGTACGTCCAGGCGGTCGTGGTGAGCCCCATCAGGGTTTTCTGGAGGGCGTTGTTCTCGTTGTAGAAGCGCACCGTGTAGGTCACGCCGGCCTCCGGGCCGATGTTGCCCTCGGACTGCGTCACCAGATACACGCTCTGCTGCATCCGGTCGCGATGAGCCCAGGTGAGCGCCATCTGGCCGAGAATCGCCGTCGGCCACATGACGTTGTTCACCCGGACATTCCCCGGCGGATAGGGCCGGATCATCCGACTCGCAAAGGTATAGCTGTCGGCGGTCGCCGCCGATTCGGCCAGTCGTCCGAGACCGGTCGCCGGCAGCATCTTGACCTGCAACGACTCGCCGGAGAGGTATTGCTCCGTAATCAGCGCCTCCAGGGCATCGGCGAACCAGATGCGCGCCGAGGCCAGGTGCGGTGCCGGCACCGTGTCGAGTACGCCGCGCTCCACCGTGACCGTGCCGGCCACGAGATTGATTGCCTTAACCGCTACGATCTCGTTGTCGAGATAGGCGTAGGTGTCGAGTTTCACGACGTCCAGATCCTGGCCATTGCCGATGGCGAGCACCGTGGTCTGCTCGTCGATGGCATTGGTCACCGTCGCATTCGGGGTGAAACCCATCGTATCCACTTCGGCAAACGCGGCGCTGCCCTGGCGCGTCAGCAGCTTCACGTTGAGCGAGTCGCCAGATGGGCGGCTGGCGCAAGCCACCAGCAGTCCGCCCTGCGGATCCAATTCGTCCCTGGCTGCTTGCGACTCGCCGACCACCCGTTTCACAACCGTCCACCAGGGTGCCTCGCCCAGCCGGCGATACGGCACCTGAGCCGGCGAAGTCAGCGGTGATACCCACGAGGTCGGCGTCGGGGACACGTAGGAGGCGGACGGCAAGCCAAAAATGTCTTCGACGCACTCGATCCGTACCCGGCCGTCGGTCAGCGTGCCATACGACACGCGCACGACTCGCATCACCAGTTGGGCGATGCCCAGTTCCGGCCAGGTGAACTTGAACACGTCGCCGATGTTGAGGTTCGACGCCTGCCGATTGGCGATCAGCGTGCCCTTGGCCAGCGGCACCGAAAGTTGCTTGAGGTCGCCGAGCGCCACCCGGGATGCCAGGCTGCCATTACTGATGCCGGGATAGTCGACCGTCGCCGATGACACCACGCCCCCCGCCAGTTCCAGTGCCGCCAGGTCATGCACCGTGATGGCGGCGTCCTTGTCGGTGGAACGGTCGCGGTAGCGCACGGTGATCTGATTGACGAGTTCCGATTCCGAGGGCCGTGAGAAGCTTTCCAGTTCCAGAATGTTCGATGCGTCAAGTACCAGCAGGCTGGAGACGTTGTAGTCGGCCCGGGCCAGCTTCAACACAAACTTACCGGTGCGCGGATGGACGTAGAGCGTACCGTCGATGTGGCGCAGTATCTCGGCGATGAACTCCTCCAGCGGCTGTTCGCGCTCCCAGAGCAAGGACAGCCCGTACTGCTCCGAGGCCAGGGTATTCGCGGCGGTCTGGAAGCTGCTCGCATCGATCTCGCTTGCCGCGTAGCCCAGGCCCCACGTGGCATTGTTCAGGCACTCGTAGATGATGTGCGCCGGATTGGCGTCGCCGTTGATGTAACCGCTCCCCAGTGCTGCCGGAGCCGGAATGCGTCGCGCCTCGATGCCCCAGGGTTTGATGTAGGGGTTCATCGCCGACAGCTGGCACTGCTGGGCGATGATCGACACCACCCCGCGGAAGGCCGGTATGACGCTGCCCAGCTTCTGCTGCAGATAGCCCGATACCGTTTCCGCCGCGCCACCCATCTTGATTTCGACGTAGCCCTGGACGCCACCCTCGCGTGAATCCCCGCCGAACAGTTCCGGGGCATTGACGTAGAGGGTCTGCGAGGACGTGATGCTGCCGCTCCAGGCCGTGCGTTCTCCGACGATGATGCGCGTCACCGCGTCCACCGGCCCGTGGCAAATCGCCAGGTGCAGGCCGGCGTAATAGCGGTGGCCGACGACGTAGGATGACGAACCGCCGCCTTTTCCGCCGCCGCCCATTTACACGCCCTCCTGCGATTGCCGCTGCCGTTCGACTTCGTCGGCCAGCCGGGCCGCCATCGCATCGCCCGTCGCGCGCAGCCACTCGGCGGTCACGCCATGCTGCCGGAAGTCGTCGAAGGTCACGCCGTCGCGCGGGAACCACTTGCGCAGGCCGGCATTGCAATAGCCGAAGGCCTTGGCGTCGTCGTGCGTCACGATCATTTCTTGCCTCCACTACCGGACGACTGGCGAATCTCGGTGGTCTTGACGTCGCCGTACCAGACCACGTTGGCCTGGCGGATGACCCGGGTGCCGAACAGCACCGGGATGGGTTTGCCGGATTCCGCCACCGGCACATCGAGATTCCCCGGCGTGGGGGCTGCCGGTTTTGGCGGCTTCGGCGCAAGCAGCATGCCGATGACCGTGGTGATGACCCAGATCGCGATCTGTACCCACATGGTGTGCCCTCAGACGATGGAATCCCCGGCGAAGGGATTCTTGGCGGGAATCCAGGGGAAACCGCCGAAGTTGAGACTGTTGCCAAACTTGGACTGGCAGATGGCGAACGTGCGGTCGCAGCCGGCGAAGGCCTCGAACGCCACGCCCACGGCGAGTCCCGGCAGCACGGCCGAGAGCGTGATGGTGTCGCCCGAGTGATTGGTGATCATCCGTGGAACCCCGGCAACCCGCAGATAACCACCGGTCAGCCAGCCCGATGCCTGCGCGAGGAAGGTGCTGGAGGTCACGTTCAGCCCGGAGAAGGACGCCACCGTGCCGGCGAGCTTGTACGCCTGGTTGTTCACCCCACAGCCCGGATCGAACAGCGCGTGGCGGCAGCCGGTCTGGTAGTGGGCGCGGAGCCCCGGCCGTTTCAGCGCCGTGAAGATCGATTCGCAGCGAATCTTGGCGGTGCTGCCGGCAAACACGACGGAGGCGACGCGCCCCTTCCACCAGGTGATGTACTCCGAGTCACCGAGGTGGTTGCGAAACACCGTGAGCGACACCACGCCGTTGGGACGCGCCGCCGCGAAGAGTTGCGCGACGGCAAAGTCCCGCGCGCACTCGAGGTCGATGCCGTTGCGGGCGAATTCCGGCGACTGCTCGACCGCCGAGCGGCGGATCACCGCCGGCTGGTAGCTCTCGACCTGATAGGTGATCGCCTCGCGGCCGCTCGTCACCGTCCAAACCTGCTGGCCGAGGACAAAGCGATAGAGTTCCACCGGCTGGCCGGCGGCCGCCGAGATTTCCTGCGTGTTGTAGCTCATGAGGGTGTCCGATCAGGATTTCACGGAAAGCATCGGCACCGAGGCCTCCACGACACTGTCGGTCTGCCAGTTGAGTTCGATCTGATCGGCATCGAGCCGGGTTTTTTCCAGGAAGTAGATGGCGACCCAGTCCTCGGGATTGGCATCGAAGCCGAAGGACTGGTTGATCGTCATCAGCTCTTCGTCGCCAGTGGTGCCGGCACCGAATCCCTGGATGGTGCGGAAATACCACGTGCCGTTCTTGTGCAGGAAGGCCGCCTCGGTGCGTCCCGGCATCGGGTTGAAGTACAGGGCGTAGCCGCGAGAGGCCACGGTCATCACCGTCTGGTTGGACAGGATTTTCTTGGTCGGGACGATGGAAGCTTCCCAGGTCGGATGCCAGAATGCCGTCAGCCGTCCCGCCCGTGCAGCCAGCCAGCCCCGGAAGGTTGCGATCTCGCTGCGGCTCTTGAAGATGTAGTCGAAGGCACGGCGCACGAACGGCCGCGCGGCGTGGTCATCCACCGCCGTGATGCCGGTGTCGAAATCGAGCACCTCGGCCAGTCGCCGGTAATCCATCTCGACATCGCGCACCCGGTTCGGCCGCGTCGTCCAGACTGCGGTCGAGTTGAAGGTGGTCGACGATTCCTGCTTCGTGATCGCGGTGGTGCCGGCAATGTCGAACACCAGGCGCGCCGTCGCGATGGCGTCGGTCACCCTTGATACCGCCTGGGTCACGCGCAGCCGGGCCGTGCGTGCAGGCACGACGAACGATCCGGCCGGCCAGTTCGACAGGAGTGGCTGCTTCAGGGTCACGGCATTGCTCGCCACCGAGAGCACTTCGGCCGCCTCGGTGTTGCGGCTGTCGCTGCCGATCACCAGCAGGCCGTCGGCCTCGTACTCGAGGTTCGTGGTCGTGATCGGAATCACCGTGCTGCCGGCAGTGATCGCGGCCGAGAGGAACGCCTTGTCCGGCCAGATGGGCAGGGCATAGATGCGCGACTGCCAGGCCGACAGAAGAACGTCCAGCAGCGCCGCATCGTCGCGGCCGACCAGGATCGAGAATTCCAGCGAGCGGCGCGGCTTGGCCCGCAGACTGACGCGCTGCTCAGTGCCGTCGCGGGCCGTCAGCACGTCGGTCGCCCACATCAAGCGCTCCAGCCAGCCGTCCGCCCAGTTGGGTTTCAGGCCGAACACCACGACGCGCCGACCGGAGATCGACAGGGTCGGTGCCTCGTCGGGAAACTGGAACGTGAAACTCGCCTCGATCACCGGCGGCCCGTCGAGGCTCACGGAAACGTTGTGCTGGCGCGACTCCAGCATTCCGTAGGTCGTGGGCGGATTGGCCGGGGCAGCCAGCGTGATGCCGCCGTCGTTCTGGCCGTTGAGCGCCGACAAGGTCTTGAGGGCGAAATGGGCGTTCCACACCTCGACCTGGCGGATCTGCGTCGACAGCAGGTTGCCCAAGGCGATCTTGGCCGGCAGCAGATGGACGTGGTGATACCAGTCCTGCTCGAACTGACGAACCATGTTCCCCGCGAAGGTCGATACGATCTCGGTAACCGGCAGGTTGTTGGCAAGCGTGCCCGCGTTCGGCGGGTTGCCGGCCAGGGCACTCGGGTACGGCAGCGTCAGGGGCGCTGGCAGGAACTTGTACGCCGCGCCATAGGCGGGATCGGACGGCAGCCCGGATGGCAGGATGGCTCCGGCATAGGTGGTCATTTCAGGAAGGCGTAACCGCCGTAACTCATGCTGAAGACCATCCAGTCGTTGCCGCCCAGCGTGACGATGTCCTTGTTGACGTACTGTCCGTTCATCCTCAACAGGCGAACGCCGGGTGCGTAGCCCATCATCGAGTAGAAGTAGCTGGGCGTTGGGCGACCGACTTCGACCGTGCAGGGATATAGCGGCGTCACCCCGTTGAAGGCGATGGGAGAGTAACTGTCGAGCTGCCGTGTCGTCGCGCTGTAGAAGGCGCGCACGGCATCCACGCCCGAGGTGCCGACCTTCCACTTGTTGGTGTTGCCGTCGATGTCGGCCCGCACGTAAGTGCTGTAGGTGTCCGACAGGAAGGCTCCTCCGGTGAAGGCGCAGGTCTTGGTGATCGCGCCGAAGATGATCGGCGCGTAGGTGGTGCTGGCCGTCTGCACGACGCAGTAGCACCAGCCGTCGCCGCCGAAGAGGAAATACTCGGCGCTCCCCGACAGCTGGGTCAGGGAGTACGAACCCGAGGCGACGGTCTGCGATCCGTAGGCCAGGCCGCTGTTGAAGCTGGTGGAACCGTACCAGGCGACGTAGCTCGCGTAGGAATGCAGATGGACGTACTGGCCGGTAGCGGCGTGCTGCAGGTGCAGACGGTAGTAGCCGGCGTCCGCCTGATACATCAGCTGCGTGTAGCCGCAGGAGCCGGTGGCGAAGAGCCGAATCTTGTCGAGGAGATCGTTCGCCGAGGTGGTGATGCCGGATTGAAATGCCATTGCTTACCTCACGCGAGCCGCATTACGCAAGTTTTAGGGCCCAGTAGTCGCTGTAGCCGGTACGGAACACGTCCTGCACCACCAGATGATCGACGCCGCCGATGCTGATGATGTTCTCGACGGCATTGGCATAGCCCGGTACGCAGTAGCATCCTTCCATCTCACCCAAGCCGGCCAGGATGAACGGCAGCAGCGGGTAGGAGCCGTCCGGGCATTCGCGCGTATTGCTGCCCCAACTGCTCGGCCACATCGCCGACACTCCGGTCCAGACCCCGGTCGGTGCGTAGTACGCGCCCGAATACCCGGACGACTTGGGCAGGTGGTTGCGGTATTGGTAGGAATTGCTCCAGCGCGTCGAACTGTTGTAGGTTCCGCCGACCAGCAGCGGATACGGATACTGGCCCGGCGTGGCATAGGGCAGGAATAGCCCGAGGTGCAGCATTTCGTAATACGTGCCGGTCTTGGCGACCATCACGATGCGCCGACCGTTGGCCACGATCCAATACGGCATGGCGGAGGCCATCAGCAGCGCATAGAACGTCCCGCTCGGGTTGTACTGGCCGTCGAAGGTCTGCGCCGGGTTCCAGCCGACGAAGCCACGCAGTTTCCAGTTGCCGTAGTCCGCGCCGGCCTCAGACAGGATGCCGACGTTGATCTGGTCGGTGCCGGCAAGACCGGGGCCCTGCAGCACTAGTTCGGCGGGCGGTCCGGGTACCCAGCGCAAGACCGACCAGCGCTCGTTGGCCGGCAGCATGTCCTGGGTAACGAACTGCTTGAGCCGGTTCAGCAGATCGAGATAGTCGGTGGCAGTGCCACTGGTAAAAGCCATGGCTTACTCCGTGACTCACCTGAGCAATTCGCGCACGGCGGAACCGTTGCGCGAGAGCACGTTGAGAATGGTTTTTTCACCGGCGGCGGAATTCAGATAGTCGGCCGCCATGCCGGGATCGATGACGTTGACGATGCGCACCGCTTGCGACGGCGCGGCAGCCGGGGCTTGGGCGACCTCCGGCACGAGGCCACCGTCAGCAAAGGCCAGACGCGGCCCAGACCAGCGCGGCCCGAACAGACCGCCGTTCAGAGCGTGCAGGAAGTCCACGCCAACCCGGCGCACGGCTTCGGCGCGCAGGACGTACTCTCCGGCGGAAAGTCGTGCGGGAATTGAATCCGATGTCGTGGTACCCGGCCCGGTGACGTAGCCTCCCGAAGCAAAGCCGGCCCATTGAAACAAACCCGAGATCAAGCCGCCCAATCCGCCGCCGCCCTTGCTCATCCCGCCGAACAACTCCTCAGCGATCTTCTGCGCAGCGATACGGTTGATGGCCGAGATCACGGATCGAGCGAAGTCGGCAAAGGCGTCCTTGGCCGATTTCGCGCCCGAACCGATCTGCTCGAACATCGTGGCGAAGGCGTTTTCGACATCGCCGTTAATACGCGTAGCGACGTCGTCAGCGGCGGTTTTCAGGCCCGCGACCTCCACCTTGAGGCGGGCCACGCGGTTGATGGCTTCCTCCGATCCGGTAGCGACAGCCAGTTCCTGCATTTTCGGGATCAGGCCTTCCACTTCGGCAGCGGTCTGTTGGTGCAGTTCGAGCACGCCGCGCCGCATCTGCGTCTCGGTAAGCATGCCGGCATCTTTCTGCACCTGCAGTTCCCGCTCGCGGATGGCCATGCGCTCGGTGACGGTCTGGTACTGGCGTTCGAGTTTGCCGAGTTCGGCCAGGTCGGCTTCGACGTTGATCAGGCGGCCGACATCGGCCGCGCCGGTGGTGTCCCCCATGCGCTGCAGCTTCTCGATGAGCGGCTGGTACTCGCGTTCCAGACGCGCCCGGGTGACCTCGCCGCCGGCACCGCCCTGGACTTCCGCCAGCCGGTCGCGCACGCGGGCGAGCTCGTCGGCCAGTTCCTTCTCGGCCTTGGCGGCCGCGTGCGCATTGGCGACCTCGACCTCGCCGCGCTTCATGTTGAGCACGGTGATCTCGCCTTCGAGCTTCTTGACCTCGGCCTTGGCGCGCAGGCGCTGCGCCTCGTCCTTGCCATTGACCGCCACCGTCGATTGGGCAGTCAGTTCCTGCTGTTTGGCCGCCAGTTCCTGATCGATGGCCTGCTGTTCGATCTGCGTCTTGCGGGCGTAGTAGTCGCGGATCGAGACCAGACGGTCGTCGAGCGCGCGGTTCAGGGCCGCCTGTTGCAGGTCGAGGCCTTCCTTTAGGATCTTGAACTCGGACTCGGCCTGGGCCTTGACCAGGGCCAGCCGGGCACCGGTCGTGTCCTTCTCGCTGTCGGCCGACTTCTTCTCGCACTTGCCGTTGACCCATTGCCCGCCCGACACGACGCAGGCGATGCGCTGCATGTCTTCGGTCGGCTTGCCGGTCGGCGTCTTCTCCTCGGGACGCTTGGGGCTCGTGAGCGCGTCCAGCCGCTGCTTCGCTGCCGCCAGTTCCTTCTCCCATTGGGCGAGGTTCTTCCGCAGCGTCGCCATCGCCGCTTCGTTGAACTTGATGTCGATGGGCATGAACGGCACCGGGGCCTTGCCGGTGTCGATCTTCTTGCGGGTCGAGTCGACGAGTTCCTGGATCCGCGCGACCTCGTCGCGGGCCTGCTTGATCTCGGTGCCGTTGAAGATCAGATTGCCGACGCCGCCCAGACCCACCCACATGGCCTTGAGCTTGCCCGAGTCGTCGGCCGCCTCGCGCATGGCGTTGGTGATGTTGGTCAGTTCCGGCAGGAAGTCGCGGGCCAGGCTAATGCCCAATGCCGATGACGACGCCTTGAGCGCCGTGAGGTTGTCGTTGAAGGCTTCCGCCGACCGTGCAGTCTCGGTGGTGAGCTTCAAGCCCAGCCGCTCGGCCTCGGTGGTCAGTTGATTGATGCCCGCCGCCCCCTGATTCAGGAACGGGATCATGTCCATGCCGCTCTTGCCGAAGAGCTTCACGGCGAGCGCCGTCTTGACCGCTCCGTCTTCCAGGTTGGCGAAGACGTCGGCCACCTGTAGCAAGACGGCTTCAGTGGACTTCATGCTCCCGTCAGCGTTCTTGACCGAAATCCCAAGAGCCTCGAACACCTGCGCCCCGTCGCCGACACCGGTGTTGGCCTCGACGATGTTCTGCGACAGGCCCTTGATGCCCTTCTGCAAGGTTTCCAGGCTGACGTCCGACAACTGCGCGGCAAAGCGCAAGGTCGACAAGGCCTCGACCGAAATGCCGATTTTCTGCGACAGCTTGTTCAGATGATCGGCCGCATCGATGGCGTTCTTGATCATCACTGCGAAGCCGGCGACCGAAAGCGAGACGCCAAGCCCCGCCAGAATTCCCTTGATCCGGCCGGCCTCGTCACCGAGCTTGCCGAGATTGCCGCGAATCGAGTCGAAGGCCGAGCGGGTCTGGTCGACGGCGGTGATCAGCAGTTGGGCACGATCTTGGGTCACGACGGGTTCATCTCTCTCAAATCTTGTTCAGTTGCTTTTCGATGGCGCGGGCCAGGACGGGTAACTGGCCGTGCACTGCCCCTTCCAGATCGAAGCGACGTTTCAGGGTGACGTTCGGCACCAGCACGGCGATGGGAATCTCGGTGCCGCGCTTGACGGATTTCGCCCCGGTACGCTGGCGCTCGGCCCGCTTGAATCGAGTCAGCACCGAGGCGTTTTCTTTGATGTTCTCGGCCATCAGGATGGCCTGGCCGTTCTTGCGGATGAAGTAGGCATTACCGGAACGGATCAGTGCGTCGACAACTCGCTTGAACGCACGACGACCGATGCGCCGCCCCTCCGGGGTCAGAGGAATCAGCATCCGGCCCGAAAGAGTGCCGCCCCGAACGTGGATGCCCAGCCACGGTATCCGCGATCCAACGAGCAGCGCTGGCAGCTTGTCCGGGTTGCGGTCGTAGACCTTGGCGCGCAGTGATTTCACAAAGGCCGCTTTCCTGACCGTGAAATCGGCATTCATCCTGCTGCGCACGGTGTCCGCCACGGCCTTGCCACCGGTCTGCATGCCTGCTGCGACTGCCTTGTGAATGGCGGCCTGTTTCTGCCGGGCCCACGCGTCGAGCTTGGATTTGTCCAACAGACCGGTCGCGGTCAGGGAGAGCTTCAGCACGACAGCGCCTTCATCATTCGACGCAACGCGTCACTGCTGCCCTGACTGCCGGTCGCGGTTACCGACAGGAGATTCGCCAGTTGCCGGGACTCCTGCCGGCCGATGGCAGCGAGGAATGCATCGGTTTGCGCCAGCGTGTAGTCGAGAATGTCGGCGTAGGTGTGCCCTGCGCCGATCAGGCGTTGGACGGCATCGCTCCACGCGTCGGACTTTCCAGTGCCTGGCCGATCCGCGCCGCTGCCTGCGTCACGCTCGGCAACAGGCGCCGGATAAAAAAATCGGCATTCACCGCGAAAACCGATTCGGCCAGACGCACGGCTTCGTCGAGATCGAGCCCGGCCACCCAGTCGACCGGGCGGCGCGTGGCAATGGCGATGGCGGCGATCACGGCTTCGCCGTGTTCGGCCAGAAGCGCCAGCCAGTCGGGCGATGCCGACAGACTGGTGGCGATGGGTTGCACCGCCCGGGCGAATGCCGGCACCTCGCCCACCTTGAGCGGCGAGAGATCGATGCGCTCGCCGGCGATCTCGACGTATATCGGCACAGGCGGCAGTGCCGCGAACGTATCGTTGCCCATCACAGCAGCACGATCCGACCGAATTGGCCGAGCGCCCCGGCAGCCGGCTTGGTGAGGTCGGCCAGCACCTGACCCGACAACTCGAATTTCATCAGTTCGGTGCCGATCACCGACAAGTCCTTGGCCGGATTGATGGCCACGCGGTAGAGGTCGATCACCACTTCCTTGTTGCTGTCGGCCGTGTTCAGCCCTTCGAAGCGTACCCAGCGCTCGGGCAGGGGCTGCGTGAACATCGCGGTGGCGCTGGAGGCACCGTAGCTGTAGCTCGCGGTGATGGCACCCGTCACGCCGGTGACGTCTGTGAACTGGATGGAGCCGTGCTTCGCATTGACGGTGTATTTCGTGTTGGTGACCGTGGTTGCTCCGGCCTTCACCACCACGCTGGAGACGTTCTGTTTCCCAAGCAGGTAGAGCTTGCCGAGTTCAGCCGTCGCGATGACGGGTTCGTCGGTCACGGTGCCGCTGGTGACCGTCGTCGTGGATCCGTAGAGGGAAAGTTCGAGGTTCGTCTGGATCAGTTCTTCCAGGGTGCAGGCGAACTCGCCCTTCTTGGTCTTGATCAGTTGCAGGTCGGTCAGACGCTGCCCGGATTGCGACTCCTGGTGTTCGAGGGTCTCGACAGACAGCGAAACCTTGAGGTCAGGGACGTTGCCGACGAAAACCAACCCCTGCGGGTTGCCGTTGGTATCTCGCGCGCCGATGAAGACGCGACCTTGTCCGGAAAAATAGGCCATCGCTTACTCCTGTGTGGTGTTGGATTGCTTGGAGGGTTTTGCCGGAGACGCGGAATCCGACGTCGCAGGACGCGCGCTGCCGATCTCGCACAGCCACCGGGCGCTGTCTTCGGCCAGGTCGATGACCTCGCCGGGGTTGCGACCGATGCCGGCGTGTTCGTGGGGTTTCAGAAGTTCGACTTGCATTGGTTTCATCCTTGAATCGAGAGATCGGCGGCGAGCGTTCGATAGGTGATCTGGTAGCGGGCCGGAATGGCGGCTGCCGAGGCATCGGCGTCCTCCACGTCCCATTCGCAGTCCAGTTCGCGGATGCCGAGACACAGTCCGCCGAGATTGGCGTCGGCCAGCAGCGCCGCGTGGGCGGCCACCAGCAACCGGTCGGCGATCACCTCCGGCGCTTCGCTTCCGGTTTCGCGGGCCAGCGCTACGACCCGCACCACCAACTGCCGCTCGACGCGGTCGTTGGGGCGCTGGGTGATGGCATCCGACTCGGGGAACATCAGCAGTGCCGGCGACTGTTCGCGTGTGATGCCGGTCGGCGGCGAGCGCCGTACCTGCGCCCCGGCTGCGGTGGCGACGGGCGTGAGAAGCCCCGTCACCGCTTGCAGAATCTGCTCGCGGATCGAATTGGGCATGGCCGGCCTACAGTCGGGTGAGCGAGGCGCGGGCCTCGGAGCCGTCGCCCATCGCGGTGATTTCTCGCACGCGATAGGTCTGGCCCGCGATCTCCAGCGTGTTGCCGGCGGCCAAAAGAGGCAGCCGGCTGACCGGATAGCGGATGGTGTGGTTGCGGGAGACGCCCAGGCCGTCGAGCACGTCCTCATCGGGCGCGCGGAAGTCGACCATGACCTCCGTGCCCCCGATCACGGCACGCGTGAGCAGGCCGGCGTTGGCCGCCGCGTCGTAAAGCACCTCGATCATCACTACGACATCGTCAGCTTGACCAGCACGCCGGGCCGGTGGCACATCGGCAGCGGGTTGGACTGGGTGTGGAGATCCGTGCCCCGGTCGAACTTGCGCGGCTCCTGCTTGGCGTAGAGCGGCTGGCCCAGGGTGTTGGCGGTCTCGTTGAAGTCCGCCGGCGCGAAGTAGGTGCCGAAGGTGTCCACCGTGCCGAGTGGGAAGGCGTGTCCCTCGCCGGCAGCGATGAAGCGATGCACGTTGTCGTCGCCGTCGCTGGCCTCGCCCGAGTATTCCTCGAAGGTGATGCCGGCAAAAGTGAAACCCGAGCGCAGATCGGAACGCAGGGCCAGACCATCCTGCCAACGGTCGTAGGCAGCCTTGACGCTGTCGTGACTGGTCAGCGCGTCGAAGAACTCCTCGGAGACCAGACAATGCACCCCGCTCATCCGCTCGCCCTTGAGGTTCCTCTCGAGGTAACGCTTCAGATCAAGGCACTTTTTCTTCACGTCCGTCGCCGCGTTGCTCAGCTGGAAATTGACCACCTTGGGTGTGATGTCGAACAGGTCGAAGAGGTTGTAGAGCTCCGATCCGTCAGCATCGAGGATGATGCCCTTGAGTGCGCCGATGCGCAGATGCTCCAGCGTGATGGCGTGCTTGTTGCGCATCGTCTGCAGGTGCTCGGCCATCACCGAGGCCACGGTCTGCACTTCGGTTTCGGAACCGAAGGCGCGGATGCCTTGGACTTCCTCGGGCAGCACCACATCGTCGTGCGGGATGTGCGGGATGGCGAACGAGCGCAGCTTGCGTTTGCCGCGCTTGCCGACGGTGCCGGGCGAGCCCACTGGCATCGTCGGCAGCAGGGTCAGGATGCCATTCTTTTCCTCCACCACCACCGAACGGAAGCGCACCGGCTTGGCCGGGAACAGGCCCATGCTTTCCATGAGGCCGTAGTTGTTGGGCAGGATGTTGATGGCGGCGGTCAGCGCCGACATCGAAAACGACGGATTGTCGAAGGGGTTGTTCATGGTCAGACTCCTTTGCGGATGAGAACGCCGAGGCTCTTCAGCTGCAGGACAGCGACCTGCTTCTCGGCGACGGTGATGGCGGCGGGCCAGGTCAGGGCGTGATCGGCGACGATGGCGTGACGCGCCACCATCAGTCCGTCCTCGCGG
>CAZSHO010000037.1:0-11083 GCA_964607005.1 uncultured Rhodocyclaceae bacterium
CGCGCCAGGTCGACAGCCGGCGCCAGAAGCCGGTGTTGTGCTTGTGGAAATACTTCCGGGCGTGGTCGGGATCGTACTTTTCAGAAAACTCGTAATGGGGCGGGGTGATGCCGTCGTCAGCCATGCTTGAAACCACCTTGTTCGAGACCCGCGATTCTGCCTGAAAACCCCAAAAAAGTCATTAACTTATGATATGAAATCAAGCTTGCGCCGTATAATCAGGACTGACTTTTGCGGCGATGGATGCGATGAAAAAAACCGACCTGGAAAAACTCAAGGGACTGAAAATCGACAGCCGGATGAAGCATGCCGGCACGCCGGGACGCTTCGGTGCCGATGCGGGAGCTGCCGTAACCAGCCGTCGCGAGCAGCGCGAACGCGAGCGGGCGCAGGGTCTCGTGCCTTTCGCCGTCAAGCTCGACGGCGAACTGGTGAAGCGGATTCATGCACGGGCACAGGAACGCAAGGCGGGCCTCAACGAGGTGGTGGCCGAGCTGCTGGAGAAGGGCCTGAAGGCCTGATGAAACAAAAAAGTCTGCATGCACTTGCAGACCCTTTGCTTTCTGGTGGGCGGCACAGGGTTCGAACCTGTGACCCCTGCCGTGCGAAGGCAAAATTAGCTATCCAAGGAAGTCCAAGCCTGTTTCTAACTCATTGATATGCAGCAAAAGAAAGTCCTTGCAAGTCCGTACCCGTCCATCTATGATTATCCGTACGGAGTCCGTACGGAAGATGGGAAGGACGGAAAATGCAGATCGACACCCCGACGAAGCGCTCGCGGCTGAAACCACGGCGGGAGCCGTACTGGGAAAAGCTGCAGCAGTACGGCTACCTCGGCTTTCGCCGGCTCGATGATGGTGGGACATGGGTGGCGCGCTGGCGGGACGAGCAGGGCAAGCACCATTACCGGGCCTTGAAGCTGGCGCAGGTAGATCCGGCCAAGGCATTTGACGCCGCATCGAAAGCGGCGCGGGCATGGTTCAAGGAAACGCAGGCCGGCATCCTGGGGCGCTGGACCGTCGAGGACGCGGCAACCCGCTACCTTGAAGCGTTGAAGCTCAGGAAGGGCGACAAGGCCGAAGCCGACGTCCGGGGCCGCATTGATCGCTGCATCAAGCCGACCCTGGGCAATCGCCACCTGGACACCCTCAGGACGGCCGACATTGAAGAATGGCTGCATGGCCTGATTCCGGCCGGGCTCGGCGAGGAAGAAACCCGCCGGGCGAAGGACAGCGCCAACCGCAACTTGACAGCCCTCAAGGCGCTGCTCAATCACGCCTGGCGCAATGGCCTGGTGGGTTCTAATGCGGCCTGGTCGCGGGTGAAGGCTTTCGAGAAAGTCGGCGAGTCCCGCAAGGTGTTCCTCACCCCCGAGCAGCGCAAGAGACTGCTGAACAACTGCAGCGGCGCATTCCGTGATCTGGTCGAGGCCGGCTTGCTGACCGGCGCCCGATACGGCGAGCTGCGCACCCTGCTGGTGGCAGACTATGACAAGGCCCGGCGCGTATTGAGCATCCGCCAGGGCAAGACAGGACCGCGCGATGTGCCGCTGTCCGACGCCGCGGCAAAGCTATTCGATCGGCTGAGAAAGGGCAAGCTGCCCGGCGGCTACCTGCTGACCCGCCCCGATGGCCTACCCTGGCAGCATTCCGACCAGGACGAATTGATGCGCGAGGCGGTGAAGAAAGCGCGGCTGTCGCATGGGACCGTCTTCTACACCCTGCGACACACCTTCATCGCCAACGCCCTGACCGGCGGGGTGGACATTCATGCAGTCGCCAAGATGTGCGGGACTTCAGTTCGCATGATCGAGCAGCACTATGGGAAGTTGTTGCACACCGACGCGCGGGACAAGTTGAACAGGATTTCATTCGTATAAGCCAGCCGAGGAGAAGACATGCAAACAAAGAAGAGAAACGCGGCCGGGCCGGATGACTGGCGCCTCAAAATGGCGCAGCACGAAGAGAAGGTGGCGCTGTACTGGCTGCCGGGGTCGATAGACGACTTCCGCAAGCGGACGGTGCAGAACGCTGTCAGGCTCATAGCCGCGGCGGTGGATGCGCCCCTGCAGCGGTGGGGATGGGGCGGCTATCGCTTCACGCCAGATGGGTGCGAACGTATCCACGAGGCCGCTGCCGACCTGATTGAGCTATTGCAGAATGAAGAAGTTATTTTCGACACTGGCAGCCGCGCCAAAGCAATCGCGGCCATCCGTGCAAAAACTGCGAAGTGCGACGGCGCCCTGCAGAACTTCCTGGCCGGCGCAGCGAACGGCGCGGCCGATCTGGTCGTGGATGATGAAGATGAAACCTAAAAAGCCGCCAGCCGCGCGGCGGCGCGAACTTACGGCCGAGGATAGCGGGCCGGAAATGGTGGACGTTCGCTATGTGCCGGAGACGAACGCCGAGAAGTCGGCCGCTATCATTGGTGCGCTCGACCTGGCCCTGCAGATCGCCCGGCGTGGCGACAAGCTTCCGGCCTACCTTGAGAAAGAGTTGCTGCGTTTCGATGAGTCCATGAGCCGCGCAGCCGATCTGGCAATGGTCAAGAACGCAGTCAATGCCGCGCACGCAGCAGGCGCACCGCTGAACCGCGCTCCCGCGCAAGGGAAAACTGAGACGGCTTTCGATATCGCCGCCGACCGCCTCGGTATGTCGCCCGCGATGGTCGAGAGCATCTACTACGGCCGCACACCGAACAATCAACCCTTTCCGCAGAAAGCCAAGACCCCGAAGAAATAGGCGCGTTTCTTCGGGCGACCGTATAAGTCCGAGGCCGTAAGCTGGCGTCATCCATTGCTTGAAAGGATGACGCGATGAAGACCACCAAGCTACACGAAGTTCAACCCGCCGGACTGCGCCCGCGCCAGTTTTGGGCGGCCGTCGGCATCTCCCGCGCCGCGGGCTATGCCTTGCCGGCCGAGCTGCAGCCGAAAAGCACGAAGCTCGGCCGGGCTCGCATCATCACCGAGCAGCCGGCCGAGTATCTCGCGCGGGTCGAGCAGCTGCAGCGGCAACCCGCCAAGGCGAAAGCGGGATTCCACTCTGCCAGACGAAGAAGCGGCCGCCAAGCGGCCGCGCAAGCCGACGCAGCGGGAGGTCGCGCGGTATAGCGCGCCCATTGCGATGAATCCTCCACCGCCGCGGATATTGCCGCCGGGAAAGGGCTAAAAAACCACGTCTAGAAAATCCGTTCCAGCCGCCAGCCTATCCAGGGCAGATGAAGTGCGCCGTAGTAGAGGGCGGCTGTAACGCACCACCACAGGACCAGTCCGACGAAGAAGACCAACTTCTTGCGGGTTGTTCGTGCTGCAACCTTGTCGCCAATCCAAGCTGCTGCGAATAGAGGACCGAGGAATACGGCAAGACCAACGACAAGCGCGACCAACGTCTCGAAAAATGCAGCAATCGGCCGCTTCTCCGACACCGACGCATCAAAGGCGAGGAAGACGCCGATAAAACCCACGATCAATACGAAAGGGCCGAACTCCCCCAAGTTCCTGAGCCAATCGCCGAAGCGCGCGAAAGCGGTTGCACGTCTCGACAGCTGGGGGCTTTGGGCCTGCTGCATGGCCTGAAGCTGGCGCCGCTCCTTGGTGCGCCTCGCTGCGGCCATCAACTTTTGAACCCGCGTCATGTTGTCTGTAGGGGCGTTCGCCATGCCACAAATAAAGCACCCGGACGGCGCGAGATCAAGGTGCGATGCTGTGCGCAGACAGAAAAGCGGGGTGTTTTGGGGGGAACAAGGTAAGGCGGAAATCCGTACGGTTGTCCGTACAGATTTCCTGCCGTTGCCTAACTTCTTGATTTACTGGTGGGCGGCACAGGGTTCGAACCTGTGACCCCTGCCGTGTGAAGGCAGTGCTCTACCGCTGAGCTAGCCGCCCGTTTGGGAGGCGCGCATTCTCTCACGGAGGATGTTTCCGGTCAATTTGCGACGGAGAGTTCCTCATCATCGATGACATGCGACGATCAGGCGCATCACGAGGGTGAGGCGTGCAGCCGGGTCTGTGGGTTCAGATCAATATATCGACTCCGGGCAGGCCGATGCCTGCGTTCCAGAGAGGTGCATACCCGGTATCCGGTAGCGTGCTGTCATAGTTTCCGGCAAGTTGGGCGAGGGTGATTTCCTGAATCGGCGGCAGGCCCGCTGTCAATCCGTTCGGACCGGTCGTCAAAGACAAGTCCTGTCCATTGGGCAGGCTGTCATACGGATTGAATTCGATATCCAGCAGATCTTGCAGCGCCGCGTCATCCTCCAGGCGCTGCCAGAACGGATCGACAATGTCTGCGGAGGAGAGCATCTGCAAATACCCGGGCGGCAATTGCAGTTGCAGCGAAAACCCGAGATCTTGTCCACCAGCCATGTGCGCCATGCCTTGCGTGACCAGATAGGAAGGGGTTGCGGTCAGGACGCCTTGTGCGTCGTACCCAGAATTCTGGTCGAGGGGTGTCAGTGCCGTGCCGTGCAGGGCGATGGACTGGACGGCCGAGCCGGTTTGCCGAGTGATCCACGTCCCGAGCAGGTTTTCCAGGGCCGCCGTTGTACCGGAATCCGGACTTTGCAGCGGCATGGCGTGGAAGGTTGTCGTTGATGAGGCGGGTGTCGTGACGGCGGGCGTGCCGCTGATCTGCACAGCCGGTGCGATCGACACCGGCGCAACAGGGGGGTGCCATATCAGAGAGGGGAATTCGATAGCCATGGTCGATACCTCGAGGTTGTATGGTTCGACTGCGGATACGGACATAAAATCCCGGGAAATCTGCAACAGTTTGTGACGGGGGGTGAGGCCATCGGGACAGAGGCTGGACCATGGAGCCTTTATGAAGGCATCTGAAGGAATCTCAACCGGGAGGATGTGTGTCCGATCGCATAAAATAGGCGGTTTTCCAGTCTTGCTCCTGCCATGAACCGACCCGTCCGCACCCGCTTCGCCCCCAGTCCGACCGGCTATCTCCACGTCGGTGGCGCCCGTACAGCGCTCTACGCTTGGGCGTATGCCCGCAAGCACGGTGGCACTTTCATTTTGCGCATCGAGGATACTGATCTCGAACGCTCGACGCAGGCTTCGATCGACGCCATCCTCAACGGCATGCGTTGGCTCGGGCTCGACTGGGACGAAGGCCCGTTCTACCAGATGCAGCGTCTGGAGCGCTATGCCGAGGTGGCGCGGCAACTGGTTGCCACCGGGCATGCTTACTGGTGTTACGCCAGCAAGGCGGAACTCGACGCGCTGCGTGAAACGCAGCGCGCGCGCGGCGAGAAGCCGCGCTACGACGGCCGCTGGCGGCCGGAGAACGCACAGGGCTTGACGCCGCCGCCAGACGTCAAGCCGATCCTGCGTTTTCGCAATCCCGATGACGGCACAGTGGCCTGGGATGATCTGGTTAAAGGCCGCATCGAGATCGCCAACGCCGAGCTCGATGACCTCGTCCTGCTGCGTGCCGATGGCGTGCCGACCTACAACTTCGGCGTGGTGGTGGATGATTTCGACATGGGCATCACCCACTGTATCCGCGGTGACGATCATGTGAACAACACGCCGCGCCAGATCAATCTGTATCAGGCCATCGGCGTGCCCGCGCCGGCCTTCGCTCATGTGCCGATGATTCTCGGTGCCGATGGTGAGCGCCTCTCCAAGCGTCACGGTGCGGTGTCGGTGATGCAGTATGCCGAGGACGGTTATCCGCCCGAAGCGCTGCTCAATTATCTGGCGCGCCTGGGCTGGTCGCACGGCAATGAAGAGGTGTTTTCGCTCGCACAGTTTGTCGACTGGTTCGATCTGGCGCATATCAGCCGTTCACCGGCGCAGTTCAATCCGGAAAAGCTCGCCTGGCTCGGCCAGCAGCACCTGAGAGGGCGTGACGATCACGCGCTGGCCGAGGAAGTGGCGCCCCGCTTGTCCAGACGCGGGATTGGTACGGCTGCCGGACCACCGCTCGGCAAGGTGGTGGCACTCTACAAGGATCGCGTGGCGACCTTCGACGAACTGGCCAATACTGTCGTGCCTTTTTATACCGAGGTGATGCCCTCCGCTGAACTCGTCGCGCAATATCTTGGCGAGGCGGCGCGCGCTGCACTGACACTCTTGCGCACGCGGCTTCAGGACGTGAGCTGGGAGAAAGCCGCACTCAATCAGGCCATCAAAGACGTGGTGGCCGCGCAGGGGATGAAGATGCCGCAACTGGCGATTCCGCTGCGCGTCGTGCTCACCGGTCAAGAGCAGACCCCCTCGATCGATGCGGTGCTCGAAGCCTTCGGCCGTGAGGCCGTGCTGGCGCGCTTGTCGCGCTATCTTTGAGCCTTCATGCGGACGGCGGGCGTCAGACCCACCGCCAGATCCCTCTCGACGGGCAATGGTTCGCCGGATAGCGTACAGGCGAGCAGCTCGGCGCATAGCGGACCATAGACCAGCCCGCGCGAGCCCAGGCCGAGCAGTCCGTAGAGTCCATCATGTCCTGTAATCTCCCCCACCAACGGCAGCCGGTCCGGGCCGACCGAGCGGATGCCGGCGCGACCGGCCAGGCGTGCCGGATCGACCGTCTGCGCGAAGTCCGGTAGCAGCTTGTGCAGACGCTCGAGGTTGGCGAGATGATCCTCTTCCGTCGTCAAGGGGTTGATGTCGCCTTCCGCGTAGGTGGCGCCGATGACCTGTACACCGAAGTGAGTGGCGGGCGTAACGTAACCCTCGCGGGCGACGACGCAGCGGATCGTGCTCCCGGACAGGGCGGCCAGGCAGGAGACCTGCCCGCGCACCGGGCGCAGAGGCAGGTGCGGCATCAAACGGCGTGCGAGATAACCGTTGGCGAGAAGGGCGATCGGCGCCTCGGCGATGGTGACGCCGCTGGCATCAACGGCCTGCCAGCCGGAGGACGTGCGCACGAGATCGGCGACCTCGCGTTGCGTGTGCAGGCGTACGGTGTCGCCCGCTGCGTGCAGCAAGGCCGCGCACAGCGCCGGCGGATGCAGCCAGGTGCCTTGCGGGAACCACCAGCCGGGTGCGGGCACGCGTGCGCCGGCGAGTGCCGAAGCTTCCTCGATCTCCACCCAGCGTAGCAATTCGGGCGGATAGAGGCCGGAGGTGGCGATGCGGCGTTGCCGCTCGATCTGTTTTTCGTTGCGCGCCAGGCGCAGCACGCCGCAGGACTGGCCGATGGGGTGGGCCGGTGTCGAGAGTTGCCGCAGCCGGTGCAGGGCATAGAGAAAACCGGCCAGAGTCAGGCGCGAGAGACGATTGCCGTCGAGGGAGGGTACCGGCTGCAGCACGCCGGCCGGATTGCCGGAGGTCTCGCGCGCCGGAGCGTCGCGGCGTTCGATCAGCTCGATCGACCAGCCGCGCGCGGCCAGACGCTCGGCGAGGGTGCAGCCGGCGATGCCGGCGCCGAGAATCAGTGCGCGGCGTTCCTGTATCGGGGTGTGCACCGGTGCGCCGGCAAAATATCCGCTCAACATCTCGCGCTTGCGGCCGAAGCCGGGCTGCTTCGTTACGTTGAAACCAGCCGCCGTCATGCCACGACTGACTTTTCCGGCGGCGGTGTAGGTGGCGAAAGTGGCGCCGGGTGCGGCCAGCCGGCCCAGCTCGGCAAAAATCCGCTCGCTCCACATGTCCGGGTTTTTCGACGGAGCGAAGCCGTCGAGGAAGAAGGCATCGACACGCGCTGTCACCTGTGCCAGCAGATCGGCGGCTTCGCCAAAGAGAAGCGTGAGATGCACACGGCCCCTCTCCAGATGCAGCCGATGAAAACCGCTGACCAGAGGCGGATAGCCTTCGAGGAACTCATGCGCCAGAGGCGCCAGCTCGGGCCAGTGTGTGTAGAGATGTGCCAGGTCCGTGCGCCGCAGCGGATGCTTGTCGACGGACAGGTAATGCAGGTGCGCTCCGGCCGGCGCCGTTTCGCGAAACAGCTTCCAGGCGCAGAGGAAATTCAGCCCGCTGCCAAAGCCGGTTTCGAGAAGGGTGAAGACCGAACGTGTTTGCCAGCGTTCGGGCAGATGATTGCCGGCGAGAAAGACCTGGCGGGTCTCGTCGAGCCCGCCTTCGCGTGACCAGTAAGGGTCTTCGTAGATTTTGCTGAAGGCGGTGCCATCCTCGATGGACAGCAGCGCCGCTTCGATGGGTTTGATCAAAGGGCGGACATCACCGTGAGACAAGGACGCCGTTATCGATCTTCACACGGTCGCCGATGCGCCAGACCGGCTCGCTGTCATAGGTGAAAACGCGTGAGCCGCCCTCTTCGAGACGTACGGTGACTTCGTGGCGGACACTGCGGCGGACGTATTTCTCGACCTGATGTCCGGCGACCGCGCCACCGACACCGCCGATGACCGTGGCCGCGACATTTCCCTTGCCCTTGCCGACCTGGTGGCCGAGTACGGCGCCGGCCACGCCGCCGGCGACCGCACCCAGGCCGGTGCCTTCGCCTTTCTGCTCGATCTGGCGGATATCCTCGATCGTGCCGCAGCTGGAACAAACCGGGGGTGGTGCGGGGACAGGCGCGGGGACAGGGGCTGTCGTACTCTGGGCAGGCGCCTGAGCGACAGCCTTGGGTTTTGCGGCTGCATTCTTTTTCGTCACATGATTTTCCGCCGGGACGGAAGGATGCTGCACAACAGGGGTGGGCTCGCTTTGCGTCGGGGCTTTCGTGTCGGGTGCGGACGCAGGCGTTGGTGTCGGCATGACCGTCGGCTGGGTGGGTGCGGCAGCCAGCGGTTCGGCGGGTTTTGCCGCGCTGCCGGCCGTCGGGATGAGGCCAAAGATGGCACCGATGCCGGCGACCGAGAGCAGAATCATCGCGATGGCGGCGACCCACAGGACGGGGTGCAATTTCGATCCGGTGGTCTGAACCGGCTGGACGGCCTGGCTGGCTGAGGTTTCCATGCAGAGTGCTCCTGTGCGAAGTACTAAGACGAAAAACGCAAGGGCAGGCGGCGGGCTGACGCCAGAAACAACTCCTTACACTTCGCGCCGCAGTTGCGGGAAAAGAATCACATCGCGGATGCTCGGGCTGTCGGTGAGCAGCATGACCAGACGGTCGATGCCGACGCCGCAGCCGGCGGTGGGCGGCAGGCCATGCTCGAGTGCACGAATGTAATCCGCATCATAGTACATCGCTTCCTCGTCGCCGGCTTCCTTGGCTTTTGCCTGGTCGAGAAAGCGTGCGGCCTGGTCTTCCGGATCATTCAGCTCGGAGAAGCCGTTGGCAATTTCGCGCCCGGCGATGTAGAGCTCGAAGCGCTCGGCGATCTGCGGGTTTTTGTCGCTGCGGCGGGCGAGCGGGCTCGCCTCGGCCGGCCAGTCGATGATGTAGGTGGGCTGGAAGATTTCCGCCTCGGTCGTCTCTTCGAACAGGGTGAGTTGCAGTTCGCCCAGGGTGGCATCCGCTTTTTTCTGCTTGATGCCGAGTTCCTCCAGTTTGGCAACGAGCCAGGCGCGATCATTGAGTTGCGCCAGCGAAAATCCGGGATGATGCCGGTAGATCGCCTCGACTGCCGTCATGCGTACGAAGGGGCTGGCAAAATCCAGAGTGCGGCCCTGGTACTCGAAGGTTTCGGCGCCGAGTGCCTCGCGTGCGGCATGACGCAGCAGGCCCTCGGTGAAATCCATCAGCAGGCGGTAGTCGGAATACGCCTCATAGAATTCCATCATGGTGAATTCCGGATTGTGGCGCGTCGAGATACCTTCGTTCCTGAAGTTGCGGTTGATCTCGAACACCTTCTCGAAACCGCCGACCACCAGTCGTTTGAGGTAGAGCTCGGGTGCGATGCGCAGGTAGAGCTCCATGTCGAGCGCGTTGTGATGGGTCTTGAACGGGCGCGCCGAAGCGCCGCCCGGGATCGGATGCATCATCGGTGTCTCGACTTCGAGAAATCCGTGGCCACTCATGTAGCTGCGGATCGACTGCGTCAGGCGTGAGCGGGCGACGAACACCCAGCGTGTGCGCTCGCTGGTGATGAGATCGAGGTAGCGCTGGCGCACTTTCTGCTCGGCGTCGGTCAGGCCATGAAATTTCTCCGGCAGCGGGCGCAGTGATTTGGTGAGCAGGCGCAGTTCGCGGACATTGATCGTCAATTCACCGGTGCGCGTCTTGAACAGTGTGCCGCGTGCGCCGACGATGTCGCCGATATCCCAGCGCTTGAAGGCCGCGTGGGTTGCCTCGCCCGTCGCGTCGTTGCTGATGTAGATCTGGATGCGGCCGGAGACGTCCTGGAGGGTGGCGAAGGAGGCCTTGCCCATGACGCGCTTTAGCAGGATGCGCCCGGCCACGCAGACTTCGACGGGTTCGGCTTCGAGCGCCTCGCGCGGGCTTTCGCCATAGAGTTCGTCGATCCTGCCGGCGGTGTTCTCGCGCCGGAAATCGTTGGGAAAGGCGACGCCTTCGTTGCGCAATTGCGCGAGCTTCTCGCGGCGCTCGGCGATGATCTGGTTTTCGTCCTGGGGTGGTGGTGTCTGCTCGGTCATGGTGGGATCAGAAAAAACGGTGAACGGTAAAACCGAGGACCTCGGCGGCCTCGGCCTGTGTCTTGTCGGCGGTCGCGAAGCCCGTGGCGGAAACTTGTCCTGCGGCAGCCAGATGCAGTGCGTCAAGTGTACGCAACGGAATCTCGGCGAGCCTTCCGATCAGGTGGTACGCCGAGGCGAATGCACCATCGTCGAAGCTGCCGACCCGAACCGCGCCATCCTGGATGTCGGCGGCGAGTTCCGCATTGACTCGACTTTCCCGCAATGCGTCGATTTCCCGGTTGCGGCGACGGCGCGCGAGAGCGCAACGCACTTCGATCACGCTCAGTTGGCTGATTGCCATTTCACCTTGCTGGAACAGAGTGTCGAACTCGGTACTGAATGGCTCATCCAGGTAGCGTTTGACCAGTGCGCTGGTGTCCGCGTAAATCATCAGCAGCGATCCTCGCGGTCTTCAATGACTGTGTGCGACAACGAGGGGGCGAGTGGCTTCTGGCTGGCGCGAAATGCAGCCAGGGAGCGGATTTCCCGACGTGGCCGATAGACCGGCAGGATGCGGGCGACAGGCTCGCCGCGGCGCACGACGAGCACTTCCTCGTCTTCGGCGAACATCTTCTCCGGGTG
>CAZSHO010000038.1:0-9340 GCA_964607005.1 uncultured Rhodocyclaceae bacterium
AGTATATTCTTAGTTTGTTGATTTTCAGAGGGGATATTTTTTGGATGGGTACGTCCTATAGCATAAATTTACGTGTTACAGGCAATGCTAACATACGACCTGCCAACTAACGACACTTAACGAATTTTGAACCCTTGACAATAATTTGCGACATATAGACGAATGAGAATATGGTCAATTCATCCAAAGTATTTAGACGCAAAAGGACTTGTGGCATTATGGCGAGAAACACTTCTTGCCAAACACGTTCTTGAAGGTAAGACAAGGGGTTATCGAAATCATCCACAGCTTGACCGCTTTAAACAAACAGAGAAACCAGTTGACAGAATTAACCAATACTTGACGACTGTTTATAACGAAGCTTTGACAAGAAATTATAATTTCGACAGAGATAAAATTGATTGGAACTTTGAGCCTGAAAAATTAAGCGTAACAAACGGACAAATGAAATATGAAACAGAACACTTGCTTAGAAAGTTAAAACGTCGGGACAAAGAGAGGTTCGAAAAATTGAATAATCTTAAAAAAATTGACCATCATCCAATGTTCAAAATTGTGAAGGGCGACATTGAAAGTTGGGAAATAACATAACGATGAGCTTAAAACTGAATTCAAATACTTCGGACAACTGCACTGCCTGTAACATCGTATTGGCAATAGTGGGGCTGACATTTGTAAATTCAACATTTGTAATTCTATTGGGCATTTGTGCAAATGTTGGGCTGACGTTTTTCAAATGCCCCACCATCGCCAATACGTAAACCGTTAGCTGCAACCCTAAAAGACGACACAATCGACAATAATCAAAAAGTAAAACGACAGACAAAATGCCAACCCTTCGCAAAATAAAAAGAGCTGCAAGCCACCGCACAAGCCGATACAAATTGCAGCACATTTTATTTTGCCCAACCGCACCCAAGCCCACCCACCACCCGACTTTCGGACAACGGACAGTTTGAAGGGCATTTTTGACAGATTAGCGGTTTAAAAATCTAACTTTACGGACTAAATAAATTGGAATAACAGAATGACAATAGCAGATATTTTAAGAGACAGTAATTACAGCATTTCTTTGTTCACCGACAAAGAAATCAATCAGTTAGAAGCGGACATTTTGTTTCGTGAAGTAAAAGGCAAAAAGACACCTTATTTAAAATGTGTAATCCGACAAAAGGAAATCAAACTTACACCCGAAGAAATTGTAAGACAGCTTTACGTTAAGCGACTGATTAACCTCTATAAATATCCTCAACAACTTATACAGCTTGAAATCGGTATCAACTTTGGCGTTGAAGTAAAACGGGCAGACATTGTAGTTTATGACAGCAACCGACCTGATGCACCTTACATAATCGTTGAACTCAAAAAACCAAAACTTAAAGAAGGGAAAGAGCAATTAAAAAGTTATTGTAATGCGACAGGTGCACCAATCGGTATTTGGAGCAACGGAGACGGTGAACAGTTTTACCACAGACAAGACCCAAACTATTTCAGCGAACTTTCTGATTTACCATACGGGAACGAAAACCTTGACGACTTTTTAAAACAGCGTAACCAATACACCATTCTTGACTTGCTGATAAATGACAAGCTCAAAGAAAAATCGCTGAAACAAATCGTTTTGGAATTGGAAGATGAAGTTTTGGCAAATGCAGGAGTTGATGTTTTTGAAGAATGTTTCAAACTAATTTTTACAAAATTGTATGACGAGAAACAAAGCGGTGATGACATTACCACCATTCAAAAATGGTTGGAGTTCAACCCCGACAAAATCATAAATGACATTCCCGAAACTGTTTCAAAGAAATTCAGAAAACTACAATTCCGAAATATCGGAACAGACAAACAAGTAAAAGACAACTTTGAAGAACTGTTTTTAGAAGCACAAGGCGAATGGAAAGGCATTTTTCCACCAGCAACGCAACTAAGCCCACGTATGACACCTTCGCATACAGCGATTTGTATGTCTTACTTGCAAAACATAAAACTTTTCAATTCTAATCTTGAAGTAGTTGATGAAGCATTTGAATACTTAGTAAACAAAAGCAACAAAGGAGAAAAGGGTCAATATTTTACACCACGTTATGTAATTGATATGTGTGTAAAAATGCTTAACCCGAAACCCGAAGAATATATGATAGACACCGCTTCGGGAAGTTGTGGTTTCCCTGTTCATACCATTTTTAAAGTTTGGAGTGAACTCAATCCAGACGAAAGTCATTTGTTTACTGCACAAGACAAAACCAAAGAACAAATAAAATATGTTCGTGAAAAAGTGTTTGCTATTGACTTTGACGACAAAGCCGTAAGAGTTGGCAAAACGCTGAACATTATTGCAGGTGACGGTGAAACAAATGTTTTACTTCTCAACTCATTAGATTATGAAAGTTGGAACGAAGCAGCCAAAGACAGTGCTTTTCAAGCTGACTTTGGGACAGGTTTTGCCAACTTTGAAAAATTGCGAGTAAACAAAAAAGAAGTGAACGGCAGAAAGGATTTTCGCAATTTTCAGTTTGATGTGTTAATGGCAAACCCACCATTTGCGGGAGATATTAAAGACAGTAAAATCATTACTAAATACGAGCTTGGTAAAAAATATCAAACCAAAACTGTAACAGTTGCCAATCAAAAACAAAAACTTTCTGTTCACAAAGGTTGGGCAGAAAAAATAAGCCGTGATATTCTTTTTATTGAGCGTAACATAAATATGCTCAAGCCGGGCGGACGAATGGCAATTGTTTTACCTCAAGGCAGATTTAATAATAGCACCGACAAGTCCATACGAGAATTCGTTGTAGAACATTGCCGTATTTTAGCAGTAGTTGGTTTACACATTAATACTTTTAAACCTCACACAGGAACAAAGACAAGTGTAATGTTTGTGCAAAAATGGGATGATGAACTTTGCCCGAAGCAAGAAGATTACAACATATTTTTTGCCACACAAAAAGTTGCAGGTAAAGACAATAGCGGTGAAAAGGTTTTTGAAACTGAGATAGTGCCAGCAGTTGAACCTATTTACAAAACTTGGACAGAAGACATTGTTGATGAAGACACAGGCGAAACCGTAACCATTGAACGCAGAGAAATTATTAAAGAAGGACACCCTGAGCAAATCAGGTATAAAACTGACCGTTGGGGACACCCAATTGTTAAACACGATTTGTTCAATACAGACAGACTAACCCAAGATGGAATTGCAGAAGCATTTGCAGAATTTGCTAAAAAGGAACGATTAAGTTTTTTTCTCTAAGCCCCTTTGATGAACCCAAATACTGGGAATTGTTAAAGGGGCAAAACCGAATTGAAGCAATAGAAGTAAAACTTAGTGAAGTTAAAACTGACAATCAATTTTTCAGAGTTGATGGAGAGTTTTTTCAAAAAGACTTTATAGATGTTAATAGGTTTTTAAGTTCAAAAAAATATGACTATGTGAAAAACCTTATCTCGCTTTTGACCGATGGAAAGCACGGTGGCGTTGATTTTACAAACGAAGGAGTATTATTCTTGCGAAATACCAATGTAAAAGCGGGTGTTATTGACTTAAACGATAGAAGATATATTTCACACGAAGAAAGTGCAGAAACTCTTAGAGCCGAACTTACTGAAGGAGATATTTTACTTACTACAATTGGTTCGATTATTGGCGAAAGCGTTGTAATTCCAAAGGGTTTTCCGAAAGCTACAATTAATCAAAATCTTGTAAAGCTTGTTCCAAAAAATAAAATTTACTCTGAATACCTTTCAACATTCTTTAATTCTAAATATGGTGTAAACCAAATTTACCGATTTGCCGCAGGTAACATTTGGTTATTGCTTAACTATCCAAACCTTAGGGAAGTAAAAGTTCCTTTAAAATCAGATACTTTTTATCTCGAAATAAAGAGAATAATTAACAAGCGATATGAACTTTTAAATAACGCTGACGATAAATTTAAATCAGCACAAGAAAACCTGCTATCTTATATTAACCTACTTGAATGGTATCCTTCACAAGAAGGGAAATCTATAAAATCATTTTCAAAATCGTTTAGGATTAGCGGACGACTTGATGCTGAATATTATCAGCCAAAATTTGATGAAATTGAAGCTAAAATAAAATCATATCAAAATGGTTGGAAAGTTTTATCTGATTGTATATCTATCAGCGACAAAAATTTCAATCCAGTTTCTGATAAAAAATATCGTTACATTGAGTTAGCAGATATAGGAAACTCGGGTGATATAACTAGTTGTTCAAAAGAACTTGGTGGTAATTTACCAAGCAGAGCAAGACGACTTGTAAAAACTGATGATGTTATTGTCTCTTCTATTGAAGGTTCATTAACTAAATGTGCATTAGTTACTGAACAGTATGACAACTCCTTATGCTCAACAGGATTTTATGTTATTAAATCAAAAGAGATATTACCCGAAGTCCTTTTGCTAATTTTTAAATCAGCACCTTTTCAAGAGTTAATGAAAAAACGATGTTCAGGAACAATTTTGACAGCAATAAGCAGTGACGAGTTAAAAACTATCCCAATTCCAATTTTACCAATGGACACACAAAAAGAATTGGTAAAACAAATTCAACAATCATTCAAACTAAGACAAGAAAGCAGCAAACTTATTGACATAGCAAAACAAGCGGTTGAGATAGCAATAGAACAAGACGAGCAGACAGCAATGAAATTCATAAAAGACAACACATAAGCCAACGCATTTGGTGGCACATTTGCAAAACCGCACAAGCCCAAGCTAAAGCCAAGTTTTGCAAAAGAGCCACCAAGCCAACGCACAGACAAAACCGACACTAAATGACTGAAAAACAGACGATAAAGACAGAAGGGCAGCAGCTAACAGCGATTTGGCGTAATGGCGGGTGCAGTGCTTCGTATGACAGTTTTGTGGTAGGTTCAAGTGCAGTTCTTCGATTGAACTTTTGTGCTAAAAATCCGCCACTACGCCAAGCCGCAAAACGTTGGTGGCTATTGTAAAGCGACACACTAAACATGGAAACATTCATAGCATTTTTTGACGTTTTAGGATTTAAGGAGTTTATCTACAACAACGAGTTCAAAGAAGTTAAAAGATTATTTGGACACCTGTTGCGAGACACACAGACTGCTGTAGCAGGAGAAAAATATATTCAGGTTAACCCAGGAGTAATTGTCCCAGACTTAGCAAAACAAAAAGTTAATTGCTTGCATATTTCAGACAGCATTGTTTTCTGGACTAACTCAAATAGCGAAGCAGACTTTACCGAACTTGTGGAAGTTTGTTACTCATTTTATTGGCGTAGTCTTCAGACATCTTTTCCTGTAAGAGGCTGCCTCACTTATGGAGAAATTGATTTCAATCCATATACAATTAAAAGTGAGAGTGGTGCAACATTTTACAACTATTCATTAATTGGCAAAGGACTCGTTGATTCATATTTAAAAGCAGAGTCTATAGAATACGCTGGTTGTTACATAGACAAATCAGCTATTGACAAAGTGGAGGACGCTTTAATTAACAAGCTTATTTATGCACAGAAGCTTTGCTATTATAAAGTACCCTTCAAGACTGGAAACAGTTATGAGCATGTATTCAGACCCGTTCATGGCGACCACAATGATGTTTCATTTAGAAACAGCGCTAAAGGGATAAAGAGGTTGTTCACGTCACATACCAAAGCGACAACTCTCACTGATTCTGTTTTACGTAAAATGAACAATACTATTGACTTCCTTAGTTTCTTTAGAGAGACTGACAGGAACTTGAAAGACCCTAACGAAAAACAACAGCCACCAACAGGCAGTTTTGCGTCAGCAGGGGGCGACGAATAAATCCTCATCGGCAGTGCTACTATCAGCTGTATATCCGGCTGACCGAACACAGATGAGCAACAGAATATGTTCTCATCTTTTGTATCTTCGGTCGGCTGCAGTTCCGGGCTGAATGTTTTCCAAATGCCCTGCCGAACGCAAAGCTGTGGCCGTTAGCGGTAAGGCTATAGCAACATACCACCTCATTTAAGCAGTATGACAGAGTTGATTAATTTATTGGAAGCCAACGACAAGTTATCTGGCTTACTGTTTGACAAATTCTTAAAGCCTCAAGAAACAATTGAAGAGCACTATACTTTGCCAGACATGAGTGTAGAGTATGACGAACAATTCTTTGAAACATTCAAAGATAGAATTGATTGGGTTAGCTTCTCAAGAGACATACCGCTGGATGATAAAATAATAAATAAATTCAAGGAACCCATTACGAAAGAAATTTTCATAACCAGCCATGACAAGGGTGTTATTTTTAGTAGAAATACAAAAATAAAATGGAACTCAGAGTTCATAGACCGTTACTATGGTCTAATTGATTGGCATGAGTTGACTTTAAATCCTTCTGTACCATGGGACAAAAGTCTATATCAAAAATACAAGGATAAAGTTTATGTAATAGGACATTTAAACAACGGCTTAATCGGCAACAAAGGAATTTTTTGGAAAGAGGATTTAATCATGGCTGCGGTAGATGATTGCGATAACGACAATAGTAAAAAATGGTATTTAGAGGAGTTTACAAGGATTTCCAATATCCAATGGAATCTCAACCTCATTTGTAAATATCACGGTTTAATAAATCTGCAAAACGTTCTTGACAGAAGAACGCTATCAGTTACTTTCCAAGAGTTAGACCTTTATAAAGACAGTTTAAAACAGAAAGGTTTTTTTACAAAAATAGCCAAGTACGAAAAACTGAAATGGAATTTTGAACTAATAAAACAATTTGAAGACTACATTGACTTTGAGCAGTTCAGCAAAGCAACAAATATTCAGTGGACACAGGATATTTTTGAATATTATTTACAAAAATGGAATTTCAATATCCTAAGCACTAATTACTCATTTTGTTGGACTGTTAACTTATTCAATCAGTATAAAGATAAATGGAACATAAAATCAATTTCAAACCTAACTACGTTTCCATGGACAGAACAACTGATTGAAGAAAATCTTAGTGCGTTAGATATTAATACAATCATAGCAAGGTCAAAATCGTTTTTATCGGGTACTTTTATAGATAAGCACAAAGACCTAATTAATTGGACTGGAAATTTTAGGTCACTTGCTAATCATAGATACATTTATGAAGCATCCGCTATTTCACAGAATACAAATATTGAAGTCAACATTGAAACCCTAAAAGAAAAGGCAATTAAGTGGGAAACAGGAGACAACGTTTACACTTATGCCGGCGAAGACTGTTATCAAGCACCTGGAGAATGGCATTATTTCAGTATGAACAGGTTTTTATCTAACAACCATTTAGCAGAATTTGCAGACCAATTAAGTTGGGATGTTTTAAGTAAAAGAGAAGACCTTGACTGGACAATTACTTTTCTGGCGAAATTCTCAGAGTATTGGAAATGGGAAGACATTCTTGCAAATACAACTGTACAAGAAAGAGTATTTGCCCCAAACATGAATACAATTAAACTTTATTTTCAATTTTTTGCGTATAATAAACACTGGGCAAACTTTATAAACAAAGGTGGTTGGCGACATCTAAAAAGGAATTGACCAACGAAAGCCCTACCGCTAACATTGCATTGGCGAATATGGCGGGGCGACGAATATATTCTCGGCTTTTTGTTCGCTAATCAGCTTCGGTTTCGGCAGACGAATAACGCCGAGCATCAGAATAAACAATGAGCTTTTATATCTTTATCAGCAGCGGCACCGGGCAGACGTAACACAGAATACCGCCACATCGCCAATGCTTCAACGTTGTATGCCATATTATCGGGCACTTTCTCTAATTTAACCAATCAATCTTTAATATCATGGCTGACATTTTAAACACAGGGACACACTACAATATAAAAGGGAAAATTTCAAACTATTATTACGAGGGCTTGCTGTTTAATAAAAATGACATCAAGACTGTGACCTTCCAAAATGGGAAACATATTATTGTTGACGTAGCTGAAACTACAGAGACCGAGATTACAAAGTTTCATAGCGTTACCACATTTGAGGGTGATAATGTGCCATTTGACACATTAGAAGGAGATAAATATTTTGTAATCGCAGATCTTGTTCGTTTCGGCAGAGTACTGACCGTTGATGATTTAAAAGGAAATTAAACATATAGTATATGAAACGAGTTGCCATCATTTTGATCGCTTTACTACTCCATTGTGCGACCTTGTTTTCTCAGACATTTTTTGATAATAGTGGAAAGCCGATTCTTTTTTACAATCAATCAAACAACACATTGTTTGACTATTCGGGAACTCCGCAATTTTACTTCAAGTTTGAGTCTGATAAGAAAATTCACGTTTATAATTTTTCTGGCCAGCATATCGCCTGGCTTTCAGAAGGAATATTAAGAGACCATGACGGAAGAATATTAGCAAGTAGAAATGGACGGATTGTGAACATAAACTACGCTATTGAACCAGTCAAGCCAGTAGAGAAAGTATTGCCGGTAAAGGCTGTTGAACAAATCCCACCAATTCAGCCCATATTTAGAAATGAATTTTCCCAGCAAGCATTCATGGCAATTAGTACTTCAGGGCAGACGACCTCTCCATATAGTCAAAACGATTACACATCAAGAGCGAACTTTCAACCTTATCAATTACCTGCAGACGACATTTTTAATGCTTTGAAGTCTCTAAATGACCGACATAATCGCCTGATTGCTCAAGGATACATTTATGATGCACGAACTGACAAGTATTACACTAAAGAGCAATTTGCTCCTATTGAGGCAAGCAGGCGAGCAATATCAAAATCATATTATGAACTTGTTCAGGAAGCACAGAACGCAAGTTCTAATTCAGTCACTTTTAAAAAGCCAAAAAGGAAAACACTCTATTGGGCATACATCGGAAATCCAGAATTCGGAGTTCACAGCGCAAAAATACTCGTTAAGAAAAGTGGAAAAATTAGAGGATTTTATTTCACACATCCACAATATGGCTATATGTTTTTTGGTGTTTGGGGCAAACCAAAAGTTACAGCACCATATCGCCAAGACGTTAGGTATATTGGGGACATATCCAAGTTTAGAAGAAAGGAAGTCGGGGCATTAGGTTCTGCCTTTACTGAAGGCGCAGTAAGTATTTTTTGGCACAGAGGAATAACAAAGGCTGAGAAATAAATACGGCATACAACATTCAGTTTTGCGTCAGCAGGGGGCGACGAATAAATCCTCATCTTAGTGCTACTATCAGCTACATATCCGGCTGACCGAACACAGATGAGCAACAGAATATGTTTTCAACTTTAGTATCTTTAATCGGCTGCAGTTCCGGGCTGGATTGCTATGGACTAAAAAAATTTATTTTCATTTTTTTTAAGCA
>CAZSHO010000039.1:0-9245 GCA_964607005.1 uncultured Rhodocyclaceae bacterium
TTAGCACAAAAGTTCAATCGAAGAACTGCACTTGAACCTACCACAAAACTGTCATACGAAGCACTGAACCCGCCATTACGCCAAACCGCTGTTATGCCCAGTGCTTCTGTCATTCGATGTCTATTTTGTTTATTTCTTTCATAAGTCTGTCTGTTTCTGTCAAGGCTACTATGATTTTTTGATAATGTAAAATGTCGTCAAATTCAAGTTTACGGTCTTTGCGGTCTTTGAGCCATTTTTGGGCTGGTTGATAACCACCGATATAAAACTCCCAAGCGGTCTGCGGAACGTTGTTAAAATACTGCGTGTCGTTGATGTAAACTTTACCGTCTTGATATTTTGGTTTAGTTACAATGTTGTCACCGTCTATTGGATATTGTGTGATGTATTTCTCAACTGTCGGGCTTTCCAATAAATGTATTTGTCTGATTTGCGAGCCAATATTTACCAATTGCCAAAATGTTTCATTGTCTTTTGGATAAGGCACTCTCGGAAAATCAATTTTTAAAAACTCTTTGTATTTTTCTCGGTAAGTAGGAGAGTGCAGAACTGCATAGATGTAGTCTAAAATGTCAACGGGTGCAAACGTGTCTTTGGTCGTTTCTTTATCATTGGTGAAAGTTAAACCTAACTTATCTGCTAATTGCTTTACAATTTCTGTGTTTAAGTTGGGTTGTCTTTCTGTTGATTGCCCTATTGTTTGTTGGACGTTAGTTTCGGGGTATAGGTATAGAGGGAAAATACTTGTAATTTCACTCGTTCTATTTGAAACAAAACAGCTTTCAATTATTTTATTAGAAATTGAGACGTGTTGATATGTGTCGCCAGTTTTAAATTGTTTACATAAAGCAATACCTAAATTTTTACCATTGATAAAATGTTGCATCAACTTTTCTCTTGCTCTTTCAATAAGCTTAATATCATAGTAAACAAATTTTTCATCGAAAGGACGATATGAAATCGGGCGAATTAAGTTTGGTTCAACTTCAATTTGGTAAAATGTTTCAACACTTGATTTAAGCTCCTTTTTTGTATCTTTTATTAAAACATTGTCTTTTGCTGTTACAATTCCAACATTATTCAAAGGAAATAAATCGGTTAGTTTTAAGCCATTGTCATAATCTTTTTGTGAAGAGAAATCTTTACTTACAAAAAAGTAATTAGGTGCAATGTTTGGTAACTCTTTAAAGTTAATTTGATTTAAGCTGTTTTCTGATAGAAAGTCATATTTTGATTCACGTTTACCGAATAAATCAAAATGAAAAACTTTTGCTAATTCATTTGATTTTTTATTACCTGTTTTGACAAATACGTTTATTGAAACTCCTTGCTCTATATCAAAAACATTTACGTCTGCTGAACCGTCTGGGGCTGTTTCTTTTTTCTTGGCGTTACCGTGTAAATCAATCGTGTAAATTTTGTCATACGTTTTAAGCAAGTGCCATCGCATACCACGAAAAGTTGGATTATCTAAAAAACCGTGAGGGTTGATAAAAGCTAAAACTCCGCTTCCATTGCGTTCGATATAATATTGACCATATCTCAAAAATTTCACGTAGTCATCGTTAATCCATTTCGGGTTTCTTTCTTTCAACTTTTCTTTTCCACCTGGTTCTTTTTTGTAATCTTCCATTAAATCCATAATCCACTTGCCTTTGTTGGCACTTTCACCGCTGTAAGGTGGATTTCCAATTACACACATTACTGGAGTATCTCTTTTGATGTGATTAGCTTCGTTTGCTTCGGTGCTTAACCAATTAGCAAATAAAGTTCCTGTGTCGGGGTGGCTTTCTTCAAGGCTGTTAGTTAGATAAACTCTAAATCGTTGATTGGTGGTTGGTTTGTAGCCTGTTTCGGTTAAAAGTAAATCTAATTTCAAGTGTGCCATTGCATAACTTGCCATTAGCAACTCAAAACCATTCAGGCGTGGCAACAAATGTGTTTCAACATAATTGCTCCAAATGCCTTGTTGTCCTTCAAACTTTTTGTGAATGTGTTTTACCACTTCGGCAAGGAAAGTTCCTGTTCCAGTTGCTGGGTCAAGAATTTGCACCTTGTGAACGTCTTGCTCAACTTTTTTGCCTTGTTGTTCAATTTTAATTCTTGTTTTGCTGTTGTCTGCAAGTCCTTGTGGTAAATCAAATTCTGTTTTTAGAATATCGTCAACGGCACGAACAATAAAATTTACAACGGGTTGCGGTGTGTACCAAACGCCCCTTGCTTTGCGGAGTTTTGGGTCGTACTCGCTTAGGAAAGTTTCGTAAAAATGGATGATGGGGTCTTCCATTTTTGTTGACTTACCGTAATTTTTTAAAATTTCTTCAACGTTGCAATGCAGAAAAATATCTACCAAGCTGTCAACTATCCATTTTATACGGTCGTCAATGTCAGGACCTGCAATGTAGCCAAACAGTTTTCGTAAAAACGGATTTGATTTCGGAATAAGTTCGGCTGCTTCTTGTCTGTTGAAAGTTGGTAAAGTTGCATCGTGTAAACGAGCTGCAAACATTCCATAAGCAATGGTTTGGGCGTAAACGTCTGCAAAACCTTTTGGCGTGATGTCGTGAATAAGAATTTGTTTGAAAGCCTTCATTTGGTCTTTCAGTGTGCTGTCTTCGTGATTGGTTTCGTCACTTGTCAATGCCTTTTCAATCACTTCAGAAAGAAGGCGGGCTTTGCCCGCCATCATTTCTGCAAGTCTTTTTGAACTCTTTATTGTCTGCCCGATGTGGGTGCAAAAGTCTTTAATGAAATTTTCAAAACTTGAAAAATTCTCGGTCAGTGGTTTTATGCCTTTGTCGGTGATTTCACCAATGGCAATTTTCATTACAAACTGTCCGTCACGGTATAAATGAAAGTCGAGATAGTCTGTAAAAATGATATTATTCAGTGATGCTTTGTAACGGTCAAATTGTTCTTTGTTTCCAGTTTTCTTTGCTCCTTCAAGGTCTTTATCGCCTATGTCTTTAGCTTCAATAAAGCCAACTGGAACATCTTTTTTTGTCAAAATGTAGTCAGGTGCTCCGCAACTTTGTCTTTTGGGTTCGTTGGTTGCTCTGATTGTCGGCACTAAACTTTCTAAAAGTTGTTGTAAGTCGCCCCGAAAAGTATGTTCGGTTGCGTTACCAAGTTTATAGCGTTTATTTATGTTGTCAATATACTGGTCTAAAGTCATCTGTTCACTTGTCAATTTATTTCAGTCCTAAGATAATTTTTTCTGTCGGTCTGATGTTTTGGTACTGTCGTTTTAGCATTGGGCATAACGGGCAGGGCTTTGTGCAGGTTGGGAAATAGCATTCCGTCTGCCCGTAACTGCTGCTGATTGAAAATATAAAGTTGAAGTTAAGAGCAAAAACTGATAGATATTCGTCTGCTGGAACTGAAGCTGGGATTTGCAAATAGCTGATGTTGCAAGGTCAAGCCCAACTTGCATAAAACCCAATGTTGGCAGCTGTTTTTTTAATGAACTATTGTTATCTAATTCCTTGTCGTGTTTGAAAATCTTTCCATTCTTTCAAAATGTCATATTTAAACTCTTTACTGCTATATTCATCATCTATACTATTAAACTTATATCCTATTTTTAAATAAGCACTTGATGGAGTTTTTTCAAAATCACTTATAGGTAATCCAAAGTATATTATAAACTTTCTTTTAGTGTTGGGTAGCCAAGGCTTATCTTTATTTATTTGATAAGGAAGACCTAAATATCTGCCTTGATATTCTCCTCCTAATTTAAATGGTCTTTGTTGATTTTTGTATGAGAGCTCTAAATATTTCTTTAATTCTCCATCAATTATTTTATTAGTAGTGTTATTCGTAAATTCTATGACAAGTTGAAAATATCCAGAGTTCGGGCTATTTATTTCATCAATTGCTTTGTCGAAAATAAATTTTTCGATTTTGAAAGGAAACTTATTGTCTTCTTCTTCATTCTCAGAAGCATTGCTTATTTGGCTTGAGTTATCTTTAATTGATTCAAGTGTAGAATTATTACAGCTTAATAATACAGTAACAAGAAATAGGGGAATTGTAAATTTCATTTTAATTTGTTTAAATTAAGTAGGCATTTATTCGTTATCAAAGAAATCGTCTACATCAAAGCCTTCTTCGCTTTCTTCGTCTGGAAACATCATTTTTCTTATACTATCAGCATCTTCAAATTCCTCTTCTTCTTCAATATCTCCGCTGTCCGTGTCTATGATTTTATATTTCGTGCTATTGTTCCAAATGTCATTTTCTTCTATTGCATTTTGTGCTTCTTCAAGTGTCGGGTATGAAAATTGTCCAATAAGCTTTTTATTATTAAAATATTGAAGGTTAAACATAAAATTAATTTTATTTAGTCGAAAGCATAGTTCCCATCGGGTTTAGGAAAGGCTTGGGCAACCTTGTTTGCTTCATCTTGTTGTCCAATGGAAACTAACCAGTCATAAGTTGAGTGGATTAAAGTGTATGTCCCACGACCACCTTCATACTCTGTCCCATAACTTGTCTTAAAACTGTTTCTGTTTAAATGTTCTGCAAGTTCGTTTGCAGCCATTGTTGTTCCATTGTCGTGTAAGAAAATCGCTAATCGTTTGATGTATTCTTTTTTGTCCATTCTAAATATTTTAGGGTGTCACATAAAATAGCTGCCAACGAACAGGGCTTTATGCAGATTGGGAATTGTTATTCGGCTGCCGATAACCGCTGCTTATTGAAAATATGTTTTTGAAGTTAAGTACAATAGCTCATAGTTATTCGTCTGCTGGAACTCAAGCTGGGATTAGCGAATAGCTGATGATACAAGGTCAAGCCCAACTTGCATAAAACCCAATGTTGCCTGTAGTGCTATCAATTACTTTCATTTACTTACGAGTCTTAACAATTCTTGGTATACGTCATTTGGTCGGTCTGCACGTTTACTTATAATTTTCCCATCTTTATCAATTATAGCATAATGCGGTATGCCGTTAATTCCAAAAAGCTCGTCTGCTTCTTTTATCATTTTTTCGGTCAATAAATAATGTTCACCAGCAATCTCTAATTGATTACGAGCTTTTCTCCAAGCTTTTTCTTTGTCATTATATCCAAAGTAAATAAATGCAATATTCTTTCCCTTTAGTTTTTCCTTTAAGATGGCAGCATTGAGCATTTCTGCCCTGCATGGTATGCACCAGCTCGCCCAAAAGTCCAGGTAAATTATTTTCCCTCTATACTTTTTTAAAATGTCAGCAATAGAATTTGCTCTGCTATTATCGACAAAAATGGATGAAGATACTGCCGGATTCACATAATCATTTCGCCTACTAATTACATTTTGTTTCATTTCATCGTTACGAACAATTATATCATACTTTTTAAATAATGGACTATAAATACTGTCAGGAGTTTTAATCAACCATGCCATAAACCTAGATAGATAAACTTCTTTTGTACTTCCTGTCAGGATATTGCTGTCTGCTACATAATTAAAGCGATCATTTAGTGTTAGCTTTCTTCCAATTTTATTAAGTTTTGAAGCAACATAAAAGTCTATAAGGTCATTATATTCGGTCGTATTTAAGGCAGCGTACTCATCGTTAATACCTTTTTCCATAATTTTTGATATGGCGATATTATCTAAAGAATCCCGATTGGGTATGTTTTCAACCACTGTTCTCTCATAAGGCTCGTATAAATATTTAGAGCGAATCCAACTATAATATTCATCAGACATTTCATGTGAACGCTTGTACTCATTTAATAGATTTACTTTGTAAAAGGCTAACTCTTTTCTATAAAAAAGAACGCTGTCTATATCTTTGTTTCTGACCTTTTCGCTGAAATTATTCACCGAATAGTATTTACTTAAGCTGTCTTGCAAATGGGCAAAATAATTGAAGTCATCGGCGTTTACTCCAATTGCATAAACAGGATTTCGTTTAGAAAAGTCTACGATTAAGTTTAGCTTTTCCCCTTTCACCAAATCAAATAATTGACTCCCATTTTGTGTTTTTATAGACCAACTACCGATTGATTCCTCGGGAACTGTAACTTTAAAATTTCTACTTCTATCAAGCACTACTTTTACTCTATTGTCACGCCAAACTCTGGTAAAATTGTGAAAACCTCCTGTTTCATTGATGTAAAGTATTGAGTCGCTATAATTTTTTACCGTTCCATAAATGTCAACTTGAGCGTTAATACTAAGTGTAGCTGTGGAGATAAATAATACCAATAAAATTCTTGTTGTCATCATTTTGATAAAGTTGGAGTGTCTCTGAAAGTATTACAGGCAACGGACACGGCTTGGCGATGTGGCGGCATTTGAAAATCGTCAGCCTGTAACCGAAGCCAAATTTATAACTAAAAGTTCATTGTTTGTTCTATTGCTTGGCGTTATTCGTCGGCTGGAACTGAAGCTGAATAGCGAACAAAAAGTTGAGAATATATTCGTCGCCCCGCCATATTGCCAAACCGCCTGTTGGCTGTAGTGGCTTTTTCTCTTACAACGGAAACTTAATACCAATACTAAGATTTAGATAATTGTGTCCCAAAGTCAAACCGCTACCATTCTGATTCGATATGTATTCGTCTTCTTTTACTTGGTGTCTAAAAGCATATGATAAGGAAGACGTGGCTTGGAGTTTGTTTGTCAATTTGAAGTCGGCCCCTAAACCTAATGTCAATGAGTAGCCTTGCCAATAGTTCTTTTTGTAAGCTCCGTCATATCTTGAGAAGTTGGATTTGTAGAATGTGTTCAATAAGTAGTTTCCTGAAAAACCTGTCGTAATAAAGCTCTTCAACTTGTCAGTCGATAAAAAATTGTATCCGATATTAACTGGAAATGAGATGACCCTATATGAAACTGATTTTGTTGTCACCAATTCCATTGTAAAACTTTGTTTTGGGGGTGGTAGTGCAGCTTGGTTTAAGAAATTTGCTGTATTCAGTGTCCTTGAAATAAAACCTACTCCAGAGCTTACAAAAAATCTTTTGTTTATATTATACTGAATTGTTGATGCTACACCAACATTAATTGTTGATTTGCCATTATTTTCTTTCCACCACCGATAACTGTCTTTGTGAAAAGTAACTTCGGGTTGTAGCTGAAAAGACATTTGCCACTTATGGTTTTGTCCGTATGTCGTAACTGAAAATGTCAGTAGAACTAGTAAAATAATTTGTCGCATAATATTGATGACAATTGAAAATAATGAATCGTTGCTTTGTGCCGTTAAGGTTTTGGTGTCTGTGTTGCCATTACAGCCAACGGTTGGGGCTTGGCGTTGTGGCTGCAATAGCGTTTTGTCAAGCTGGGGGCTGGTGCTGAACAAAGGTAAGGTCTTGATGTTTTATTCTGTTGCTTGGCAATATTCGTCGAGCCTGAGCTGAAGCTAAATAGTAGCACAACTGTTGAGGTTTAAAAGTCCAGCAGCCATAACGCCAAACCATTTGTTGTAGGTAGCCCTTTTGCGAACTGTCCACCAAAACTTGTTGAAAAGTGTTACGAAGTGTCCAAGAAGCGTAGGGCAAGGCTGGCTGTTATGCAAGGTTGGGTTTTGTGCGTTGGCTTTAGTGTGCCTTGCATAAGTGCCTGACTTGCAGCATAGGCTGTCTTTGTACTTGCGGAAAGCGTATTTACCAAAGCGTAGTGAAAAAATACTGTCGCAGTCTGCAATTTTGTCAAGGCGTTTTGAAGTTATATAAAAGCGGTCGGTAATTATGTCAATGCAAGTTAGAGTTTTATAAAAGCAATTGAAAATTATGCAATTGCGGTCAATCGTTTTGTCAATGCGGATGAAAATTATGAAAAGTAGGGTTGCAATTATAGTTTTTGCCCTTACAGTTTGTGTCCAACAGTTAAGAATTTAGAAAAAGGGCTTTACTGTGTCTGTAAAACCCTTTAACGTAAATTGTCAGCCTTTTGCTCTTTTAAATTCAATTCCGCTGACTTGTGCATATTGGGGGCTTGTAGAGTTGAAAACTGATTTGATATAGGCTTTAACATCTAAGGCAATGTCCACCAAGCCTGTTGTGTCGGCATAAAGTAAATTGTCCCTGCTAATACGGCTATTGCTCCAAGTAGTATTTGTGTTCACAACATTGGTATTTGCCGCTTTAAGCTCTGTCAAATAAGTTTGAAGTGTCGCCACTTTTAGTTCTGTTTCGTTGGGGTTATACTCAGTATGAGAATTAACCAACTCAATTAAACCATTAAAATGCTCTACTAAATTATCATAGCTCTGTTGAGAAGATGAAGCTGTTGCAGGGGCAGGGGTTGCAGGCGTTGAGGCTGTGCCTTCTGTTGTTGCAGGTGCAGCAGTAGCAGAACCATTAGCCCTTTGCCCTTGCAATTTTCTGTTAATTGTTTTTGCACCTTCAATAACAGTATCTGCAACACCTGAAACAGATAAAGCATTTACTATTCTTGTGCCTAAAGATTTTAAGTTGGAATAAGCATCCATTCTTGCATGGGTTGCATTATCAAAAGTTGTTTCATTTGCTTTGCAGTCTGCAATGGCTGCTTTTGCTGCGGTTAATAATGTTTGCAGATTGGTAACTTTTAACGCATCTCTCGATGGATTGTAAGCTGTACCATAGCCAACGCAAAATGAAACCAAGGTTTCAAAATTGGCTACATTTTTTGCATGACCTGTTTCGGATGTTGATGGCATAATTTTAAATTTTTAGTTATGCTAATTTACTGAAAAGTTGAAAGTGATATTGTAAATTAGTGTAAAACAAAAAAATTAACGACTTATTTGCTTTACTAAATTGTAATAAAATCTTTCCAATAGTCTCATGTTTTCAGTTACAATATCTGCTTCTGCATAAAGCCCATTTCTAAATTTCAGTTCTTTTTTATAGTTGGTAATTAAACCTTGTGGTAAAGCAACTTTTGCTAAATAACCACTATCGGTAGGAAGTTTATTGATATAGTCAATTTTGCCAACAACAGCTCCAAATTGTTCGTAGGGATAAGCCTGAAATTTTAGTAACACTTCCTGCCCTTGCTTTACTTTACCAAAATTGTATTGTGGTATCAGCATTTCAACAAAATAATTAGTATTATTTGGTTGAATATAAAAGAGAGCTTGACCACTTCTTATTTCCTGATTTTCTTGGAAAAAGCCAGTAAAGGAAACTGTACCATCTATTGAGCTTTTTAGCAAATACTTGTACTCCCAAGCCTGTAACTGACTTTTTAACGTTTGCAAAGCCTGAATAAAAATACTTTTTTGTACAATAATCTGATTTTCTAATTCAGCTATTTCTTT
>CAZSHO010000040.1:0-6701 GCA_964607005.1 uncultured Rhodocyclaceae bacterium
CGCAGCACCCAGCCGGAGACGGCGCCGGCCAGCCGCGCGAGCGGCAGGTAGAGCGCATGCCAGAACGGATCCTCGATCTTCACGCTGCAATACGGCTGGGCATCGTGGCGCGCGGGAAAGTGGCGCTCCATGCGAAACAACGGCGCGAAGATGCGCCGGATCGGCTGGCTGAACCCTTCGGCGCTGTCCTGCGCGCACGCGCTCTGGAAGCCGAAGCCGCAATCCCACGCCGACGAGCGGCGCACGCGGCCGTGATAAAGACGATGCACCAGTTCGCGCCCGAGCAGCACGGTGGCGACGATGGTGGCGAGGAACACGAGCGGCGCATAGCTCGCCCGCTCGGGCGAGATCGGCGCCAGCAGCCACCAGCCGTGTTCGCGCGTCGCCTCGGCAAGCCCCGCCCCCAGCAACTGGCGCGTCGCCGCGTCGATGCGGCCGATCACCCAGGTCGGCAGCACGCCCAGCGCAATGGTCAGCGCCGTCAGCCAGGCCAGCCCGGCGCGCTGCCAGAGATCGGGGTCGCGCGCCTCCTGCAGCGCCTTCTCGCGCATCTGGCCGAGAAAGATGATGCCGTAGAACTTCACCATGGCGAAGCCGGCCAGCGCGGCAATCAGCACCACCAGGGCGGCGGCCACCGGCACCGCCATGTTGAGCCAGGGATGCGGCAGGTTGGGCGAGAAGAGGAAGGCTTGCAGCAGCAGCCACTCGGAGACGAAGCCGGAGAGCGGCGGCAGGCCGGCGCTGGCAAGGATGCCGGCGAGCGCCAGCCAGGCGACCCAGGGCATGCGCCGGATGAGTCCGCCCAGGCGGCCGAGGCTGCGCTCGTGCGTGGCATGCAGCACGGAGCCCGTGCACAGGAAGAGCAGGCTCTTGAAGTGGGCATGCGCGAGACAGTGATAGAAGAGCGCCGTCAGGGCGATCGCCGCCAGCACTTCCATGTGATAGGCGTGGAAAATCAAAGTCAGTCCCAGCGCCACGGCGATGAGGCCGATGTTCTCGATCGAGGAGTAGGCGAGCAGGCGCTTCATGTCGCTTTGCACCGTGCTGTAGAGCACGCCGAAGAAGGCCGTGGCGAGCCCCACCGCCATCGCCACCACGCCCCACCACCAGGCCGGCTCGCCGATGAGATCGAAGGTGAAACGCAACAGGCCGTAGAGGGCGGTCTTCAGCATGACGCCGCTCATCAGCGCCGAGACCGGCGAGGGCGCGGCCGGATGCGCCTCGGGCAGCCAGACATGCACCGGCACCAGTCCCGCCTTGGCGCCAAAGCCGAGCAGCGCCAGCAGCCAGGCGGCGGCGGCCGGGAACGGCGCGAGCGACTGGGCGCGCAGGTTGGCGAAGCTGTAATCACTGCCGCCGGCGACCATCACACCGAAGGAGAGCAGCAGCGCGATGGCGCCGACGTGGGCGATCAGCAGATAGAGATAGCCGGCGCGGCGCACCTCGGCATGGCGGTGATCGCTGGTGACGAGAAAAAACGAACTGAGCGCCATGCCCTCCCACGCCACCATGAAGGCGTAGGCATCGTCGGCGAGCAGCACCAGCAGCATGCAGGCGAGGAACAGATGATATTGCAGGCAGAGCAGCCCCGGCGCGCTGCCCTCGCCCTGCCGGAAGTAGCCGGCGGCGAACACCGAGATGCCGGCCGCGGCAAAGCCGAGCAGCAGGACGAACACCGCACTGAGGTTATCCAGGCGCAGATGAAACGGCAGGCCGGGCAGGCCGATCGCCAGCACGGCGCTTTGCGGCCCGTCGCCGAGGAACAGCAGGGAAGTCAGTCCTGACAGGACGGCGGCCAGCGCCCCGAGCGGAAAGAGACATTTGCTGACGAAGCGCAAATTGCGCGGCGCGGCAAGCCCCGCCAGGCCGATCGCCAGCCACGCGCACGCGGCAATGAGCAACAGATCGATCGGCAGCAAGGTGTTCATGGCAAGTGCGGCTATCTTAACAAATGCAGCCCCCCTGAAGGGCCTCATGCGCAATGGCATAATCCCGAAACCCTCCCCGACACCCTGAACGAAAGGACGCACAATGGGACATCGTCTCTCGAAGATCTATACGAAGACCGGCGACGCCGGCACCACCGGGCTTGCCGACGGCTCGCGCGTCTCGAAGCAGTCGCCGCGCATCGTCACGCTGGGCGAACTCGACGAGCTGAACTCCATGATCGGACTGCTGCTCACCGAAGAGATGCCTGAAGGCATGCGCGCGCTGCTCACCGGCGTCCAGCACGATCTGTTCGACCTGGGCGGCGAGATGGCGATTCCCGGCTCGACGTTGCTCGACGAGCGCGCGGCCGAAGGGCTCGAGCAGGCGATCGACCGCTATAACGCCGATCTGGAATGGCTCAAGGAATTCATCCTGCCCGGCGGCACGCGCGCCGCCGCCCTCGCCCATCTGGCGCGCAGCATCTGCCGGCGCGCCGAACGGCATCTGGTCGGACTGGCGCAAATCGAGACGATCAACGAGAGCGGGCGGCGCTACCTGAACCGCCTCTCCGACCTGCTCTTCGTGCTCGGGCGGACCTTCAACCGGCTGGCGAATCGCCCCGACGTGCTCTGGCAAAAAGGCCGCTCGGGCCACCCGGACACGCCGGCGACCTGAAAAGTCAGCCGCGGCAGGACGGCGCAAAGGAAACCGCTTTCAACGCCAAGGGCGCGAAGGGCGCAAAGGAAAACCGCTTTCAACACAGAGGACACAGAGGTACGGAGGGCGCAGAGAAAGGCGATGTGAAAAGCGTCCCTCTGTATCAAAGGTTTTCTCTGCGCCTCTGCGCCTCCGCGTCAAAAGAGGTTTCTTTGCGTCTTTGCGCACTCTGCGCCGAAAGCGGCTGGAGGCCGCTCGGGCCGGATCGGCGGCTGCGCGGTGCCGCGCAGCCGCCCTTCCCTACTCCTTCTCGTGCAAGGCGAGACGGCGGCTGCGCACCGCCTGGGCGAGAATGTCGAGCAGCTCGACGCTGTCTTCCCAGCCGATGCAGGCATCGGTGATGCTCTTGCCGTGTTCGAGCGGCTTGCCCGGCACCAGGTCCTGGCGACCTTCCATGAGGTGGGACTCGACCATGACGCCGAAAATGCGATCCTCGCCGGCACCGATCTGCGCGGCGACGTCGCGCGCCGTATCCATCTGACGTTTGTAATCCTTGCGGCTGTTGCCGTGCGAGAAATCGATCATGATGCGTGCCGCGAGCCCGGCCTTGCCCATCTCCGCGCATGCCTTGTCGACGCTCGCCGCATCGTAGTTCGGCTCCTTGCCGCCGCGCAGGATGACGTGGCAATCCTCGTTGCCGTTGGTCGACACGATGGCCGAGAGGCCGGCTTTGGTCACCGAGAGGAAATAATGCGGCTGTTGCGAAGTGCGCACGGCATCGACGGCGATCTTGACGTTGCCGTCGGTGCCGTTCTTGAAACCGACCGGACAGGAGAGGCCGGAAGCCAGCTCGCGGTGCACCTGTGATTCGGTGGTGCGCGCGCCGATCGCCCCCCAGCTCACCAGATCGGCGATGTACTGCGGGGTGATCATGTCGAGGAACTCGGTGGCCGCCGGCAGCCCCATCTCGTTGACCTCGACGAGCAGGTGGCGCGCGATGCGCAGGCCCTCGTTGATCTTGAAGCTACCGTCCATGCGCGGATCGTTGATGAGCCCCTTCCAGCCGACGGTGGTGCGCGGCTTCTCGAAATAGACGCGCATCACCACCAGCAGATCCTCGGCGTGGCGGTCGGCCTCGGCCTTGAGCCGCCCGGCATACTCGAGGGCGGCATCGAAATCGTGCACCGAGCACGGGCCGATCACCACCACCAGCCGGTCGTCGGCGCCGTGCAGGATGCGGTGGATGGCCTGACGCGCGCCGGCGGTCGTCGCCACCGCCTGGGGCGAAGGCGGAAATTCGCGCATCAGATGCGAAGGGGGGGCCACCTCGCTGATGTCGCGGATGCGCACATCGTCGGTGATCGGACGCGGGTAGGACAAGGCGCCCTTGGCGGCGGTGGAAACGACGTTCGGCTTGCTCGATTTGGTCGGGGGATTCATCTTTGTTGCGGGCGCGCGGCGGAGCGACATGCGAAAAGACTGATTTTAACGCAAACATCAGCGCGTTGTTTTCAGCAACCGGTCTCGCAGAACGCCATCATATTGACACGCCCGTGCCGCCAACGATAGCATTCGTTCAGAATACGTAAAAGACATAACTGCATGTCGCGGCTGCAGATGTCCCGGCAGCTCCGTCCCTGGCGAAAAGGTCCGGGACGGCCCATAAAAACAGAAAATTTCTTGAAAGGGGAGGCTTCATGCCATTCGGTCCGGCTCTCCAGACCGACGAATTGCTGTGGTTATTGGGCAGCCTGTGCCAGATCGGCCGGGTGCCCTTCGATCCCGCGCTCGTCGCCCGGCAGCACCCGCCGCCGCATTCGCTCGTCACCCTTCATGAAGCCGCACGCGCCCTGGGTTTCACGACCGCAGAGCAGCGGGCAGCGCCGGGCACGCTCGCCAGGCTGCCGATGCCCTGCGTCGCTTTCCTGAAGCACAAAGATATCCCTGCCGAAGCGCCGGCAAGCACAGGCGAGACGGCATCGCCGCCTCTGCATCGGCATCCGGCCGGTGACGACGCTCCCGATGCCCGAAACGCGCCACCCGCCACACACCTTGCCCTCCTGCTCAAGACCGACCTCAAGCAGCTCCTTTACTTTCGCGCAGGCTCCGACCGGCCCGAGACGCTCGCCGTGGAAGATTTCGATACCGTTTTCGAATCCACCCTGATCCCGGTCACCCGGGATCCTCCCGCGCTCCACGCTACGGGGAGGGGCATGGAAGGGAAGAAGACGGGAGAGAACGGCGGCCTGTGGGCCGGAAACGCCGGCTTCGGCTTCCGCTGGTTCATTCCCGAACTCCTCAAGCACAAAAAGATCTGGCGTGACGTGCTGCTCGCCTCGCTCACGATCCAGCTCGCCGGTCTGGCCGTCCCGGTGTTCACCCAGATCATCATCGACAAGGTGGTCGTGCATCAGACCCGATCCACTCTCGTCGTCGTCGGCTTCGCCCTGCTCCTCTTCATGCTATTCAGCAGCGTCATGACATGGTTACGACAGTACCTGGTGCTGCACACGGGCAACCGCATCGATGCCGTGCTCGGCAGCCAGGTCTTGCGTCACCTGCTGCGCCTGCCGCTGCCCTTTTTCGAACAGCGAACCACCGGCGTACTCGTTGCCCGGCTGCACGGCGTGGAGACCATCCGCGAATTCGTCTCCGGCGCCGCCGTCTCGCTGATCCTGGATATCCCCTTCCTGATCGTCTTCCTGGCCGTGATGTTCTGGTACTCCTGGCAGCTCTCGCTCATTGCGGCCGGACTACTCGGCCTCATCGGTGCGATGAGCTTCGTCACCGTGCCGCTCTTTCGCGGGCGCCTCAACCGGCAATTCATGCTCGGCGCCCGCAACCAGTCCTTTCTCACCGAATACGTTTCCGGCATCGCAACCGTCAAATCCCTCCAGATGGAGCCGCACCTGGAGCAAAAATACGGCGACTATCTCGCCAGCTATCTCGCTGCCGGCTTCTCCACCAGGCAGTTTTCCAACACCTACAATGTCATCGCCAACGGGCTGGAGCAGGCGATGACGCTCTCCATCCTCGTCGCCGGCGCCTTGCTCGTCATGGACAATCAAGGCTTCACCGTCGGCATGCTCGTCGCCTTCCAGATGTTTGCCGGGCGCATGAGTCAGCCGCTGCTGCGCCTGGTCGGCCTGTGGCAGGAATTCCAGCAGGCCAGCATTGCGGTGAAACGCCTGGGCGATCTCATGGACGCCCCCGCCGAACCCCATGCCCTGACGCCGCAGCGCGAACCCGGCGGCGCCGGCCGCATCGACCTCGTCCAGGTCAGCTTCCGCTACGCCGAGCAGCTCCCCTTCCTCTACCGCAACCTCACGCTCAGCTTCAAGCCCGGCCGTCTCACTGTCCTCATGGGGCCCTCCGGCTGCGGCAAGAGCACGCTGGCCAAGCTCCTGCAGGGCTTCTACCCGCACGGCGACGGGCAGATCCTCCTCGACGGACGGGACATCCGCCATCTTGCCGCCAACGAACTGCGTCTGGCCTATGGCGTCGTCCCGCAGGAAACCGTGCTCTTCTCCGGCACGATCTACGACAACCTGATCATGGCGCATCCGCACGCCGGCTTTGAAGAGGTCATCACCGCTTGCAAGCTCGCCCAGATCCACGACGTCATCGAGCAACTGCCCCAGGGCTATCAGACCGAAATCGGCGAGCATGGTGTGGGCCTGTCCGGCGGGCAGCGGCAGCGCCTGGCCATCGCCCGCGCGCTGCTGAAGAAACCCAGGATCCTCATCTTCGACGAAGCCGTCTCCAGTCTCGACCAGCCGGCGGCGGAGCGCTTCGCCCACACCGTCAATCGACTCAAGGGAAAAGTGACGATGCTCTTCATCACCCACCAGATGCCGCGCAACCTGCAGGCCGACGAAGTGTTCAGTTTCGCGGCGAAGCCCCAAACCGCCGAGGCGCATTTGACCCCAGTGGCAATGGCCGCGGCGGAATAGACCGGGAAGAACGGGCCAAAAGAGAAACGATGACCAACAGGATTGAGCCAACCGGAGCGCACGGCAGGCGGCAGGACGGCAACCGGGCAGAAAGACGGGCGGGCGCAAAAGTCAGTCCCCGCAACACGGCGCGGCACGTTGAATGCGCCGACCATGCAATCA
>CAZSHO010000041.1:0-6028 GCA_964607005.1 uncultured Rhodocyclaceae bacterium
CACCCACATCGCCGCCGCCATGATCTGGATGCGGTGAATGTCGATTCGTCCTAGCCCCAACTGGTTCTCATTCTCCATCAGCGAGCCTGCATCGATGCGCAGGCGGAACGAGGCCTGCCCTGCCGGCGTCGCGTTATGCAGAATCGCATACTGCATCCCGTTGGGCAGGACACCGAAGCGGACGTTGGCGTCAGCGGGGATGTCACTGGCGGCCTGGGCCCACGGATCCGATGGCTGCGCAGTGGCCTGCGTGACCGCGACAGGCTGCGCCTGGCTAACGGCGACGGCGGGCAGGGCGGCCAGGGAGAGAACGAGGCTGCTGGATGCAGCGAGCAGCAACAGGCGGGCAGATCGCATTCGGGACACTCCGGATAACCGGCGTCCCGCCATTCTCCAGCGGACGTCGGCGCAGAACAGGGACGGTGGCCGGAACCCTAGTGTGTCAGTTTTCCACCGTCACCCGTATAACGCGGACGATCCCGATTTTCCGTGCGATCAGGGGCCGGGCGTTGAAACGTAGAAGGTCGCGGCATTGCCCACGGCATTGGTGCCGGTGATTACGGCCCGGGCCGAACCGGCGACGGTCGTATTGGCGGTGGCGGTGACGGAACCGCTGTTGGTCTGGACGTTGGTGGCCGTCAGATAGCCGGCACACTCCGAGCAGGCATAGCCGGTGACCGAATTGCCCACGGCGTCGGCTCCGACATAGACATCATAGCCGTTGGTGCCGGAGAAGGTGGCGGTTGAGTCGACCCCGCCCGAGTTGAACTGGGTATTGTCGATCTCGACATAGACGTCGTTGTTTCCGACCGACACGTCGTTACCCGCCGCCCGGGCGTAGGCTTCGGCGGCTCCGTAGTCATAGGCCGTCGTAATGGCTGCGGCGCGGACCCCGGCCGCGTTGGCCTGGTCTGTTTCGACGATCTGCGCGCCGCCCTGATTCTGGAACACTGCCTGGTTGGCGCTGGCCCGGGCCCGCCCCGCCAGGTCCCAGGCGTTGCCGGCATTGGCGCTGGCGTCGGATTCGATCAGATCGCCGGTCGAACGCTGGCGGACATACAGGTTCTGATTCGACGCGGCATCGCTGTTGACCGCCACGGCGTTGGCCATGGCCTGGCTGCTGAAGGCGGCCTGGGCCGGGATATACTGGGTGCTGGCCAGATTTCCGGCACGAATCGTCGCCGATGACTCCTGGGCTATGGTGCCGGCAACCGTGGCACCGTCACCGCCCAGGGCGGCCGTGTTGGCGATCGCTGATGCATCGACCGTCGCGCCCGCCAGCAGACGGGCCGAATCGTCCGTGACGGTCGAATAGGCGACGATCTCCCCATCGGTGACCCGCTGGCTGGCGTCCACCTCCAGGTTAGCCCCATAGGCACTGGCGGCCAGATAGTTGCCCCCCGCCTGGGTCGTGGCTGTGACCCGGCCGGCGGTATCGCCGCCCAGGGTCATGGTCGTGGTCGCCAGCGCGTCGCCGTGCATCTCCTGGGTCGAATCGACGGTGATTGTCCCGTTCTCGACAGCGCCCGAGAAGCTGTTGCCCCGGGCGGAGGTCGAGACGGTGACCTGCTCGTCGGTATCGACGACATTCAGGGTCTGACCGGCGACGACATCGCCCATCTGGATCTGGTTGTTCAGGACGATCGTGCCGTCCTGCGCCATGGCCTCAGTAGCGGCTGCGGCGCACAGCAGCGTCGCGCCGATCGTGCCAGCGAGACGGATCCGAGCGGGTCTGGCCATTGTTGGTGTCCGTGTTGGGATAGGCGGGATAGTAGCCGCCGGTGAGACCGGTGGTGCCGCCGAGCGGGTCGTTCGACGCATTGAGGCAGATCTCGGGGCCGGGTGCTCCGTACAGATTGGCCATGAATTCGACCGTGGCCCGTTCGATCAGGGCGCGGACCGCCAGCTGTACGGGTTCGAAACCGCCTTCGCCGGCGGAGATGTCGAAGACATTGCCGTTCAGGAAGTCGAACACGCCGGCCGAGATCTCCCGGCCGATGATCTGCTTCTGGTAGGAGACGACATCGACCACTTCCAGTGTCGTGGTCTGGACCAGCCGCAGGTCGATGGCGATATTCATGACGAAGGCCTTGCCGGTGAAGGCCACCGACAGCGGCGTGTTGGACGAGGCCTGGCCGGCCGCTGCGTCGAAGCCGCCCGACCGGATATTGTAGTTCACCTCGGTAATGCCGCCGACCAGGTAGAAGTCCGAGCCGGGCACCTGCCCCGCCAGAATGCGACGATACTGCTGGTCGTCGGTTCCGCCCGGGCCGTCATCGCCGATCAGGCGATTGTTGGCGTAGCGCAGCTCCAGTTCCGACACGGAGGTGTCATAGCGTTCGACGATCCGGGCTCCGGACTTGGCCAGGGCCGAGACGGCCATCAGTGAGGCCCCGCCGGTGACCTGACGGCCGCCGTCGGCCGAGACGGTGCCGGTGTAGTCGCTGATCCGGCCGACCGCCATGCGTGGCGAGGGCAGATTGTAGCGACGGGCATAGTCCGCCATGCAGAAGAGGGCGGTGGAATAGGGGGTCGGGTTCGCTGTCACCGGCGCATTGCCGATCGGCGTGGCGTAGAGGCCGGCAGGATTGGCAGTCGCCGAGATGCAGCCGGTCAGCAGGGCCGCCGCGACGCAGACCGCGCCTGCCGTCTTCAATCGGCGCTGGCGAATGCTCATGGAAACCTCAGGGTGCCGTTCAGGGCCGTGCCGGCGGTGATTGCGCCGTTGTTGGTCTGGGTGGAGTTGACGATGACGGTGTTGTGGTTGCCCTGGACCACGACGTTCAGGTTGTTGCCGATAGCCGAGGCTCCGCCGATGGCATTCAGTCCGCCCGCGCCGCCCGCGCCGCTGTAGCTTGAGGAAACCCCGCCAGTGGCGCTGGAATAGGCACTCGCGCCGTTCTGGATCAGGCCATTGACGATCAGACGGTTGCCGTTCGTGTCGCGCGTCGATCCTGTCTGCGGCCGCGCTGTGGTATAGCGCGCCCCGCCGTAGCCGGCCTGATAGGTTGCCGCGCCTGACGATCCCGTCGACTGGGCGGCGGCCACGGAAGGCAGCCCCAGAACGGCGAGAATCAGGACGGCTTTCATCCGGAAGAGTGACATTACAGCGCTCCGCACGCGAACGTGGTTTACGGATCGACAGGGCAACCCGCGTGCCAAAATGGGATACGGATATTAAGAAGCGCTTGAGATTGCGCCGATCGCTGCGCATTTGAGGTCGATGCAATTGCCGCCCGACCGAATCGACGATCCCCGCAGCGAGAAGATCCTGAACGCCCCGCCGGTGGCTGTCCTTCTGGCGCTGTCGATGCCGATTCTGTTTCTCGTACAGGAGCGACTGTACGACGGCGGACTATCCTATGCGTTTCTGCCGTCGTCGCTGGTCTACGGGGATTGGTGGCCGGGCCTGTTCAGCGCCATGCTGGTCCATGGCGGCTGGGGACATGTGGCCGCGAACGCCGTTGCCGCCCTGGCCTTCGGTCCGCCCGTTGCACGTCTGTTTCCCGGGCTGAAAGGTCCGGTCGTTTTTCTCGCCTTCTATATAGTGTGTGGTCTGGTGGCCTCGATCGGCTACGCCCTCGTCCATCTTGGCAGCAATGATCCCGTGGTGGGGGCCTCGGGGGCCGTCTTCGGCCTGATGGGCGCTGCATTGCGCTTGCTGGGAAGTCGTCAGGGCCGATTGCGCGCACTCACAGACCGGCGCGTCCTGACGGCAGCTGCAGTCATCATGGCGGTCAACGCCGCGACCGGTCTGATCGGATTCGCACCTGGCGTGGAGGGCGCGCGCATCGCCTGGGAGGCACATGCTGCCGGTTTCGTCTTCGGCATACTCGCGATCGGTCCGGTCGCCCGGATTTTCGGCCAGAAGCCTTCGTGATTTGCTTCCGGGGGCCGGCTGCGCGATCCTGTCGGAAAGTGGCCCGCTGTAGCCGCCCTATATAAGAGTGAAGGAACCGCCCGATGCTGGTTGCTGAAATCCTCAAGGACAAGGGAGGCGCTGTCTATTCGATCGCCCCCGACTTCACCCTCGCCCGCGCGTGCGCCGAACTTGAACAGAAGCGGGTCGGGGCCCTGGTCGTCTGTGACGGTGACGAGGTGGTTGGTGTCCTGTCTGAGCGCGATGTCGTCCGGGCCGTGGCCAGGGACGGCCAGACCTGCCTCCTGCGGCCGGTCGCCGACTATATGACGCGCGAGGTGGTGTTTGCCGATCCCGGGGAAACGGTCGCGATTCTGATGGAACGAATGACGGACCGTCGCATCCGGCACCTGCCGGTCCTCAAGGCCGGGCGACTGAGCGGCGTGATCTCCATCGGCGATGTGGTGAAATGCAAGATCGCCGAGGCGACCAGTGAAGCCGAGAGCCTTCGTACTTATATAGCGGCAGGCTGACTCGCACGCCTGTCTCACGGGCCTGGTCGGTGAACGGGACTCGGCGAGAAACTTGGCTGAAATCGATAAAGGCGCTTGCAGACCAAGGGCCCGGTCCGTATATCGCCTCCTCGCTCGGAGACGGGCTGGCCGCCGGGGCCGGGGAGACGAAAGTCTTTCAGGACCCAGGGAAGTTGAGGGGTTAAAAATCTCTTGCTTCTGTAGCCAGTTCAAACTAGTCTCCGCGCTCCAATCGAATCGTCGGAAACGATAAAGAGGGTGGCCTCGCTGCTTTCCCCGACGGTTTTTTGCGGCTTCGGAAGCTTCGGTTTCCGGTTTCGCGAAATGGCTGAAAAGCCCGGTTGACTTGGAGGCCGGCCTTCTTTAGAAAGCCGCCTCCGCCGCCCTTCGGGGCGGGGCCGCAGTAGAGAAGTTCTTCTTAAAAAAGAACCGCTTGACACGGAAAACGGAGGCGACTACATCGCCGCCTCCGCCGCTTTTCGGAGCGGGTCGTTGACTGGAGGTTCTCTTTAAAAAGAACCGCTTGACACGGAACACCGAGGCGACTACATCGCCGCCTCCGCCGTCACCTGGCGCTAAACGGTGGGACCGGAAGTCTTCCGGTTCGGGTCTTTGAAATCGTTGATTTGGAAAGAGAAACGCAGGCGGCGGTGTCCTAGCGATGACCCTTCGGGGTTATTACGACGATACTGACACTCTGCGGTCTTTTTGAAAGATACAACCATGTCGCTGGTTCTTACGGATCAGCGAAGTGGTTCTCGTCAAAAATACGTAGAACTAATGCCAACCGGCCTTCGGGTCGGTCTGCTTTAGTCAGATAGTCAACTCAACCTGAGAGTTTGATCCTGGCTCAGAGCGAACGCTGGCGGCAGGCCTAACACATGCAAGTCGAACGGATCCTTCGGGATTAGTGGCGGACGGGTGAGTAACACGTGGGAACGTGCCTTTTGGTTCGGAATAGCTCCTGGAAACGGGTGGTAATGCCGAATGTGCCCTTCGGGGGAAAGATTTATCGCCATTAGAGCGGCCCGCGTCTGATTAGCTAGTTGGTGAGGTAAAGGCTCACCAAGGCTACGATCAGTAGCTGGTCTGAGAGGATGACCAGCCACATTGGGACTGAGACACGGCCCAAACTCCTACGGGAGGCAGCAGTGGGGAATCTTGCGCAATGGGCGAAAGCCTGACGCAGCCATGCCGCGTGAATGATGAAGGTCTTAGGATTGTAAAATTCTTTCACCGGGGACGATAATGACGGTACCCGGAGAAGAAGCCCCGGCTAACTTCGTGCCAGCAGCCGCGGTAATACGAAGGGGGCTAGCGTTGCTCGGAATTACTGGGCGTAAAGGGAGCGTAGGCGGACATTTAAGTCAGGGGTGAAATCCCAGAGCTCAACTCTGGAACTGCCTTTGATACTGGGTGTCTTGAGTGTGAGAGAGGTATGTGGAACTCCGAGTGTAGAGGTGAAATTCGTAGATATTCGGAAGAACACCAGTGGCGAAGGCGACATACTGGCTCATTACTGACGCTGAGGCTCGAAAGCGTGGGGAGCAAACAGGATTAGATACCCTGGTAGTCCACGCTGTAAACGATGATTGCTAGTTGTCGGGATGCATGCATTTCGGTGACGCAGCTAACG
>CAZSHO010000042.1:0-5958 GCA_964607005.1 uncultured Rhodocyclaceae bacterium
CAGGGCGTGATCGGCGACGATGGCGTGACGCGCCACCATCAGTCCGTCCTCGCGGTCGATGAGCGCCGCGTCACACGGCTGCATCAGGACGCCTGCGGCGTACTGGCTGCCGTCGGTGGCGCTCGGGTCAATCTGCTTGACCTTGCCGGTGGCGGTCACGATGCCGACCACCGCACCCAAGGGCAGCGTCTGGCCGGAGGCGACCGTCACCTGGTCGCGGGAAAACAGGTTCGGCGCTTCGTACTTCAGAAGGTCGCCGAGGTTGAGTCCTTCGGTGATGGCAGGCATTTCAGTTCTCCTTGCCGGCGCGGGCACGAGCGGCCATTACCAGCGGGTTGTCGTTGAGGGATTGGGGGTTCGGCTTGGCCGCATCCGGTGCGATGTGGCTCGTGATTTCAGGGCTGTCGGCGCGAGCGGTCAGCAGTTGGCTGCGCACCTTGGCGGGCGACGTGCGCGCGGCGAGGTAGCCCGGGATGCGCTCGGGGCAGCCAGCCAGCGCGCAGAGTTCGGCGACCTCCTGGGCGTCGTCGATGGTCATTGCCGGGGTGGGCGTTGCAGGAGTAGCGCGATCAGGATCAACGCCAGTCCCATCAGCAGCAGGGGTTGCGGGTTCATTCATGGAGGTCTCCAGTCTGAGTTGCGAGGAAATGCCCTGCGCGGCCGCGACCGTGGAAACGGCAGCCGGCAACACAAGACGTTGGGAAAGTGAATCGGTGAGTTCGAGCAGCACGTCGTCGAAGGTGCCGACGGCATCGGCAAGCCCTGCGGCTACCGCGTCGGCCCCGAAATAGATGCCGGCCTCGGTGGCGCGCACCGCGTCCGCCGAGAGATTCCGGTGGCGGGCGACGGTGTCGACGAACAGGTCATAGACGCGCCCGACTTCGGCCTTGAGGAAGGCGTGCGCTTCGTCGGAGATCGGCTCGTGCGGGTTGAGATCGTTCTTGCGCGCCCCGGCGAATACAGTCGTGTAGCGCACGCCGTCCTTGGCGTCCTTCACCGACTGGTCGGCGTGCATCGCAATGACCCCGATGGAGCCCACGCCACCGGTGCGCGTCACGATCAGACGGCTGGCAGCCGAACCGATGGCATAGGCAGCCGAGAACGCCATGTCGTTGGCCAGGGCCCAGACCGGCTTGACCTTGGTCGCAGCGTGGACCCGGTCTGCCAGGTCGAACACGCCACCCGACTCGCCCCCGGCACTGTCGATGTCGAGCAGGATCGCCGCAACGTTGGGGTCGGCCACGGCCGCGTCCAACATCGTGGCGACGCCCTGATAACTGGCGAGGCCGGATTCGGCTTCCAGTCCGACCGTGCGGCGCACGAGCGTGCCGTAGACCGGCAGCACGGCGATGCCGGTGGCACCAGTCGGCGTAGCGACTCGATCTGGAATGGCATCGCTCGGCACGGCCGCCTGCGGCAGACCAATGCGCGGACCCAGCACGGCGAGGATCACCTCAAGCTTGGGACGATGGATCATCAGCGGCGCACCGAAGAGGCGCGCCGCCATATGGGGCAACAGATTCATGGGGTCAGTCCTGAGGTGGGGGCGGCGGGGTTGCTGTTGCGGCCTTGGCCGCATTGCGCGGGTCGGAATCGAGGATCAGCCCGAGCGCATCGGCCCTGGCGTTGTCGGCGGCGATCTCACGGTCGCCGTCTTCGGCGTCCATACCGAAGGCCGAGATCGCCTCCGACCGGGACATCAGGCCGGCACGAATCGCCAGCAGCATCGCCTTGAACTCTTTCTCCGGATCGACCCACTGCCACCCCTGCGGAATCCATTTGCAGGCGGCGTACTCGCGGCGGCGGCGGGCAAACCCGGGCGCTGTGACGCTACCTGCGAGCACGGCCTGATCTAGCCAGGCATTCCACACCGGGCGGCACAGTTGATGGACGATCACGCCGTGCTGGATGGCTTCCATCCGGCGGCGAAACTCAAGCAGCCCGGCGCGGATGGACGAGTAGTTCACGCCCGTCAGGTCGCCGGTCAGCTGCTCGTAGGTGATGCCGATGGCGGCGGCCACCGCCCGGAACTGGGTGCGCAGAAACTCCGCGTAGCTGCCACCAACATCAGCAGGGTCGGAGAATTTCACATCCTCGCCCGGCTCCAGGATTTGCAAGGTGCCCGGCTCCAGGCCAGCGAGCGCCACGCCATCGGCATCCGACAGGCCTTCGCCCATCAGATTGTCCTCGGGGGCAAGGCGGGTGATGAAGCCGGCGAACATTGCGGCGGTCTTCTTGCGCACCAGTTCGGCGTCGTCGTACTGGTCGAGCTCGTTCAGCTTCACCAGTGCGCGGGCCAGCCACGGCTCGCCGCGGATCTGCCCGGGCCGCAGCACACGGTAGAGATGCATGATCTCGGCCGCCGGCACCCGCACCGTGTCCTGCCCACCCTGACCTGACATCGGCGAGAGCCGACCGTCCTCGGGGTGGGAGCGGTAGAGATGGTAGGCAACGCGCCGGCCCATCGCGTCGAACTCGATGCCGGAGCGCACCACGTTGCCCGAGGGCAATTCGGTATTGAGCGTCAGCGGCAGGTGCTCGGCTTCCAGCAGCTGCAGTTGAAGCGGCACGGTCAGACGATCCTCGGGACGCCGGGGGCGCAGCCGGATGAAGCACTCGCCGCCCTCGCACATCGCCCGGGCCGCCAGAGACTGCAAGCCATAGAAATCGGTCTGGCCGGTGGCGTCGGCCTCTTCCGTCCAGTCGCGCCAGAGTGCCTGGACGGCGACGCGGAAGGTCTCATCCTGCGCCATCGACTGCGGCTTGATGCCGGTACCGACGGCATTGGCGACGAAGGCCTCGATGCCTGCATTGGCCCAGGCGTTCCGGCGCACCAGATCCCGGGACTTCACGCGCAGTTCGTTGGAGGTCGCCAACATCGCGGCCACCGCGCCGGGATTACCTGGCATCCACGCGAGCGCGCGACGGCCACGCCCGGCCGCCTCGTGCACCGGAGCACCGCCGAACAGGGTGCGAATTCGAGTCATCCAGCTCATCAGAAGCCCTTCCCGGTGGTCACGCGAATCTGGCGCGGTGCACGCGGATACAGGCCGGTGGCCACGGCATCCTTGTGCATCGCCGCCTCGACTTCGGCGATGGCCTGCTTCAGTTCCTCGACGGTGCGGTACTCGACCGTCTTGTCGCCGAAGGTCACGCGCTTCTCGCCCTTGGCCAGTGCATCGCGCAGGGCCTGCAACTGGGCCTCGGTGTAGGTCGGGATGCTCATCGATAGACCACCACATTGATTTCCGTGGTGTCGGCAAGCGAACCGGCGCTGGTGACGCACACAATGTCGAGCGTCGTGGTCGTCTTGCCGTCGGTGGTGGAGCGAGCGGCCGCGAACCGGATCGTGCCGGTGGCAACGTTGCTGCGACCGGTCGCTACCCAGCAGTAGTCGGCGTCGACGAAAGGAGTAGCGAAGGTGATGCGGTAGCGACCTGCGGCGAGGCGCGATACGGACGCCACGTTGTGCGCAGCGCGCAGATCGACCGCGCTGCCGACGTAGCCGAAATTCGCCCAGGCCCGGGCCAGACCCGGGTGGTCTGGGCGAATCAGTCCCTTGATCTCAGTGCCAATGCGGGTGGCGAGCGCCGACAGTTGCGCGACGAGGCTCATCACTTACACCAGGGCGGCGTTGAAGATCGCCACGAAGTCGGTGGTGGTGTCGCCGATGTCGGTGGCGGCGACCGCGCCGATGTTGTCTCGGGCTTGCGTCTGCTCGGGAACGGTCAGGGTCTGCGCGGCATCGAAGCGCACGCGCTTGTCGATGGCAGCAGTGAGTGCGGCGATGCCAGTCTGGTCGTTCTGCAGCGCCTGCTGGAGTTCCAGCAGGGTGTCGTAGGCCGGGTCGGCACCGCCCAGAATGTCGGCCTTGAGGGCATCAAGCACCGAGACGATTTTCGACGACGAGTAGGTACTGGTCGTGGCAACCGTCAGATCGTCGATGGCCACCGCCGTGATGATCGCGGCTTTCAGTTCGTTGATCGCCGCCACTAGGCTCGACTTGTCGGTGGTGGTCAGCGCCGTCAGCGTGCCGGTGCGTCCCTTGACGGTGTTGAATTCCTCGGCGACGCGCAGGACGAAGCTGTTGAGTTGGGTTTGCAGACTCATGGTGGGGTTCTCCAGTGGTGGTGATCAACTGAACCAGCGGCTGCGGATGACGCGCCGGCCCGTTCTTGGGGTTCCAGAAACAGCGAGGCCACCGCGTTGGGTGGCCTCAGTGGGTTGTTCGGTTTGCGGATCGGGATCGCCGGGCGGCGAGAGTCCGATCTGTCGTTCCAGTTCGCGCCAGTGCCGTTCCTCGAAACGGTCGAGGCCGGCAGCACTCGCTGCCGCGCGGGCATACACATAGCAGTCCAGGGCTTCGTTGCGCTCGCGCATCTTCTGCCACTCGCGGATAGCGAAGCCGTTACGGTCGCGGCGCGTGATCAGCTGCTCGGCGCACAGCTGCTGCACAAACTCGGCATCAACTTTGGGCAGATGCACAAAGCCGGTGGGGTAACGCAGGGTGACCCCGTCCTCCAGCACGTCGGCTGCTTTGCGCAGGTTGTTGTAGAACTCCAGCTTGGCGATGCCGACTGCCACCGAGAAGACCTTGATGCCTCGTCGCAGCTTCTTGCCGCCCTGCGAGAGATCGACCGCCGTCGGCGTGCCGACCAGGGCCGCGCCCTTGGGCACGCCCTTGACCGCCATCACGCGGGGATCGCGCGCCAGACGAACGAAGGTGTAGGCTTCCTGCGTGGCGAAACCCGTGTCCAGGGCGAACCGGGCGAGCGGCAGTTGCTCGCCGGATTCGTGCGACCACGTTTCCGCGATCAGTTCGCCGAGGCGTTTCCAAACCGCGTCGCGGGCGGTGTCGCCCATCAGCACCCGGTGTTCGACGAGCCAGGATTCCTTGCCACGTCCGAAGGCCCAGATCGACGCCTCGATGCGATCCTTCTGCACATCAGCCCCGCCGACCAGCAGAAGACCACTGGTCGGGATGCGGCCGATGGGATAGTCCTCGCGCCGCTCGATGAGGCGTTGCCAGTCGGGGGCTTCGCCTTCCTCAACCCAAGTCTCGCCAAGCTCGGTGTTCTTGAAGGTCTTGATGGCGGCCGCCGATCCGGATTCCTTGTTCACTGCACTCTCCCAAGCGGCGGCGATCTCCCGCCAGCTACGCCAGCCCACCGGGCTGTACAGCGACGAGAGATGGAATCCCGCCGTCTTGGCTCCGTTCTCGGGAGCCATTGCCCGCCACTCGCCGTGCTCCAGCATCCAGGTCTTGTGGCTCTCCGGGATCGGTTCGTCGCACGCCTCGCACACGTAGGCCGCCGTCTCGGGCTGTCCCTTCTCCCAGCGCAGTTGCTCGAAGCGCAACCACTGCCGGTGCGAGCAGTGCGGGCACGGCAGGAAATAGCGACGCTGGTCACTGGCTTCGTACTCCCGCTCGATGCTGCTCGCCCCGGCGATGGTCGGCGTCGAGACGATGAAAATCTTGCGCCGGGCAAAGGTGCGGGTGCGCGCTTCGGCGAGCGAGATCGCGTCACCCTCGCCATCGACGTCCGACGGGTAACCATCGACCTCGTCCAGGAACAGGTAGCGCACTGGCATCGAGCGTAGGCCGACCGCGCTGTTCGCGCCCGTCATCACCAGCACGCCGCCGCGAAACTCCTTCGCAAGAATTGTGTTGCCGGCATCGCGGCTGCGGGCCGGGGCGATGAGTTCCGCCAGCACCGGCGACTCCTCGATCAGCGGGTCGATCCGCTGCTTGGAGTTCCGCTTGGCCATCTCAACCGTAGGCGATACCGCCATCATCGGGCCGGGGGCGTGGTGGATCACGTAGCCGATCCAGTTGTTGCCCATCTCGGTCGCGCCCAGCTGCGCCGCCTTCATGAACACGATCCGCTCCACCGCCGACATCGGCGACAGGCAATCCATGATCGCCTTCAGGTACGGCGTGCGGCTGGTGCGCCAGCG
>CAZSHO010000043.1:0-5187 GCA_964607005.1 uncultured Rhodocyclaceae bacterium
GTCGAGAATCCACTCGATGGCCCCCGCCATCATCGCTAGGCGCTCCTGCGGCGTGCCGCTCATCGCGGAGACGTAGTCGTAGCCGTGGTACATGTCCCGCACGACCTCGTACTTCTCCATCATTACCGCGATGGCCTGCGCTTCGTCGACGCCGGTGTTTTCCTGGTCGTTCTTGGAGTACTGCTGCAAAGCAGACTTTAGGTTTTGTGCGATGCCGATGTAGTCCACGATCAGCCCCGCAGGCTTGTCACGGAACACCCGATTCACGCGCGCAATTGCCTGCATCAGTCCGTGACCCTGCATCGGCTTGTCCACGTACATCGTGTGCATGCAAGGTGCGTCAAACCCGGTCAGCCACATATCCCTCACGATCACCAGCTTCAGTGAGTCTTTCGGGTCGCGCGCACGCGTGGCCAGCAGATCGCGCCGGGCCTTGTTGCCGACGTGCTGCTGCCATTCCTGCGGGTCGCTCGCCGCGCCCGTCATCACGATCTTGACCGCCCCGGCGTTGTCATCGGTGCTGTGCCAGTCCGGGCGCAGCTTGACGATCTCATCGTAGAGCTTGACGCAGATACGACGGCTCATACACACTACCATCGCCTTGCCGTCGAGGGCTGCCACGCGATCCTCGAAGTGGGCGACCATGTCCTTGGCCACCAGCGCCAGGCGCTTGTCGCTGCCGACCAGTTTTTCGACCGTCGCCCATTTCGCCTTCAGCTTCTCCTGCTCGGTGACGGCCTCGTCCTCCGTCAGCGCCTCTACCTCGGCGTCGAGTTTGGGCTTTTCGTCCTCGTCCAGTTCGATGCGCGCCAGCCGCGATTCGTAGTAGATCGGCACCGTCGCGCCGTCCTCCACCGCGCGGCTGATGTCGTACACGTCGATGTAGTTGCCGAACACCGCCGGGGTATTTACGTCCGCCGCCTCGATGGGCGTGCCGGTGAAGCCGATGAACGAGGCATTGGGCAGGGCATCGCGCAGGTACTTGGCGAAGCCGTAGGAGATTTCGCCCGTCTTCGCATCCACCTTGGCCTTGAAGCCGTACTGGCTGCGGTGCGCCTCATCGGCAATCACCACCACATTGCGGCGCGTGGTGAGCGGTTCGCTGACCTCGCCGAACTTCTGCAAAGTCGTGAAGATCACGCCACCCGATGCCCGGCTCAAGACTTTCTGCAAATCCTCGCGGCTTTCGGCCTGCACCGGCGTCTGCCGGATCAGGTCGCGGCACATCGAGAAGGTGGCGAACAACTGGTCGTCCAGGTCGTTGCGGTCGGTCAGCACCACCAGCGTCGGGTTGGCCATGGCCGGGTGCTTGACCAGAAGACCGGCGTAGAAGGCCATCAGCAGGCTCTTGCCGGAGCCCTGGGTGTGCCAGATGACGCCCGCTCGCCTGTCGCCCTTCTGCTGCGACTTGACGCTGGGCAGCCCGTAGTCGGCCGGGTCTTCGGCAACCCCTTGCCCTTGCGGGCAAGCGCGAATGGTGGACTCCACCGCGCGGCTCACCGCGTGGAACTGGTGGTAGCCGGCGAGGATCTTGGCCAGCCCCGAGCCGGTTTCGGCAAAGACGGTGAAATCGCGCAGCAAGGCCAGCAGGCGGCGCTGCTCGAAGACGCCTTCGATCAGGGTCGAGAGTTCCGGCGCGCCCTTCGGGGCCACGCTCGTGCCGTCGGTGGTGCGCCACGGCATGAAGCGCTCGAGGTCGGCCGACAGCGACCCCACCCGGGCCGCGATGCCGTCCGAGGTGACCAGCAGCGCGTTGGTGTTGAAGAGCTGCGGAACCTGCGTCTTGTAGGTCTGCAACTGGTTGAACGCGCCCAGCAGATGCGCGCCCGTGCTGCCCGGCGCCTTCAGCTCGATCACGGAAAGCGGCAAGCCGTTGACGAACACCAGCACATCGGGCCGCCGCTTGTGCTGGCCGTTGATGACCACGAACTGGCTCACCGCCAGCCAGTCGTTGCGCCCGGGGTGCTCGAAGTCGATGAGCGCGACCTTGCCCGCCGTCAGCGTGCCATCGGGGGCGTCGTACTCGACGTCCACGCCTTCGGTCATCAGCTTGTGCAGGCGGCGGTTCTCTTCGAGCAGCGAGGGCAGCTCGGATTGCGTCACGCGCCGCACCGCATCCTGCCGCGCCGCCAAGGGCAGCCCGGGGTTCAGCCGCGCCACGGCATCCTCGAGCCGCCTTCGCAGGATCACTTCATCGTGACTCTCGCGCTCGGCCCGCGCCCCGTCGGGCCCGATGACATCGTCGCGCTCGATGCCGTATCCGAGTCCTCGCAACTGCTCCAGCAGGGCCAGCTCGACGGCGGCTTCGGACAGAAAGGCCATCAGCGCGACTCCTTGGGAACGGTTTGACGGTTTGGGTTGCCTGCGTCTACACGCCCACCCCGACGTCCGTCTGCGAAAAGTCGTCGCCCTTGAACAGCAGCGGCTCCTGTCGCAACATGGCCAGCGCGTAGGAAAAGCAATCGCCGTAGTTCAGGCCCGCAGCATCGCGGCCTTTGCCCCAGCGCAGCCAGCCCGCATAGGCGGCCTCCACCAGCGCGTGGTCGGCGGGGACGATTTCGATATGCATCTTCTCGATGAAGCGCACGAGTTCCTGCTGGCCGATCCGGCCGCTGCGTCCCGTCGCCACCATGGCGGCCTCGAGCCACGTCGGCGCAGCCATGCGCAGTTCGCTGGCGGCCCCCAGGGCTCTTGCGTAGCGAACGGCATCCGGCTCCTTCAACAGCACGGCCATCAGCGCCGAGGTGTCCACCACGAGCGCGGCCATCAGATGGGCAACCCGTTCTCGTCGTAAGGCAGCAGTGCGCTGATGGGGCGCTCATCCAGCACCGGCAAGCGGGCGAAATCCTCGGCCAGCGCCATCACTTGTTCAGCACTCATGCGTGGCTTGGCCGTCGCCTCGCCTTTCATGGCGCGCTCGATCAGCGCGATGGTTTCGCGGTTCACGGAGCGGTGGTTGGCCTCGGCCCGCTGGCGCAGCAAGGCGTGCAGTTCGTCGGGAAGCCCCCGGATGGTCAGGTCGGCCATGATCTTCTCCAGTCCACCTGCAGAGTGATGTCAGTTTAGCAGCACTCTGCCAGCATGGCGTCTGGCACGCGCAGCTCGCCGGAGATCAGCTTGGGCAGCAGGGTGTCGCGGAGTTGGACGAGGGTTTGGGATTGCATGCGATTCTGTAGAACCTGCTCCATTGGCTCGCGAACTATCTCGGAGGCTGTTTCAATTGCTTTTTCGCTGGACGCGAAAACTTCAATGCCGCCAATTTGTTCAGGCTTGACGCGTTGATGGCTGTTAGATGTCCCCGTTACCAACTGGCGCATTGCGCTATTGAACTCCTGTGATGTCGCCAAGCAAAACAGGAATGCACTATTTGCGGAGGCTTTCGGCGTCCACACGATGAACTCTGTTGAACAAACGGCATTTTCTCCTGCCTTTCCAACGTGCCAGGTGCGCGGAATATGCGGATTGAGCTTTGATATCAATACAGATGCGTCCGGTACAGGCGTCTTGTTGCTTTTAATTGCCCTGCCCAGTTCGATAACGGGTGCTCGAGCCGCATCGAATGCAGGTAGACTGTAGTGCGTGAAAATGTCTTCAGGCGTATGTCCCGGATTCACAGAGCCTTTGCCCTGCTGCGCCAAATCATTGAATGCGAAAAAACGCCATCCTTCCGGAATCTCCCCCAACTCCGACTCGACGAGCGGGTCCGGAAAGAGGCCGTAGAGGTGCGCAGGCAGGCCGGGCAGGGATTGGCCGCGCTGCCAGCGGCCTTCCATCTTGGCTCGCACCGGCTCGAAGTCCACGAACCACGCCTTGAACAAGGCGCGTGCCATCGCCAGCGTTTCGTTCTGCTTGCGGTTGAGCTCGATTTTGTCGTCCAGCGTGCCGAGGATGTGGGCGATGGCGCGTTGTTCGGCAGGCAACGGAAATCGAACCGGTTTTGTGTAAATATAGTTGCGATTCAGCGATGGTTGTGCACTTCCAGAGTTATAGGCAGCGAGATCGAGCAAACCGAGTAGATAGAATACAAAACGCGGATCCTTGCCAAGGAAGTCCGTGACGTATAGGCAAGTGTTGTGCGGCCAGTAGTCATGCGGCGTAAAATGTACTTTGCCCATCGAGGCACCACTACGACCAATCACCACACCAGGACCATGTGCGATGAACTCGCCGTGTGTTCCGTTCGGGCCAGCCGAACCCATCACCGGATAGTCGCCGGGCTTGCGTTCTTCGGCAGTCAAATCGTGGCCACGCTGTAAACGCACAAACTCACCAAGCGTGGCTTCACGCCATTCATTCCCCATCCCCAAGACCCTTCAAATTAGCTTCAATCGCCGCATCCCGCCTCATTGCACACCCTCCTGCACCACCACCTTGTCCCGCTCAATGATCTGGCGGAAGGATTCGCTGGTGGTTGCCCAATCGACCACATCCACCTTCCACGGCAAATCTGATTCGCCAAAGTCTTCCTCCAGTTTTGCCCGTGCCTTGAAGTCCAGCGGCTTGTCGGCCTTGATGCAAAGATCAAGATCGGAATGCTTTTTGGCGGTCTTTTTGGCGCGTGAGCCAAAAGCCCACACTTCGTATTCCGGCACATGCTTTTGCAGGATGTCACGCACGATCTTCCAATGATCGGGGCGGATATCGATATTGGGCGTATCAGCCGACATGCGGGCGCAGCCTTTGCAGCAGATCCCGCGCGTCGGGCAGGATGCTGGGGACATGGGCGAAGACCTGTTCCGCGATCTTCGAGTCGTAGGTATGCGAGGTGCGGTTGCGGGCGTTCACGTGCGCGATCCAGTTTTCGGCATTGGCCACCAATTCCAGTTTTCCGGCTTCGCGGAAAGTGTCTTTCTGGGCGGTCGCTTCACTGAGCCCAAACACCCCCTTCAACACGCGCACCAGGAGTTGCCGCGAGGTATCCACCACGAACTCGAAGCGCTGGATGGCTCCATCGCGGGTGGTGAGCAGGTGCGGATATTCGGCGTTTTCGCGCAAGCCTTGCTCCAGCGCGGCCAGCGCCAGCTCCACGGCGCGGGTACTGATTTTTCCGTCAGTCATGTGTCGCTCCTTTGTTTGCCTACGCTTGGTCCAGATAAACCAGCAGCACAGGCGCATCCGTCATAACCAAGCTCTTTCAGATTGGCCTCGATCGCCGCGTCCAGCCGAGCCGCTTCGGCGCGCTGCTCG
>CAZSHO010000044.1:0-5122 GCA_964607005.1 uncultured Rhodocyclaceae bacterium
TCGTTCATCTCGCGTGCGCTTTCGCCTGGTTGGCGTAATTGAGAACACGCCCTAGCCCAAGGCTGGCTACTACGGAACATGCTTTCTGGGCAAGAGAACGCCGAGGAAACCGTCCAGTCTATTCTGCGGGAACTTGGCGATCACTCGGTGAGTCTTGCGCATAACCGCCACCTCTCGGCCGCAAAATGCAAAGAGATTGGCCTGAAGATCATGGACCTCGAATCCGATCAAAAGCTGCAAGACAAGGTTCTCTCGCTGCACCACATCTACTTCCATACTCTCTCGAGCACGCCCGCCTTCAAGATCATCGAGAACAACAATGGGATGGCGTTCATTATGCAGGCCGAGCAAGTGGTCGTCGCACAGCAGCGCCGAGGGCAGATGGGAAGCATGCCACCACAACCTGTACCGCCCATTCCTCCAGTTCCACCATTACCGCAAGACCTAGTCGCTCCAGTAGTGACACCACCCGCCGGCGGCTGAGGCCTAACAAGTCGTATATGGACTCCCCCCGAAGTCAAGAGAACTGACCGGTAGTTCTGGCTGGCGGAAAGCGCATGCAGTCGTATATCCGGCATCGTAAGTGGGCTCTCGTTGGCCCGTGCCGACATGGAATCTGCGCACGCAGTGCCAATCGTTACAAGCGGCAAGCATGAAGCTGCCGGCAGAGTTATCGGCATCGTTGCGTGAGGGTGCGACCCGTTTAGCCATGATGGGCGATCAGTCTCAAAGCAAGCGCGGGGACGTGGAACTCAAGATATTTCCTTGCAGACTAGACGGCCACGGCGAACGCCGTGCGCCCGATCTTGCGCTGCTGCCTGGGCGCCGGCTGGCCGTACGGTGTGGCATCGCGCAAGGTGGCATAGCAGATCCTCGCCAGCTTGTTGGCCAGAGCACAGGCCGCCTTGTTGTGGTTGGTGCGCCCCTCCACGGTGGTGGCCCAGATCAACGCCGCACATCCCGAACAGATATCCGTGATGCGCGAGCTTCCCGATGTTGTGCACCATGCCGTAGAGCTTCCACTGCGCATCGACCTTCTTCCGCCCGCAGAGTCGCTTGACAAACGTACGCTATATCGTACCATTAAGGCTTCTTTGAAGGAGCATGAAATGAATACTCTTACTGCCAGCGAAGCTCGCGCCAATCTGTACCGACTCATCGACCAAACAGTCGAATCACACGAGCCGATCATAATTTCAGGCAAGCGCAGCAGTGCCGTTCTGCTCTCTGCGGAAGATTGGAGCGCAATTCAAGAAACCCTGTACCTGTTGGCCGTGCCTGGCATGCGCGAGTCCATCAAGGCGGGTATGGCCGAGCCCCTCGCAAAAAGCTCAAAGGCACTTAAGTGGTGAGATGGGAAATTGTTTATGCCAAGCAGGCAATGAAGGACGCAAAGAAACTTGCTGCAAGCGGCCTTAAATCAAAGGCACTAGAACTGCTCACCGTTCTTGCCAACGACCCCTTTCAAAATCCGCCACCCTACGAAAAGCTGGTCGGTGATCTTGCTGGCGCGTTCTCTCGCCGCATCAATATTCAGCACCGCATTGTGTATGATGTTTTTACCGAAGAGAAAACGGTTCGTGTCCTGCGTATGTGGACACACTATGAATAAGCAGAGGTCCAACCCTGGTCGATTTCATCGGCTCCGCAATCGGCTTCTACGAAGCGTGTGAGCCCTACGAAAATCCCACAAAGGCACTTTGACGTTTTGAGAAAACCGCTCATTCAATTGCGGGAGCAAATGGCGTAATTGCCTTCTGGCTACTCTCGCTATCGTTTGTCTTTTCTACGGGATGGTTGCCTATGGAAACAGAAGCAAGGCTAGCAGGCTGTTGAAATTCGCCCGTTTTCACGGAATCCGGGCACGTTGATGAGACTCTCGAATGCGCATCGAGCCTGAATTTGTGGCATTTCACTCGCCGCCGTGCTGCGCGGCGGCGCATCGCCGTCGTTCCAGTGCCTCATGGCCTCACTCCCTGCGGCACCGCGAACAGTATTCGGGCCATCCACGTGAGATTGCTCGCCGTCATCGTCAGCTTGAACTGCTGATCGACCCGCTGCAATCCCCGGAAGACCGTCTGCCGGATGCGGCCGACCGTCTTGCCCCAGCCGAAGTGTTCCTCGATGCGCTTGCGGATGGTCTGACTCAGCCGGTAGCCGTCATGCCGCGTCGTGCGCGTATCGATGGCGCTGCCGCCGCGCCGGCTGTCGTTTTGCGCAACGTGGGGGGTGACGTTTCTGCTGCGGCAGGCGGCCACGAAGTCGGCCGTGTCGTAGGCCTTGTCGGCGCCCACCGTCTTGGTATGGCTGCCCGGCACCGTATCGAGCATGGAAAGGGCGGCCGCCCGCTCCCCGGTGCCATCAGCATGGGTCACCACGGCGCCGACCACCAGGCCATGGCGGTTCTCCATCAGCGCATGGCCCTGGTAGCACAGGATCGAGGCGGTGTTGTTGCTCTTGCGGTACAGGCGGGCATCCGGGTCGGTCGTGCTCTCGTGCGTGTCGTTGCTGCGCGGCCGGCCCTTCCAGTCGGCCTGGGCGTTGCGGCCGCCGCCCGAGGGTCTCTGGTCGTCCGAGCCGTCCTTGGGCCGGAAGCTCTTCTGGCTGGCCCAAGCCTGGATCAGCGTGCCATCGACCGAGAAGTGCTCCCTGGAGAGCAGGCCCTTCGCATCGGCCAGGGCCATCACCTCGGCAAAGAACGCTTCGATCACCTCATTGGCCAGCAGGCGGTCGCGGTTCTTGGAAAAGACCGAGTGGTCCCAGGTGGCCTCATCCAAGGCGAGTCCGACGAACCAGCGGAACAGCAGGTTGTAGCGCATTTGTTCCATCAGTTGCCGCTCGGAGCGCACCGAGTAGAACACCTGCAGGAGGAGCGCCCGCATCAGCTTCTCCGGCGCGATCGATTCGCGCCCGGTGCCGGCATAGATCGAATTGAACAGGCCGTTCAGGCGCCCGAGCGCCTGATTGACCAGCACCTGGATGGCGCGCAACGGATGATCGGCCGGCACGAAATCGTCGAGCTTGGCCACCGTGAAGAGGCTTTCCTGCATTGCATCCGTCCCGCGCATCCCGATCACCCCGCCGATATCATGAACACAATATCCATAACGCATAGCACGCCAGGTTCGTTTACACGGGGGCGAATTTCAACAGCCTGCTAGCCAGCCGGTCAAGAGGGCCTTGTACGAAAAGCCGTGCGAGGCTACAGCACGAGGGCCACAGCGGAAGCCAACCTGTTCGACAGACAATATCGGGCCTTTCTACAACCAGCGACGCAAACATCATTCCACGCTCGGCTACGTCTCGCCCATGAAATTCCTGGAAAGATGGATCAACGCTCAGCATGAAGAGAAATCGGCAGCATCATACCGGCGGGTTGGAAGACGAGAAACAGAGGGAAATTCAGGTCAGTAATGAAACCGAAGTTGCACAATTTCCAGTGCATCATTGGCGACGCGATACACCATGCGATGCTCGTCAGTAATTCGCCGCGACCAAAAACCCGACAGCGCGTGCTTCAGTGGCTCCGGCTTGCCCACGCCGCTGAACGGTTCACGTTGTGCCTCCCGAATCAGGTTGTTGATCCGCTCCATCATTCGCTTGTCTTGCTTCTGCCAGTACAGGTAGTCTGCCCATGCCTCGTCTGCGAAGATCAGCTTCACTTTGTCAGTTTCCGCTCGATGCCCTTGCCTGCGTTCAGTTGTGCAACGGCAGAAAGAAGTCGCTTGGCGTTGGCGGGTGTGCGCAACAGATAGGCTGTTTCCTCAAGTGCTTTGAAATCTTCGAGCGAGAGCATCACAACGGACTGTTCGCCGTTGCGTGTAATGATCAAAGCTTCGTGGTCATTACAAACCCGATCCATTGTGCTGGCGAGGTTTGCACGAGCAGTGGTGTAAGTAATCGCATCCATGGGCAGCTCCTTAAATGTACATATTACTGTACAGTAGCAAGCGCCAGGTGTCCAGTACCGCCAAGACGTCCTGGGGTAGGCTGGAAGAACTGAATGGAAATATCGCCGTGGCGCGTCTGCCGGCTTACGCCCCGGAACTCAATCCGGTTGAGGCGATCTGGGCCTATCTCAAGAAGCATGAGATCGCCAATCTGTGTCTCGGCACCATTGGCGAAGTCAGTCAGTTCGCACGCAATCGGCTCAAGTCCATGCAGTGCAGACCAACGTTGATCACGGCATTCTGGAAACAGGCTGAGCTTGAGCAGCTCACTTCGCTCGCTGCAATCAACTTGCGGGAGGACTTTCACCTCCAAGAGTGCGCCCGTACCGGGCGCACATAAAAAAGGCAGCCGAAGCTGCCTTTCCTTTTTGTTGCTGTGCCTACTCAGTGCCGTGGCTTACGTAGTTTCTGGATCGCGGCGAGCTGAGCAATGGCTTCGGCCAGCTCGGCCTGGGCTTTGGCAAATTCCAACTTCGAAGCCTTACTGGCAAGCGCGTCTTCCGCTTTCTTCTTGGCGTCGAGAGCCTTGGCTTCATCAAGATCCTTGCCGCGGATGGCGGTGTCAGCCAGGACGGTCACCAGATTGGGCTGCACTTCAAGCATGCCGCCAGCAACGAAAACCAGTTCTTCGCTGCCGTCCTGCGTCTTGACGCGCACGACGCCAGGCTTGATGCGGGTGAGCAGCGGCGTGTGGCCGGGCATGATACCCAGCTCGCCGGCTTCACCTGGTAGAACGACGAACTCCGCCAGACCCGAGAAGATCGATTCTTCCGCGCTGACGATGTCGACGTGTACGGTCATTGCCATGGTTACCTTTCCCTCTCCCCACCCTCTCCCGCAAGCGGAAGAAGAAGGAGGTTGTTATTGCAGCGTCTTGGCCTTCTCGAAGGCTTCGTCAATGGTGCCGATCATGTAGAAAGCCTGCTCGGGCAGGGCGTCGCACTCGCCGTTCACGATCATCTTGAAGCCGCGAATGGTTTCCTTGAGCGGCACGTACTTGCCGGCAGAACCGGTGAACACTTCGGCAACGAAGAAGGGCTGCGAGAGGAAGCGCTGGATCTTGCGGGCGCGGGAAACGACAAGCTTGTCTTCCGGCGCCAGTTCGTCCATACCCAGAATGGCGATGATGTCGCGCAGTTCCTTGTAGCGCTGCAGGGTGGCCTGCACGGCGC
>CAZSHO010000045.1:0-5110 GCA_964607005.1 uncultured Rhodocyclaceae bacterium
CCTGCAAGTCGGTCAGTTCGCCAAGCGGGCCTCGTTCACGCGCAGCGTGAAGGAAGCAGGGCCCGCGATCCTCAGGCACGGGAAAGGGCCGCGTTGTGCTTCAGCCGGCAACGCCGGCCTGACTGAATTCGCGTCAGGGATGGAAGCCCGTCAGGGGCGAGACGCCGGTACCCCGGTGGCTCGACGCGCAGCGCGACAGCCCGGCCCCGTGCAACGGGGAGACGCCCAGGCCAACCGGGACCTGGCGGCAGCTACACCGTTTGCACACCCAGAGCAGCCTTCGAGACCCGGCCGTTGGACCTTGCCGCAGGAACAGGCGGTGTCTAGCTTTCGTACCCGATGCGCAGCGCCGTCAGCCTGTAGAAGAGCTCAATCAGCGCAACCAGCTGCGCGTGCTCTTCGGGCGTGCCCCAAGGCTCGAACAGGTTGCCGTGTGCCACGACATTGCGAACCTTTCGCCATGCGTCGAGTTGCACGCGAGAGATGCGCCCGTCCTTCTCGAGCCGAGACAAGTAGCGCGCCGGAGAGGGCTGATGCAGAGTGGCAACCCAACCCTTCAGCCGAGCTGCCAGAGGCTCCGGGGAAATGCCCGAGGCGAAGGATTTCAGCGGGTCGAGATCGGAGTCCGTGAAATCGGCAGGTGCCGACGCGAACGCAGGATCCAGCTTGATCAGGCCCTCAATCGCGCTGGCCACGCACAACGCGATCACCCAGGACGAGCCCGACATCCGCGCCTGGATGACCTCGTCGTGTAGGCGCGTGAGGTCGTTGGCCTCGAAGCCAGGATGCCCATCGGCGCCTCGATGCTTGGCCACATAGGTGAGGTACGCGGCGTAGAAGGACCAGAACTCGGCAGCCGAGCGCTTCTTGAGCTGGCTCGCGCAGCCTCCCAGCGAACGCGAGAGGGCGGGCGCGGTCCGCACCCAGATTGCGGCGCGCCCATCGGCGAACTTGCGCGCTACCAGGCGCGGGTAGATCAGCTGCCCGCGCAGCGCCCGCAAGGGCTCCGACAGCCAGTTCTCCAGGTAAGGATGGTTCAGCTCGTCGCTGGCCCGAGCGCAGATCCACAGCTCATCCCGCCAGGGCTGCGTCGACGCCGTGATCTCGGCGCCCAGCAGCTCCATCCGGTGCCTCCCACCCTGGGTGCGCCACCCGAGCTCGGCGTCACCTACCCGAGCCGTGTTGGTGATGACCTCGGTGAAGGGCACGTCCGGCGAGGGCGAGTACGCCAGTTCGACGCCCCCTACCCCTTCGTCGTGCCGAGCGTCCGTGACGATCGAGAGGGAATTGCCATGCAGGTGATGGTGGCCGCCCTGGACCTCGCCCAGCCGTGGCCGCACCCACCCGGCGTTCCATTCGCGGCCCTGATAGTCGACGCCGCGCAGGCGCATGGCCGAGGTACGGTCACCCGCTTCCTCCGCGCAGCGCCGGAGTGCCTCCATGCCCCTGCCCAAGTCGCTCGCCGTCGCATCCATCTCGAAGCGGATCGCGACCGACGAGTCCAGGATCAGGCGACCAGAGCCCTCGTAGACCGGCGGGTCATGGTCATGCCAGCCATCGAGGTACATCGTGGGGCACCGGATGGTGTGCTCACGCGCTTCGAGCAGCCATTCGAACGGGGCGAGAGTCAACGTCATCAGCCCAGTCTACGCAGGCCGAACCGGGCGGGCCAACGCGGCCTCGCGAAACAGGCCGACACAGATGCGAAAAGGGACCCGGGGGGCCCCTCGGTGCCATTCACAGCAGTCCGCGCTCGGCGAACGAAACCACGTCCGCGCCCGCCACCACCAGATGATCGAGCACCCGCACGTCGACGAGCGCCAACGCCGTCTTCAGCGTCTGCGTCAGGAACTCGTCGGCCCGGCTCGGCTCCACGGAGCCCGACGGATGGTTGTGCGCCAGGATCACCGCCGCAGCGTTCACCGACAGCGCCTCCTTGACCACCTCGCGCGGATAGACCGAGGTCTGCGTTACCGTACCGCGGAACATCTGCTTCAGCGCGATGATGCGATGCTGCGCATCGAGGAACAGCACGCAGAAAACCTCGTGCTCCAGCACCCCGATCTCCAGGCACAAATGGTCCTTCACGGCCTGCGGCGACGACATCGTGGCACCACGCCGCACGCGGTGGGCCAGCACGCGCCGCGCGTGGCTCAGCACCTCCTCGGCAAGTGCCGGTCGATACTGGCCGTCAACATCGCGGACCAGCAGGGCATCGGTCGCAGCGGCAGCGACGGAAGAGAAGGAAGAGGACGACATGGAGGACTCCGGTGTTTCGGGCGGGATTGCCCGAGACCGGAGCACCACGGCGCAGCGCAGCCGTCAGGGTTCGACGACGGCCGCAGGCCGCAAGCGCTCGCCCCGCGAGCGCGCAGACCTTGACGGCGAGAACGACGTGGTAGCGTGGGTCGCCTAAGCAAGCCCACCCTCCGCAATTCAAGCTGGTACCCCGCGCATCAACCCGTGTCTTCCAGCAGGTCCGGCTGGTCAAGAGGAGCCGCCTTGCCTTTGCTTCGGAGAGCCTTCCTCCGGGGCGTCGCTGACCTCGGGCTTGTTTCCGCCGACTTCGTCGCGGAGGCCTTAGCCAGATACTTGTGCATCTCTTCTGTCAGCAGGGCTAGGTCGAAGTCGCCGGGCGCTGACTCGTGCACCTGAACGAAGCATTCACGCAGGCAAGCCACATCGACACCAAGTGCCTCAAGCTGACGAACATTGAGGTAACCAATCCACCGCCTACCATGCAGCCTTCCTCGGATCTCGATGGAATCGTTCAGGACATGCTGCACGGATGGCACTGTGAGCTGTGGCCAGTTCGACTCGCTCTGATCAACCGACCCCATGAACGCGCTCGAGTCTTGGTCCAAGCAAGGATGCTTCGTCCACGGCGCTCCCGGGCTGTCGAAGTAGGCGCGTCCACCGTGTGCTAGAGAGCGGAAGAAGACCGGTGCATCGCAAAACGAGCAACGGTCATTGGGCTTGGTGTAGTGCCGCGGCACCTTTGGCACGAACAAGTCGGGGGCGCGGAGTCGCCCGCGTCCTGCCGGAGAGTCTTGCTCGCCTCCAAAGCGGCAGGTGCAGTTCCAATGATGTCCTTTGCCGTTGCAACTCACCGCTTCAAATTCCCTTCTCAAAGCCACCGGCGCCACAGCCACATGGACGACACGCTCAATTGACTTGCGGCAAGTACGCCTGCACGTCATCTCGATTGAGCAGAGCGATCTGCTGAACCTCTGGCGGTGCCTCTTGCCCAGGCAATAGCCCCAGTCTCTTCAGCGTGTAGAAGAGCAGCGCTTGCCTGCAAGAGATGGTCACCTGACCTGCCTGCATGGCGTAGTCCAACTCGATCACGCGTTTTGCGCCGGGGCTCAGTGCTGGGTTGGGGCCAATCACCAAATCGACCCTTCGATGCCACGCAGCATCGGCGTCAGCGCCCAGGGCATCAACTTGCGCGGGCGAGGCCCGCAGCACGCGAGCGATGACGAAGTCGCGATAGGAGACCCTGGAGTGGCAGAAGGCGCGGACGTGCCATCTAAACCCGTCGTATCCAAGCGCATGCGGAGATATTTGACGACGCTCCGGCTCAGAGGCCGACATCGACTGGTAAGTCACATCCACGCGCTTTGCGTTGCGAATGGCAAAGAGCAAGGTCAGCAGCGTCGCCTGGTCCACACCTCGCGCTGGGTTGGCCAGCATGTCCATGGGTGGCCTCCAGCCCGAAAACCCAAGCTCTGGTTGCAGCACGCCCACACTGCGCGCCAGCAGCTCATTGAGGTAACGCTCCGGGGTCGTGCCCGGGTAGAGAGCCTGGAAGGTCTCGGACGCCACGTAGACCTTGTTGCTGCGGTCATACCGGGCGTTGTTGGGTGCCAGCTCGATGTAGCGCGCGATGTCGAGCGATGCCTGGGGAACCGAGATGCCAAAGAAGGCGGTGAGGTCGCTTCGGTTGATGCGCCCCTCCCAGCAAAGCCGCCAGTCGATGAACTCCAAGCGCCTCTCGTGTCCCCACTTCGAAACAACTCTCGGCTCTGCCTTGCCGGTGTGCGGTTCACTGGGCGTCATGCCCTACAGTATTGCATGCATCTAACCAATATGCCTATCCAGGAAACATGCGTATACTTGTTATGCGAGAAAGCCCCATGCGATCGAACCGTTTCGTTCCTCTAGCAGTCCTGCCACCGTGGCGTGCGGAGGAGAAAGCGTGAGCGTCGAGAGGCTGGTCGCTGCCAACGCCAGGCTGCGCGAGGGGCGACTATGGAAGCTGCTGGCCATCCACCACTCGCCGCTCGTGCTCGCCGTCCTGGAGTCGGTTTTCACCGAGGACGACGCGGTTCTGACCGTGTCAGTGGCCACCGAGCGCGTCACACGCGATCTTGAAGCACTGCGTGCCCAGGGACACGGGATGGAGCAAACCGCCCCGGCCTACATCGCGGACTGGCTCGCTCAGGGTTGGCTGACTCGCCGCCTGCCGACCGGGTCCCATGAGGAGGTGCTTGAGCTCACTGCCGAGGCCACGGCAGCGCTTCGATGGCTTGCTTCGCTGCAGCGCCCCAGAGCCGCGGCGACCGAAAGCCGGCTGGCCAGCGTCATGCAGCAAGTGCTACGGCTGGCCGAAGAGACTGACGCCAACCCGGCCACGCGCTTGGCGAGGCTACAGGCCGAGCGAGACCGCATCGACGCGGAGATTGCCCAGGTCCAGCGAGGCGGGGTCCAGACGCTCCCTCAAGACCGGGCCCTCGAGCGCGCTCGCGAGATCATCAGCCAGGCCGAAGAACTAACCGCGGATTTCCGCAACGTGCGCGATGCATTCGACCGCCTCAACAAGAACCTCCGGCAAAGCCTCGTGGAGGGGGCCAGCGAGCGCAATACGGTGCTCCAGCAGCTCTTTGACGGGGTGGACGTCATCGAGCAAAGTGAGCCGGGCCGGGCGTTCGCCGCGTTTTGGCTGTTGCTGACCGACGTCGAGCAGTCGCACCTCCTGGGCGAGGCCATCAGCGCCATCACCTCGCGCGACTTCAGCCGCGGTCTGGAGCCCAGGGAGCGCCAGTTCCTGCAAACTGAGCTGCCCTCTGTTTTTCGTCTTCCAAGGGCTGATGGATAGCATCGAGACCTG
>CAZSHO010000046.1:0-4721 GCA_964607005.1 uncultured Rhodocyclaceae bacterium
CCAACTACTTTATCAACAGCGGCTATGCGTCTAACTAAAACAAAGACGCTCTAGAGCCGGGAGACCGCGCTCAAACAGCGAGGCCCCGCAGGCCGAGCATTAGCGCCCAAAAGACGCGCTCAAGCAGTGAGGCCCCGCGGGCCGAGCGCTAGCGCCCAAAAGGCGCGCTCAAGCAGCGAGGCCCCGCGGGCCGAGCGTTAGCGCCCAAAAGGCGCGCTCAAACAGCGAGGCCCCGCGGGCCGAGCGTTAGCGCCCAAGAAAAAAGGGCGGCCCCGTCACCGGAGCCGCCCCTTCATTCTCTACCGTGACCGGAAGATCAGCTCGCGCTGCTCTCCAGCTCCAGCGCCAGATCGGCGGGGAGCGGCTCGACCGCGGCTTCACGGGTCTTGGTCAGCTTGGCGTCACGCTCGTTGGCGATCTTCTGCAGGCTGCGGAGGTAGGCACCGGTACCCGCCGGGATCAGGCGGCCGACGATGACGTTCTCCTTCAGGCCTTCCAGCGTATCGACCTTGCCGTTGACCGAGGCGTCGGTGAGGACGCGGGTGGTCTCCTGGAAGGACGCCGCCGAGATGAAGCTGCGGGTCTGCAGCGACGCCTTGGTGATGCCCAGCAGGACCGGCTGGGTGATGGCCTGACGGCCCTTGCGCTTCTCGACCTTGAGGTTCTCGGCCACGGCTTCGGCAACCTCGACCGTGTCGCCACGGATCAGGGTGGTCTCGCCGGAGTCGAGGATCTCGACCTTCTGCAGCATCTGACGAACGATGACCTCGATGTGCTTGTCGTTAATCGGCACGCCCTGCAGGCGATAGACTTCCTGCACTTCGTTGACGAGATACTCGGCCAGCGCCTCGACGCCCTGGATACGCAGCAGATCGTGCGGATCCGGGTTGCCGTCGATGATGTAGTCGCCCTTCTGGATCAGATCGCCGTCGTGGACGGAGATGTGCTTGCCCTTCGGGATCAGGAACTCGACGGGCTCGGCCTGGTTGCCATCGGCATCCGGCTCCGGCGTGATCTTGATGCGGCGCTTGTTCTTGTAGTCGCGTCCGAACTCGACGCGACCGTCCATCTCGGCGATGACCGCGCAATCCTTGGGACGACGGGCCTCGAACAGCTCGGCCACCCGCGGCAGACCGCCGGTGATGTCGCGGGTCTTGGCACCCTCGGTCGGGACACGGGCAATGACTTCACCCGGCTTGACCTGGTCACCGTTGGACACGGACAGAACCGCGCCGACCGGCAGCAGGTAACGGGCTTCGGAACCCGAGGCCAGCTTGGCATAGCTCTCGCCGTTGATGACGCCGAGCGCGGGGCGCAGATCGGCCCCCCGCGGGCTGGCCCGCCAGTCGGAAACGACGCGCTGGGCGATACCCGTGGCCTCGTCGGTCTCTTCCTTGACGGACAGACCCTCGACCAGATCCTCGAAGCGGATCGAGCCACCGACTTCGGTCAGGATCGGGCTGGTGTAGGGGTCCCACTCGGCCAGACGCTGGTTCTTCTTGGCCTCGGCCCCGTCCAGCACCCGCAGACGGGCACCGTAGGGGACCTTGTGGCTTTCGCGATCCTTGCCGTCGACGACGATGGTGATCACCACGTTGCGGCTCATCGCCACCAGATCGCCGTGCGCCGCCTTGACGGTCGGGCCCGAGATCCGGACGGTTCCGGGGTTGGTCGCCTCGTAGAAGGAGGTTTCCGCCACCTGGGCCGTACCACCGATGTGGAAGGTCCGCATCGTCAGCTGGGTGCCGGGCTCGCCGATCGACTGGGCGGCGATAACGCCGACCGCCTCGCCGATGTTGACGTTGGTGCCGCGGGCCAGGTCACGGCCGTAGCACATGGCACAGATCCCGGCGTCCGCCTCGCAGGTCAGGCCCGAGCGGACCTTGACCGACTGGACACCGGCGTCGTCGAGCAGGTCGACCTCTTCCTCTTCCAGATAGGTGTCGGCCTTGAACAGGACCTTGTCGCCACCCGGCTCCTTGATGTCCTCGGCCGCATAGCGACCCAGAACCCGCTGGCCCAGCGAAACGAGCACGTCACCGCCCTCGACCACGGCGCGCAGGGTGATGCCCCGGGTCGAACCGCAGTCCTCCTCGGTGACGATCGAATCCTGCGCCACGTCCACCAGACGACGGGTCAGATAACCCGAGTTGGCGGTCTTCAGCGCGGTGTCGGCCAGACCCTTACGGGCACCGTGGGTGGAGTTGAAGTATTCAAGGACGGTCAGGCCTTCCTTGAAGTTCGACACGATCGGGGTCTCGATGATCTCGCCCGAGGGCTTGGCCATCAGGCCGCGCATGCCGCCCAGCTGCTTCATCTGGGCCTGCGAACCGCGGGCACCCGAGTTGGCCATCATGAACACCGAGTTGATGTCCGGGGCCTGTCCCTTGAGCAGAACGCGCGGCTGCGCGATCTCGGCCATCATCTCGTCAGCGACCCGGTCCGTGGCCTTGGCCCAGGCATCGACGACCTTGTTGTACTTCTCGCCCTTGGTGATCAGACCGTCGGCGTACTGCTGCTCGTATTCCTCAACCAGGGTCCGGGTCTGGGCGACGATCTCGACCTTCTTGGCCGGGATCACGATGTCGTCCTTGCCGAACGAAATGCCGGCCTTGGCGGCTTCACGGAAGCCCAGGCCCATCATCTGGTCGGCGAAGATCACCGTCGCCTTCTGACCGCAGTGGCGATAGACCACGTCGATCAGATTGCCGATTTCCTTCTTGGTCAGGTTCTTGTCCAGCAGCCGATAACCGACGTTCGGGTTCTGCGGCAGCAGCGCGCCCAGCTTCATCCGGCCCGGGGTGCTGTCGATGACCTTGGTCACGACCTTGCCGTCGGCGTCCTGTTCGGTCCAGCGCGCCTTGATCTTGGTGTGCAGGGACACGACGCCGCCGTCGAGGGCCGCGTCGATCTCGCCCATGTTGGCGAACAGCTTGCCTTCACCCGGCTCACCGTCCTTGACCAGCGACAGGTAGTAGAGACCCAGCACGATATCCTGCGACGGCACGATGATCGGCTTGCCGTTGGCCGGCGACAGGATGTTGTTGGTCGACATCATCAGCACGCGCGCTTCCAGCTGGGCCTCGAGGCTCAGCGGCACGTGAACGGCCATCTGGTCGCCGTCGAAGTCGGCGTTGAAGGCGGCGCAGACCAGCGGGTGCAGCTGGATGGCCTTGCCCTCGATCAGCTTCGGCTCGAACGCCTGGATGCCCAGACGGTGCAGCGTCGGCGCGCGGTTCAGCATGACCGGGTGCTCGCGGATCACCTCTTCGAGGATGTCCCACACCTGGGGCTGTTCGCGCTCGACCATGCGCTTGGACTGTTTGACGGTGCCCGACAGGCCCTTGGCGTCAAGGCGCGCATAGATGAACGGCTTGAACAGCTCGAGCGCCATCTTCTTGGGCAGGCCGCACTCGTGCAGCTTGAGGTCCGGACCCACGACGATGACCGAACGCCCCGAATAGTCGACGCGCTTGCCCAGAAGGTTCTGGCGGAAGCGGCCCTGCTTGCCCTTGAGCATGTCGGCCAGCGACTTCAGGGGCCGCTTGTTGGCACCGGTGATGACCCGGCCGCGACGGCCGTTGTCGAACAGGGCGTCGACCGACTCCTGCAGCATCCGCTTTTCGTTGCGGATGATGATGTCCGGCGCCCGCAGCTCCATCAGGCGCTTGAGGCGGTTGTTGCGGTTGATGACCCGGCGATACAGGTCGTTCAGGTCGGAGGTGGCGAAACGGCCACCGTCCAGCGGCACCAGCGGGCGCAGTTCCGGGGGGATGACCGGCACGACCGTCAGCACCATCCACTCGGGCTTGTTGCCCGAGTCGAGGAAGGCCTCGATCAGCTTCAGGCGCTTGGACGCCTTCTTGGCCTTCATCTCCGACGGGCTGTCGGCCAGTTCACCGCGGTGACGCTCGGCCTCGGCGTGGAGGTCGATGCCCATCAGCAGGTTGCGCACGGCCTCGGCACCGATCTCGGCGGTGAAGCCGTCATCGCCGAACTCGTCCTGGAAGCGATAATACTCGTCTTCCGTCAGGAGCTGGCCCTGCTTCAGCGGGGTCAGGCCCGGCTCGGTGACGATATAGTTCTCGAAATACAGAACCCGCTCGACGTCCTTCAGGGCCATGTCCAGCATCAGCGAGATGCGCGACGGCAGCGACTTCAGGAACCAGATGTGAGCGGTCGGGCTGGCCAGTTCGATATGGCCCATCCGCTCGCGCCGCACGCGGGCCAGGGTGACCTCAACGCCGCATTTCTCGCAGATAATGCCCTTGTACTTCATGCGCTTGTACTTGCCGCACAGGCATTCGTAGTCCTTGGTCGGGCCAAAGATACGGGCGCAGAACAGGCCGTCACGCTCGGGCTTGAACGTGCGGTAGTTGATTGTTTCCGGCTTCTTGATCTCACCGAACGACCACGAACGGATCTTCTCCGGCGACGCCAGGGCGATCTTGATCTGGTCGAAGGTCGGAGTGACCGGGAGCGGGTTGAAGATGTTCAGGACTTCCTGGTTCATCTTGATTCCTTCTGCGGCGAGGCCGCCAAAAATTCAGATTTGAAGAACTCTGCAACTCCTCCCCCGCCGGGGGAGGGGGACCGCCCGCAGGGTGGTGGAGGGGGTCTTCCGCGAAAGCCGGTGTCCGGGGCTGGGGGGGGGCGACAGACAGCAGGGGCGCCAGACCCCCCCGGGGGGGGGGGGAGGGGGAGAAGGGAGTAGCGAAACC
>CAZSHO010000047.1:0-4219 GCA_964607005.1 uncultured Rhodocyclaceae bacterium
TGAGGTTCGCTCCAGCCTCAGCTACCTTTTTCCCAGGTCGTATGTCCTATACGCCAACGGCGGCACCGTCGGTACCCGGCCAACGTCGCTGCTCACCTCGCCCTGGTCGCAATGGCCCTGGCAGACGCTCTGCGACGTTGACCCTAACTTGTGTTCGCAGCCCTGGGCTGCGGTCGCGGCGGATCCGGCAGTGATCGCCGCATTGATCGCTGCGACGCAGTCGGAATGCGTCGCGAATGCCAGCTGCGTCCACAGCAACGCCACCATCGCAAGGAAGGACAGGCGGAAGCGGAGGCGGCGGCGTGAGGCGATCATGGCGAGCTGAGTCTAAGTGCCAGGCCGGGTGCGGCACTGACCTCAGTCAAGATCCTGGTAGCGATTCGTCGGTCATTCAACTGCTCACCCCTCCATCCGACTGCGTCCCAGGCGAAGGGCGTTGGCTACGACCGACACCGAACTCAGGCTCATGGCCAAGGCCGCGATCATCGGGCTCAGCAACAACCCGGTGAACGGGTACAGCACGCCTGCTGCGATCGGAACGCCGAGCCCGTTGTACAGGAAGGCAAATGTCAGGTTCTGTTTCATGTTGCGGACCGTGGCATTGGACAGTGTCCGCGCCCGTGCGATTCCCCGCAGGTCACCTTTCACCAGGGTGACCTGTGCGCTGGACATGGCCACGTCGGTTCCGGTGCCCATGGCAATGCCAATATCGGCACCTGCCAAGGCAGGGGCGTCGTTGATGCCGTCACCAGCCATCGCCACCTTGTGGCCTTCGGCCTTCAGCCGGTTGACCAGGTCGACCTTGTCCTTGGGCCGCACTTCCCCATGGACCTCGTCGATTCCCAGCTGTCGTGCCACGGCCTGGGCCGTGGTGACGCCATCCCCGGTGGCCATGACCACGCGCAGCCCGGATTCGTGCAGGGTTGCAATGGCCTCCGGGGTGGACGCCTTGATGGGGTCGGCCACGGCGATGAGGCCCGCCAGCGTCCCGTCGACGGCAAGGAACATCACGCTGGCACCCTCGTGGCGCTGCTGCTCCGCTTGCTCCCGGAGTGGGGCAGGGTTTACGCCAATCTCGATCATCAGTTCGGTGTTGCCGATCGCGAGCCGGTGGCCTGAGGCTTCGCCGCGCACGCCGATTCCCGTGGACGATTCGAAGCTGTCCGGTGTGTCGAGCGGCAAGCCGCGGCGGCGTGCCTCGGCGACGATCGCGTCGGCCAGCGGATGTTCGCTGCCCTGATCCAGACTGGCCGCAAGACGCAAGACCTCCTCCGCGTCGTGGCCATTGGTGCCGACGACTTCACGGAACGCCGGGCGTCCCTCGGTGAGCGTTCCGGTCTTGTCGACGATGAGGGTGTCGATGCGGCGGAAGCTTTCGATCGCCTCGGCATCACGGAACAGCACGCCCATGCCGGCTGCACGGCCGGTCGCCACCATGATCGACATCGGCGTAGCCAGTCCGAGTGCGCACGGGCAGGCAATGATGAGCACGGAGACCGAGTTCAGCACGGCATAAGTCCACGAGGGCTCCGGCCCGAACAGGCCCCAGACCAGCAGCGTCGCCAAGGCGATCGCCAGCACCGCCAGCACGAACCAGAACGCGACCTTGTCGGCCATGCGCTGCATCGGGGCGCGCGAGCGCTGAGCCTGGGCAACCAGCTGCACGATCTGGGACAGCACCGTGTCAGAGCCAACCTTCTCCGCGCGGATGACCAGGCTGCCATTGCCGTTGAGCGTGGCGCCGATGACCGTGGCACCGGCTGTCTTCGTGACCGGAACCGGTTCGCCCGTCAGCATCGACTCGTCAACGTTCGAGCTTCCCTCTACCACGGTGCCATCCACGGGGACCTTCTCGCCCGGGCGCACCCGCAACCGGTCGCCGACGTGGACGTGGCTGAGCTCGATGTCTTCCTCGGTGCCATCATCGCGCAAGCGGCGTGCGGTCTTCGGTGCCAGGCCCAGCAGTGCCTTGATGGCGGCTGAGGTCTTCGAGCGGGCCCGCAGCTCCAGCATCTGGCCGAGCAAGGTCAGGGACACGATGACAGCCGCGGCCTCGAAATAGACGCCGACCCGTCCGTGCTCCCGGAACGAGTCCGGAAAGATCCCCGGGGCTACCGTGGCCACCACGCTGTAGATGAAAGCCGCGGCTACGCCGATCCCGATCAGCGTCCACATGTTGGGGCTGAGGTTGCGGATGGACTGCACGCAGCGCACGAAGAATGGCCAGGCTGCCCACAGGACCACGGGCGTGGTCAGCACCAGCTCGACCCAGGTCTGCATGTCGATAGACAGCGGCAGGATCTGCGCACCGCCCAGTACGACACGCGGGAGGTACTGGCCGAACATGGCCAGCACCAGCGTCACCACCGTCAGCGGAAGCGTCCACCAGAAGCGGCGGCTGAAGTCGACGAGCTCCGGGTTCTCCTCGTCATCAAGCGCGGGCATCTCCGCTTCCAGAGCCATACCGCAGAGCGGGCAGGTACCTGGATGGTCCTGGCGGACTTCGGGATGCATTGGGCAGATATACATGGCGCCCGGAACCGCCGCCGCAGGCTCGATCGGCCCAGGGGCGAGGTACTTCCCGGGGTCGGCGACGAACTTCGTGCGGCAGCCGGCCGAGCAGAAGTGGTATGTCGTGCCGGCGTTTACGGCGTGGTGGGGCGAGGTCTTCGGATCGACGTTCATTCCGCAGACCGGATCCTTCACCGTTCCGGGAGGTGCGGTCGGCGGATCGCCTTCAGTCGCGTGCCCGGCGGTGCTGCCGCCACGTCCGTGTGCCTGCTGGTGGTGTGCGTGCGTGTTCATGCGTCTTCCTTCGACAAGGCACCCAGGATCGGGCAGTCCTGGATGCCGCCGTGACCCGGGCAGGCAGTGACCAGTTGGCGTAGCCCATCGCGAATGCGCGTGAGTTCATCCAGTTTGCGCTCGACGTCGGCGAGGCGTGCCGCCGCCGCCGCGCGCACCGCCGCCATGTCCTCACCCGACCGCCCGGAGAGCTGTAGCAGCTCGCTGATCTCGCGCAGCGTGAAGCCGAGTTCCTTGGCGCGACGCACGAAATGCAGGCGCGCCACGTCGGCGTCGCCGTAGGATCGATATCCCGAATTGCGACGGGCAGGGGCGGGCAGAATGCCGTGGCTCTCGTAGTAGCGGATTGTGTCGATGGGCACGTGTGTCCGCTTGGCGAGTTGACCTATCTGCATGGTGGGCGCTCCGCTAGACCAGATGCCGAGTGTCTGCCCTGGACCACGGTCCAGAGTCAAGTGGTGGTGGCCCTCGCGCTGATGCCCTTTGCCTTCGGCGCCAGCCTCGAGCTGCCGTATGGATTGCAACTGCTACACAGGACTGAGCGTCCCGAGCACTGAAACAACAATCAGGATCAAGGTGGCAAGTGCGGCCTCTGCCGCCACGCTCCGTCGCAAGGCGCGCACCTCCTGCGCAGGATCCCCGCTGGTCAGCGCCCGTCCCAGGCGTGGCACCAGCGTCCATCGGTGCAGCGCTCCCAGGCCCAGCATTCCAGCGAACATGGCGAGCTTGAACAGCAGCAGGTTTCCGTAGGTGCTCTCCAGCAGCGTCGATAGTGACCAGGCGGTGAGATCACCGTAGTGCGCGATGCCGGACACGATGAGTGCACCAACGAAGATCGTTCCCAATGTCGAAAATCCATGCAGCAAGTCATGCGTTGATCGCAGACGCTCGTGCGAAGAAACATCTCGGCTTGCGTAGCGTGGAAGACGCGCTCACCGGCGCAGTGACCTTCATCCAACGAAGCGACTCGTCCCTCCGTCTCAACATACACTTCCATCATCTCGCCATGGACGGAGTGTACGTGCGCGATGCGGCCGGCGCGCTCGTCTTCCATGCGCTGCCGGCGCCGACTTCCGAAGACATCCAAGACGTCGTCCGCCGTACGCATGCGGGTCTCCTCGCCGTCCTCGCGCGTCACGGACGCTCGTTCGACGGTACAGACGAAGACGTGTTCGCGACTGAAGAGCCGGCGCTCGCCTCGTGCGCGGGCGCATCCTCTGCGGACCTCGTCTTGTTCGGCGGGTGTGCGGGACAGCGCACGAACAAGCTTGGTCGCACTCTCCATCTCGTCTCTTCCGACTCGAATGGTTCGTATGCCGAGTTCGATGGCGTCAATATCCACGCCGGAGTCGCCATCGACGGGCGTGACCGAAAGCGACTCGAGCGCGTGTGTCGATATATCGCTCGCCCACCG
>CAZSHO010000048.1:0-4126 GCA_964607005.1 uncultured Rhodocyclaceae bacterium
GGGTGAGTTTAAACAAACGACACCAAAGTCCCATAGGATTTTGAGTTATTACAAGGCGTAAACTTCTAATGAGCCAACCTTGTTCCTCCACCTTCTTCTAAAGTCGCTCTCACGATGGCGTGCGGGCTTTGGTTATCTTCAACCCATTCTTTTTGAGCCAATTGTGAAAGTTTGCTTCTGTTGTGTGGTAACGCTGCGCGATGAACCGCTGCGTTGAGCCGTTCGCTAACAGACCCTCGATTTCCGGCCGAAAAATATCCAGCTTGCTTTTGCCTGGCCCTTTGGGTCGACCCAGCGTGATGCCCTGTTCCTTTTTAAAGCGCAAAGCTTCCTTGGTTCGTTGAGAAATCAAATCCCGCTCAATTTCTGCCGCCATCGAGAATGCCAGAGCAATGATCTTGCTCTGGATACTATGGCCCAGTTGCCAGCTTCCCTTCACCGAATAGACACAGATACCCTTGCGCGTAGCGAGCGCCAGAATCTCCATACATTCGAGCATACTACGGCCCAGTCTCGAAAGTTCGGCCACAATAATGGCATCACCACTCTGCAATTCTTCTAACACCTGTGCGATTTGACGTTCTCGCCAGGGCTTTCGTCCGGAGGCAATCTCTTCAACAAAATTCACCTTGCCCAGATCGCGATGGTTGGCAAAGTTCAGGATATCCGCCTTGTTCTTCTCAAGATCCTGGTCGAGCGTCGACACCCGCAGATAAGCGACCGTTTTGCGAGTGGCTGTAGTCACTTTAGTCGACATAATTACGTTATTCGATAAATACCTGAAATTCCAGATTATAAGATAAACATATCGATAGGAATATCAAGTATTTTTGTCTAATTTTTCTTATCGTATAAATGATCGTTTAAAGTATAAAGAATTTCTGTACATTTTTCATCTAGTGAGTTCGCCCCATGGCAAGAATGAAAATTTTCAACACCCCGGAGGAGGAAGCATTCGAATCTCCACCGGTGTTCAACAGCTCTGAGCGAAAACGGTTTTTCTCCTTGCCTTTGTTGCTCGAAGATTCAATGGTGAACTTGCGGACGCCTATTAATAAAGTCTGTTTTCTAGTGGTGGCAGGCTACTTCAAGGCACGGCGCAAATTCTTTGCCCGGCAGTTCCACCACACGGATATTGAGTATGTCGCCCGTCAAATAGGCATCAATCCATCTGAGGTTTGCATTGAGTCTTATAGTAAGGAAACCTATGCCCGCCATCAGCGAGCGATCCTGAGCTACTTCGGCTATAGCCCGTTCGACGAAGCAGCGAAGACCATCATTATCAATGAGATTGCCGCTCTGATCCGCGTCCAGTTCCGACCCAAGCTGGTTCTGCTGGAAATCATTCAGGTGCTGACAGTTAAGAAAATTGCGATCCCCAGCTACAATGTGCTGGCCGACCTGATCGTAGCTGCTCTTAATAGCCACCAACGCACCCTCAGCAAAATCATCGAGGCCTGCCTCACGGAAAATCAACGCACCAATCTCGACACTTTGCTGGAAAAAGAACCCAGTAACAGCACCGAAGAGGGTTGGCGTTACCGCCTCACCTTGCTGAAGAAGCCCAACCAATCGACCCGGCCAGCGAAAATTAGAGCCAATTTGGCAGACCTGGGTACCGTGCAGACACTGTATCTTGACCTCATGCCAGTTGTGCAGCGCCTGGACTTGAGCTACGAAAGCATCCGCTACTACGCCTATTCGGTCATCAAGGCCCAGATTCCCCAGGTTTCGCGTCGAGCGGACGAAGACCGCTTCCTGCACCTGATTGCCTTCATCGTGTATCAGACCTTCAAGCTGAACGACATTTTGATTGATATCCTGTTAAGCGCCGTGCAAGCGGCAGTCAATGCCGCAGAGAAAGAACAAAAGGAAGTCTATTTCCGAGAACGCGATCAGCGTAACCAGTCCTTCACCACGCTGGTTGAGCAGTTTCGGCAGAACGTCCAAGAGACACTATCGGCAATCAGGACTATCGTCGCCGATGCGAAACTGAACGACAGCCAGAAAGTTGTTTTGATCGACGGCGTGCTGAATGAGAAATCGGCCAAGCCAGCGCAGGTCGAACAGCAAATCGACGAGTTCAAGCAATCTGCGGTAAAGATTCAGCAGGGCCAAGACTACTTTGCGTTATTGGAAACACGTTCACTAAAATTGCAACATCGCGTTGCCTACATTATCCGCCAGGTGCAGTTTGCGCCGAACTGTAGCAAACCTGCATTGTGGGCTGCATTATGCCATTATCAGCAACAGGACGGCAATGTTGACAAGAGCGCTCCCGTGGACTTTCTGGCCGAGGATCAGCGCGCGGCACTGACCGCTACCGATGGCAAATTTCGCGTTTCGTTGTACAAGGCGCTGTTCTTTGTCGAGGTCGCCGAGACCATCAAGTCCGGTGCGTTGAATCTGTTACACTCTGAAAAATTCCGCTCTCTCGATGAATACATGATCCAGAAGGCGGATTGGGAAGCCAATCGGGCCGAATATCTGCAACGAGCTCGGCTCGAAGGCTTTGCCGACTGCAAGGCCACCTTAAAAGCCCTGGAAAAAACGCTTGATGCCCGTTATAAGGAAACCAACCAGAACTTGATAGCAGGCAATAATCCTTGCCTGACGATACGGGCTGACGGCAGCTTCCATGTCAGCACCCCCAAACAGGAAGAGGTGGAATGCTTGTCTCTTGGAACTTTCTTCCCGGAACGGAAATATATTTCCATGCTTGAGATGTTGGCGACAGTGGATCATGCTACAAATTTTCTCGACGAATTTGAGCATTGGCAGATCAAGTATCAACGAGCCCGGCCAGTCAAGAAGATTCTCTTTGCCGGCATTATCGGTTATGGCTGTGATATTGGCCACAGCAAACTGGCGGAAATTTCCAAGCAAATCGATGATGGCGAGCTGGACAACGCGGTCAACTGGTACTTCTCGCTACAGAACGTCCAGGGCGCCAATGATCGCATCCTGCGATTGACCAATCGGATGAGCCTGCCGAACATCTACCGTAATCAGTCCGATGTGCTGCACACCTCCAGCGATGGGCAGAAAATCGAGGTGGCAGTGGATTCCCTGAACGCCAATTACTCTTACAAATATTTAGGCAAAGACAAGGGCGTTAGTGTGGTGACGTTCATCGACATGCGCGATCTAATGTGGCATTCCACGGTGATCAGCTCCGCTGAACGGGAGGCCGCCTACGTGATCGACGGATTGATGCACAACGACGTCATCAAAAGCGACATACATTCGACCGACACACATGGCTACTCAGAAGTCATATTTGCGTCAACCTATCTCCTGGATTTTGAGTTCGCACCGCGAATCAAGGGCGTTAGTCGGCAGCAACTCTATGCTTTCAAGCACCGAAAACATTACGAGGAACAAGGATACTTGATACTGCCAGACCACTATATTCGAGAAAATTACTTCGAGGATCAATGGGATGATGTTTTGCGCTTTATCGCAACCATCCGATTGAAGGTCACGACCGCCTCACAGCTTTTCAAGCGCCTAAATTCCTACTCCAAGCAGCACCCGCTGTACCGAGCCTTGAAGGAATTCGGGAAGATCCCAAAGACGCTCTTTATTTTAAAATACTGTGACGATCTTCAATTCAGGCAGGCAATCGAAAAACAGCTCAACAAGGTCGAGGGCTCGAACAAATTTTCCAAGGCCGTTTCTTTCGGTCATAACCAGGAGTTCATTCAAAGCGAAAAAGAAGACCAGGAGATTGCCGAAGCTTGCCGACGACTGATCAAGAACGCTGCTGTATGCTGGAATTACCTCTATCTCTCACAGGAGCTTGCATCAGAAAAAAACGAGGAACGCAGGGCGGAACTGATCGAAGCGATTCGTAACGGATCGGTCGCCACCTGGAAGCATTTCAACCTGCACGGTGAGTTCGACTTCTCGGATGAGCGAATGGTCGATTCGATGGGCTTGGCAGTTCCCAAAAATCCGGACTGGAAATCGGACTAAAATTGGGAAGCTCTGATTTGGTTCAAAGCCACGTCAGCTGTGGTGTTGAAAAAAATCCTATGGGACTTTGGTGTCGTTTGTTTAAATGCACCCAATACTGTAGCCTCCACCGTATTGTTTCAGCCATGCTTCCAGAATTTGTTGGGTA
>CAZSHO010000049.1:0-3462 GCA_964607005.1 uncultured Rhodocyclaceae bacterium
CGAGCAGCACGATCAGCGCCACCTGGCGCATGTAGGTCGACTTGCCGCCCATGTTCGGGCCGGTGACGAGCAGCATGCGCCGTGCCGCATCGAAGCGGCAGTCGTTGGCGATGAAATTGTCCACCTGGCTTTCTACCACCGGATGACGGCCGGCCTCGATCTCCAGTGCGATCTCGCTGGTAAATCGCGGTCGACACCAGCCGTTGCGCACCGAAATGGCGGCAAAGGCGCACAGGCCGTCGGTGAGGGCCACCGCACGGGCGATGCGCTGCAGTGCCGCGATGTCGGCGCCGAGCCGCACCAGCAGTTCGTCGTAGAGCAGCTTCTCGCGCGCCAGCGCCCGCTCCTGAGCCGAGAGTGCCTTGTCCTCGAACGCCTTCAGCTCCGGCGTGATATAGCGCTCGGCGTTCTTCAGCGTCTGGCGGCGGCGGTAGTCGTCCGGCACCTTGTCCGCATTGACGTGAGTGACTTCGATGTAGAAACCATGTACACGGTTGTACTCGACGCGCAGGTTGGCGATGCCGCTGCGCGCGCGCTCGCGCGCTTCGAGCTCGAGCAGGAAGGCACCGCAGTTCTTCTGGAGGGCGCGCAGTTCGTCGAGCTCGGCATCGAAGCTCTCGTTGATCACGCCACCCTCGCGCAGCACGGTGGCCGGTTCCGGCGCGACGGCGCGCGTGAGGAGATCGAGGCAGTCTTGCGGCGTGGCGAGATCGTCACGAATGGCGCATAGCGCAGCCGAGGTTGCCTGCACCAGGGGTGCGCGCAGTGCAGCCAGATTCGCCAGGCTGTCGCGCAGGGCGGACAGGTCGCGCGGCCGTGCACTCTTCAGGGCGATGCGTGCCGTGATGCGCTCGATGTCGGCGCAGCCGCGCAGGGCGGACTGGATCGTTGCGAAGGGGCCGATGCCGGCCTCGCCGGCGAGTTCGGCGACCGCATCGTGGCGCGCCGCCGCCGCAGTGCGATCGGCGAGTGGATGGTGCAGGCAGTGACGCAGCCAGCGCGCGCCCATCGTCGTGCGGCTGTCGTCGAGCAGCGAGAGCAGGGTCGGGGAAGATTCGCCGCGCAGGGTCTCGGTGAGTTCGAGGTTGCGCCGTGTTGCGGCATCCAGGCGCAGCCATTCACTCTCGCGTTCGAGGCGAAGCGAAGTGATGTGGGCGAGCGACTGGTTTTGCGTGGTTTTTGCGTAGAGGTAGAGTGCCGCAGCTGCGGCCAGGGCGGCATGCGGCATCTCGGTGTCCGATCCCGGCAGGAATGCCGACAGATCGCGCGTGCCGAAGAGGGAAGTCAGCTCTCGCAAGGCGGCGCCGGAGTCGAAATGCCAGTCCGGAAGTCGCCGTATCGTTGCGGCGATAGGCCCGGGGAGACTCTCCGGTGCACCGTCCGGGATCAGCACTTCGGCCGCACGCAGGCGTTCGAGCTGGGTGGGCAGGGCGCCGGGGCCGATTTCGAGCAGGCGCAAGTCGCCGTTGGCGAGGTTGAGCCAGGCCAGCCCGACAAGATTTTTTTGCGGCGCGAGGGCCAGCAGCAGGCTGTCGGCTTTGTCATCGAGAAGCGCGGCGTCGGTGAGCGTGCCCGGTGTGACAATGCGCGTGATGGCGCGCTCGACCGGACCTTTCGAGGTGGCCGGATCGCCGACCTGCTCGCAGATCACCACCGATTCACCCAGCTTGACCAGTCGCGCCAGATATTGCTCGGCCGCATGGTAAGGGACGCCTGCCATGCGGATCGGCTGGCCGGCCGATTGCCCGCGCGTGGTCAGCGTAATGTCAAGGAGACGCGCCGCCTTTTCTGCATCTTCATGAAACAGCTCGTAGAAATCCCCCATGCGGTAGAACAGCAGTTGATCCGGATGCTGCGCCTTCAGGCGCAGATACTGCTGCATCATCGGGGTGTGCTGCGAATTCGGCGTGTTCAATGCTCAGTGCCTGCTTGCCAGTGCCTCAGCTGACAACCAGCGGAGGGTTTTCTGGTGATTCGGTGTGGATACCGCCAAAGCGCTTGAAGACGTGCGGTGTCGCTTCGGGCAGGCGGCCGCTGGTGGTCTCGAGGACGGATAACAGATGATTCTCGGCTTCTTCGAACGTCAGGGCATACAGCGTTTGGCACAACTGACGCGCATCGCTTCCCGGCCAATCACTGGGCAGAAGTTGCTCGGGAAGCTGCGGGTCTCGCAGCAGCGTCCGGCGATATTCGTGCATGAGCAGGGTTCGAATGACAAAGCACTGTTCCGGATCGGGGCTGTCCAGTGCCTTCAGTGCCTTCAGCACTGGCCGGAAGCGTTCAAGAAAACGTTGATAATCGTTTGCGATGACATCCAGGTTCCAGCATTCCTTGACCAGTTCGCGTATCGGTCTGTTGGCGTGGGTATCAATGCTTTTTGCGAGCATGACGACAATCTTGTCCTGTGCGTCATTGCTGCGCAAAATGTCTTTCAGAGGGGCAGTATCGGCGGAAGGGTGAGCGAGAACCCCCGGAGCAACCACTCCGAATCCTTCCCAGAGCAGCTCCTTGCGCACATCCTCACGTTGATCAGGTGTTATGTCGCCCGAGGACATCAGCACAATTTGCCATTCTCCTTCCCAATGGGCATCCTGCTGAAAATAAATACGGCGATGCGCATGCTCGAAGCGTCGCTTGCCAGTAGGTGTCAGTCCGTAGTAACTGCGTCGCCCGACATGCTCGGAAGTCAACCAGTTGTCCTTCGCCAGCCGAAAGACACTGGTCCTCACCAAACGATCGTTGATGCCGAATACGCTGACGAGTTTGATAAAGCTGCCGAGCCAGACGGCTCCTCCATGAGGCGCAATCAGGTCGCCGTAGATCGTGATGATCAACGAGTTGGCCCTGATCGGCCTGTCCCTGAGGAATGCATCTACCCAACGGCTGATTGCTGGATTTTTCATGACACGCCGATTGATCGTTTTGATGATTTTTTTATTGTTATCCGGTTGATTCTTTGCCCAAGACTCGAGTTGGTTCAGGACTAAAACCTGATGATACCAGTTGAGTATGATTGCGTAACAAAATGAATCAGAACAGGGGGGCAAGAGGGCGGACGTGAGCGGCCCTGACGACAGGGCGGATTGCGCGCCACAAAACCCGAGAAGGCCTGGTGTTGAGGGCAAAAGCTTGTGACACATGTCGTGCATCGTACTTGACCTTCTTTTGTCGATAGCCTAAAATCCTCGTTCTTCTCGGACGCGGGGTGGAGCAGTCTGGCAGCTCGTCGGGCTCATAACCCGAAGGTCACAGGTTCAAATCCTGTCCCCGCAACCAATCCAGGCTGATACTGAATAAGTTGATTCGTATCGGGTTTTCATGGGCAGGTGTTTCTGGGAGGTAGTGTACAAACTTCGGAATCGATCGTATAATTCCGCTTCTGTGCGAAATGCGCACAGGGGGTATCTGCTCTTTAACAACTGAACAGCCGATAGGTGTGGGTACTTGGTTGGTTGGTACCTG
>CAZSHO010000050.1:0-2795 GCA_964607005.1 uncultured Rhodocyclaceae bacterium
GTTGGTGGCAACCTTAAAAGACAGACACGGTGACAAGAAACGTTTTGACAAATAGAATTTTAACAACACTAATACCGATAATTTTTGGTGGACTTATCTACTTGACTTATCGAGTTGAGACTTTGAAAATGTTTCGTTGGTTCGACAACATTGGAGCGACTGACTTCATCAATTTTCTAAGGACAAATGAAATTTTACAAGCAATTTCGTTGCCTCAATGGGTAAAATTCAGTTTACCGGACGCATTATGGATTTTTTCCTTTACTTATTTTATGCTGACAATTTGGAAGTTCAAAATCACCAAGTCAAGTGCGATTTGGATTTTTCTTGCACCAACAATCGGCTTGTTTTCAGAAATCGGACAATTCTTAGGATTAATTCCAGGAACCTTTGACTTGGTTGACTTGATTTTGCTAATTGTCGCAATGGCAATCCCCTTTTCTCAACTTGTAATCATTAACTTCAAAACAATATATTATGAACAAATCAAAAACGCTTAAACATTTGGCATCTGCATTAGCAGTAGGACTTTTTCTATTCTTAGCCTTTGGCTCTGATGACGACAAATCAGAAAGTAGTTCTACAAGCAGTAGCAGTTCTACTGCAACAACCGAACCTGTCAAAGAGCAAACACCTGAAGAATTGAACGAACAATTAAAACGGGAAATTGCAAGTTTCAACAAGCCATTTGACAACACAACTTATGATGGAACTGTTGATGCAATACAAATGGAAATTGTTCTTTTTGGCGTTTGGGCAAACATAATTAAAGAAGGTGAAAACAGCACTTTAGAAGATAACGTGAAACTTGCTAAAGAACTTAAAACTAAAGTTGCTAACCGACAAGCAAAAGAGTTTCCAATTCTAAGAAAACGATATGGTAAAATCATTGCTAACAAGATGTGGGAACACGATATTGAAATAAAAACAATCGGAACAAGCAATACAACCCTTGACTTAACAGGTGGGACTTTTGCAACAAACAAAAATATTAAGGAATTTCAAACCACATTGCAAGAAATCTTGACTATGCTTCGATTTAAACAAACTCGTTACAGATGGTATAAAGGTCAAGACGAATACACTTATTATGACTTAGACGTGCCGAGTGATAAAGAACCAGTTACATTCACGAAATAAAAAAAATAAAAATGGCAAATTGTATTCTCTGTTCGACTGAACTAAAATTTATGAACACCCCAACTTTTGGCTCGGGGAAACTTAGTGATGGTGGCGTAGTTTGTTCTACTTGCTTCAAAAAGATTAACAATGTTAGCCCAACCATCGCTTTCAAATTGAAAAATCATTCTCTTGCAGATATTAAGAACTTATTGGAAGAAAAACAGAATGACAGCGATTTGAAAAACGCTCGACTTAATGAAATAAAGAAACAAATTCAAGAATTAAAACTGAGTAACATATCAAATTACTTAGGAAGAAAAGAAATTAATGAATTACCACAAATATTAGCCGAGAGCGAAACTATTGACAACATTGCACAAGGGACATATAATAACGGACAGGGCATTTTGGTATCTACAAATAGGCGTTTAGTCTTTGTTGACAAAGGCTTATTATATGGTTTAAAAGTTGAAGATTTTCCTTTGGACAAAATCACAACCATACAATACGAAACAGGACTTTTACTTGGTGAAATAAAAATTCACACTTCGGGCAACATCGCTAAAATTGACAATGTAGAAAAAGCCACAGCGAGAGCATTTGCGGAATTTGTAAGAAACAAATTATCCCAACCAAAAGAGACAATTTCACCAATAATAAACAATCAACCTGACGTTTATGACCAACTTGAGAAACTTGCAAAATTGAAAGAACAAGGCATTTTGACACAAGAAGAATTTGACGTTCAAAAGAAGAAATTACTTAACCTATGACAAGAAAGGCAGCCACCAACATCGGTTTTGCAAAATGGCGGGTTCAGTGCTTCTATGACAGTTTAGTGCAAGGTTCAAGTTCAGTTTTTCAATTGAACATTTGTGCTGAAAATCCGCCACTTCGCAAAGCCGAGAACCGTTGGTGGCAAGCAATCCAGACACACCCAAATAGACATTGACGAATGGACATAACTATTAGACGAGCGACATATAACGATTTGAAAGACTTAAAAGATCTTGCTATTAAATCTTGGGGACAATTTCAACCAAATTTGACAGTTGAAAATTGGCAAAAGTTGCAAAACAGTTTGACAGACGACAAAACGTATAAAGAGCTACTTGACAAATCACACAGTATTGTCGCAACAAATGACAGAAACGAAATTATTGGTATGGCATTTCTTGTTCCAAATGGAAATCCGACTGAAATTTATGACAAAGAATGGTGCTATATACGATTTGTAACTGTTGACCCAAACTATGGAGGACAAGGAATTGGACGAAAGCTTACAAACTTATGTATTGACAAAGCAAGAAAGTGCAACGAAAAAATAATTGCACTTCATACTTCGGAAATGATGGATACCGCAAGACATATTTATGAGAGTTTGGGTTTTAAGATTTTAAAAGAAATCGACCAACGACTTGGAAAAAGATATTGGCTATACAAACTTGACCTTAATGAAATTAACGCATAGACAATATGACGAAAACAATTTGCCTGCCACCAACATCGGTTTGGCAATATGGCGGCTGAAGTGCATCTATGAAACGTTTGAGCAAGGTTCAATGGCAGTAATTCTATTGAACTTTGGTGCTAAAATCCGCCACATCGCCAAGCCGAAAACCGTTACCTGCTATGTTAGGACGACCGTTCACAACGACACAGTTTGACGGACT
>CAZSHO010000051.1:0-2764 GCA_964607005.1 uncultured Rhodocyclaceae bacterium
GGACGAAATGCGCATGTAAGATTCCGTTTGATCCAAGTGTTGGCAGACAAAACCGGCAGATCAAGGTTTCTTTGCAGTTGGACTAGGGTCAGGACTCGTTCTCCGTTCATAGCCAGAACATGACGGTTGCGGGTAAGCGTCCGGCCTGACCGCTACCCGTTCCAGTGCCAGGGGAGCAGGTCGTCGACCTTTGTGATCTTGTAGTCGGGGATGCGTGCGAGGATATCGGCCAGCCAGGCGTTGGGATCGACGCCGTTCAGCTTGGCCGTTTCGATCAGTGTGTAGGCGATGGCGGCGGCCTTGCCGCCAGCTTCGGAGCCGACGAAGAGGTAGTTCTTCCTGCCGCGCGCGATGGCGCGCCCGCGCATCCGCGTCACCACCCACTCACCCCCCGCTATTACGAGCGCGCCGAGCGCCCGGAAACCCTGGTATCGACCGATCATCGAATCGATCATCGCATGTGCCTGGTGGCGGCGGCTTTGGTGATCGCGGCGCTCGATGCCAGAGACCACCGTTACCAACACATGCTGGCGTTCCGCGACCGGACCGCGCGGCAGGTCATACCATGTGGTTCCCCAGGGGCCGCCCTACTGTGGGACGGCGAGATACGTTGCCACCGACAGCCGGCATGTTTTGTTGATCGCCCCCGAAAGCGTGTAGAGCCGAGGCGCCTGGCGAAACGCGAACAGCCGATAGACGTGGTACTGCGCGGCATGGCGCTCGGAAGTCGCGACTTCGTTGCGCGTCACGTAGAACGGCGTGTCCCCGCCGTACTTGGTGGTCTTCACTTCCACCAATCGCTCCTCGCCCGAGGGCTCGAATGACAGGATGTCGTAGCCGAGGTGATCGCCTCGCGTTCTGGCGACATGCTCGACTTTGCCCGCCAACTCGTCTCGTCCTTCGTAAACCAGCCGCGCACGCTCGTAGTTCAGTGCGAACAATTCGCCAGCGTTCCCAAGGGAACGGTTTCGCGCTTCACGCTCGATGTAGTTGGTCGCTAGCCTGATGGCCGGCACGGCCGGCTCTTTGGCGCTTGGCAAGCCGGGGCGAGCCTTGGGTGCCTCGATCAGTACCGCGAGGATGTCGTCGACTTCGGGAACCACCATCGGACGCTCGGCGTCGGCTGCGGCGATGGCTTGCAGGTCGCGGCGGGCCTCCAACCTCTCTGCGACGACTTCGGCGACGAGCGTCTGGTAATTGAATCGAGGTTTGTATCCGCTGATGTATGGGAAACCTGCATCCACGAGCGCCGCGCTGACATTGCAGTGCTTGAACTCGATCGACTGGTCGGATCGGCTGTTCAGCGCCGGCTTCAAGAGCTTCCGATGCGCCGTCTTGCTGTACGACGTTCCGGCCAGTTCCGATGCGAGCATGGACAAGTAGTCGTCGACAATCGCCTCCACTTCGCGGCGGCTCCAGTCTTGGCTGCTCATGTCTCGATTCTGCGGCTCGAAGGATGCGTTGGCCTTGTAACGATCATCCTGCAGAGATATCCACCTTTCCTGCACACTCATGGATGCGCTGCAAAAGTTTCGCGCTCATGTCGCGATGGCCTTGATGCTCGGGTGCCGGCTGGCTCGTGGCCTGGTGCACTGCCGCGTCGAGCATCACAGCAGCACGATGTCGTACTGCTCAGCAATAAATAATTTGTTCTTTATAATCAACAACTTAGATAGCGTACTTTCCAATTTTTCGGTTCCAGCTACCCGCCTGGCTACCCAATGATGCTGCGATGCCCAGCGACTGCTTGACACCGACTGAGGCATTCCAGACGCCCGATGATTGTCCCTTCTTGTGAGCATCCCAGGCCCGGGCCAGCCCGGCCCGCCCCCGGCGAGGGTTCAAGCAAAGTGGCAGAGCCACATTTGCTTGTGAGCTGCCGACAAGGGCGACCACGAGACGACGCTCGACACGCCTGGGCTGTTTTCAGGCCCCGCTGTGGACTCGCGATCCCAGCCGCCAGCAGACGGCCCCAGCCCGGCAGCCGCAGTGTGATGCTCAAAGGGGCCGCTGGCTCGCCCGTTCATCACCCTCTTCCCGCTGGACAGGCATGCCCGGCTATACAAGTTTTTGTATAATTTCCGCGTGAGCGACACCAAGCCCATTGAGTTTCGAGGGAGTGCCCTGGACGATCTTCGCGCCTTCCCGCTGGATGCCCGACGTGAAGCCGGCTACCAACTCGACCAGGTACAGAACGGCCGTGATCCGGACGACTGGAAGCCGATGGACACGGTGGGGGCCGGCGTCAGAGAAATTCGCATCCGAGACGCTGCAGGAGCCTTCCGGGTGATTTATGTCGCCAAGTTGGCCGACGCCGTGTACGTTCTTCACTGCTTCCAGAAGAAGACCGAGAAGACCAGCAAACCGGATCTGGACCTGGCCACGCGGCGCTTCCGCGACCTGATGCAGGAGTTGAGATCATGACCAAGCAACGTTTCGCCAGCGTGTGGGATGCCATCGAGGACACGCCTGCGCAGGCGGAAAACATGAAGCTGCGTGCCGCGCTCATGGCCGCGCTGAAGGATCGCATCGTGCAAGAGGGCATCAGCCAGGCGCAGGCGGCCGAGCTGTTCGGCGTCACCCAGCCGCGCGTGTCCGACTTGGTGCGCGGCAAGATCAACCTGTTCGGCCTCGATGCTCTGGTGAACATGGCCACTGCCGCCGGTCTTCACCTGGAACTGCGCATCCTCGCAGCAGCCTCACAGTAAAACGATGTCGTACTGCTCCGGATTCATCGTCGGCTCCGCGGAGAGCGAGATCGGCT
>CAZSHO010000052.1:0-2372 GCA_964607005.1 uncultured Rhodocyclaceae bacterium
TGTGGCACTTTTATCATTGTCGCTCAAACGGCCTGTCTCATTGCGATTACCGCGATCTCGGATGCCGCCTACCAGCCCCTCGAATCGGTCAGGGCCTTCCTCGACAGCCGCCACGGGCGGCACTTTGCCGACGACGTCCTGAACGAGATGCTACGGGGCCACGACATCAAGCAGGCCATCGACGCCGCAGTGACGCGGTGGATGGGCTGGACGATTGGCCGCCAGACCAACAAGGACTACGGCATCCCTCGCGGCCTGCCCTACCTGACGGGCTTTGTGATTCACTGCGAGATCGTCGAAGAAGAACTCGCCGCCTAAGGAAAACGACATGGCCGCCATTACCACCATCCCGAGCATCGAAGCCAACTACGACAAATTCATCGCCGAGCTGACGACACTCACTCGCAAGTACGGTGTGGCAATCCAGTCAGTCGGCGGTGTCATCCTCGCCGATCACGCCAGCGAGTTCCAGGCTGTCACCTACATCGCCGACATCAGCAGCGGCGACCTCTACCCGCAATTTCCCGACGCCTGACAGATCGTCGAAGGCGACGCCATCAGAAAGCCGGATGGCCTGCGCTCCGGCATAGTCCTGCCAGCGACGCACGATCACATCCACGTACTTTGGGTCGAGCTCAATGAGCCGCGCCAGCCGTCCCGACTTCTCGGCGGCAATCAGCGTGCTGCCGGATCCACCGAACGGGTCAAGCACCACGTCACCCGGGCGACTGGAGTTGCGAATCGCCCGTTCCACCAGTTCCACTGGCTTCATCGTCGGGTGCAGATCGTTCTTCTGCGGTTTCTTGATCTGCCAGACATCGCCCTGATCACGGTCACCGCACCAGTGGCGCTCCCCACCTTCCGGCCATCCGTAGAGGATGGGCTCGTATTGGCGCTGGTAATCGGCCCGGCCCAGGGTGAAGGTGTTCTTGGCCCAGATGATGAAAGTCGACCAGTGGCCACCGGCAGCGCGGAAGGCAGATTGCAGCGTATCCAGTTCACTGGACGACATCGCCACGTAGACGCCTCCCCGGCAGTGCGCCAGAGCTGGTGTCAGTGCCGCCAGCAGGAAATCGTAGAAACCATCGCCAAGGTTGTCGTTGAGGATCGCGCGGTTCTTGCCGCGCATCTTGTCCTTGGCGCTGTTGGCGTAGTTCACGTTGTAGGGCGGGTCGGTGAACACCATGCCGGCCAACTCGTCGTCCAGCACGGTGGCGTAGGCATCGGCATCGGTGGCGTCGCCGCAGAGTACCCGGTGCCCGCCACAGATCCAGACATCGCCCGGTCGTGACACCGGCGTCTCCGGAACCTCGGGGGCTGCATCCTCGTCGGTATCCCCCTCGGTGGTCGTCTCGCCGCCGGCGAGCAGATCAGCCAAGGCATCGGCGTCGAAACCAGTCAGGGTCAGATCGAAGTCGTCATCCTGCAGGGCTGCCAATTCCACCTGCAGCATCGTCTCGTCCCAACCGGCGTTCTCGGCAATGCGGTTATCCGCGATCACCAGCGCCCGGCGCTGGGTTGGCGTCAGGTGGTCGAGCACCACCACCGGCACCGTTTCGATGCCGAGCTTCTGGGCGGCGGCCAGTCGTCCGTGCCCAGCGACAATCACGCCGTCGCTGCCAGCGAGGATCGGATTGGTGAATCCGAACTCCGCAATCGATGCCGCGATCTGCGCCACCTGCGAATCGGTATGGGTGCGCGCGTTGCGGGCATAGGGTACGAGCCTCGCGGTCGGCCACTGCTCAATCTTGTCGGCAAGCCAGGAGATGCTCATGCCTGCGCTCCCAATCGTTCGGCGGAAACTTCCTCGAAGGTCTGCCCGGTGGTCACCAGGGTCACCGGCACGTCTGGGAAGTTCTGCCGGAAGCGCTTGACCGTCACGTCGACGTACTCGGGGGCGATCTCCGTTGCCCGGGTCACTCGCCCGGTACGCTGAGCGGCGAGGATGGTCGTGCCCGAGCCGCAGAACGGCTCGAACACGATCTCGCCCTCGTCGGTGTAGGACTCCAGGACGAACTGGGGCAGTGCCACCGGGAACACGGCCGGGTGATCGATGTCCTGACCGATCTTGCCCTTGTGTCGCATGATGCGAATCACCGAGTCAGGGATGCGAAAGTCTTGGGTGACGGTGCCGACGTGGTTCCACGCCGTCTTGCTGCCATCCTTGTTGCGCATACCACCGGCGCTCGTGCCATCGCCGCGCAAATGGGTGTCGCGCCCGGCGTAGATGCAGGGCACGATCTTGTTGGGGCGGCGTGCCTCGCTGTCCTTCCGGTTGAAATGGAATACGAATTCGAAGGCCGGCGCGAGCCGACCATTCCAGTCGCCGGGCAGTCCCGGCCCCTGATCCCAGACGTACCAGGCGAAACGCC
>CAZSHO010000053.1:0-2133 GCA_964607005.1 uncultured Rhodocyclaceae bacterium
CGCCGATCTGGGCACCTATGTCAGAAGTGACGGCAGCCTCGGACAGACGGCCGACATCAATCTCGGCGTCGACACCTTCACCCGCGCATTCACCGACAGCATCCCGCTTACCGAACAAGCCCGGGCGCTGCCCGACATGCAAGGCTCCGGCCTCGTGCGCGACCTGCGCGAAGCCGCCAGCCAGTCGGGTGCGGTGTCCAGCCTCCTCGCCCAATACGCTGCGGCGAATGACGAATGCGGGCGGCTACGGGCGGCGTGAGGAAAAAGTCAGTTGCCGGGAGACGGCGCGTTGAGTGCCGCGTATGAATGTCAGCGAGGGGGAGGGGTATGAAGAGCAATAGTGAGCGGACCGCGAACGGCGCTGTCCGATCTTCGTTTCGTCTCGCCGGAGAGACCTTGGCGAAGATATCCATCCTTCTCATCGTTGTAAGTCCCCTTGTGACTTACGCTCTCCCCGAAAATGCCCTGATACGTTGGCCGTTCGCCGCCCACTTCGCCGACTTTGTCGCGCGCCTTGTTCCCGCGATAGACAAGCTGACCGTGCTCTCGCAGTTTCCGCAGGTCACACGGCTGTTTCTCGCGTTGTTGTGGGGGATTGTCTTTCCGGTGCTTCTGGCCTTGGCTTTCGTGACTCGGCCACAAGAGAATCATCTGCGCAGGATGAAGGCGCCGGCGTGGATAGTGTGGATGGCGCCAATGATCGGGATAACGATGTGCTGGGCTATCGTCGATTTGCCTTTCGTCTATGAAGTTCGCCTACCAGAATTCCAGTGCGATCGTACTCCGTTTGATGAATGTATCTGTCTTGCCAGCACATCACGCCTTTGGCTAGGTCTGTTTTGTACCGTACAAGTATTTGCCATGGCTATCTTCGCCGCCGCAATTTACCGTTGGCCGGGAATCATTAGACAGTATTACGCAAACAAGTAGTTCAACAATCTCACCAAGGAAGGAGGAGTTATGAGCGCTACCGCGTCAGTCAAGCTCAGTGAGTTCTCGGCAGTTATACAGGGTATCAACACTTCTATGAGCACCGCTTTTTCGGATTTCGTACATTCCATGCAGCACGTGGGCGAAGCGGTACGGTCGGGAGCTTTGACCGAGGCGCAGGCATTCCGCAACACGGCGGACTGGTTCAATCTGCAGTATGAGAATGCGAAGAACGCAGCACTTTCTGCGGCGCAGAAAGCAACAACTACCGGGAATACCGCCGCGGCGGAATTTTGGCAGCAGCGTGCGCAAGGCCTTTCCAGTACGATGGCGGAGCGAATCGGCATGACCGACGCTGCCTGGCTGCGCGGCCAAGCGTCGCTCAATGTCGCCAGTTCCTTGCGTGGCCTGGGAGGCACGCTTGCTCATGGTGCGGCAGCAGCTGGTTTTGCGTACGAAGCGGCACAATTGTTGGACGCCGCTATCCAAGGTGATTGGGATCGAGTCGGCCAAGTCAGCACTGGTATGCTCGGTGCGGCGTCATTTGGTTACGCTGGTATGTTTATAGCTGCTGCGTTGATTGCACCAGCGACTGTGGGCGGAGTAGTTGCAGTTGGGATCGCGGGGGGCGTCGCAGCACTATTTGGACATATTCTGGGTGTTCAGGCATGGGTAGGCAATTCCTATAATTCCGCCCAACGTGCTCGTCCCTACCACGCTGACCCGCTGATTCTCGATCTGGATGGTGATGGGTTGGAGACGATGGGGGTGGCCGCCGGCATCCTCTTTGACCATGACGGTGACGGCCTCAGGACCGGCAGCGGCTGGGTGGGCGCCGATGACGGCTTTCTCGTGCTGGACAGGAACGGCAACGGACAGATCGACACCGGCTTTGAGCTCTTCGGCAACGCCACGCCGCTCGAAGCCGGCGGCCTCGCCGCTGATGGCTTTGCCGCCCTCGCCCAGGAAGACAGCAACCTCGACGGCAAGGTCGACGCCAGCGACGCCCGCTGGAACGATCTTCGCGTCTGGCGCGATCTCAACCAGGACGGCATCAGCCAGAGCGGCGAACTCTTCACCCTCGACCGTCTCGACATCCGCGCCCTCAACGTCGCCGCCACCGCCCACCGCCAGGTGCTTGCCGACGGCAACGAAATTGCCGATCTGGGCACCTATGTCAGAAGTGACGGCAGCCTCGGACAG
>CAZSHO010000054.1:0-1964 GCA_964607005.1 uncultured Rhodocyclaceae bacterium
GCAGTGGCTTGGAGTGGTTGGATTATGGGGCGAGGATGTATGATGGGCAGATTGGGAGATGGAACCACATTGACCCATTATGTGAAGTGTCAAGTAGATGGTCGCCTTATAATTTTGCCTACAATAACCCTATACGATTTGTAGACCCTGATGGAATGCTTACTTATGATTGGAATACTGGCAAGTATGTAGATGGTGATGGAAAAGAGGTTAGTAATGAAGATGCAATGAACCAAATTAAAGGAATGGGGCAAACTGTCTACAAAGCTTCCGATGATGACGGCGATCAAGAAGGCGATCCTAAAAAAAGAAATGCTGAATTTAAGCAAGCTAAAGAAGTAACGAAACTTAATAACAAAGATGAGTTTAATAAATTTCTCGAGAGCTTTAAAGATAAACTTGATGTAAGTGGTTATGCTGCTGATTTATGGGAATTGAGTGTAAATGGTTTCCTCGAAGCTGGTTATTACGAAAATGCAAAAGGGATAATGGTTCCCTATGCTAAATTGAAATATTTTGACCCTACAAAATCTTTGTCTGAACAAAAGGATTTATCAAAAGCACTTGCAAAATATTCAAACTTGGGTAGAAATTTAGAAAGAATTTGTTCAGTTCTTCCATTTGTAACATGGGGCATTGACGAATATTTATATTCGCAAGGCTCAACTTCAAAAGAAAATGTTTGGTCTTCTAGATTAGGTGCAGCATTTAGTTTATTACCTAATCCTTTGAGTTTTGCAGCATGGGGCTTATTGCTGACTTCTTCCAATGGAAACTTAGATCCCTTACGCTGCCCGAATGCAGTAAAGCATACAGAGAAAGACGGAACAGTATGGTATGATTATATATGCTTCAAAAAAGGCACTACAGTTTTTACTGACAGAGGCGATTTAAAAATTGAAGAAATAAGGGTCGGTGATAGTGTCTACTCTTATAATTTAGCTACTAATGCAGTTGAACTGAAAAAGGTAAGCAATCTTGCAAAGCATCAATCCACAGAAATTTTAGAAATAGAAATAGGTAGTGAAACTATCTATGTAACAGAAGAGCATCCGTTTTATGTTATTGGCAAAGGTTGGACGAAGGCTAAGGATTTAGTTGTAAAGGATGAGTGCAAATCCTACAATAGTGCAACTACAATTGTGGTAATGTTCCTTAAAGAAATATTAGAAAATAACACCGTTTATAATTTAGAAGTAGACGGTAACCACAATTATTTTGTCGGTAAATCTCGGATTTTAGTTCACAACAAAAACTACTCTTTTCTAAAGCAACTCGAAAGAACAAATTTAAAGGAGAAATAAAACCCACTCTATTGAGATGAAGTTATTTGATTATTTATTTTATAAAATTTATAAGCTAATAAACTTTTTTGGCAATACTGATTTTTACCCTGAAGGTAATTCTTGGTTTTTGTCATCAATGTGTTTATGGCTTAATATGCTTGCAGCATTAAATTTTACTGAGCTTAGACTTGGAAGGGCATTCATAAATAAAAGCTATGTGATTATTTTATATGTACTGTATTTAACAATTACGTTTATTTACTTCTTCAGAAGAGAACGGTACAAAAAAATAGTCGAAAATTATGATGAGCAACCACAATCAAAGAAAACGATGGGAAGTATAATTGTAAGTATTTATGTCATAGTAACATTGGTTCTCCATTTCTATTTTTCTGAACATCGCCGAGAAATGGCATTAAATATGTAAGGATAAATAAGAATTCGTATCAATGGCAAACCTGATGCGGCTTTTTTATTTAAAGTTTTTATTATTCTACTTAATAGTACTTTGGGCAGCTAAGGAGTACTACATCCTTTCTATCTCTTAAAGCCCCACCTTACAATATTATTTTTATATAACTATTCACTTCCTCCACACCCAAAAAATCCCTACATTTATCTCTGCATTTTTTGCAGAAGCATATTGTTCTTTGAAAGTTAGTTTGAGTTGTATCGTTA
>CAZSHO010000055.1:0-1911 GCA_964607005.1 uncultured Rhodocyclaceae bacterium
CTGCCAATGGGTCAACAGTCATCCAACGCATGATTTGATTATCGTACATTCTTGCTCCATAATCCATCCATTCAAGACCTGAACCATCGGTAAATTCTTTACGCTGTTCTTCTTTACCGTTATACTTAAGCATATTTTCAGGAGAACCAAAACTTAAAGCCTTACTACAAATCCCTTGCATTACTAACCCGAACGGGTAGTAACGATACAACTCAAACTAACTTTCAAAGAGCAATATGCTACTGCAAACAATGCTGAGATAAATGTAGGGAATTTTTGGAAGTGGAGGAAGTGAAAAGTTTTAAAAAATGTATTTCCTCGTAGTTGCATCAAGTTCACTTTGTTGCAACTACTATGCTTTATTAATCATTTTCCTAGAAACAGTGATTTTTGTATTCTATTTTGCGTACTATCATAACAAAAATTTTTCCTATCAATATGCACATTTCCTTCAATCTCTTTAACTAAAATACTCCAACTAAAAAGAACATCAATAATATGCCCAGTGAATTTAAACGGTATATCATGTTTTAAATAACCCCACTTATCAAAGTATCTTTCAAGAAAATATTTTTTCCCTTTCTTCGCAGTATTCTCAACATCTTTATAATGCTTGACAACTGTAAAGAACCTAGAACTATCGCTAATGGGTAGAAAAAATACTCTATCCTTTATTTTTCTAATGATACTGTCTTCAGAAACAAAATACTCTTTTTTCAGATTACTTAATAACTCAGAACAACTAAGTACAATATACTTTTCTTTATCATCAACGGGATTTGCCTTTACTACTAAAAAGTAATCCACTCCTTTGGAGTTCTGAATAATTTCCTTAAGATAAGCCTCTCGGCATGTATCATTAGGAATCAAAAAAAACATATAAAATAATAGTATCATTGTATTAATATTTTCGTCCTCTATTCCATTTTATTTGATATGGCGGGTCAGGTAAAGAATATGTCGTTCGGCCTCTTGATTTCTCTGGTGATGTCTCACCATTGGGCGAGAAAAGGCGTATGGCAGTGTAGCCTGTGACTGTCATATCAGTTCTTCCTGTTGCATTTGCAACACGATTCCACATAGAATGTGCATCTGCTTCTGTAGCCCGCAGATAACCTTCTGGGGTTTGTATTGAGCCATTAATATTTCGTGGCGTAAGTTGTCTAACATTGGCTTGAAATCCATGTCCGACTAACTCATGAGCCAACGTTAACAATGGGTCTGCTCCTTTTAGATTTTGTATTCCATCAACACCGGTCTCCGCTCCTTGGCGATAATTTGGGTCCCATTTTACCGCAATACCTATTACATTAGAACTTGTTCCATCTTGACTTGAAGTTTCTTTTCTTGTGCCATCTTTCATTAAATAAGTATTGGCATTATTATCTCCCCCTGTGCCTTGCTCCATTAAAACTTTAAAATTACTACCCATCATCGTCCCCATTCTTGCCTGTATTTCTTCGTCATTTACTCCCATTAATTCTGTTAAACCATTCGTCAGTTCACAGGCAAATTCATCATCACCCGAATATAAAGATCCATCCTTGCCACTAAAAAATCCATATCCTTTATCTCCATTCTTAGCAAAGTAGTAATCCTGTCCTCCTATATTCACCCAAATACTATCGCCGTTAATATCTACATTACTTATAGGATTATTTGCTACATATTGATAAGGAGAAAGCGCCCAATACTTATCAGCAAACCGGTCTTGTGCAAAAAATCTACCTATCTGCCCATCATACATCCTTGCCCCATAATCCAACCATTCCAATCCACTTCCATCGCTGAACTCTTGCCGTTGTTCTTCTTTACCATTGTATTTGTATTTATTCTCCGCACCACCAAATGCCAATGCCTTACTACTAATCCCTTGCATTACTAACCCGAACGGGTAGTAACATTAAAACA
>CAZSHO010000056.1:0-1813 GCA_964607005.1 uncultured Rhodocyclaceae bacterium
GCGTGATCAGCCGGTGGAAGAAGCGGCAGTGGCGGTCCGTCCACGCGATCATCGGAGCTACGCAAACCCGCCAGGGTGACATTTTTCTTTAAGGTGTTGATTCTGAGCCGCCAATGTCGACGAAGTCCGGGGATACGCAGGCCATGCAGTGTCCGGCACGGACCGTACCGGCTATACCGATCCGGCGCCGTCATCCGTCGCAGGCTCAATGCGGTATCCGCGCCGCCGTTCGAACTCGCGGTACTGCTCAGCGACTTCCGCGTCCTCGTAGTTGCCTGCGACGACGTCGTCCACCCCGTTGCCGTCGAGGCCCAGCAGTCCGCCGATCATGCCGCCCCAGGCTTGGCGTTCCCGGCTCTCACCCACGAATGGCAGCAGGTAGGCGTCAAGGATGCCCTTGCCCGGCGTAGCGATCTCGGCGCTCAGTGCGGCCAAGTAATCCGACTTGCTCGTTCGGTGCCACTCGATGCAGAAGCCGGCGCGATGGCACAACTCGGTGTGGACCACCAGCATGGTGCGGCCATTGCCGTCCAGAAACGGATGACCAAAGGCAAACAGCCCCATCACCTCGCCGGGACGCTGCCGCAACAGGCGCTTGTTGCTGCCGATGCGCAATCCTTCCTGCACCGCCCATTGCGCGTGCGCGGGATGGCAGAACCAGGTTCCAGCCTTGGTCACGGCGATCTCTGGAGCCGTGGCCGCACGGTCCTGGCCGGCCCATGGATACAAGCCCTCGAAGAGGATGCGATGAACGGCGAGGAATTCTTCGTAGCGCAAGGCACCGCGCCGCTTCGCCAGGTGCACGATGGCTTCGTCCAGGCTGGCGCGAAACATCTGGTGTTCCAGCTCCTGGACGATCTCCAGATCCCTCTCGGCGAACTTGTTGCGCAGATAGCCGGCCGTCTCGAAATCCTTGAATGGATCAAACACCCTGCTTGCGCTCCCGCAGGTAGTTCACGAGCAACGTCGCCATGTCGTCCTTGGTCAGCTTGCCTGCACGCTTGAGGGCGACCAGCAGATCCTGCACCGGGCCGGAACGCACGTCGTCACCTGCCAGACGAGTCACGGTCTCGGCCCATTGATCGGCGGCCGTTGGCACATAGCGGACCCCATGAAAAGCCGCAAGCCCGCGCACATAGCTGCCGACATCGGTGGTCGGGAACGGGGCCCTGCCACTCGGCTTCCTTGCGGTTGCCGTGAAGGCCCTGCGAGTACGATCGTTGACGTATTGCACGGCGCCATGGCCCACGGCCAACTTGCGGGAGACACGACGGTCGCCCGTGTCCAGCACCAAGGTGCCATCCCCGCCGTCGGCCACCTCCGCCTTGAGCTTGTGCGCCACCTCGCGCCCCAGCGTCTCGACATCCACCACCGGCATCACCTCGTGCGTGGATTCGTCCCGGCGGGCCTTCGCGTAGACGCCTGCGCCCAAGCGAAGCAACTCCCCCTCGCGCTGAAGTGTCTTCAGGGCTTCCGAAATCTGCGATGCACTGCCCAGTGGCGCGAGTTCGGCGCGCAGCACCACATGACCCGGTCGACGTCGAATCGACTGGCGCATGCGGTCGGCAAGCCTCATCGTGGAACCCATGTTCCCATTTTAACAGTTTAGCGACGAATTCTTCGAAAAATCAAACACCATCAATCACTTAGGCCTGCAATACATGCCGGACTTCAGGCAAGTCTTGCGGACTTTCCGCCAAGCCTCTTACAGCTTGGCCGGCAGACGCCAAGTCCGTCCGCTGGCGCAGATCCACGCGGAAGGCGCCAGCGCTCGGGGCCTTGCGTCATGGCCTGCTCCGCCGATGCGCTGCGC
>CAZSHO010000057.1:0-1699 GCA_964607005.1 uncultured Rhodocyclaceae bacterium
GTTTCCTACGCTCGAGCGTGCTCGCCAGTCGCGAGAGCGCCAGCGACGCGCCGACAAGCACGCTCGAATGCAGGAAAATAAATGCTCCGCGGGCCACCGAGCTCACGGACAAGAAACGTGAACTCGGTGGGCTGAACGAGGCTTTGTTCAGTGCCGGGAGGACGTCCGGCCCCGCAAATCACGCGTCTCGCGACGCGCGAAATTGTCATTTGTCAGAGAGCATTTGGACTCGAGAACGAGCTCCATGGCCCATGTCGATCCAGCCGTCGGGGCCGGGTGTGGGAGGTGGCTGATTTCGAAGCAATTGCTGCCGTTCGCAGGCGCGTTCTTTTTGAAACTCTTGCGCAGCTTCCTCACCTTCAGCGAATAAGACGTCGAGATAATCAGACGCATATTCGTGTCCGGATGAACTCGACGATGCCGATAGAATTCGTGCGATGGCGTCGCGGTTCGGGACAAAAGCATGCTGAACCGTCGAACCGATATGCACTGCGGGATTGGGCTCAAAAGTGTGAGCGATCGTCGTGAGTTCGCCCGTCATGAGGTTCAGCAGCGCGGGCGCGCGCGAAGCATCCTCGGCAAGCGACGCGCGGATGAACGGGCCAAGCAGATGAAACGTCCGCACGGGACTCGCTGCTTCACCCATTTTCACAAGCTCAGTAGTCGCAGCGTGTGACTCAACGATCGCGCGGTCCATCTCCGCAGCTGCCTCTGCCATCTGCTTTCGCAGCTCGAGGATGCGCTTGGCAGGCGCTTCGATTTTCGCATTCAGCGTGGCAATCGATGCACGCTCGCGGAGCTCGGTGACCTTCTTCGCGCGCTTTGCAGCGGAGAGCTCCTCGCCAGCTCGTACAGCCGCGGCAGTGGCTGCCTCGACGTCTCGATCGGCACCGATGAGTTCTTCGCGCGCTGCCTCGACCTCGCGCTGCGCACCGGCGATCACCTGCGTGACGAGAGTGAGATCGCCGCCGTCAAGTAACGTTTGATCGCGCTTGGCGAGCGCCGCGCGGACACGCGATTCTGCGATCTCGAGTCGAGCACGCGCTTCCGCTTGATGCTCGATCACGGACTTGAGTGTTGCCTTGACTGCATCGGCATGCGCCTTTGCTTCGGCGATCGCGGTGTCGAGCGAATCGACGGGCTCTGGCTCCGCTTTCTTATGGAACAATGAGGCGAGATTCACCGGCCTACTCCGTAATATTTGCGCCGAAAGTCATCCATGAGCGCGTCGGCTTGGCTGCGAGGTACGTAGAACTTTTGCGCGGTGCCGACGTTCATCGCGACCGCTTGTCCTCGTGCGCGAGCTTCTGTTTTCTCGGCGAGCTCTTCTTCGTTGAGTGCGGCGAGAGCACGCTTTGCGCGGGCTTTTTCTTTTTCGCTTCTCGTTGGGTCGGCGATGATGTTTTTGAGCGCATCGATCACTTCGGCGAGGTTTTCTTCATCGCTGGCTTTGGTTTGTAGATGAGGGGGGTAATCGTTGCTCATGGCTTTTGGCTTCGACTTGCGGAGATTGGCAGTTTCGATCTCGAGTTCGAGCTTCACGGCTTTGAGTCGGTCGGCGCGATCGAGATGCGGATATTTTATGGCCGCGAGCGTCTCGAGCGGATCGGACGTGGCCCGTGCTTTTGCTGCGCGCTTTTCCGCGATTCGCTTTTCAATTCGCAGAAGAATGAGTTCTTGATCTCGTGTCATGCTGCTT
>CAZSHO010000058.1:0-1620 GCA_964607005.1 uncultured Rhodocyclaceae bacterium
TTGATGGTTGCTCAAGCCTCGGCTACCTTTTTGCCCCTTGGGATGTCCTATCCGCCCCTTGGGATGTCCTATCCGCCCTGTCTTTCCGCCGCAGGTAGAGCAGTGCAACGGCTTTGATGACGATTGCGATGGACTGATCGACGAGCCCGAGGATCTGCCTCCTGCGCCTACGGATCTGTGCCGCACCACACCGGGGACTCCTTGCGCAGGTGTGACGGCGATCTGCGCGACCCGCGAGGGCCGCACCACGTGGTTCTGTAACTACCCGGCGAGCGTCGAGTTCGACCCGGTGGTGCCCAACGGCATCGTCCTCGAAGAGACGCGGTGCGATGGGCACGACGGAGACTGCGATGGCCTTCGTGACGAGCCTTTCGCTGGGCTTGGGGATGTATGCGACAACGGAGGGCGAGGCGCGTGTCGCGATGTGGGCGCCATCGCGTGCGACCCCTCCGATGACTCGCGGACGTTCTGCGATCTCAGCGTGCTTCCGGACCCTGTCCCTGGCGCGCCGAGCGCCGAGATCTGCAATGGCATCGACGACAATTGCGATGGAGTGATCGACAATGCCGGCGCGGATGATCCTGCGCGCGTGAGGGATGACATGATCCACATCGCGCGCGGCGCGCTCGACTTCTGGGTTTACCGTCACGAGGCGTCACGTCCCGACTCCAGCACCATCGAAGATGGGGAGTCGACCGCTCGCGCATGCGGTCGAGGCGGCGTCTTGCCATGGACTCGCGTGGCGTACGAGGACGCAGCGGAGGCATGTGCGAGAGCGGGCCATCGTCTGTGCACGGCCGCCGAATGGCGCGCGGCGTGTGAAGGGGCGAGCGCGAGCGCATATCCATATGGAGGCAGCTACGAGGGCGCCGTGTGCAATGGCGCAGACCACGCCGCCTCTCTAGGCCAGCTGGAGCCCACGGGTTCCCTCGCCATGTGCGTGAGCGAAGACGGCGCGTTCGATATGTCCGGCAACGCCAAAGAGTGGACCGCGGACCAGCGAGGGGTTGCTGCGAACGGAGGCAGGATCTTCGTCGTGCGCGGCGGCTCGCATGAGTCCCCCGAGTTCGGCCTCACGTGTGCGACCGATCTTTCGCGCGCCACCGAAGACACTCTTCTGCCCACGCTCGGCTTCCGTTGCTGCAGCGATGATGAGCCGTAGGCGCGTTCGAGCGACCGGCCGCCGTACACGCACACCCGCCGACGATGCCGCCAGAATCGGCGGGTGTCGCGTCGAGTGCGTCCCATGCCGAAGCATCGAGGCGAGGGTCGATCGGCCACACGGACAGCTTATTTCGTGACAGGCCCTAATCGCGAAGAGCCCCGTCCCATGGCGAAGCGTCCGGGCGAGGATCCATTCTGGCGCCTCTTCGTCCCGGCCTGAAGATTGGCAGTTGGACTTCAGAGGACCGAGACAGGTTTCCTTATAAGCCGCATAAGAACGCAAGGACGTCGACGTGAAAAGTCAGCGATAGACATAGACCGTGCCGCTGTTGATTGCGGAGTTGTCGCTTTGGTCGCCTCCGACTCCAGTGGCCGCCGAGTCCTCCTCATGTGCGCCCACGGTGAGCACGGTGCCATCGGACGAAAGAGAGACCGAAGCGCCGAAGCGGTCGCCCG
>CAZSHO010000059.1:0-1597 GCA_964607005.1 uncultured Rhodocyclaceae bacterium
TGAGCCGATTCCGCTTGTGAGTAGAGCATCCTATCTCACGCTGTCTATTGCTAGACTTCCTCCTCATTTATCAAGCCCGAGGAAACCACCTGCTATGGTTCTGTCCTAGTTTTACCCGCTAGGTTTCAGGCCGGGGCTAGTAGTTAATCTCTAGCTGATGTGTGCATACTACCTTACTTCTTACCCCTTATCAATGCCATTCTGAGGAAATGTACTTCTGTCCCGTCCTCCCCATTGACACATAAGTCTACTTCTGCATCCGCTTTGAGTGTCACACTGTATCTTCTCAGAGCTATTTCGGCTGTTACTCTATTCATCTTTGTTTCTAAACCATACGGCCAATAGATGCGCCGTTCTTCGTTACCAGTCTGTTCAAATTGTTTCATTCAGGTATCCTTTCCAATTCTTTCCCCGATTCCACCTACTTGATTATTACTATCATCTAGCTGCCTACTTAACCGACCTATGGCCTAAGTATCTTTCGGCACTGGTAGGTAATCGCCACTTACCCTTTACTAAACCCTACCTCGCAGCTCTTTCGTATCGCGGTAACCAGTTGCTATCTGATGATTCACATACTACACCACTCAATGTACTATGTCAAGCATTAATTTATCTAAATGTTTGACTGCCGCACTGTACACCTCACCTAAAACCTCGTCCCCGAAATCGTAGGGAAATATGGCATTGATTGACTTGTTGGTACAGCGGTAGTTATCTACCGCGTTGTACAGTACTACCTCCAACCCATGTATTCCTGGAGATACCACCCCGATTGTATTACGGTAAAGTGCCAATCTATCTCTTGATCTGTTAACCATTACAATCCCCTTATGTTAACCTACTAGAAATCCACTAGGATGCGATTCTAGCCACTATCTACTACTGACCTAGGTTACCCTATACCATCCACTATAATAATGCCTAGAATCGCATCCTAGTGTCTTATATAGTGGGTTAGTTAGCATTCATCCAGTGATCTACCTCCCCATTGTATACCCATAACGCTTCCAAGAATGGCACACTTTTACACTTGCCCTTGCTGAACTCCTCCCATCCTTTAGCGTCGCAATCCCATGACCATAGAAGATAATCATGCATTGTCTGAGCCATATCGCTAAATTCTATCCTCATTCTTCACCTCTCAAGTTATCCATATCATACATTAACACACAATAAGGCACCCGTATACCACCATTAAAATATTTTTCCTCATGTACCTCGAACCAGTACACCTCTTTACCTTCCGCCTTTAAGTGACTTACCAATTCCTCATCAAGTTCGTGCATGACCCATACTGGATCGAGATCAATGAATTCCTCCGAGAAACGATTCGCCATTTGTGTAGCTATATGACTCGCTTCTTTCTCAGGGTGACCACGTTTCATCAATGTTGTATAAAGACTCATTTTATATCTCCTCTTTGGTTAATCTGATGTATTCTTTTCTTAGTAGTTTACCCGACTTTTGGGCTTCCTTCTTGGAATCGTGCAATTGATAGTCTATATCAATCATCGTATCACCCTGCCATAATGATGCGCCATACTGAGCTTCCATCGGGAAGTAGGTTATATGTACTGTTAGTTCCATTTTTATC
>CAZSHO010000060.1:0-1581 GCA_964607005.1 uncultured Rhodocyclaceae bacterium
CCGGCAAAGGTGCCGCGCACCGTGTGCGCCTGCCAGCCGGTGGCCGCGCAGATCTGGTTGATAGTGGCTCCCTCCGGGCGCTGGAGCATCTGGATCACGGTGGCCTGCTTGCTGTTCTCGCGGGTGCGGGGCTTGCCCTCGACGCCGACCTTGAGCAGCTGCTTGGCCGCATCCTGTTTTTCTTGCGCCCAGTTGGCCTCTGCGGCCGACACGGCGGCCTCGACCTCGGGGTCGGGGTGAAGGGTGGCCGGCGTCGGCCGGGCGCGCCCCAGGGCGTCGTAGCCCTCGGCCGCGACGAACCAGTTGGTGCTGTCGCGGGTGATCAGGGCTTTGTTGAACAGGCCCTCCAGCACCTTGGTTCGGGCACCGCCCTTGATGTTGTCGGGGAACCACTCGATCTTGCCGCCGGTGTGTTCGATGGCGTAGGCGAGGATGGCGTGCTGGGCCGGGGTCAGTTGGATGGTGGTCATTTGATGCTCCTTCGTGGTGGTTGATGGTGTGGTCATGAACGCGCTGTTTCCGAGTGAAGCCAAGCGCTTTCCGTTTCTTTTTCAGCCCTGCTTCGCGGCCTGCCGGCCTGCCTCGTAGGCCGCCATCAGGGCGCTCTTGACGCCCCAGACGCTGACCTCGTGGAAGTCCATCCGGTCGCTGTTGCGGGTTTCCAGGGTTTCGATGAACAGGTGGTCCAGCGCGATCTGCTGGAGCAGGGTTTCGAGGGCTTGGTTGAGCTGGGTGGCTTGCTTGCTCATGTGCGTCTCCTTGTAGCGTCGTTGATGGTGATGGCATGAACGCGCTGTTCCAGAGAGAAGCCAAGCTGAATCTGATCGGGGGCCGCACTAATGCTTGATGGAGATCATGGGACTGTCGATTCGCGCCTACGCCCGGCACCGAGGTGTGTCGGACACCGCCGTGCACAAGGCCATTCGTGCCGGGCGGATCACGCCCGAGGCCGATGGCAGCATCGACCCGGACAAGGCCGACCGGGAGTGGGCGAAGAATTCCGACACGCCCAAGGAAGGCACCAAGCGCCGGGCTGAAACGGTCGCGGTCAAGGAACCTGCAAGCGATCCGGTCGCGCCGGCATTGAATGCTGGTGGCACGTCGTTGCTGCAGGCCCGCACCGTCAACGAAGTGGTCAAGGCGCAGACCAACAAGGTGCGCCTGGCGCGCCTCAAGGGCGAACTGGTCGACCGGCCACAGGCCATCGCCCACGTGTTCAAACTGGCCCGCGCCGAGCGGGACGCCTGGCTCAACTGGCCAGCGCGCATCTCGGCGCAGATGGCGGCGAAGCTCGGCGTCGATGTCCATACCTTGCACGTCGCGCTGGAAACCGCCGTGCGGGAACACTTGCAGGAATTGGGCGAGGTTCGCCCACGGGTGGATTGATGCTGGATGCAGATTACGAAGGGGCGCTCGACATCGAGCGTGCTTGGCGGGAGGGGCTGACGCCCGATCCCTTGCTCACGGTGTCGGAGTGGTCGGATCGCCACCGGATGCTGTCCAGCAAGGCGTCCGCCGAGCCGGGCCGCTGGCGCACCAGCCGCACGCCGTACCTGAAGGCGATCATGGATTGCCTGTCGC
>CAZSHO010000061.1:0-1528 GCA_964607005.1 uncultured Rhodocyclaceae bacterium
CCCTGAAGGAGCTGGCCCGCGTCTACGTGCGCGATGCCCTCAAGCGCTGGGTCCCTGGCGCTACCCTCGTGAGCCTGGCCGTCGAGCAGAACGGTCCGTCCATCACGCTGCGGGTGCGCGTCCGCGAGCGCGAGACCAGCGCAGCGGTGGACGTGGCGATCGAGCGGTGACCTTCATCCATCGTGCCCCTCGCGCAGGAAGGTCCACTCCTCAACCCGACTGCCAGCTCGTTCTCGAACGTGCTGTTGCAGGCCAGTCTTGTGCGGTGACGACGGGGCCGCCGTCCAGGCGCCGAGCAGGACGTCGGTCAGTTGAAGCAGATCCGACGTCTTCGAGTCGACCGCCCGCAGGCTCGGCACAAGTCGCTTCCCCGCCGCGTAGTCGTCCCGCATAGATGCCCCTCGCAGCGCGTAGCGAAGCGAATCCCATCGCCACCGCTTCGCCTGAAGATGGTCCAAGTGCACGTCGTACCGGCAGTAGCCACTCATAGTGCGACGGAGGAATGCGTAGTACGTCCGAAAGAAGCGCTCCTCGTTCGTGCGAGCCCAGCTTCGCCATTCGGCGTTGCGCTCGACTCGCATGACGGAGAAGCGTGCGTAGCGGTCGTGCAGGAACACGTCGACGAACGCCTTGTAGGCCGGCAGCATTTTCCCGGAGACCTTCGTCCACTTCATCTCGCCATGGCACTGGTGCTCTTGGCGCACCCGTTCGACCGCAGCGCCGAGGATCTCCGCTCTCCGAGGAGAGCAGTCCAACATCCCAAGGAAGAAGGGACCGCCTCCGTCGGTGCGTGTCTCGTCGCAGTAGAGCGAGCGGGCGGTCAACGAAGCCATCGTCCTATTGTGCACGGCCGTCCCCCGGATGACGACCGCAGGGGCTTTGCCTCCCCGGAGGCATCCCGCCGTGGCCACGCTGCCCGAGTCCGTCGACTACACCGACAAAGATTTCGACGCTCTTCGGGCGCGGCTGATCGCGCTCATCAAGAGCGTGTTCCCCGACTGGACCGACTTCGACGTCGCCAGCTTTGGGAACCTGCTCGTCGAGCTCTACGCTTACGTCGGCGACGTCCTGACCTTCTACCAGGACAACCTCGCCCGCGAGTCGCGGCTCGTCACGGCCACGCAGCGCAAGAGCGTGATGGCCCTGGCGAAGATGCTCGGCTACCGGCTCCACGGCGCGCAGGCCGCCACCGCCGAGGTGTGGCTCTCGCTGGCGCGCGTGCCCGTGGCCAGCGTGGCCATTCCGGCCGGCACGGTGCTGCGCACGCAGGAGGTCACCGAGCCCGTGCGCTTCCAACTCGTCGCGCCGGCCGTGATCGCGGCCGCCGCCGATCCGCCGCGCGTCCTCGCGCTGGTCGAGAACTCGAAGGCGCACACGCAGCTCTTCGACGCGCGGGGCTTGGCCGACCTCGAGCTGCACCTCGACTTCGCGCCGTACCTCGACGACTCGGCCATCGTCTCGACGCCGCAGGGTGCGTTCACCGAGGTCGACAGCTTCCTCGACTCGCGGCCCAACGACCGCCACTTCG
>CAZSHO010000062.1:0-1472 GCA_964607005.1 uncultured Rhodocyclaceae bacterium
GTTGTGATTTGCTTTCAAACTTTGTTCTTTCTAATTTTGATAACAACAAAAGTCCAGCAGCAATACTTTCAACCAGTGTTGTGATTTGCTTTCAAACTTTGTTCTTTCTAATTTTGATAACAACAGCTTTAGCTGAAACGCAATAAGAGCAATGGTTTTAAAAGAAATTAGAAAGAAAAAAATGACTTAAATGCCTGTAGTACTTCATGCTAACAGGCATTTTTATTAATGCTATTTTTTTAAAACATTTCTAATTGTTGAGGTATGTTTTCTTTTGGAGCTAATTTTTTGCCATGATAAATTTCCATCATTCCAAATTGTTTATCAGTTATTGTTAAAATACCAATATGTCCCTTCTCGGGTAAATTTTTTTTGGTTCTTTTTGTATGAACATCTGCGTTTTCGCTACTGGCACAATGACGTAAATAAATGGAAAACTGAAACATGGTAAATCCATCTTGTAAAAGTTTTTTTCTAAAATCGGCATAAATTTTTCTTTCTTTTTTTGTTTCAGTTGGCAAATCAAAAAATACAAGTACCCACATAATACGATAAGCATTTAAACGTTCGCTATTCATTGAAATATATTTATATCATAATATTGATTTAGATTCTGGTTTTATTAAATGACAGATAAACAAAGATTCTTCGGTATTTTCAGAATAACAATTTACACCTGTTGTCATGCTGAGGTAACGAAGCATCTATTGTCAAAGAACAGAGATTCCTCGCAAACTCGGAATAACAATTTACACCTGTTGTCATGCTGAGGCAACGAAGCATCTATTGTCAAAGAACAGAGATTCCTCATCAACTCGGAATGACAAAGGGTACAGATTCCTCGCAAACTCGGAATAACAATTTACACCTGTTGTCATGCTGAGGCAACGAAGCATCTATTGTCAAAGAACAGAGATTCCTCATCAACTTGGAATGACAAAGAAAAAAAGATTCTTCACTTCACTCTAAATGACAAACTCTGCTATTTTTATATCAAGGAATAACAAAAAATCAACGTTATTTTCTCTACAACCAATCCTTATTTAAAAACGCCAATTCTGGGTTGTTAGTTTTTATCAATTCATCTTTTTTACTTCTTCTCCACCCTTTTATTTGTTTTTCTCTTGCTATAGCCTGATCAATAAAATCATAATGCTCAAAATAAATAAGAAAATGGGTTTTATATTTTGAAGTAAAAATGCTACCTATTCCATTTATATGTTGATTTAATCTTGCAGATAAATTATTTGTTACACCTATATACAGCACTGTTTTGTTTTTATTGGTAAGTATATATATGTAATAATTATGTTGATTCATGACATTTTTAATATATGAAATCGGATCCCATATTATAGTTTGTAATACCTGAAAGGTACGGTTTCCTCGCAAACTCGGAATAACAATTTACACATGTTGTCATGCTAAGGTAACGAAGCATCTATTGTTAAAGAACAGAGATTCCTCATAAA
>CAZSHO010000063.1:0-1471 GCA_964607005.1 uncultured Rhodocyclaceae bacterium
TGGAATATAATCTGCAATAACCAGATAAAAATAATGCTATTCCTTTGCTGTTATAGCCCTTTGGTACTAATAATAATTTTCTGAAATTAAGAGGTGATTTTTTAAAACCCTGAATCCAAACTAATCTGCAAAATCTATTATTTTTTATAAATGGTATTGCTTGAAATACTTTACTATTCAACCCATCATAAGGGTCCCAGCCTTTATAATTTTCTTCTTCTACATATTGTTGAAGTTTAGAAAAAGAATTTTCAAAATTTGAATTCATTAATTTAAGAGAGAAATTAGTTTATGATATCGCCAAACAATAACCAAGTGTTTGTATCTGTTTTTATTAAAGTAGCAACACTGTATTGATTTTTGATTTTATTGGCATTTGATGAGCTATTAAGTGTAACACCAACATCTGGTAAAAAAGTAATTTGACCAACACCCATTTGTGTAACTAAAATTTTTGTGCCAATAGGAAATGCAACACTCAACTGGTTAGGAATTGTAATAGTTTTACCTGAACTTGAGTTTATAGTAACCATATTATTCAAATCAGTAAGACTTAGTGTATAATTATTAAGTGTTGAATTTATAGCAACTAACTTTTTAGAAAAAACAGAGGTATCGGCTTCTGTTATTACATTTTTTCCCTGCTTTCTCAGATTACCTGTTACATTTATATCATTTTCAAATAAACTTCTATTGTAAGCCTTGGTAGCTAAGGTATCTACACCAGCATTTGCCAAAACAATACCATTAAAAGTTGCTGAATTTTTGTTACGATTAACTTTTAAGTAATCTACATTATAATTACTCAGTCTGAACTCATAACCTGTAACTCCACTATAATAATTTTTTAAAATAAAATCAGAACTATTGTCTGATGGGTTCGCATTTAATCTTAAAACACTTGTATTATTTATATCTTTAGAAAGAACAGATAAATCTCCTTTAACTTTTAGAAAGGGTTCAAATTGATATATTGAATTAACCCAAAAATCAGCTATAGTGTCAGCACTGTCATAAAAAGATAGCATCCTGCTGCTGTTATCTGTGTATGGCGACTTTCTAATTCCAACAATATCTCTGTTTGGCTTTACATCTGGTACATTAAACATTGTTTGAACAAATTTAGAAGAAGGAGTGTACCAAAAACCGATTGTAGGATAACCACTGTTATCATTAATAGAATTATCTCCTTCTTTATTTCTATTCACATAAATCAAATCTCTAACAGCTCCATTATTTGCCTGGTCAGCTAGCATTACAAAATCGCCACTTCCGCCATTATTAGCAACATCAACTCCCATAACCCATTCTTGTCTATATCCTTTAAACCTTAGTTCAGGTCCAACTAAAGGCGATTGGTCTGCAACAAATCTTCCAAAACCATTTACATCAAGATTATAAACTGGTTTCATCCCTATCCCAAATTTTTCAGAAGCAAATTTTGCTGTATCTGCATTCACAGCATGTTTGG
>CAZSHO010000064.1:0-1392 GCA_964607005.1 uncultured Rhodocyclaceae bacterium
GATCGAGAATCAGCGGGTCAGCGTGGTAGGGACGAGCGCGTTGGGAGCCGTTGAAGAAGTCCCGGATACTTAAACTCAGAAATTGAGTATACGGATTCCAAATAATTGTTTCGAATAAATCGCGTAGGAAATTGTCTGGGAGCAAGTTGGGCGACGCGATTGCGGGAATACCTGCTTCGACCAGCGCTTGGACCGCCCAGTTGGCACACTGAGATCCAAAGGGAAGATAGTACGGAGGCGGATTCTCCTGAGATCTGGTTATGAAATCCATCAATCTCGAATATTCTGCGTCGGAGAGCTCCAATTTTCCAGTTGAGCTGGTGTACTCGTGGTTGGTATCGTCATAAATCCAACCAGCTCCTGTCAGAGTGCCGTGTTCCTGCGGTGCCAAGCCATAGCCGCGCTCCACCCCATCCGGTCCGGTCACGACAATAAACGAGTGAGGTATCCAATCCGCACCCCCAATATCCACTCTCAACTCGACACTTGGCATTATTGATTCCTCTTGAAAAGAATTTCTACGTTAGTCTTTGCAGGTTTCCAAATTGGCAGGTTCAAAGCATCCTCTTTTCGGACAAAATAGATATCTATCGAGATTTCTTGAAGCTCGGTGTTCTCAAAAAAAATTGTCTCGCATATTCTCGAAATATCGAGAAATGCAGCAGCTTTATTTACCCCCCATATCTGCACCGCCACTCCGCCGCCCTTAGGGCTAACAAACAATATTTTTGATTTCTGGCACTCAGCAATACTTGAACAAATACCAGATTGAATAAGAAGGCTATTGATGCTTTCCACAAGCTTGAGCCTGGTCTTTTCATGTCGACGATCCTCAAAACCAGCTTGCGCCCAGTTGATAAAAGCAAAGAAGACGAGCAGTCCTAAACACCATCTTCTTCCGTATTGCGTTCTCATCACAATTGCAGAATCCATTTTGCTTCTCCAGTAAATACGCCGAGAATGATATTTCTGCCATTTGGTCTTGTCATGAATGATTTCATTCATTCTGTGCCAACCCTAATTCCATAGCGCGTACCACGGCATGGACGCGATTCCTCGCCGCGAGCTTGACAAGCACGTGATGAACCTGGTTTTGAATCGTCAAGATGCTGCGACCGAGGGATGCGGCAATTTCACGGTTCGTCATTCCCTTGGCCATGAGTCCAAGCACGTCCCGCTCGCGAGAACTAAGGGCGCAACGTGCCTTATGTCCCGGATCAAGACCGGTCGCGCGATACACTCGCAGGAGCGAATCGATGTTTCAGGAAAGTATTCTGCGTGCTGCATTCGCGCGCTCCTCCGCTATATTGAGCAACTCGTCAATACTCGCCGTCCTGCGGCAACTGACTTTTTCCTCACGCCGCCCGTAGCCGCCCGCATTCGTCATTCGCC
>CAZSHO010000065.1:0-1296 GCA_964607005.1 uncultured Rhodocyclaceae bacterium
CGCGCTCGCCGGGATTCTTGAACAGTATGCCGCGGCGAATGACGAATGCGGGCAGATAAGGCGGACAGCATGAAGTTGCGAAAGGCTTTATGGATAGCGGGCGTGACACTTTTTATAGGAGGTGTCGCAGTATTCGGCGCTCAGGAGATTGCCCGACTGCATGTGTTGCAACTTGCGGCAACCGGTCAAGTGAATACTGCAGTTCGCCTGAGTAATCTGGTCCTGGGAACGGTGGACATCACCAATGGAAGACAATCTGCCCGCTCCAGAGAATATAAGTTGGAATTCGCCAATGCCATTGCATCCAATACGCCCTATTTCCTGTCGAGCGCTGAAATTCCGCTGATTGCACTAAATCGTCTGGGAAATTCGATCGAGGACGATCTTGTCGCTACCGACATTTACATTCAAGGAAGTCGTCTGGGGAACGCCGCCTTCATGCCGGATACAGCTATCGGACTGGCCCGCAAAGCCATGGATCGGCTGGAGCGTGCAAAGGTATCCGATTCGCGTCGGCTTCATGAAGCGCAAATAGAGCGCGCATATGCCTGGCTGCAGACGATGCCCGGCGGGAAGAATCCGGTTTCAGCCATCAAGAACGACTATCTCGAAGCCAACGCCCTCTTGTGCCCCGACGATCCATTGCTGTGCCGATTCAACGAAGCGCGCCTTTCAATCGGAATATGCATACGCAATATGGTGATTGAGGGCGCATCGGATTGCATCGCTCAAGAAGTGATGAAGGGACTAGACCGGAAAAAAATCTGCGCGGATTTTGCTGATGTCGATTGCAGCAATCTGATTCAGCGTCTGCAACCCTATCTCTTGCAGCTCCTCTCGCTTTCAACACCCAAAGGAGAAATCAGTGAATAGCTTTCTATCGTTTTTCAAAGGACTCTGGAATTGGGCAAGCAAGGCTGAAACGGCTTCATCCGGTGTCGAGATGTATTCGGCTCAACAACAGCTGAAGAACGCGTGTGAGGCATATGCCGGAGACAGATCGTCAGCAAGTCTTGAAGCGTTACGAGCAGCAATTGACCGTCTTAAATCAGTCGGAGTGGATTTTGCCGATCCAAGCTGGATTCCGTTTTTCAATTTCTTCCCTAAATCTTTCAAAGCAATGCCTGAGCGTGAAAGAGAATTGGACCGTTTGATGGATCAACTCAGAACGCCCGGTTTTGATCCGTTCGTATATGAAGCGTTCTGTAAGGGGCCTTATGAAGAAGTCCGCTTCGACCCTGCCCAGCACGCCCTTCCCTACCACGCCGACCCGCTGATTCTGGACCTCGATGGTGA
>CAZSHO010000066.1:0-1271 GCA_964607005.1 uncultured Rhodocyclaceae bacterium
TGAGGTAGGCTGGAAAGGGTTGAGTCCAACGGATCGTGTAATTTATCGGTACGGAGGACACAAATGGAACGGATTCCGAAGGGGATTTATACGCCCGAGTTCCGGGCGGAGGCAGTCAAGTTGGTGGAAGCGGAAGGTCTCTCGGTTGACCGGGCGGCAAAGCGGCTGTCGGTGCCGAAGAGCAGCTTGGGGAACTGGGTGCGTGCGGCACGCGCAGGCGAGTTGGCGGAGGTTGGCAAAGGACAGCGGCTGCCGAGCGATCTTGAACTCGAACTGGCGCGCACACGCAAGGAACTGGCCGAAGTGAAACTGGAGCGTGATCTGCTAAAAAAATGTGCGGCCTATTTCGCGAAGGAGTCGCGGTGAAATACGGCCGAATCGAGGCATTGCGACAGCATTATCCCGTAGCGGCCATGTGCCGTGCCCTGGGGGTTTCGGAAGGCAGCTATCATGCTTGGCGAAAACGCCCGCCCTCGCCACGCGCAGAGGCGAATGCCCGGTTGGAGATCGAGATCAAGGCCGCCCACGAACGCTCCCGCCAGACCTATGGCCCGGAACGCCTGCAATCCGATCTGGCGGATAATGGCATTGAGGTTGGCATTCATCGGATCAAGCGCATCCGCAAAAAGTTCGGCCTGCGCTGCAAGCAGAAACGGAAGTTCAAGGCGACCACGGATTCGAATCACGCCCTGCCGATCGCACCGAACCTGCTGGATCGCCAGTTTGCCGTGGCGGCCCCGAACAAGGCTTGGGTGACGGACATCACCTACATCGCCACCGACGAAGGCTGGCTCTATCTTGCCGGCGTCAAGGATCTGTTCAATGGCGAACTGGTGGGCTATGCCCTCGACAGTCGCATGACGCAGAGCCTGGTGATGCAGGCGCTATTCCGGGCCGTGGCCGCCAAGCGGCCCGGCAAGGGGCTGATTCACCACTCGGATCGAGGTAGCCAGTACTGCGCCCACGCCTACCAGAAACTCCTGCGGCAATTCGGTATGCAGGCGTCAATGAGCCGCAAGGGAAACTGTTGGGATAATGCGCCGATGGAAAGCTGCTGGGGCTCCCTGAAGACAGAACTGGTGCATCACCGCCGCTTCGCCACCCGCGAGCAGGCCAGGCGCGAGATCACAGAATACATCGAGATCTTCTACAACCGGATTCGAAAGCAGGCACGACTCGGCCATCTGTCGCCCGCCGCTTTCGCTCAGAAATACTATGCAAAACAGATGGCCGCTTAGGCCGTTGGACTCTACCATTTGCAACCGACCTCA
>CAZSHO010000067.1:0-1067 GCA_964607005.1 uncultured Rhodocyclaceae bacterium
CAGTAAGTTGAATATTGCCCAAAATATCTTTTGCTAATATAGATTTTCCTCCACTTGCTGCACAACAATCCCATATTGTAATAGCAGAACTTTTACTTTCTTTTATTAATGATTGTATGAATGTAAAATATTTTGCAATTTGTTGCGATGAGTAATCCTGTATTACTACTTCTTTATTAATGAGTAAAGGCTTATCTATTTTAGAAGCATTAGGCAAGGCAATGCATGTATCATTTAGTATTTTAAAATTAAGTTTAGTAGCCTTTAATTTTTCAATAACTATATTTTTATTATGAGGACGTATTCTTATAAACAAATTTGGTTGTATAAGATGAGAAGTTGCCAATGCACTAAAATCAATGCCTTCACTTAATGCTTCTTTAAAAGGAAAAATGTGTTCAATATCAAAATTTAGATTTTGACTTTGTATAAATTCAATCCTTTTATGTAATTCTTTATGCCAGCTATTTATCCAGTATTGATTAAATAAATCTTGCCAATTATTTACTTGGGTATTACATAGAAATAGTGCAGTTCTTATTTTTAATTCAATACTTTGATTTGGTAATGCTTTGCCAATTCTAAAATAACAATAACATAAATGAGAGATGAATTTTCTGTCTTTACTTCCATGTTTTTTATGAGATGAAAAGTACTTTTTTAAATAATAATTCAATGGCTCTAATCCGTTGTAGTTTTGTAATAAAGCTATTGCAGTATTTAAGTAAACATGAAATCGCATGTAAATTTTTTTTAAAAGTAATTAGTTCATGCTTAATAGATCAGAAATAATTACATTAAAAAGCCCTGCTATTCAGCAAGGCTTTGAATTATAGATTTTAAAGAAAAATTATTAATTCCAGCTAATAGTAAAATCGTCAATAGCAGTTGAAGGACGATTGCTTGCACCAGTTGAAGCTGATAAGGCTGAAATTCTTATTGTTACTTTTTGAGATTTATTATCTATTGCTCCTCCAAAATTTACATTAATTGTATTGTTTGAAAAAGTAGGAGAGGTAGTCATTGTACCTGTAGTAGAAGCAGCAGTAAATGAAGTAGGAGAATCG
>CAZSHO010000068.1:0-1064 GCA_964607005.1 uncultured Rhodocyclaceae bacterium
ACACATCCTCTGCGCCTGCAGAGGGGTCGTCCGCTGTGCAAAACACATCCTCTGCAGCTGCAGAGGGGTCGTCCGCTGTGCAAAACACATCCTCTGCAGCTGCAGAGGAGTCGTCCGCTGTGCAAAACACATCCTCTGCAGCTGCAGAGGGGGTCGTCCGCTGTGCAAAACACATCCTCTGCAGCTGCAGAGCGACCACCTCGAGCGTGAGACACCCCCTCCGCGCGCTCCGGGGCCCTACACCGCTTCGGGTTCGCCCGAGTCTTCCGCCGCGCTCCCTGAGCTCGTTCGCAGCCGCGTGAAGAAGCTCTCGACCAAGGCGTCTCTCTCCGGAAAGAGCAATCGCAGCCGGGAGTGCATCGCATTGTAGGCGCGCCGCGCCTGATCGAACATGGCGATGCGCTCACTCGCCGCCATCTGTTCGGGCACATACAGCTCGGCGCGTCGAGCCTCTACGCTGCGGAGCGCCTCGAGCGCATCCTCGATCGGCTTTTCGTGCTCCCGGAGCGCCGCCCAGGGCTCTTGGCTCAAGTGCGCGAGGATCGTGCGCACATAACGCTCTTGCGTGTCCCCTCCCACAGGCCCCGTTCCCTTGGCTGGCCTGACCGCGAAGAGCTGCCGATAGCGATCATCATCGCGCCGCCCCTGCACCAAGGCGAGCGCATGCCGCGCCAAATCCGCCACCGCGCAATCGAGCTCGCCATCGCGAAACTCGAGCTCGGCCGTCGCCGCGACGCGCAGCTCGCGCGCTTCGAGCCATCGCTCCTCCGCCTGCCTCACCCGCGTGCGCTCCGCGTCGATCTCGGGCGCGAGCGCGGATGTCTCTGACTGAGAGCGAAGCCGAATGGACAAAAAGCGCAGCGCGCGATCCGTCGTCGGAAACCCGTGTGAACTCCTGAGCCTCTCCATCAAGCCCCCCTTGTGGTTGGGGGTGGACGATAGGTCAGGTGGGCGGATGGGGACAAGGGAATCAGGGCCGCCAGCGGCCACCGTCCTGGAATCGACTGGGACCGTTATATCCGCCCCAAATGATCATCTCGGTTCCGGTCCATACCGCGCTGTGG
>CAZSHO010000069.1:0-1034 GCA_964607005.1 uncultured Rhodocyclaceae bacterium
GGCGGCTTTGCGTTGTGGGGGATTTTTAGCACTACTGTTCATACGAAGCACAAATGTTGAACCTTGCATAAATGTTTCTACGAAGCACGTCAGCCCCCATAACGCAAAACCGATGTTAGCAGCAGTAATTCTTTCTCTGTCTATTGTCATTGGTCGTCAATTTTGAAAATGCTTTTTACCAAGTCTGTTCGTTTAAATTTATCAGTGTCTAAATCTAAATATTTTTTCTGCTGTTCAACTGTCACTAAACCGAACCAAAGAAAAAATCTGTCAAAAGTCCGAACGCCATAACATCTAAAAAACTGTCTTTCTGGAGTTGAGTAGTCAGGTCGAAAATACGTTATGAATTTTGGAAACGCTTTTAAATATTTGTCTGCATAAAAGTCAACCGTTTGTGGTTGGCTGCCAAATTTGTCGAGCATAATAACCGAAAAAGCCCAACCAAGTTGTCCGATTGGTTGCTCAGGATAACCGTCATTAAAACTCCAAAGAAATTTGTCTGTAAACGCTTGAAAAAACTGTCTGAATAATTGCAAGCGATTGTTTGTGTCAATAAGTTTGGTTGCAGTTTTTGTCAAAGTAAGTTTGCCAGATACTTTTTTTACAAGCCCTGCGAGTTCAGCGGTAAGTCTTGCACTTCTGATGGAAACACTGTCTTCTTCTCGCCAAAGTTTTGTTATTCCATTTTCAATATGTTCTTCAAGTAAATATCTTTTGTCGTAAAGTTCAACCATTACTTTTTTCGGTAATGCTCCGAGTGGTGTCAACTTGATATGCTTGTCTCGCTGAATGATTTTTAGATAATCTTCAACTATTCTAAAAAGCGGAATTTGTTCAAGTGTTTTCTCGTCAATGTTGTCACGAAATCGAACAGGAGATTTATCGCCAAATATGTCATAAAGCAAATGATGAATTTCAGTCGGTGATAGTCCCAAAAAGTCGTCTATCGGAGTGTTGTTCCGAAGTAAGATATTTGCTTCGATGTCGTCAGATAATTTCATTTCAAAACTGTCATAATATTATTGCTGCTAACG
>CAZSHO010000070.1:0-1020 GCA_964607005.1 uncultured Rhodocyclaceae bacterium
TGTCGTTTCCAAGCAGGTTGTTCACTCGTGCCCATGGGGTGAGGCCGTTGATGCCGGAGTGGGGGCGGTAAAGATTATAGGCGTCGGTCCAGGGTTTGATGGTCTGCGCGCGCTCGTTGGAAGAGCCATAGGGTCTGACGTAGGCCCATTCTCTCAGGGTGGTCTGGATGAAGCGCTCGGCCTTGCCGTTGGTGCGGGGCGTGTAGGGGCGGGTGCGGACGTGTCGGGCTCCAGCCCGCGACAAGGCGGCGGCGAACAGTCCGGAGCGATAGGCCGAGCCGTTGTCGGTCATGACGCGCTCGACCGTGACGCCGTGACGGGCGAGCCAGGCCAGGGCGCGTTCGAGGAAGGCGCTGGCGTCGTGCTGGCCTTCGGAAGGCAGCAGTTCGGTGTAGGCCAGCCGCGTGGCGTCATCGACGCAGACGTGCAGGAAGTCCCATCCGGCATGGCGCGACCGCCCCGCCTGCCGGTCACCGGTGGCGCGATGGCCGGCCCGGTCGAACCGGCCCAGCTTCTTGATGTCGAGGTGGATCATCTCGCCGGGCCGGCTGCGCTCATAGCGGACGACGGGCGGCTTCGGATCCAGCAGGGCGAGGCGACCCAGACCCAGGCGACGCAGGATCAGACCCACCGTCGAACGGGCCATGCCCAGCGCCCGGGCGATCTGTGGTCCCGTCATCCGCTGACGGCGCAGGGCTTCGATCTCGGCCATTCGTCGGGGCTCCGTCCTGCGCGGGCATCGTCTCGGTGCCGAGCTGCGGTCGTGATGCCTGCGCTCGCCGCCGAGCCGATGCCGACCCAGCCATTTGCGCGCGGTCCTGACCGACACGCCCGCCGCCTGCGCCGCCGACCGGGCTGTCCAGCCCGCCTCGACCCGCTCGGCCAACAAGGCTCGACCCGCCGGCGTCAGCCGGGCATTCTTGTGCACGTTCATCCGGGGAACCCTTCGGTTGAGGTTGGTGCTTTGCAACCCCAGCTTCTCAGCCCATCCCCGGGTGAACAACCTTCATAGCTTCGACA